>CAWAXB010000008.1:0-71552 GCA_963785895.1 uncultured Actinomycetes bacterium | reverse complement strand
CGGACCGCCGACGAAGTTCCAGTGGTCGGCGTACCGGGCGGTGAGCGGCAGGGTGCGCTTCTCGCCGCTGCCACCGATGCAGATCGGCGGGTGCGGCTGCTGCGGGCCCTTCGGCTCGTTGCGGGCGTCCTTGAGCTGGTAGTACTTGCCGTCGAACGTCGTCGTCTCGTTGCGTCAGCAGGCCGGTCAGCACCTCGCACGCCTCGTCGAAGCGGTCGAAGCGCTCCTTGATGCGAGCCGAGCTCGATGCCGTAGGCGCCGGACTCCTCCTCGTTCCAGCCCGCGCCGATGCCGAGTTCGAGCCGGCCGTCGGAGACGATGTCGAGCGCCGCGGCCATGTTCGCCAGCACGGCGGGATGGCGGTAGTGGATGCCGGTGACGAGCACGCCCGACCCGGAGCCGCTTGGTGGCCTGCGCCAGCGCGGTGAGCGTCGTCCAGCCCTCCAGGCACGGGCCGGTGGAGTCGGAGAAGATCGGATAGAAGTGGTCGAACGTCCAGCCGGACTCGAAGACGTCGATGTCGTCGGCGGCCCGCCAGACGTCGAGCATGTCGTGCCAGGTGGTGTTCTGCGGGGATGTCTTGAAAGCGAATCGCACTACATCAACGCTAGTCCCGATCACCTGAGTGCGTCCTGTCAGTCCGCTCGCCGCTGCCCTCTATTCGGCTTCGCCGACTCCTGCCCTCTATTCGGCTTCGCCGAATTCGTCGAACCAGTAGGCGAGCTTGCCGCGGCGACTCACCGCGCGCAGCCTGCGTTCGGCGGCCGCCCGCGTCTTCGGGGTGGTGACGATCAGCAGCTCGTCGCCTGCCGCGATCCGGGTCTCGGGCTGCGGGACGAACGTGTGCCCGTCCCGGATGATCAGCGTGATCACGCTCGGGTCGGGCAGCCGCAGTTCGAGCACCGTCACGCTGTGCAGCCGCGACGGCGGCTGCACCGTCATCGTCAGCAGTTCGGCCTCCAGCACGTCCAGCGGCGCGGCCTCGACCTGGATCTCGCGGGTGGCGTCCCGCGGGATCAGCCCGAGCCGGTGCGCGAGTCGGCGCAGGCTCGGCCCCTGCACCAGGGTGAACACCACGACCAGGATGAACACGATGTTGAGCAGCCGGTGGCTGTCGCGGCACGCCCGCGACGATCGGGAACGTCGCCAGCACGATCGGGCACCGCGCCGCGCAGACCCGGCCCACGACAGGAACGCCTGCTCCCGCCACGGCACGCGGAAACCGGCCAGCGAGACGACGACCGACAGCGGCCGGGCGACCAGCAGCAGCACCAGGCCCGATCACGATCGCGGGCACCACCTCGCCGGCCGAGCTCGCTGGGGTCGACCAGCAGGCCGAGCAGGACGAACAGGCCGATCTGCGCCAGCCAGCCGAGCCCCTCGGCGAAGGAGCGGGTCGCCGACCGGTGCGGCAGCCCGGAGTTGGCGAGCACCACCGCGGCCAGATAGGCGGCGATGAACCCGCTGGCGTGGGCGCTGCCCGCCGCGGCGAAGGCGACCATGCCCGAGCCCGAACGTCGCCAGCGGATACAGGCCGGACGCGGGCAGCGCGATGCGGCGCAGCGCGATTGCGCCGAGCAACCCGCACGCCAGCCCGATCGCGGCGCCGACGACCAGCTCGTAGACCAGCTCGCCGACGAGCGCTGCACCGGCGACGAGCTCGAGCGGCGTCGCGCTGAACATCAGCACGAGGATGACGGCGGGCGCGTCGTTGAATCCGGACTCGGCCTCGAGCAGGCCGGCGACGCGCCGGGGCAGCGGCAGCGACGCGCAGCACCGAGAACACCGCGGCGGCGTCGGTGGACGACACGATGGCGCCGAGCAGCAGCGCCAGCTGCCAGTCCATGCCGAGCAGCAGGTGTGCGCCCGCGGCGGTGACCACCATGCTGACCGCCGACGCCGAGGGTGGCCAGCACGCCGGCGGGCGCCAGCACCCTGCGCACGTCGGCGAACCGCGTCGTCAGGCCGCCCTCGACGAGGATGATCGCCAGCGCGACGGTGCCGAGGTGCGTCGGCGAGCTAGGCGTCGTCGAACTGCAGGCCCAGCCCGTCCTCGCCGACGATGACGCCGACGCCGAGGAACAGCAGCAGGCTGGGCAGCCCGACCCGGTGGCCGCCCGGGTGGCGACGATGCTGGCCAGCAGCACGAGCCCGCCGGCCAGCAGCACCAGATACAGCTGCTGCAAGCTCATTTCATCCCGTCAGATGACGCAGTACGGCCGCGCATGGGTCAGTATGACGGTCGTGTTCCGAGATCAGGACGGCGGTCCGACGAGTGCGTCGACGCCGGCGCCTGACGAGCGTGCGGACGATGCGCGATCGGCATCGCCGGCGCGGGCGCGTCGGTCGTTCCGTCGCGCGGGAACTGCTCGACTACGGCCACAAGGTCCTGCTGATCGAGCACAATGTCCGTCATTACGAACCGCACACGGTTCCCGACGCCGACTGGTTGCTGGCCGACGCGTGCGAGCTGACGTCGCTGGAGGAGGCCGGCATCGCAGACGTGCGATGTCGTGATCGCGGCGACCGGCGACGACAAGGCCAACCTCGACGACGTCGCTGCTGGCCAAGACCGAGTTCGGGGTCGACCGGGTGGTGGCACGCGTCAACGACGCCCGCAACGAGTGGCTGTTCACCGAGGCGTGGGGCGTCGACGTCGCGGTGTCGGCGCCCCGGGCCCTGGTCGCCGGCGATCGAGGGCGCCATCGACATCGGCCACCTGGTGCGACTGATGGAGCTGCGGCAGGGCCAGGTCAGCTTGGCCAAACTGACTCTGCCCGAAGACGACCCGCTGGTCGGCAAGCGGGTGCGCGACGTCGCGCTGCCCGAGAACACCGCGCTGGCCATCGTGATCCGCGACAGCGGGGTCATCCTGCCGCAGCCCGACGACGTGCTGCAGGCCGGTGACGAGATGTTGTTCTTCGCGGGCGGTGCGATCGAGGACCAGGTCCGCGCGCTGGTTCACGGGGCTACCAAGCCACTTAACGACCGATGATTTGCGGCCGCCGCCGGTCAGTACGCACATGATCGACTTGACCTCGCCTGCCAGCGCACACCCGATGTACTGGTGGGCGTCACCGACGACCAACTGGCCCTGCCCACACCGTGCGAGAAATGCGCCTCGATGCGCTGGTCGCCCACATCGGCGATGCTGTCCTGGCCTTCGCCGCGGCGGCGGCAAGGACTTCGGCCCGCTGACCGACACCCCGCCGACCGACGGTGCGCCGCTCGATGTCGACTGGCGCACCGCCTACCCGCAGCGGCTTGCCGCCCTGGCACGGTGTCGGCGGAGCCGGACGCGTGGGACGGGCATGACCCGCGCAGGTGGGGTCGACCTGCCCGGCGAAGTCGTGGGGTCTGTCGCGCTCGCCGAGGTTGCCATCCACGGCTGGGACGTCGCCCGCTGCGATCGGCCTGCCCTACGACTGCGACTCGACGACTGCGCAGGCCTGTCTCGACCACCTCGCGCAGTTCGACCCTGCGGGTACCGAGGGCATGTTCGGACCCGCCGTGCCGGTCGCCGACGACGCGCCCGCTTCGACCGGGTCTCGCGCTGAGCGGGCGCGATCCCGGTTGGCGCGCGCCGTGACCGGCACACTGGAGGCATGGATCCGGTCGTCGCTCTGCGTCAGATTGCGTACTACAAGGACCGGGCGCGCGAGGACTCCCGGCGGGTGATGGCCTACCGCAACGCGGCCGACATCGTCGAAGCGCTCGGCGATGCCGACCGCGAGACGCCACGGCGCCGCGAACAGCTGGCAGTCGCTGCCCGGCATCGGACCCAAGACCGCGAAGGTGATCGCCCAGGCGTGGGCGGGCCGGGAGCCCGACGCGCTCGTCGAATTGCGCTCGGCCGCAAAGGATCTCGGCGGAGGCGATATCAGGTCGGCGTTGCGCGGCGACCTGCACGTGCACTCGAACTGGTCTGACGGGTCGGCGCCGATCGAGGAGATGATGCCGGCGGCAAGGGATCTGGGTCACGAGTACTGCGCGCTGACCGACCATTCGCCGCGGCTGACGATCGCCAACGGCCTCTCGCCGGAGCGGCTCCGCAAGCAACTCGACGTGATCGACGAACTACGCGAGACGGTCGCGCCGATGCGCATCCTCACCGGCATCGAGGTCGACATCCTCGAGGACGGTTCGCTCGACCAGGAGCCCGAGCTGCTCGAGCGGCTCGACGTCGTGGTGGCCAGCGTGCACTCGAAGCTGTCGATGGACGCAGCCGCGATGACCCGGCGGATGGTCAGCGCGGTGGAGAACCCGCACGCCGACGTGCTCGGCCACTGCACGGGCCGGCTGGTCACGGGCGGCCGCGGTATGCGGCCGGAGTCGAAGTTCGACGCGGAGAAGGTGTTCACCGCATGCCGCGACAACGGCACCGCCGTGGAGATCAACTCGCGGCCCGAGCGCCGCGATCCGCCGACGCGGCTGTTGAAGCTGGCGCTGGAGATCGGCTGCCAGTTCTCGATCGACACCGACTCGCACGCGCCGGGTCAGCTGGACTTCCTCGGCTACGGCGCGCAACGGGCGCTGGACAACGGAGGTGCCCGGTCGAGCGGATCGTCAACACCTGGCCGGCCGAGAAGCTGCTGGAGTGGACGACCTCGTAACGTAGGTGCGTGGATCTAGGCATCGACACCAGGGTCACGCTGCTGGCGGCCGGGCTCATCTTTCTGCTGGCGCTGGCGCTCGGCGTCTGGAAATACCGGCAGATGGCCGTCGCGGAGGACCATCTCGCGCACCCGTATGTGGACATCGCGCACCGGGCCGCGCTGCTCTACTCGTTCGCCACCCTGCTGATCGCCGTCTTCGTCGAGTTGAGCGCATGGCCGACCTGGGTGAACCTGACCGCGGCGATGGTCGTCGTGCTGTTCTTCGTCATTGCGATCGTGCACCTACATGCGACACGGCGCGAAACGTGACACCACCAATCAGTTCGCGAATCCCGCCCCCGGTGTCCATGCAGGCATGCTTGCGCTGATCGTGGCCGAGATCGGCGGCTTCACCGTTCTCCTCGCCGGATTCGTTGCCGCACAACTTCTTTAGTCGGGCAGCATCGGCATCTCCAGGCCGGGATCGCGGCCGAGAGCACGCCGCGCGTGACCGCGGCGTTGCCGAAGCGCTGGCGCACCTCGTCGACGGCGCTCGAGTCGCAGCGCGACGGTGTCGGCGACTTCTCGACGTCGAACGGCAACTCCAGCTGCTGGGCGCCGTCGCGGTCGATGTTGGACACCGCGAAACCGACCAGGGTCAGCCCCCGCTCGGCGATCAGCGGCGCGGCCGCGGCGACCAGTCCGCGTGCGGCGGCGAGGATGACGTCGGTGGACGCGGTGGCCCGCGGCATGGTGTGTGACCGGGTGGCCCGGCCGAAGTCGTCGAACCGCAACCGCAGCACCACGGTTCGCCCGGTGCGGCCCGGCCTCGCGCATCCGGCGGGTGATCCGGTCGACCAGGTTGATGACGACGGCGTCGATCTCGCTGTGCCGACATCGTGTTTCCGCGCCGGCCGAGCGCGCGCTGCGCGCCGACCGAGCGGCGGCGCACGCCGGTCACCACCCGGCGCCGATCGATGTTGCGGGACAACGCGAACAGCTGGCGGCCCATCGCGCCGCCGACCATCGCAGCCGAGCGTCGACTCGCTCGAGTTCGGCGACGTCGGCGACGGTCTCGATGCCGTGGGCGTGCAGCTTCTCGGCGGTCTTGGCGCCGACGCCCCACAGCCGGCGCACCGGCAGCGGGTGCAGGAACGCCAGCTCGCGATCGGGCGGCACCAGCAGCAGCCCGTCGGGCTTGGCCTCCTGGCTGGCGACCTTGGCCAGGAACTTGGTGCGGGCGATGCCGACGGTGATCGGCAGGCCGACCCGGTCGCGGACCGCCGCCCGCAGCCGCGCCGCGATCTGCGACCGGCGTGCCCGACACCCGGCGCAGTCCGGACGACGTCGAGGAAGGCCTCGTCCACCGACAGCGGTTCGACGAGCGGCGTGGTGTCGCGGAACACCTCGAACACCGCGTCGCTGGCCTCGCGAGTACGCCCACATCCGCGGCGGCACGACGACGGCGTGCGGGCACAGCTGCCGGGCCTGCCGTCCGCCCATCGCGGTGCGCACGCCGTAGGCCTTGGCCTCGTAGCTCGCCGCCAGCACGACGCCGCCGCCGACGATCACCGGCCGGCCGCGCAGCGCGGGGTCGTCGCGCTGCTCGACCGACGCGTAGAACGAGTCGAGGTCAGCGTGCAGGATGGTGGCGCCGAGCCGCGACACGACACGAACATATGTTCGCATCGAGGTCCGACGACGCTACGGGGATTCGCCGTAGATGCTGGTGACCCAGATGTGGACCAGGGTGTCCAGCAGCCGCTCCGGCGGGCATCGACGGCTGCTCGTCGGCGAACGACGCGAACATCGCCCGCTCGTTCATCAGGTTCAGCGCCGTCGGCCAGGTCGCGGGCGGGCAGGGTCGTCCGGCGCCGCACCCCGGCGCGCTCGGCCTCGATGACCGCGGCGGTGCTGGTCGATCCACTTCTGCATGAACGTCGACCACAGTTCGCGCACCTCGGGATGGGTGGCCGCGAACCTCGTGCGCGGCGCGGGTCACGCGCGCGATGCGCGCGCGAACGTCGTCGAAGAAACGCGTGATGCCGCCGCGCACATGCTCGTCGCGGTCGGCGGCGGGCGGCGACTGGTCGTGCTGCTCGAACGCGACGTCGGCCTCGCGCGATCACGCGTTCGAACAGCGTGAGCAGCACCGCGTCCTTGGACGGGAAGTAGAAGTAGAACGTCGGCCGCGAGATGCCGGCGCCCTTGGCCAGGTCGTCGACCGAGATGTCGGCTATCGACCGCTCCTCGAGCAGTCGCTCGGCGGTCGTCGAGAATGGCCAGCTCACGGTCGTCACCCGACGGCCGGGCGGTGCGACGGCCGCGGCGCGGCACGGGGTTGGCTGGCGGTTGTCACGGCGGTGACTTTACACGGTGTCGAGTTTCTCAACACACTGTTGACTTATTCGACACGGTGTTGATAGCTTTACAGCATGACCGAATTTGTCGACGTTGTCATCGTGGGCGCCGGCATCTCCGGCATCAGCGCGGCCTGGCATCTGCAGGACCGCTGCCCCGACAAGAGCTACGCTGATCCTGGAGCGCCGGGAGAACCTCGGCGGCACCTGGGACCTGTTCAAGTACCCGGGCATCCGCTCGGACTCCGACATGTTCACCCTCGGATTCCGGTTCAAGCCGTGGACATCGGACGACAGGCGATCGCCGACGGCCCGTCGATCCTGGACTACCTCAAGGAAGCGGCCGCCGAGAACGGCATCGACAAGCACATCCGGTTCGGCCAGAACGTGGTCGCCGCCGACTGGTCCGACGCCGACAACCGCTGGACCCTGCGCGTCGAGCGCGACGGCGAGCAGACGCGAGATCACCTGCGCGTTCCTGTTCGGCGTGCACCGGCTACTACAACTACGACGAGGGCTACTCGCCCGACGTTCGCCGGCGCCGAGGACTTCGAGGGCACGATCGTCCACCCGCAGCACTGGCCGGAGGACCTCGACTACCAGGGCAAGAAGATCGTCGTGATCGGCAGCGGCGCCACCGCCGTGACTCTGATCCCCGCGCTGATCGACTCGGGCGCCGGTCACGTGACGATGCTGCAGCGCTCGCCGACATACATCGCCGGCGATGCCCGACATCGATCCGTTCGCCGCGAAAGCCAACAAGCTCCTGCCCGAGAAGGCGGCCTACACCGCGATCCGCTGGAAGGCCATCCTCCAGGCACCGCGCAGTACCAGCTCGCCAGGAACTTCCCGAGCATGTTCAAGAAGGCGCTTCGCAGAATGGGTGAGCGCCGGCTGCCGGAGGGCTTCGACTTCGACAAGCACTTCGGCCCGAGCTACAAGCCGTGGGACCAGCGGCGTGTGTCTTGCGCCGAACGGCGATCTGTTCAAGGAGCATCCGCAAGGGCAACGCCGACGTCGTCACCGACACCATCGAACGGTTCACCAAGACCGGGCATCAAGCTGACCTCGGGCGAGGAGCTGCGACGCCGACATCATCGTCACCGCAACGGGTTTGAACATGCAGCTGCTCGGCGGCGCTCGAACCGACCAAGAACGGCGAGACCGATCGACCTGACCGTCGCTGATGACCTACAAGGGCCTGATGTTCTCCGGCATCCCGAACTTCGCCATCACGTTCGGCTACACCAATGCGTCGTGGACGCTGAAGGCCGACCTGGTCTCCGAGTTCGTCTGCCGGCTGCTGAACTACATGGACGCCAACGGTTTCGACCGTGTCGAGCCTCAGCACCCCGGCGACAGCGTCGACGAGCTGCCGTTCATGGACTTCACCCCCGGCTACTTCCAGCGGTCGGCGCACCTGCTGCCGAAGTCGGGATCGACGGGCACCGTGGCGGCTCAAGCAGAACTACCTCTTCGACATGCGGATGATCCGGCACGGCAAGGTCGACGACGAGGCGCTGCACTTCACCAAACACCGTGTGCCGGTGGGCGCTTCGGCCTAGAGCACTCAGCCTGCGGCGACGACGACGATGCCGTCGTCGTCGCTGTAGGCGATCTCGCCCGGCACGAAGACCACACCGCCGAACTCGACCGCCACGTCGCGTTGGCCGTCGCCGGTCTTGGCGCTCTTGCGCGGATTGGTGCCCAGCGCCTTGATGCCGATGTCCAGGGTGCGCAGTGTCGCCGCGTCCCGCACCGCGCCGTTGACGATCAGGCCCGACCCAGCCGTTGTCGACGCCGAGGCCGGCGATGATGTCGCCGACCAGCGCGGTGTGCAGCGAGCCGTCGCCGTCGATCACCAGCACGCCGCCGTTACCCGGTTCGGAGAGAACCGATTTCAGCAGCGCGTTGTCCTCGAAGCACTGCACCGTGGTGATCGGCCCGGCGAATTCCGACCGGCCGCCGAACTGGCCGCAGTTGCAGGTCGCAGCTGCGGACGTCGGGTCCGATCTCGTCGACGAGGTCGGCGGTGGGACGCGGCTCGATGGTCACCGGTCGATGCTAGCGACGTGAGGGTCAGCGGTTTCAGTCGTCGCCGTGTCGACGCACGACGATCGCCAGCAGAATGGCGAGTACGCCCGCGGCGACCGCCGCGGCCAGCGGCACACGTGACCGCTCAGGCCCGACGAGCGGCACCGTGGCGGGGCCTGGGTTGACCGCCGCCGCTACTGTCGACTTCGCTTGTGCCGCCGTCTGCTTCGCCGCGTCTGCGATATTGCGGTCACCGTTGGTGTCGGCCAGTTTCGGTGCGACCGGTGGCGCAACCTTCGGCGGTGCTTTTTTCGGCGCGGCCTTCTTGGCGGCTTTCTTGGCGGGTGCGGCTTTCTTGGCCGCCTTCGCGGGGGTCGTCTTGGCCGCCTTCTTGGCCGGGGCCTTCTTCTGCGCAGGAGGTGGCGGTGGTGCAGGCGGGGGAGTCGCCGACTCAGGGTGGGGGTCGGCACGGGTGGCGGTGACGCAGGCGGTGGGACGTCAGGGTTTTCGTCGGGTCGATCCTGCTGGTCGGCCATCAGGCTGCTCCTTTGCAGTGTCTCGTCCTCAATCATTCAACCCTAGCCGGTAACCGACAGTGCAGCGGCCATGGTCAACGCCACCGCCATGATTGCCAACTCGGTGAGCGATCGTGATCGCGATACGTATGCGGTAACGCGATGCGACTTTGCCGCGGGCAGCCAGCGGGCGCGGTTGCGCCAGGCCAACGCCATCAAGACAACGGTGAGGACGATCTTGACCAGCAAAACACGGCCGTAGCCGGTAGCGAACAACTGCGACGCCGAATCCACCGCTACGAGCGCACCTGTCACGCCGCCGGCCAGCAATGCGATCACACACCACATCGACATCTCGGAGAATCGCGGCAGCACCCGCGCCCACTGGCCACGATGGTGGACCGTCAAGACGAGCGCCGCCAGCGTCCCGCACCACAGGCGGCGGCCAGCACGTGAACCGCGATCGCGATGGCGCCGGGCCGCTCGCCGACATGTGCCCGCTGACGGTGCGTGCGACGAGCCCGACGGCCACGATCCCGGCTGCGGCGACCGCTGCGGGCGGTGTCTTCGGCACCGCGAACGCGGCCACCAACACCAGCCCGGCCGCCGCGATGCTGAACAGGCCGGACCGTCCTGCAGACGTCGCGGTCGCGAACTCCGCCGTCGTGGTCAGGCCCACCCGGCTCACCGGTACGGCCGCGGCCGCGGCGGCGCCCACCGCGAGGCGGCACAGTTCGGTGAACAGCCAGAGGCCCGCCGCCCACCCGAGTGAACGGCCGGCCCGTAGCGTGAACTGCTCCCGGTGCCGCCCGGTGTCCAGCATCGGCACCACTGCCAGCCCGAGCGTCGCGGCGGCCGCACAGTCGGCGAGCGCACGCACGATGATCGCGGCGGGGCCGGCCTGCGGGTTCGTCAACGCCCACGCGGCCGCCGATGCGCCGACCACGACGACGAAACCGCCGGTCACCGCGCGGGTGGTCACGTCTGTCGTCGTGCCGCCCACAGGATTCCACCGCCGATGATCAACGCGCCCGCCACCAGGAACGGCCAGACCGGGATCCCGCCGTCGCCGCCGGAGTCGGTCGATCTGGCCGCCGGGGGGCCCGGAGTGCCGGTCGCGGCCACCGTCAGCCGGAACGACCACGAACCCGACACCGGGTGACCGTCGGCCGACGTCACCCGGTAGTTAACGGTGTAGGTGCCGGTCGGTCCGAGTGGCCGCACCCCGACAGCGATCACCGCGCCCTGCACCTCTGGGTCGCCGGTGGACCACAGGTTCGCGTCGGGTCCCACCACGGTCATCGCGGCGAACTCGGGCTGCAACTGCTCGTTGAACGTCGCGCTGACGCGTTGCGGTCCCGAGGCGAGTGCGGTGTTGTCGGGCGGATCGGTGGCGATGCGGGTGGCGTGCGCAGACGCGGCCGGCGCACCGGCCAGCGCCGTCGCCGCCACGAGGGCGGCGACGAACGCGAGCCGGAACAACCAGGTCAACTGCGCCTCCGCGCGATCAACGCCGCGGCAATGCCCACCGCGGCCAGTGTGATGGCCCCGCCTGCTAGCCAGCGCGCGGCGTTGTCGGCGGTCGGCGCGGCCTGCGCCGTCATCTCATGGTCGTCCATCCCGGTCGGCGTCGCACCGGTCAAGCTCAACGCCGGGGCCGGGTGTTCGGGCTCTCCGCCACCGGGCAGCGGCGCCTGGTCCCAGCGCACCACTGTCCCGTCGGAATACGTCTGCGTGGTCGGAAACGCCACGCTGTCGCCCTCCGGCAGCTTCACCGACACCCGGAACAGCGCGAACTGATCGGACGAGATGCCGACCCTGGGGTCAGCGGTCCAGGTCACCGAGCGGACGGTACCCGCGGCCGCGTCCCGCTCGAGGGTGGCCGTCCAGCCGGGCATGACTTCTGTTCTGGCGGACGCCACATCAGGCAGCTTGACGCTCAATTGGGTTGTCAGAGCGCCATTTTCGGATTCGCCGGGAACCTGGAAAGTCACCATTGAGGTGGCGCCCGGTGCGGGATTGTCGGCATCGGCGTGGACGTGGGCCCATGCGGGCGCCGCACCGGAGAGCGCAATGATGCCGAGCCCGACTCCGGTTGCGCCGACGGTGATGAGGGCGCGCATGGGCGCCCCTGATGGGGAGTGCATTCGATTGTCACTTTCTTTCGACGGGGTTTCGGTCGGTCAGCGCGCGCGGCTGACCGGCGGACCCCGATGTGACACAGATGCTGCGAGCAGCAGGGAGGAACGCAGAGGCTGATCGGCGCCGGAGATGACGGACGACTTGGTCGGGATCGGTGCCACGACGGCGCGCGTCGCGACCTTCGCGACCCGCGACACCGCACGGCAGAGCTGGTCCCCGGCGGCGATCAGGACCGCGCCGACGATCACGGCCAGTGCGTGCGCGACGAGCATGGCAGGCGCGGGCGACGTCGGTTCGCCGTGGCTGTGGCCCGCGGCAGCGAGCATCAGGTGGCCGACGAGTTGCCCGGTCGCCAGCAGGCCGAGGAGCACACGCACATCGGCGGTGCGCGAGACGGTCGTGGCCAGCCCGCCGATCGTCGCGGCGAGCACGGCCAGCAGCGCCACGGCCGTGCCGGACGGTGCCGCGCCGTCCGCGACGCCGTGCGCGGCGACCGCGAGCGCCGCGGTCAGCAGGCCCGCGGCGATGCCCCGCAGTCGGGCGGCGGTGGTCGTCGGCTCGGCCGGCACGGTCGCGTCAGACCACGCCGAGGCGAGCCATCAGATCGGCGTCGACGCCGTCGAGCTGCTGGCTGACTGAGTTGTGGGCGGTCCGGCGATTCGCCGTCGGCATGTTCTCGGCAGCGGTTACCGCCGCCGAAAGGTCGGTGAGCCGATCGGTCATGGCGGCGACGAACTGCTTGGTCTCGGCGTCCTTGGGCTTCTTCTCGGCCACCTGCCGCAATGTCTGCTCGGCGCTCGCGATGCGGGCCGACAGCTGCGCACCGTGGCCGGAGAACTGGCCGAGCTGACTGAGCGGAACGCCGAGCCGGTCGGCCCGCCGTTGGTCCAGGAATCCCCGCGCAGCCATCGCGGCGCGATAGGCCAGCGGCACCACGATCGGGGCCAACAGCCGGGAAACCGTGAGGGTCCGGCGAATGCGCGCAGGCGACAGCAGCTTGCCGTCGCGGACCGCCTTGAGCTCTGTCTCAGCAACCTTGAGGGCGGTCCTGTCGCTCTCCCGCTGTGCGCGCAGTTGCGCCTTCAGCGCCCTGGTCTCGGCCTTGTGCGCGGCCTTCATGCGGCGGTTCTCGTTCTTCGCCGCGAGCTTGGCTTCCAGCTTCGCCTTGGCCTTGATGGCACGGGCCTCAGCTCGCCGAGTAGCGCGGCTTTTCCGCGGCGTGAACAGGCCCATCCCGGCCGCCTTCCGGTCGTCTCGTCGGCATTTCCGAT
Organism: uncultured Actinomycetes bacterium; assembly: GCA_963785895.1. Taxonomy (GTDB): domain Bacteria; phylum Actinomycetota; class Thermoleophilia; order Gaiellales; family Gaiellaceae; genus PALSA-600. Next base: position 58,635 of record CAWAXB010000008.1, on the reverse strand, counting down.
TTTCGTGTCTGAGATCGCGCAGCACAACACTATCGCCCGCTGCTGCGACCGCTCCGTGGCACGTCCCGGTACGGGGGCAGTTCCGTGCACTAGCAAACGTGTTGACCGGATTGTGCGACAATCGCCGCAACCGTAAAAGTGTTCGGACGTCGTGATGAGAGGTGGTGACCGTGTGGCCTCGCGTGTGCGTGTCGCCGCGTCGGCATGCCTCGTCGCGTCTGGCCTGTTCATGGCCGGTGCCGGCGGCGCCATAGCGCTTGCGGATCCCGGCCACGGAGATGACCGCCAGGACCGCGCGGACAACAGCAGGGGTGACGACTCGATCGGCGACATGGTGCGTCGCGCGTTCGGCTTCGGCGACGGCAACGACCAGAAGACGTCTGAGCCGGCGGGGCAAGGGCCGCAGACCCGCCTGGGTAACGGCAGGCAAGGCCAGTATCCGGGCGGGAGACGCGAGACGGACATCGCCGACGACAGAAACGTCGCCGACGAAAGAATCGCCGACGAAGCCGATGCCCGAGAACCCACCGAAGCCTCCGGGTGATCCCCTGCCGAGTCCGCCGCAGAGCACGGGAGGTGGTGGCGGCGGCGCCATCCAGCAGCTTCCGCACTTCAAGCCGCCGGCGGTCCCCGGCATGCAGCTGCCCGACGAACTGAAGCCGGACCAGCCTGGCGTGGCAGGCGCACCCGCTGTCCTCGACGCCGGTGCGGGTATCGCCGCGGCAGCACCCGTCGGTGCGGCGCCCATCGCGTTACCTGTGATCGTCGTGCCGCCGCTCGCTCTTCCCGGAGGCGCGGGCGGCGCCGGGTCGGGTGGCGGTGCGTCAGCGGGGGTTCCTCCTGCCGCCCCGCGTGCCGTCACCGCCCAGCCGCCCGCCGAACGCGTCCCGCCACCCGCGAGCGTGGGCAGCAATGTCGCGACACCGAATTCGTCGTATCGGATCGGCTACACCGAGTATCTGCGAACGGCCGGATTGCCGCAGGTAGCGGCCCTGGCCGTGCCGGGACTCGCCGGGATCATGGTGCTTACGTGTGCCGGGGGATTATTGGGGTACAGGCAAGCAAAAGCGGGCCACGCCGTGCACGTCGGTGGCTCAGCACGTTTCATCAGGTAGTACTACAAACTGGCCCCTCAACCGGGCTGGGCAGCGCATAGTGGATCTGTTCGAGAGGGGGTTGTATGCCAGCGAGTCGTCGCGTTACGCGCGCAGTCAGTGACGTGCTGGATCTCGCCCCGCGACGCGGGGAGATCTCCCTGCCTCGCCTGGTCGACGCCGTCAGCGGGCACCGTCGAGCGGGCCATCGAGCTGAAGATGTCGGACCTGCCGCCCGGGGTGTGCGGACAGTGGCGGCAGTACGCCGACCGCGACGTCTTCCTGATCCAGAAGGGTCTACCGGCCTGGGACCGGACCCTGGCCCACGAACTAGGTCACCTGGTCCTCGGCCACGAGGGCATTCCGGTCGTCCAAGCCGCCCGCGCGGAGACGGAATTCGCCAGCTCGGACCTGATCGGATACATGCTCAACCAACGCACCGGCTGCATGGGCCCGAGCGGTGAAGACGCCGAGCAGGAAGCCGAGGATTTCGCGGCTCTGCTCATCTACCGCCTCGGCAGGCTGCCCTCCGACCGCTCCTCGATCGTGCAGGTTCGGCTCGGAGAGGCGTTTGGTTGATCATCTGGGTGATCGCCGGTCTTCTCGGACTTGCGACCGGCCTGCGAATCGGTTGGGCCCTGGTCAACAAGCAGTCCCTGGTCAGTACCGCCATGATCCTGGCGCTCGGCAGCCTCGGCATTGGTGGCCGCGCTCAACTGGCAACCGCTGACCCTGCTGCTGGACACGCTGCTGCACTGGCCCAACATCTCGATGGGTCTGAGCCAGGTCGCGCTGGTCGCCTGCGCAGCAGGCAGCTGCGTGATGATCACGACGGTCTCGTCGCCGCGTAAGCCCGCCATCCTTCGACGAATCGCGATGTGGCAGTACGGCGTCGCCGTCGCCATCGCCGTCGCCACCATGGTGGCGTTCTTCGCCGCAGGCCAGCAGCCGGAGATGTCACCGGAGGAGTACCTGAGACGCAACCTGGGCTCCGAACGGCATGGCGCTGTCGTGGCTGCTTCCGCTGCTGTACGTGCTGCTGGCGCTGACGCTGGTGTCATGGGCGGGCATGCGGCATTCGAATCGCACACGGCGCGGCAGGGCGCTGTTCGTGTTCACCATCGGCATCGTGCTGATCGTGCTTGCCAGCGCGTTCTTCTTCCTGCGCGCGGTGGGCACCACGCAGTTCGTCGGTGTCGGTGCGGCGGCCACGCTGCTGGGCTGCGCGATGCTGGTGGTGGCCGCAGGCTCACTGCTGCCGAGCGTCGAGGACTGGTTCGGCGCGCGCCGAGAGCTGCGGATCATCCAGCCGCTGCTCGACGAACTCGGCCAGCCGGCATCCCGACGTCGGCATCGGCGTGCGTCCGCGTGGGCCGCTGGTGTTCCGGGTGGCCGAGCGGATGTCGCTGATCTCCGACGCGCTGTTCCTCGAGGCGACGGCGGCAGACGCCGCGCTACGCCATCCGGTCGATGCCGCCGGCGCATCCGCGGATCACGACCTGGAGCACGGCATCGCCGACCTGTCGGACTTCGACACACCCGACGTGGCGCCCGAGGAACAGGCGCGTGCGATCGCGGAGTGGATCTACGCGGGCCGCGGCGAAACCGATGCGGAAACCAAACGTGCCTTGTTCCCGGGTCTGGGATGGCTACGCCAACCGACCACGTATTCCGACCGGGAGTGGATTCTTGCCATCGCCAAGCAGTACCGGCAGCTCGACAGGGCGGGTGTCGCAGCCGGCTCCTGATGGAGGATCGCCGATTACTTCGCCGGGTGCCGCGATGCGGCTCCCCGCGGGCTAATCGTCGAGGTGTTCCTGGCGACGCAACTCATCGACCTTTTGGACGATGTCCTGCTGCGCCTCGACGGACAGGCCGACCGTCCTCGCCGCAATACGGCGGACGCCCTCGTCACGCATATTGGCGAGCCACGTCAATTCCTTGTCCAGCTTCTCGTAGTACTCGTCGTCGGTGAAGTACGCCGGCTTGATACGGAAGAAGTTGGCAAGGGCCGCCATGGTCGCTGCCGAGGGATTCGTACGGTTGCCTGAACGCAGCTGCGACAGGTACGGAGCCGACATGGTGATGCCCTCCGCCTTGAGGGCGGCGATCACCTCAGCCGACGTATGCGGACCACGCCCCGGCGGGTAGACCGTGTCGAACAGGCGGTTTAGGCGGGCGGAGAACGTCTTGCTCATCGATTTGACCTCCACGTGATGACAGAGCGGTTTACTTAGGCGGCGTATTTGCTGATCATCGTAGCGAGAGTTGTGCCAACAACCAAGTGCAAACCGCGTAAAAGTTAACCCGGCTTTTTCTTCAAGGGCCTCGATACCGCGCTAAGCAGCATGTTTAGACCATATCCCATCGATGTCTCATGGTGTGGTCAGGCAAATTTTGACGGATACGTCGCTTTTCCTTAGCTCACAGGCTTCCGACCACTTGTCTTTCCGCAAGCCGATGCGGTCGGCGGGCAACCGGCGCAGCGGCCGCCGGAGCGGATACCGGTGTTTGCTGAATTCGTGTGCTCACGGATCCACTCCCGACGGAGCGCGGTCGGCTCTCCAGCACGGAATTGCCAGCGTTGAGTTTGGTGGTGCTGGGCCACGATTCCAGCGGAGCGGCGGCCGAACCCGCCGCGGGGAGGTCAAGCAGCAAGCAGCATGGCCAGGATCGCCGTATCGGGATCGCTGATCGGATCGATGCCGACGCGACTGACCATCGAGGTGACCGTTCCGTCGGACTCGGCCTCCACCCACGCGGCACGGTGTTCGAGACCCAGATGTGGAAGTCCCGGCAGCAGGACGCAGCCACGAAGCGGCACCGGAGCATTCGGGCAGCGACGGGGTGGTCTCCGACGGGGGATGCAGCATGAGAAGCGCAGGAGGTTGGTGATCGGCGAAATGCCCTGGCGGCACAGCGTTCTCACCGACGACGGTGCCCTCGGCGACGACCAGCCCGACCGTGCCCGGCTCGGGTGAATCCGGCAGCTCCTCGCGGGCGCCGAAAATCGTTGTGGTGGAGAGCAATCCGGGGAAAGAGGCGACTCGGACGGCGACTCGCAACACCTGTGCCCACTCCTTGGTGGAATCCGGCCAGCGGCCCGACACCACGAATCCCCTCAGCGTCCCCTGCGAATGGAAGGGAGCGATCTCGATCGCCCGACCGGACCCAGTCTCCATCTCGCCTCCGCGACTTCGTGTTCGGACGCGCCGGTCGAGCCGGCGTGTAGACCCTGCCCGACACCCCACTGGGTCGATCCGCTCAGCATGGGCCAGCAACGCCTGGCGCGCAAGACGACACGGGTGCTACCGGGCGACTTTCGCCTTGGCTGTCCACAGCACGCGGTAGGACCCCGCCGCGGGCACCCAACCGAATTCGTGAGAGTCGGCCGCACCTGCGGCCCGCGGATTGTCCGAGCGGGCTTCGAATATCGCGCGGCGTCCCGAGCCGTGCACATCGCCGACGCGTTTCACCAGCCAGCGCGTCGACTTCCGCGGATCGGGGAACACCCGCAACTGGCCGCGCCGCACTCGTCCTCCGCGCAGTGCGAGGAGCCCGTCGCCGGGGCGCAGCGTCGGTCGCATCGAGTCCTCGGCGACCCGGAACGTTCTCAGCGGCCAGTCACGATGCGGATGGTTATCGCGCATGCGCTGAGGGTAGGTTAAAACCATGCTTGATCGACTTTTCTCCAACGCCACACCAGCCCATGCCCACTGCGACCTGTACTGCGGTGTCTACGATCCGGCTCAGGCCAAGATCGAGGCGCTGTCGTGCCTGAAGACGCTCAAGAAGTTCCACGACTCCGACGACGACCACTTCCGCACCCGCGCGATCCTCATCAAGGAGCAGCGCGCCGAGGAGGTCAAGCACCACCTGATGGTGCTGTGGGCCGACTTCTTCACCAAGGATCACTTCGAGCAGTTCCCCAACCTGCACCAGCTGTTCTGGGACGGTGTGCACGGCGCGGGCGATGTGAAGAAGTCGACCGATGTCGCGGTGGCCGAGAAGCTCCTCAAGACGATCGACGAGATCGCCGATATCTTCTGGCAGACCGACAAGGCCAAGGACATGGGCGTCTACCCGCCCGCCTGAGGACTCATGACGAGAACGGCCCTGGATCTCCGCTGTGAGACCAGGGCCGTTTTTCGTATGTCAGAACAGCACGATGAGGGCGAGGATGCCCAACAGCACGAGCGCGATCAGACCGGCGCGGATACAGGCCATCAACTGGCCCCGCGTGTAGGCGTGGGTGGACGACTGCCACTCCGATGAGGCCGTGGATCCGGTTCCGTATGGATGCGACGTCATCTGATGCCCCTGACCTGCACGTTCAACTACCCACCCCCGTGAGATCTGTCACAGCTGTTGCTGTGACGCCGATCATAGCCCCTCGAGAGGCGCGGCAGAAATCGGGCCGACTCAGCAAAGGTTAGAGCGCCAATCCATTTCGCTCGGGGCCGACTGGCCTGTTGATCACTGTTCGATAACGACGCCAGGCTATCCACAGGATCGCCCAGGAATCACACAGTTTGGGACGGCTCAGGCCCGCTTTCCGCACGGCCGGCGGCCTGTGGATGAACCTGTGGAAACTGTGGATAGCTCCACATTGCTGCTTGACGTGTGTCGACAAAACCCGCCTCGTAGCATGAGGGCATGAGCGTCCAGCAAGTAGACGTGTCCGACGTGCCGACGACGTTCGACGACTCGGTCGTGCTGCTCGACGTTCGGGAGGACGACGAGTGGCAACGCGGCCACGCCGCCGGGGCGCAGCACATTCCCATGGGCGAGGTGCCCGCGCGGCTGGCCGAGATCGATCCCGGCGCGACGTTGTTCGTCGTCTGCCATCTCGGCGGTCGCTCCATGCGGGTGGCCCAGTACCTGGCACAGAACGGCTATGAACCGCTCAATGTCAGCGGCGGCATGCAGGCGTGGGTCGAGGCCGGCCGGTCCGTCGTGACCGACACCGGCGGCGCAGGCACCGTCTGAGCAACGCTGCGCTAGGCTGGTCGGATGATCCAGGTGTGCTCCCGCTGCGGCACGCGGTGGAACGTGCGCGACCGCCAGCGTGTCTGGTGCCCGCGCTGCAACGGCACCCTGCTCTCGCCGTCCGCCGCGCCCGCACCGCCGTCACCGTCCCCGTCGCAATGGAGCGCGCGTCCGACCGCACCGGCCGTGCGTCCGAACGGGCAGGGCACGCAGAAGGCAACGCCGCGGCTACCCGCGGGATACCGCTGGATCGCGGTTCGTCCAGGTTCGGCGCCGCCGGCCCGTCGGCGCCAACGCAATCTCGGCCCGACCCCGCGATACGGGGTGATACCGCGCTGGGGTCTGGTCGAGCGATTCGATGCCGCCGCCTCCGAGCAGCACATCCACCCGCGCACCGGACCGTCGATCGCCGCTCTGCGCACCACCCTGGTCGCGACCATCGCCGCGCTCGGCCTGGCCGCGCTCGTTCACATCGTGCGATATGCGCTGCTGCATCATCAACCGCGACGGTGCTGCTGAATCCCGTGGTGGCGTGGGCGGCGACGTGGTTCGGAATCGCTGATCAGCGTCGCGGCCGCTGTTCCTGCTGTTCGCCAGCTTCGTTCTGCTGACGAACTGGCTGATCGCCCGGCGGTCGTCGGCGTTCAAACACGTTGGGCGCCAAGAACATCGACCGCTGTGGGCGTTACGTGCCGGCTGTCTGGTGCCGCTGGCGAACTTGGCATGGGCGCCGGTCTTCGTCCTCGAACTGGCGCAGCGTCGAGGACCAGCTCGACCGGCTGCGCAGACCGATCGTGGTGTGGTGGTGGTGTGGGTGCTTTCAGCACCGCGGTGTCGCTGTTCGCCATCGCGACCAGCTTCACCACGCGACGCCCAGGGCATCGCCGACAACACGGTGACGACGATCGTCGCCTACCTGTTCGCGACCGCGACGCTGGTCGCTGCACCGGGCAAGGTCCTGATGGCGTTCGAGCGCAAGCCCGTCGAGCGGCCCGCCAACGCTGGGTGATGGTCGCCGACGACAGGTCCGCGACGCCGGACTTCCGAGCCGCACCCGGTTGAGGCCGCGAAGGCCGGAACCGGCAGCATAGGGGTATGAACTCGGGCGACGCCGGAGCCGGCGAGGGCGCTCGGCGTCGGGCATCCCTTCGTGGTCGCCCACCGCGGCGCCTCGGCGGACCGTCCCGAGCACACGCTGGCCGCCTACGAGCTGGCGCTGCAGGAGGGCGCCGACGGCGTGGAGTGCGACGTCCGGCTGACCAGCGACGGCCATCTGGTGTGCGTGCACGACCGCCGGGTGGACCGCACCTCCAACGGCACCGGCCTGGTCAGCGAGATGACGCTGGCGCAGCTGCGCGAGCTTGGATTACGGCGCCTGGCACGCCAGCTGGCGCGCCGACGGCGCGCACGGGCGACACCGGGCTGCTGACCCTCGACGAGCTGGTGTCGCTGGTGCTGGACTGGCACCGGCCGGTGAAGATCTTCATCGAGACCAAGCATCCGGTGCGCTACGGCGCGCTGGTGGAGAGCAAGGTGCTGGCGCTGCTGCACCGCTACGGCATCGCATCGCCGGCGTCGGCGGACCTGTCGCGCGCGGTGGTGATGTCGTTCTCGGCGGCCGCGGTCTGGCGGATCCGGCGCGCGGCGCCGATGCTGCCCACCGTGCTGCTCGGCGAGACGTCCCGCTACCTCGGCGGCAGCGCGGCCACCACCGTCGGCGCCACCGCCGTCGGACCGTCGATCGCGACGCTGCGCGAGCATCCCGAACTCGTCGACCGCGCCGCCGCGCAGGGCCGTGCGCTGTACTGCTGGACCGTCGACCACTACGAGGACGTCGAGTACTGCCGCGACGTCGGGGTGGCCTGGATCGCCACGAACCATCCCGGGCCGCACCAAGGACTGGCTGCAGAACGGGCTGACCGGGGCCGGCCGCGACTAGTCGGACTGCGCGCTGGCCGTCGAGCACATCCTGCGGCAACGGGCTTGCCGTCGTTGCAGCGCCGCGAACAACCGGTCGGCCACGTCGCTGTCCCACACCACGACCGAACCCGAGTCGCTGCCGGTGAACTCGCCGATCGGCACGGTGCGTGGTGGTGACGTCGCCGTGCAGCGCCCACGCCAAGCCGGGCCAGATCCCAGATGTGTGCGCCCTAGTCGACGGTCAGCGGCGTCGGCCGCCGCGCTGCGCCATCGGATACCAGCGCAGCGGGTTCAGCCAGCACGGCCGGGCTGGCGGCACGGTGCAGCAGTGCCGACATGAACTGCGCGCTGGTTGACCATCCGGTCGAGGTCGGCGCGCGGGGTGGCGCGGGTGCGGACGTAGCCGAGCGCGTTGCGGCCGTCGAGCTTCTGGCAGCCCGGCGGGCAGGTCGATGCCGGCCAGCGGGTCGCTGATCGGCTCCGTGCGGGCACACCGTCACCCCGCCGACGCGCGTCGACCACGCCGGCGAACCCGCCGAACCCGATCTCGGCGTAGTGGTCGAGGCGCAGGCCGGTCGCCTGCTCGACGGTCTGGGCCAGCAGCGCGCGCGCCGCCGATCGCGAACGCCGCGTTGATCTTGTCGCTTGCCGTTGTCCGGGATCTGCACATAGGAGTCCCGGGGGATCGACACCATCGTGGTCGGGGCTGCTCGACCCGACGCGCGGCACGTGCACCAGCAGGATCGTGTCGGTGCGGCCGTTGCCGATGTCGCCGCCGGTGGCCGAGTTCCTGCTGCTGCTCGGGGGTGAGTCCCTGCCGGCTGTCCGAGCCGACCAGCAGCCATGTGGTGCCCTTGCCCGGTCGGCGGGCCGGTCGGGGTAGTCGGCCAGCGCCGGGACGCGGTGCAGTGTGGTGTCGATCCAGAACGCCGTGCCGAATCACACCGGCGACGGCCAGGATCATCGACCGCCAACAGCGTCGAGCACGACGCGACGCACGCGGCGCTTGGGCTTGGCGGGTCGGGTTGGCGGCGGCGGCGGTTGGCGCGACAACAGGATTCGGGTGGTCGATAGGGCGGCGGCGGTGGCGGCTGGTAGCGCGGTCGGAGGCGGCGTCGGCGGATTGGGCGGCCAGGCGGCGGTGGTCGGTCGGGTCGCGCCGGATCACCTGCGACGGCTCGCGCCGCCGAGGTGGCGGAGGCCGTCGGTCGCCGTTCACAAAAGAAATGTACGCGGGCGCCTCAGGTGAGCCAGCTCAGATGGCCCGCCAACAGGATGTACCCCACGAACGCCACCGTGTCGATCACGCCGTGCGCGATGACCAGCGGCCACAACCGGCCGGTGCGCTGCCAGGCGTAGCCGAACACCAGGCCCATCGCGACGTTGCCGAGGCCCGCGCCGAAGCCCTGGTAGAGGTGGTAGGCGCCGCGCAGCAGGCTGGAGGCCACCAGGGCGACGACGGGGTGCACCCGCAGCTGCTGCAGCCGGGTGAGCAGGAACCCGACGACGATGACCTCCTCGGCCCAGCCGTTGGCGAACGCGATGCAGGATCAGAACCGGGATGTGCCACCAGGAGTTCGTCATGCGTCGACGGCACCACCGACACGCTCATGCCCAGTGCGCGCGCCGCGACGTACAGGCCGAGGCCGGGCAGGCCGATCAACGCGGCGAGGCCGAGCGCCGCCGAGCACATCGGGGCGCAGCGGATGCGGCCCAGCCCGATCTTCGACAGCCCGATTCCGCTGCGCCACAGCAGGTATACGCCGAGCGCGCCCCACGCGACCAGCTGCGCGACCCGGGCCAGATTCAGCCCGAGGTCGATCAGGTCGAACGGGGACAGCGCGGGTTGAGCGCGACGGTCTGCTTGGACAGGTTGAGCAGGATCGCCTCGACGAGGTCGAGGATCGCGGTGTAGGCGCTGAGCCCGAACGTCACCGCGAGTACGACGGCGATCTCGATGCGCAGCGCGCGCCGGTCGGCGTCGGGCAGCTCCGTCGGGCGCGCTCACCGGAGCCAGGCTAGCGGGCCGCGCTCAGCGCGCGGCCGCAGCCCGTTGAGGAACGGGCAGCCCATCAGCACCCGGATGGCCTGGCTCAGTCCGGTCACGTCGTCGACGGGCTTGGCGAACGCCAGCCGCACGTCGTGGTCGCCGTCGTCGTTCTCCACCCGCAGCCGCACGCCGTAGCGGTCGAGGCCGAGCGGACGGACGCGTCCGCGCCGCAGCGCGTTCGGGCAGCCGGTCGGCGAGCCGGTCGACGACGTCGCGGTGGGCGATCTCGAGGTGCTGCAACCAGCAGGACTCCATGCGCGCAGAACGGGTCGGGGCGCGCCTGCAGCAGCGCGCCGACGCCGACCGCCTCCGCTCCTGTCGAGTCGGCGACGACGACGGATTCGACCTCGAGCCGCACCAGGGTGAGCGAGGTGTCGCCGTCGGCGTTCGTCGGTCGGTAGTTCACCTGCAGCAGTGCGGGATTGGGGTCTGCGGCGGCGATCAGGTCGAGAAGTCCGGGATGTCCGTCGCGCGGTACGGCCTGCAGCCGGCCCCGGATCCACACCAGCGACCGCACCGGTTCGCGCAGCGGCAGCGGAGCGTAGTCGGTCATCTCGAGCACCGCCTGGGTACACCGGCGGTGCCCGCGGCGACCGACCAGGTCCGCGACCAGGCCGTCGACGGGGACCGTGATGGCGAACGAGCCGTCGTCGAGCAGGTGGTGCACCGGCGTGGCGATCGGTTCGACGCCCTCGATCGCCAGCATCGCGCCGCCTGCCCGCGCACATGCGCTGCGGATCCGCTCGGCCGTCGTCGGTGCCGTCACTCGCTGACGGTCATCGCATCGCCTTTCGTAGATGAGGTGACCCTAACTTAGCTAGCCTAACTGAATCGCGCAAGGCTCACCTCAGCGACGTCGCGGGACCGCAGCCGAACCGATAGGGTTGAATCGTGCCGCGCATCGCCTACCTCGGACCCGAAGGGACCTTCACCGAAGCGGCGCTGCTCCAGATCACCGAGAGCGGCATGGTGCCCGGTAGCGGCCCGTCCGACGAGTTCGACCCCGGTGCCGAGGACAGCACCAGCGCGGCGCTGGCCGCCGTGCGCTCCGGCGACGCCGACTACGCGTGCGTGCCGATCGAGAACTCGATCGAGGGGTCGGTGCTGCCGACGCTGGACAGCCTCGCGACCGGCTCGGACGCTGCAGGTCTTCGCCGAGCTGACGCTCGACGTCGCGTTCAGCATCGTCGTGCGCCCGGGCACCACCGCGGCGGACGTCGGACCGTCGCGGCGTTCCCCGTCGCCAGCGCGCAGGTACGCAACTGGCTGGCCGCCAACCTGCCGAATGCTCGGCTCGTACCGGCCAACTCGAACGCCGCGGCGGCCAACGATGTCGCCGACGGCCGCGCCGACGCGGGCGTGAGCACCGCGCTGGCCGCGCAGCGGTACGGGCTGACCGCACTGGCCGTCCGACGTCGTCGACGAGCCCAACGCCAGGACCCGCTTCGTGCTGGTCGGGTCCGCCAGGCCCGCCGCCGCCGAGCACCGGCGCCGACCGCACGTCGGTGGTACTGCGACTCGACAACGTGCCCGGTGCGCTGGTCTCGGCGATGACCGAGTTCGCGATTCGCGACATCGACCTGACCCGTATCGAATCCCGGCCCACCCGAAGGGAGTTGGGTACGTACATCTTCTTCCTCGACTGCGTCGGGCACATCGAGGATGATGTCGTCGCCGAGGCACTCAAAGCGCTTCACGATCGTTGTACCGATGTGCGCTATCTGGGGTCATGGCCGACGGATGGGGGCACGCCGCCAACCGATGAGGCGGCAGGCTGGCTCGGCTGCGGGAGGGGGTTCGTGAGCGGCCGGCTGGTACTGTCGCACGGCAGTCACGGCAACGTCGACCGCAGCCTCGATACCCGCCCGCCCGGCGCGGAGCTCACCGATCTAGGCCGGGAGCAGGCGCGCGCGTTCGCGCAGGACTGGCGCCACGACATCGGGATGGTGGCGCATTCGGTCGCGCTGCGTGCCTCGCAGACGGCCGCCGAGATCGGCGGTGAACTGACCTGGACCCGCACGAACTCGACGGCATCCAGGAGGTTCAGGTCGGCGAGTTGGAGGACCGCAACGACGATGCGGCCGTCGAGCAGTTCAACGCCGTCTACAAGCGCTGGCATGAGGGCGAGCTCGATCTGCGGATGCCCGGCGGCGAATCAGCGACGCAGGTGCTGGACCGCTATGTGCCGGTGATCACGCAGCTGCGGATGCGCTACCTCGACGACGACGCGTGGCACAGAGACATCGTCGTCGTCAGCCACGGCGCGGCGATCCGGCTGGTGGCCGCGACGCTGGCGGGCGTGGACGGAAGCTTCGCGCTCGACCATCACCTCGCCAACAGCCGAATCCGTGGTGCTGACGCCGATCACCGACGGGCGGTGGAGCTGCGTGCAGTGGGGAGCCGCTGACGCCGCCGTTCTATCCCGAGCCCGACGTTCACCCGGTCGAGGATGCCGAGCGCCGACCCGTCGTCGGCCGACGCCCGATGGGCTGAGCGCAAGCGCAGCCGATCGCTTCGCAATCGATGGTGAACGCGTGCACGACCTCGGGCCATGACGCAGCCGTCCTCCGTGCACTCCGTCCACTGCATCCCGTGATGGATGACGGTGCCGTGGCAGTGGTCGAGTCCGGTCTCGGCACCCGCGACAGTCGCTGTCCATGGCCCGTTCATAGCACCAAAGGCGGACAATTCGCGGATGCCGCGCTCAGGTGTTCGGTGGTTAAGCCCAGCCGAGTTCGTGCAGGCGGTCGTCGTCGATGCCGAAGTGGTGGGCGATCTCGTGGATGACCGTGATCGCCACCTCGTCGACGACCTCGTCCTCGCGTTTCGCAGACGTCGAGCAGGGCGTCGCGATAGATCGTGATCGTGTCGGGCAGCGAACCGGCGTACCAGGAGTCGCGTTCGGTCAGCGCGACGCCCTGATACAGCCCCAAGCAGTCGGGCTCATTCGCGTTGCGGCCCTCGACGAGCACGACGACGTTGTCGATCGCCGAGGCAAGGTCGGGCGGAATCAGATCCAGTGCGTCGGACACCAACTCCTCAAACCGTTGCGGGCTCATCCGCACGGTCACCGGGCTACGCCCCGGGCGGGGGTGGAATAACGGGTTCGGCGGGCGGCGGGCCGGGTGCGGGCCCAGGTGCCGGTCCGTGCGCCGGAGCGGCAGGCGGAGCCGGCTGCATCCGCCGGCGGCGCCGCAGGCCGCGCGGCGGCGGTGCCTGCGGCATCCCGCCGGCGGCGGCGGGCCGTTCAGGAACGTGTTGCCCGTCGGCAGGCGGCGCGTCGGCGGCGCGGCGACGCAGGCGTCTGGCGTCGCCGTGCTCTGGTGTCTGTTGGCCGTGCTGGTTGGCCTGCGTCTGCTGGGTCGACTGGCTGGACTGCCGGACTGCTCGAGCCGCTCTGGTCGTAGCCGCTGACTGCTCTGGCTCGACGACGACATGTCGGGCATCGGGATCGGCGGGAAGTTCAGCCGCTCCTCGGGGATGTCCGGCGGCGGGACCGGCGGCTGCCCGTTGATCTGCAGCGGCCCCTTGGCGCTGTTGAGCAGCGTCGACCAGCCGCCGTTGCCGAGCGTGGCGCCGATGCTGCACGACACCTGGTGGCTCCCCGCCGACCAGCTGGGCAGCGAGATCGTGCTGTAGATCAGCGTCAGCGTGGTGCTGCGCAACTGGATCGGGCGCGAGGTAGGCGTCGGTCATCCGGGTGCACGCGTCCTTGATGAACGCGTCCTGTTCCGGTTCGGGCGGCAGCCCGGCGGGGAACTTCTCGGCGAGGTTGACCGAGCCGGTCACCTCCATGGCGTGCGGTCGCCGCGCAGTCGACCGGAATGTCGGTGGGCTGGTTGGTGGACGGGTCGATGCCCAGACACGTTCCGGCGGGCCAGACCTTGGACTGGTCGATTTCGGCGACCTTGCCCTGGAACGCGAGCTGAGGGTTGTTCAGGCCGGGCAGTTGCACGCCGCACAGCATGCGGCGCTCGCCCGACTGGCGCCACGCCTTGTCGCCCGACCACATCATGCTCACGGTGAACCGGCTGTTGGGATCGAACTTGCTCCCGAGGTAGTGGCGCACCGCGACCTGGCACTGCTCCTGGCTGATCTGCTGAATGCGCGACGGCGACGGCGGTGCGGCGTCGGGCCCGTACTCGCTGCCGGGGAAGGTCCGCATGTCGACCGACTCGGCGACCTCGAAGCGGTGCTCGTCCTTGCAGTCGACGATCTCGGCGGCGTCCGGGTGCGTTCCGGCCAGTTCAGGCAGTCGCCGCTCTTGGCGTTGTTGAAGGTCGTCTGGCGCCGCGCAGGCCCGAGCGTTATGTCGCGGTCAGGGCCGATCCGGCGCCGTCGCCGAGCGGCATGGCGGTGATCAGCCCGGCGATCAGCAGCCCGCCGAGCGCGGTCAGCAGCAGCGCGCGGCGGGTGGATGTGGCGTGCAGACTGCGCCACCACGCCACCTTCGGAGCTGGGGTGTTCTGCCTCGTCGGCGGTAACTCGATCCCGCTCGGGTGCGTCCAACATCGCGCTCCATTGTGACAGGCGTGGCGGAGCGCTGTGACAAGATGATGCAGAAGTTGTAGACGTTGTGGCGGTGGTTGCCATGGCTCGGCTGGCGGCGACGAAAGTAGGGTTGCAGCCGTGATCGACCTCAAGTTGCTGCGCGAAAACCCGGATGCCGGTGCGCGCGTCGCAGCTCGCCCGCGGCGAGGATCCCGGCGCTCGTCGACGCGCTGCTGGACGCCGACGCCGCCCGCCGCGCCGCGGTCTCGGCCGCCGACAACCTGCGGGCCGAGCAGAAGGCCGCCAGCAAGCAGGTCGGCGCCGCGTCCCGGACGAGCGGCCGGCGCTGCTGGCAGCGGGCCAAGGAGCTCGCCGCGAAGGTCAAGGCGGCCGAGGCCGAGCAGGCCGACGCCGAGAAGGCGTTCACCGCGGCGCACATGGCGATCCCCAACGTCGATCATCGACGGCGTCCCGGCCGGCGGCGAGGACGACTTCGTCGTGCTCGACACCGTCGGCGAGCCGCCGGCCATCGACCAACCCGAAGGACCATCTCGAGCTGGGCGAGGCGCTCGGGCCTGATCGACATGGAGCGCGGCGCCAAGGTCTCCGGCTCGCGGTTCTACTTCCTCACCGGCGTCGGCGCGCTGCTGCAGCTCGGCCTGCTGCAGCTCGCGGTGCGGCTGGCGGTCGACAACGGCTTCACGCTCGTGATCCCGCCCGTGCTGGTGCGGCCCGAGATCATGGAGGGCACCGGCTTCCTCGGCGCGCACGCCGAGGAGGTCTACCGGCTCGAGGCCGACGACCTCTACCTCGTCGGCACCTCGGAGGTGCCGCTGGCCGGCTACCACTCCGACGAGATCCTCGACCTGCCGCCGGCCCGCTGCGCTACGCCGGGCTGGTCGTCGTGCTTCCGGCGCGAGGCGGGCAGCTACGGCAAGGACACCCGCGGCATCATCCGGGTGCACCAGTTCGACAAGGTCGAGATGTTCGTCTACTGCAGGCCCGAGGACGCCGCAGGCCGAGCACGAGCGCCTGCTCGGCTGGGAGCGCGAGATGCTCGCCGCACATCGAGGTGCCCTACCGGGTGATCGACATCGCCGCCGGCGACCTCGGCTCGTCGGCGGCCCGCAAGTTCGACTGCGAGGCGTGGGTGCCGACCCAGCAGACCTACCGCGAGCTGACCTCGACGTCGAACTGCACGACGTTCCAGGCCCGCCGGCTCGGCGATCCGCTACCGCGACGAGAACGGCAAGCCGCAGACCGCCGCGACGCTGAACGGCACGCTGGCCACCACCCGCTGGCTGGTGGCGATCCTGGAGAACCACCAGCAGCCCGACGGCTCGGTGCGGGTGCCGGAGGCGCTGGTGCCCTACGTCGGCGTCGAGGTACTCGAACCGCGCTAGCCGGATTCAGAGATCTGCTCGGCGCCCAGCAACAGCGCCACCGCGTCGTGAAGCACGTCCTCGCGTGGGCGGTCGCCGTGGGTGACTGCGAGGAACGGCTGCCCGACGAACAACGCCATCGTCAGCAGGCAGCGAGCCTCCGCGTCCGCCACCGGATCGGCGGCGTCCTTGCACACCTGGGCGAACAGCACGCGCAGGAAGTCCATCCGCCGCTCATCCACCCGGGCCAATCGCGTCGCGACCTCCGGGTCGCGTCGCGCCCAGTCGCGGACTGCGAGCTCGATGGCGAGCAGGTGGGGCGAGGAGCCGGCGTACCCGAAGAGGGTTCGCAGCCGGTCGCGGGCGTCGCCGCCGCGGTCCTCGACGACCTCGATCGCGTGGTCCACCAGTTGCGACTCCCACCGCGCCAGCATCGCGGCTAGCAGCGCTTGGCGGTCGGCGAAGTGGTGATAAAAGCCGCCCTTGGTGACGCCGAGCGCAGCTGCGACCGACTCGACGCGTACGTGTTCGGGACCGCCTATGGCCAGAGCGCGAAGGCCGGCGTCCACCCAGGCGTCGCGGGACGTTTGCACTGGCGCGGGCACGAACCATACGCTACCGTATCCATACGCCACCGTATACATGGAGGTCCGATGTCTCATCCACTGCCGCCGGGCCAGGTCGAGGTCGTAGGGTTCCCGCGTTTCGGCGCCCATCTGCGGAAACCGCCGCCGCCGCTGCCCGTCGACCCCGTGGTACGCCTCTGCGGCCCGCTCGTCCCCGAGCCGACAGTCTTCGGCACGGCCGACCTCGCCGGCCTTCCCCGCCTTGAGGTGTCGGCGGACTTTCACTGCGTCGCCGGCTGGACGGCCACCGGCCTGCGGTGGGGCGGCTACCGCTTCGCCGAGGCGTACGACGCGCTGCTCGCGCCACACCTGGCGCCCGGGGCCGCCCCCGCGTACGCCACGGCCTCGGGGCTCGACGGGTGGCGAGCGACTATCTGTCTTGACGACCTGTTGGCCGACGACGTGCTGCTCGCCGACGAACTCGACGGCCGGCCGCTCCAGCCCGAGCACGGCGGCCAGCTGCGGCTGGTCTGCCCGGCGCAGTACGGGTTCATGAGCGTGAAGCACCTGTCCCGGCTAGAACTGCACGAGACGGACCCGGGATGGCCGCGGCGGATGCGCGTGGTGAGCCCGCACCCGCGCGCGAGGGTGGCGGCAGAGGAGCGGCGGGCCGACCTGCCCGGCCTGGTCTCCCGGGCGATTTATCGGCCGCTGCTCGGGACCTTCTTACGCATGGCCGGTGCGGGCGAAGACGGCCGACCGGTCGGGGAGCGACGCGTCCGGGCCCAATGACTCGAGCGCTAGCCGGATTCGAGCAACTCGTCCAGCTTGGCGAGGAACTCCTTGGGCCGCAGCGGGGTGAACGCCGGCTTGGGCCGCGCGCCGGCCACGTCGAGTGTCACCAACGTCGACTTGATCGGGCGCCACACGTCCAGCGGCAGCCAGCGCCGCAGGTCCGAGCTGCCCCAGATGCGGAACCGCTGCGTGAACAGCCCGAGTGGCTCGGCCTTGTAGCCGCGGATCGCCCGCAGCGGGATGATCTTCGACGTCCCCGACGGAAAGTGGTAGCGCCGCAACGTGATCGCCTCGCTGATCCAGTTGGACCAGGCCGTCGTCGTAGTACTGCCGGGTGCGGCGCTCACAGCCGCGCGCTCCGCAACTCGTGGCCCTTGGAGGTCAGGCACCGGCCGTTGTCCAGATTCCACTGCCAGCCATGCAGGTTGCACGTCAGCGTGGTGCCCTCCACCACACCGAACTTCGACAGGTCGGCCTTGAGGTGCGGGCAGCGGCGCTGAATCTCCCAGCCGTCCAGCGTCGATCGAGGCCGAGTCGTCGTGCGCCTCGGCGAACCAGCCGTCGGCGTAGGCGATGCGTTCGTCGGTCAGGCACTTGAAGAACGTGTACAGGTACTCGTTGTAGCCGCCGACCCGCCACGCCGTGAAGCGGGTGGACAGGAAGATGGTGTTGACCCAGTCGGGCTCGTCGTCGCGCAGCACGGTGCGCACCAGCTCCGGTGCGATCGCGAAGCCGTAGCGGAACTTCTCGTCCGGAATCGGTTCGCGCACCGCGCGTTTCGGGAAGTCCAGGACCACGGTCTCGGCGCCGAGCCGCAGTTCGACGGGGTAGCCGATGCCGTCGCAGATCTGGTCGCTCTGGCGACATGATCGGCTCGAACAGCGCGCGCAGCGGCTCCAGCAGCGGCTCGCCCGGCCGCGGGCGCCCAGCGGGCCTTCTCGGCGGCCAGCACCGGCGCCATCCGCTCGGCGTAGTCGGCGATGTAGTCGGCCTTGCCGGTGGTGAAGATGGCCTCGACCTCGTCGTCGGGCAGCGGATGGGTCAGCGAATTCAGTTGCGAGCCGGTGAAATCGGCGGTCGAGCCGGGGATCATCAGCAGGCCGCCGTCGTGGCCGTGCGTGCGCATCTGGTCCAGGAACACCATCTGGTCGGGGAAGATGTTGGCCGGGTCGCCGTGGTCGTCGTTGAGGTCGCGCAGCTCGGGATCGAGGAAGCACGGCGGGCCGGCCGACGGGACCACCCACGTCGCGCCGACCTGGGCGATGTACTGGCGGCAGCGGTCCATCTGGCGCTGCCGCTTCTGGGTGCCGAACGCCTCCTTGGCGCGTGCCGGCATGTCGTAGACCATCGGGTACCAGATCGCGCCCGAGTACTGCAGCATGTGCACGTCGACCTGGCCGAACTCGCGCGTGCAGCGACGTCCAGGTCGACCGGCCGGGCGTCGTTCATGTTGAAGCAACCGTTGTCTCGCCGTCGGCGACCACCAGGCCGGAGTCGCCGATCGGGCCGTCGGCGGGGGCGCGCAGCGCGATGATCATGACGTCGAGATCGCCCTTGCGGCCCGCTGAACCGGTGCTTGACCGAGTCGGTGGTCTCGAAGAACCGGTGAAAGCCCAGCTTCTCGAGCTCACGTTCGCAGGTCGGGCACCGGGAAGTCGGGCAGCAGCACGACCGCGTCCTTGTTGACGTGCTCGGCGCAGGTTCTTCGGGTCGAAGTGGTCCTTGTGCAGGTGCGAGACATACAGGTAGTCGCAGTCGCCGAGGGCGTCCCAGTCCAGCGTGCTGTTGTCCGGGAACGGGAACCACGACGCGAAGTACGCCGGGTTCACCCAGGGGTCGCACAGGATGCTGCCCGCCTGGTGTCGGATGCGAAATCCGGCGTGGCCGACGCTGGTGACCTGCACTGATACCTTTCTCGCAGAATGCCGGGACGCTCGGCCGGCCGTCGAGCTTTTCAGTCCCCGAGCTAGCGCGAGGCACGGTCGGGCCGATGCCGGCGTGTCGCCGCCGGCGGTATCGGCGCACGGCGGCTAGGCTGCCACGATGCTGTGGAACCGGTTTACGGCACCGTCATCGCACTCGCCCGCCTGGTCTGGCGCGTGCAGGGCCTGAAGTTCACCGTCACGGGCGTGGAGAACCTGCCGACAAGCGGCGGCGCGGTCATCGCGATCAACCACACCGGCTACCTCGACTTCACCTTCGCCGGCCTGCCCGCCTACAAGCAGGGCCGCGGCGCAAGGTGCGGTTCATGGCCAAGAAGGAGGTTTTCGACCACAAGGTCACCGGCCCGATCATGCGCAGCCTGCGGCACATCCCGGTGGATCGGCACAGCGGCGCGGCCTCCTTCGACGCGCCGTCCGGAAGCTCAAGGAAGGCGAGCTGGTCGGCGTCTATCCCGAGGCCACCATCAGCCGCAGCTTCGAGATCAAGGAGTTCAAGTCGGGCGCGGCCCGCATGGCGATCGACGCCGGCGTGCCGATCGTCCCGCACATCGTCTGGGGCGCACAGCGGATCTGGACCAAGGGCCACCCGAAGAACATGTGGCGGCCCAAGGTGCCGATCTCGGTGGCCGGTCGGCGAGCCGATCCCGCCGACCCTGCCCGCGACCGAGCTGACGGCGTTACTGCATTCGCGCATGCAACACCTGCTGGACCAGGTGCAAGACGATTATGATCGAGATGCGGATCGGCTTTTGCGCGCCGTCGGTGATCTCGACTTCCTCGATCGCCGCCGCCGAAAGCGAGTGGATACCGATCCGGCCTCGTTCGAAGGCGATCCGTGAGCGTCCCTGTTCCATGTCCAGCGCGTCGGCGACGCGCAGGATCCCCGCCTCGAGCGTCAGCGGCTCGCCGTCGGAGCGGTGGCTGATGATTCCCTGCAGCACCTCCGACACGATCACGGTCAGCTCCGGCTCCGCGTAGATCCCGGTCAGCAACTCGCGCAGCTTTGGCTCGGCGAGAAACAGGCTGTAGTCCTCGTGGCCTTTCCGGTGCACCGACATGCCGACGCAGTGTGTGAGCGCCGTCAGCGCCACCACGACCTCCGCGTCGTCGCGAGACATTCGGTAATCGCGGACCATCGCCGGCTCGACCCCGTGCTTCGTCAGCTGCCGCAGGAGCTTGAGGGCGATGTTCGTGACGATCTGGATGTGCACCCACGAGTGGTCGTTGATCTCCATCCGACCGACCGCGTTCACGTTCGAGACGTGCCACCAGCCCTTCAGCTGGTCGTCCTTGTTCACGCGCTCCAGCACGGTGCGCAGCTTCTTGTTCGCCCGGACGGGCAGGCGGATGCGCATCTGCGCGATTGCCTCGGCTGGAGTCAGCCGTGTCTCGCGCTCGGCCTCGTCCGAGGCGGGCTGCTCGATCCGCTTCTCGGTCTCCTCGTCAAGTGACACGTTGGGAGCTTATGCTCCCGCGCAATGGAAACGACACTCGATGCCTCGGTCGCGATTCCACGCGAGCGCTCCGGCTTCTGGCGCCGGTTCGCCGCCGCCTTCATCGACGGAATCGCGCTCGGCATTGTCAACACGCTCCTGCGCGTGATACTCGGCGACGCCGGTAGCGGTCTCGGGGTCGTCGCCAGTGCCGCCTACTTCACCTACTTCCACGGGCTGACCGGCCAGACACCGGGCGATGCCGCCCTTGGAATCCGTGTCGTCGACCTGAGCCGGGGAACCGGCAAGCCGATTGGCTACGGGCGCGCGTTCGTGCGCTGGCTCGTCAGCATCGTCTCGGCCCTCGTGTTGCTGGTCGGCTACCTGTGGATGCTCTGGGACGGCGAGAATCAGACGTGGCACGACAAGGCGGCAGGCTCGGTCGTCGTACCCGCGGCGCGGTAGCTCCTCCGAGAACTGCCCCGCCGGGCGCGCAACGCGTTCGTGAAAACGAATCAGGGGAGAGGACTCTGGCCCAGGCAGCGAACCTCGATTCGCGTATACCGCGCCTCGGCCAGGCGTTACCGTCCTGGCATGGCCGACGATGCCCCGTCCTGGGAGCGGATCTGCATCGAGACCGAAAGGCTACGTCCTGCGCACACACGAGCTCGATGATGCGGGGGCGAACGCAACGGGCCATTCGTGCATCCGCGAGGTTATGCGCGGCCTGAACCGAGAAACCCGTCTCTGACCTTGGCGGCAGCCGCGCAGTGATCGAAGGAGCGATGGATGGCTGGCGATCCGACGGGCTCGGTCCGTTCATTCTGGAGACCGCTGTGGACCGCCGAGTGGTCGGCTGGGCTGGCGTGATGGTCTTCGATACGCGTGGCTGGACGCCCTCCACTTGGACGAGCGCGGGGCCTCATGCTCAGCCCGACTCGGCTGGGCCTTGATGCGGACGCAGTGGGGGCTCGGATATGCGACCGGAGCCGCCGCTGCTATCCGCGACTGGGCCTCACGAGTGCCGACCCATAGACCTGCTGGTCTCATTGATCTCCCCCGGCGAATCTCCGCTCGCCAGCGGATAGCGGCAAGGCTCGGCGCGACGCCGGCTGAGACGATCACACCTGCGCACACGATGCAGGAGACGGTCATCTGGCGACATTCGCCCGCTGCGTGAACCGTAGAGCGAGCGTCTAGGACGGAACGCGAACCGCCGTTAGCGCTCTGCTGTCTCAGGCGTCATTCCCGAACATCTGGCCCAGCCGACGCACTCGACTACCTAAGCAAACGTTCGTGCGTAGTCAGATCCGGCTTCGATGCGCGTAGATGGCAACGTGGCGCTCCGGCTCGGGCTCGCGGCCCACAGCCTCTTCTTCCTGAACCACGTATGAGCCGACCGCGAAGCTGCTGATCTTGCGAACGGCGATGGAACGGGGAACTGCGCGAACACCGTTTCGTACCGTCGCCGGATCTCGTCGCGTCCGGAAGCGAGAGTCTCACCGTCCCCGGTTTCGATCTTGGCGTTCGCTGCGTTAGCAGCGCACGAATGCGTCGATGTCGCGAGCGCTTAGGGCATCGAGCACCACTTCCGTCACGTGCTAACCATTTCCGCAATCATCGCTGACTACCAGGGCCACCGCGTTCGGAAGTGCATTTCGAAACACTGGCGCAGGCGTGCGCTCTGTCCTTCAAGCGCAACCTTTCAGGCTCCCACGCATGGAGATCAGGCGAGCGACGTTGCACCCGATCCCGAATCTCTCTAGGCGACGTTCGTCGCCCAGTCGCCGTAGAGCGACGTGTAGAGGCCCCGCAGCTGCGAGCAGCTCGTCGTGCGTCCCCTGTTCGACGATCCGCCCGTGCTCGAGGACGACGATCAGGTCGGCGTCGCGGATCGTCGAGAGCCGGTGGGCGATGATGAACGCGGTCCGGCCGTGCAGCAGCGCGCCGCAGCGCGCGCTCGATCGTCCGCTCGGTGCCGATGTCGACCGAGCTCGTCGCCTCGTCGAGGATCAGGATGCGCGGGTCGGCGAGGAGCGCCCGCGCGAACGCGACGAGCTGGCGCTGCCCGAGCGAGAGGCGCGAGCCGCGCTCGCCGAGCTGCGTCTCGTAGCCGTTCTCGAGCCGTCGACGAACTCGTCCGCTCCGACCGCACGGGCCGCGGCGACGACCTCCTCGCGCGTCGCGTCGGGACGGCCGAACGCGATGTTCTCGCCCACCGTGCCGGCGAAGAGGAACCCCTCCTGCGGGACGATGCCGAGCTGGCGGCGCAGCGAGCCTGCGAGACGTCGCGCAGGTCGACGCCGTCGATCGTGATGCGGCCCTCCGTCGGGTCGTAGAAACGCGCGAGCAGCTTCGCGATCGTCGACTTGCCGGCGCCGGTGTGCCCGACGAGCGCGACGGTCGTCCCGGCAGGCACGTCGAGGTCGATGCCGTGCAGCACCTCGGGGCCGCGTCCGTACGAGAAGCGCACGTTCTCGAAGGTGACCCGCCCGGCGATCTGTGCAGCTCGGCGGCGTCCGGCGCGTCCTCGACCTCGGGCGTCTCGTCGAGCAGGTCGGTGATCTTGTCGAGCGCCGCGACCGCCGAGAGGAACGTGTTGTAGAGCTGTGAGAGCTGCTGTACGGGGTCGAAGAAGTTCGACAGGTAACCGAGGAATGCGACGAGCACGCCGATCGAGACCTCGCCGTGGAACGCCAGCCAGCCGCCGTAGCCGAGCACGACCGCGGTCGCCGCCGACGAGAGGAAGTCGACGAACGGGAAGTAGAGCCCGCTCAGCGTCACCGTCTCCATGTTCGAGCTGCGATACGCGTCGCTCGACGTCGCGGAAGTTCTGGCGCGCGGCGCCTTCGCGGGTGAACGACTGGAGCACGCGCATGCCCGCGATGTCCTCGGCGAGCGTCGCGGTGACCATGCCGAGCGTCTCGCGCACCGCCCGGTAGGCGCGGCCCGACCGCTTGCGGAACCAGGCGGTTGCCAGTGTCATCGCCGGCATCACGGTTAGCGACGCAAGCGCGAGTCGCCAGTCGAGGAAGAAGAGCAGCACCGCGGTGCCGACGAGCGTCAACGTGTTCTGAACCAGGGAGGTGACGCCGTCGGTGACGAGCTGGTCGAGCGCCTCGACGTCGTTCGTCAGCCGGCTGATGATCACCCCGGCCCGGTTGCGCTCGTAGAACCCGAGCGAGAGGCGCTGCAGATGGCGAAAGAGATGGTTGCGGAGGTCGGCGAGCATCCGTTCGCCGGTCCAGCCGGTGTAGTAGGTCTGTACGTAGCTGAAGAGCACGCCGAAGACGCCGACGAGGACGAAGGCGATCACGAGGTGGACGAGCAGCGCGGTGCGGCCGTGGCGCACCTCGTCGACGGCGCGACCGATGAGGTAGGGCGGCGCGAGGCCGACCGCGGTTGCGCCGAGCAGCGAGACGAGCGCGATCGCCGTGCGTCCCTTGTACGGCCGTGCGAGCGCATACAGCGCGCGCAGCCGGCGGCGTGTCTGGCGCCACGACCAGTCCTCGACGCTCGGGCGGCCGCCCTTCATCAGATGGCTGCCCGGCTGGTGGACCTTCACGCGACTTCCTCGGTGAAGATGCGCTCGAGCATCCCGTGCTCGTAGATCTCGCGGTAGATGTCGTTGCTCTCGACCAGATCGTCGTGCACGCCCCGTGCGACCACACGGCCATCCGCCAGCACGACCACCTCGTCCGCGAGCGCGATCGTCGAGAGGCGGTGGGCGATGATGATCGTCGTCCGTTCGTGCATGGCGACGCGCAGGCCCTCGCGGATCTTCGACTCGGTGGTCGCGTCGACCGAGGCGGTGGCGTCGTCGAGGATCAGGATGCGCGGGTCGACGACGAGCGCGCGGGCGATCGCGATCCGCTGGCGCTGCCCGCCCGAGAGGGTGATGCCCCGCTCGCCGATGATCGTGTCGTACCCCTCGGGAAGCGCGTCGATGAACTCGTGTGCCTGGGCGAGCTGCGCCGCGCGCTCGACATCCTCTTCGGTCGCGTCGGGCCTGCCGAAGGCGAGATTCTCGCGGACGGTTGCCGAGAAGAGGAACGGGTCCTGCGCGATCACGCCGATCTCGCGGCGCAGCGACGAGAGCGTCAGCTTGCGCACGTCGTTGCCGTCGATCAGCACGCTGCCCGCCTGCACGTCGTAGAAGCGCGGAATGAGCGCCGCGAGCGTCGTCTTGCCCGCACCCGTGTGGCCGATCAGCGCGACGATCTTGCCTGGCTCGAGCTCGAGCTCGACGTCGTGCAGAACCGGACGTCCGGGGTCGTAGCCGAAGGTGACGCCACGCAGCGAGATGGCGCCCGGCCCGGCTGGCAGGTCGTACGCGTCCGCGGCGTCGCGGATGTCCTCCGGCTCGTCGATCACCTGGAAGATGCGCTCTCCGGATGCGGTTGCGCGCTGCGCCTGGCCGATCCACATCCCGAGCTGGCGCAGCGGCATCACGAGCATCGTCAGATAGAGGTTGAAGCGCACGAAGTCTGCGATCGACAGCGTGTGGTGCACGACCATCCGGCCGCCGATCAGCAGGATTGCGGCCTGCGCCAGCAAGGGCAGGAAGCTGAGGAGCGGGATATAGAAGGCGCGCTGGCGGTTGGCCAGCACGCTCTGCGAGAAGACCTGCTCGGAGCGGCGCTCGAACTTCGCCTGCTCCGCGTGCTCCTGTGCGAACGACTTGACGACGTGGACCCCGACGATGTTCTCCTCGGCGACGGTTGCGACGTCGGCCATCTTCTGCTGCACGTCACGGAGCAGCGGGTGCGAGACGTGGCTGTAGCGGTACGCGACCGCGACGAGCAGCGGCGCGATGGCGACGACGATCAGCGCGAGCTTCCAGGAGATGAGGAACGCGACGATCCCGACGCCGAGGATGGTGAAGGTGTGCTGGAAGAAGAAGATCAGGCCGTAGCCGAGAAAGAAGCGGACGCCTTGCAGGTCGACCGTGGCGCGGCTCATCAGCTGGCCGGTCTGGTGCCGGTCGTAGAACCCGAACGAGAGACGGACGAGCTTCGCGTAGATCGCCTGCCGCAGGTCCATCTCGACGGCGAGCGCCTGCTTGCCGGCGATCAGGCGCCGGCCGGCCATCATCACGGCGCGGGCCGCACCCAGCGCCAGCACTTCACCGACGAGCCACGGCAGCCGGTGCCGCTCCTGGTGCACGAGCGCGGCGGCAACCGAGCCGGTCAGGAACGTCGCGACGAGCGCGGCGGCCTGCGAGCCGACGGCCAGCAGCACCGAGACGAGCATCGAGATCTTGTAGGGGCGGAGGAAGCCGACGAGCCGCACAAAGGTCGTGCGATACCTCGGTGTCGTCCCCTCGTCCACCTCGTTGAGGGTACCGGCCTCGCAGTGAGCCAGCTCGGCGCGGATCAACGCCAGGGCCGTGTCGAGACGCGTCGCGATTCGTGGGATCGTTGAGCCAGCTGCTCGCCCCGGACGGATGCGGCAAAGGGATCGCGACCGTGCCGTCGCGGTCGTAGCACACGACCGACGCTTTCGGTGACGCTGCGGACGCCGAGCATCCTGCGTGCCGCGAGGCCGCCGACGGTGACGATCAGCTGCGGCTGCAGCAGGCGAAGCTCGTGGTCGCGCCAGAGCTCGCAGAGATCCTGCTCGGCAGGCGTGGGGGCACGGTCGCCTCGGCCCGACGCGTTGTGCCCCGGATAGCAGCGTGTCACCGACGCGCAGTAGAACGTCGAGTAGAAGGTCTCCTCGTCGAGCTCGAGCCAGCGACGCAGTGTCTTGCCGGCGCGCCCGCGCCACGGCAGACGCTCCTCGCCCTCGACGACCCCGGGGCCAGCCCGAACAGATACGCGCGCTGGCCGCTGTGCGGGGCGATCACCGGCCACGACTCGATCGGGTAGCCGGCCTCGGCGCACGCGCGGCAGACACGCTGGTCGCGCTTCAGCGAGTCGAGCGAGCGATAGGTGACACGCCGGCGGGTCACCGTGACCGGACGACCACGAACCACCGGCCGGCGTGCAGCACCTCGCCCGCGAGCTCGTCCGCGAGCGCAGCGGGATCGAAGACGCGCTTGTAGACCTGCCAGCGCGAGCCGTCGTTCAGCACTCGCTCCTCCCAGCGGCTGTGCTCCTCTCCTCGCGCGGCGTGGCTGCCCAGCACGATCAGCTCGGGCGCGACCCGGCGGGCCTCGGCCAGGAACGGGAGCCGGTCGGCTTCCTCGAGATGGCAGTAGAAGTAGCTCGTGAAGAGGCGTTCGAAGCTGCTGTCGGCGAACGGCAGCGCGAGCGCGTCACCCACCACGAACGTGGCATCTGGGAGGCGCCTGCCGGCGATCTCGAGCATCGCCGCGCTCTGGTCGAGGCCGACGATCTCGCCCGGCAGGTGCTGCGTCTGGAAGCCGGTTCCACAGGCGACGTCGAGCGTGCGCGCCGGGGGAAGCGCGGCGAGGAGTGCTGCGACTTCGGTCCGCTCGTCGTCCCAGCCCGGGCGCTCGCGGCCGGCGAAGAGGCCGTGGCCGAGCCACCAGTCGTCGTACTCCGGCGCGCGCGTGTCGTAGTACTCCTTCACTCTTCTAGAGTAGGCGCGTGCTGCCGCTCGAGAGCGTTCCGAATTTCAGCGAGGGTCGTGACCGTGCCGTCGTCGACGCAATCGGCGCGGCGCTCGGCCGTCACGCCCGGCTGCTCGACGTGCACGCCGACGAGGATCACAACCGCTCGGTGTTCACGCTGGCCGGTTCCGAGGACGAGCTGGCCGACGCGTTGCTCGAGGGGATCCGCGTGGCGATCGAGCGGATCGACCTGCGACGCCAACAGGGCGCCCATCCGCGGATCGGGGCGGCGGATGTGGTGCCGATCGTGCCGCTCCGGCCCGATCAGATGGAACGGGCCCGCACCGCCGCCGCACTCGTCGGTGCGCGGATCGGGGCCGAGCTCGGGCTGCCCGTGTTCGTCTACGAGCCGCCCGAGCGCGGTCCGGCTTTCTACCGGCGCGGCGGCACGGATGGATTGCAGCGGCGGCTCGACGACGGCGAGCTCCGGCCGGACTACGGCCCGCAGCGGTTGCACGAGTCGGCCGGCGGCGTGATCCTGGGGGCGCGGCGTCCACTGATCGCCTTCAACGTCAACCTCCGCGGCGATCTCGAGGTTGCGAAGGCAGTCGCGGGCATCGTCAGGGAGCGCGGCGGCGGCTTCCCGGGCGTGCGCGCACTCGGCCTGGAGCTGCCGCGGGCCGGCCTCGTGCAGGTGTCGATGAACGTGGAGGACTGGGAGGCGGCCGCGCTGCACGAGATCGTCGCGCGGATTGCGCGCGAGGCCGAGGAGCGTGGGGCGGAGGTGGTCGGCTCGGAGCTCGTCGGCCTGCTGCCCGCCGGCGCGGCAGCGGTCGCTGCGGGCGCGGCGCTCCGCCTCGAGGGGTTCGACGCGTCGCGGGTACTGGAGCTCAGGGTGCTCGACAGCTGACGCTCGGCTGCATGGCTCCCGTCCGCTCTAGACTCGTCGTGTGACCGCGACGCAGGCTCTGACCGGCGACGATCTCACCCTTGGTGACGTCTGGGCGGTTGCGGTCGAGGAGCGTCCTCCGGCGCCTTTGTCGGACGCCGCCCGCGCCAAGATGCGCGCGGCGCGCGCGGTCGTCGAGCGCGCCGCCCACGGCTCGCACGAGCACACCTACGGCGTCAACACCGGCTTCGGCCGCTTCGTCTCGAAGCAGATCCCGGAGGAGCTGACCGGGGAGCTGCAGTTGCGTTTGCTCCGTTCTCACGCCTGCGGGGTCGGAGATCCGTACCCCGACCCGGTCATCCGGGCGGCCATGCTGCTGCGCGCGAACACGCTTGCGAAGGGAAACTCGGGCGCGCGCATCGAGACGGTCGAGTTGCTGCTCGAATGCCTCGCACGTGGCGTGCTGCCGGTCGTGCCGGCGCGCGGCTCCGTCGGTGCGTCGGGCGATCTCGCCCCGCTGGCGCACCTCGCGCTGCCGCTCGTCGGCGAGGGGTTCGCGCGCGTGGAAGGCGAGTTGCTCGACGGGATGGCAGCGCTCGTGCGCGTCGGGCTCGAGCCGGTCCGCCTCGTCGCGAAGGAGGGCCTGTCGCTGATCAACGGCACGCAGTTCATGACCGCCCAGGCTGCGCTTGCGCTCGTGCGCGCCCAGCGCCTCGCACGTAGCGCGGACTGCGCCTGCGCGCTGTCGCTCGAGTCGTTGCAGGGCTCGCGCAACTCGTTCCTGCCGCAGGTGCACGCGTTGCGTCCGCTCCGAGGCCAGGGGGCGTCGGCACGGAACGTGCTTCGCCTGCTCGAGGACTCGGCGATCATGGAGTCGCACCGCTGGTGCGACAAGGTGCAGGACGCGTACTCGCTTCGTTGCGCGCCGCAGGTGCACGGCGCGTCACGCGACCTGCTCGATTACGTCGAGTACACGGTCACGACGGAGCTGAACGCCGCGACCGACAACCCGCTGGTGCTCGTGGACGACGAGTCGCTCGTCTCCGCCGGGAACTTCCACGGTCAGCCGCTGGCGTTTGCCCTTGACGCCCTGGCGATGGCGGTTTCGGAGCTGGCGAGCATCTCCGAGCGTCGGATCGAACGCCTCGTCAACCCGAATCTGAGCGACGGCCTGCCCGCGTTCCTGACCAGCGACGGCGGGCTCAACTCCGGCTTCATGATCCCCCAGTACGTCGCGGCCGCGCTCGTCTCCGAGAACAAGTCGCTCTGCCACCCGGCGTCGGTCGACTCGATTCCAACGAGCGCCGGGCAGGAAGATCATGTCTCGATGGGAAATGCCTCCGGGCTGAAGGCCTGGCAGGTGATCGCGAACGCCGAACGGGCGGTGGCGATCGAGTTGCTGGCGGCCGCGCAGGCGGTCGAGTTTCTGGCGCCGCTCGAGCCGGGCATCGGTGCACGCGCGACGCACGCAAGCGTGCGCTCTCTCTCGCCGCGGCTCCTCGACGATCGCCCGCTCGGGCCGGATATCGAAGCGGTCGCCACTGCGATCCGTGACGGGTCGCTGCTCCGGGCGGTCGAGGCCGAAGTGGGTGAGCTCGAATGAGACGTTCGCCGAGTCGCCTGCTCTGGGACGTGCCGGATCCACCCCCGACCAGGCATCCGTATCGCGACACGTTGGTCGTCTACGCGGGGCTGGCGATCGTGATCGTGCTGTTCGCCTGGATCACCGGCGGCCCGGTCGGGAAGGCGCTGATGGTCGCGGTCGTGTTCTTCGTGGTCGCTTCGAGCTGGAGCGTGTATCGCTGGCGCGTCCAGCTTGCCAAGGCGCGCTCGCGCGACTCATGAGCAGCGTCCCGACAATCGACGAGCAGGTGGAAGCGCTCTGTGGCGACCTGCGAGCGATCCGCGCACCCCACGGCTCGCAGCTGAACGCGCGCAGCTGGTTGACGGAGGCGCCGCTTCGCATGCTGCTCAACAACCTCGATCGCGACGTGGCCGAGCGCCCGGAGGATCTCGTCGTCTACGGCGGCTCCGGCAAGGCCGCCAGGTCGCACGGCGCGCTGAAGGCGATCGTGCGCGCCCTGCTGCAACTCGGCGATGACGAGACGCTGCTCGTGCAGTCCGGCAAGCCGGTCGCCGTCTTCCGGACGACGACCGAGTCGCCGCGTGTACTGATCGCCAACTCGCTGCTCGTCCCGAAGTGGGCGACCTGGGACGAGTTTCGCCGTCTCGAGGCGGAGGGCCTGACGATGTTCGGGCAGATGACGGCGGGGTCGTGGATCTACATCGGCACGCAGGGGATCCTCCAGGGCACGTACCAGACCTTCGCCGCTGCAGCCGAGAAGCACTTCGGGACACCGTCGCTTGCCGGACGGACGGTCCTGACCGCCGGCCTCGGAGGCATGGGCGGGGCCCAGCCGCTCGCGGCGACGCTCGCCGGCGGCGCGATCCTCTGCGTCGAGGTCGATGCGGCACATATCGAACGGCGGCTCGAGACGCGCTATCTCGACGAGGCGACGGAGTCGCTCGACGATGCTCTCGCGCGCGTGCGCGCGGCAGCAGCGGAGGGTCGGGCGCTCTCGGTCGGGCTGCTCGGAAACGCCGCCGATGTCGTGCCGGAGCTCGCCCGGCGCCGGGAGCACTTCGATCTCGTCACCGACCAGACCGCCGCTCACGATCCGCTGACGGGTTACGTCCCCCAGGGGCTCTCGGTCGAGGAGGCGGCTGAACTTCGCACCTCCGACCCGGACGAGTATCTCCGCCGGGCCGGCGCGTCGATCGCCACACACGTCGAGGGGCTCCTCGAGTACGTCCGGGCAGGAAGTCATGTTTTCGACTACGGCAACAATCTGCGAGGTGAGGCCGAAGCAGCCGGCGTCGCGAATGCCTTCTCATACCCGGGCTTCGTCCCGGCCTATATCCGGCCGCTCTTCTGTCGTGGCATCGGGCCGTTTCGCTGGGCAGCGCTGTCCGGGGACCCGGCCGACATCCTGGTCATCGACGACGCGCTGCGCAAGCTCTTTCCCGGCGACGAGCTCTTGCAGCGCTGGCTCGAACTGGCTCCGGAGCGCGTTGCCTTCCAGGGTCTGCCAGCGCGGATCTGCTGGCTCGGCTTCGGTGACCGGGCGAAAGCCGGGCACGCGATCAACGAGCTCGTCCGTTCGGGCGCGGTCAAGGCCCCGGTGGCGATCGGGCGGGACCATCTCGATGCCGGCTCGGTGGCGTCGCCGTACCGCGAGACCGAGGCGATGCGCGACGGCT
This sequence comes from uncultured Actinomycetes bacterium, assembly GCA_963785895.1. GTDB lineage: Bacteria > Actinomycetota > Thermoleophilia > Gaiellales > Gaiellaceae > PALSA-600. The sequence goes on along the minus strand of CAWAXB010000008.1, from coordinate 27,305 downwards.
CGGACGCGATCGCGGACTGGCCGATCCTGAACGCGCTCGTCAACGTCGCCGCGGGAGCGACCTGGGTGAGCGTGCACCACGGCGGCGGGGTCGGGATCGGCAACTCGATCCACGCCGGGATGGTGGTCGTCGCGGACGGCACCGGCGCGGCTTCCGAGCGGCTCGAACGTGTGTTGACGACCGACCCCGGGACGGGCGTCGTGCGTCACCTCGACGCCGGCTACCCGGAGGCGGAGGACGCGGCACGTGCGGCGGGGCTGAGCACGCCGATGTTCGACGCGTCGGCCTAACGCCGTGGCACGGCTACTGGTCCGTGATCTCGTGCAGGCGGCGACCCCGGCTGCCGCTCGCGTACCGCTGCGGGGCCGAGCGCTCGGCGAGGTGGAGGTGCTCGAGCACGCCTATGTCCTCTGCTCCGGCGGCGAGATCGAGGCCGTCGGGCGGATGGCCGATCTCGGCCCGCTCGACGGCGAGGTCGAGGAGCTCGACGGTCGCGGCCTCTGCGCCGTTCCGGGGCTCGTCGACTGCCATACCCATCCGGCGTGGGGAGGCGACCGCGCGGAAGAGTTCTCGCTCCGCGCCGCCGGCGCCACCTACGAGGAGCTCCACGCAGCCGGCGGCGGGATCCTCTCGACCGTCCGCGCGACCCGCGAGCTCGGCGAGGCCGGTCTGCGTGAACGCGTCGGGCTGCACGCGGCGTGGATGCTTCAGGACGGGACGACGACCTGGGAGGGCAAGTCGGGCTACGGCCTCGACCGCGACACCGAGCTCGCGTCCCTTCGGGCGGTTCGTGCGGCCGGCGGTAGCCCGACCTGGCTCGGTGCGCACGCGGTGCCGCCGGAGCGCCGCGACGCCGACGACTACCTGGACTTCGCGCTCGCCGAGGTGCTGCCCGAGGCGGCGCGGCTCGCCGACGCGGCGGATGTCTTCCTCGAGCGCGGCGCGTTCGACGCCGAACAGGCTCGCCGCTATCTCACCGCCTGCCGCGACGCGGGGCTGGCGCTGCGGCTGCACGGCGACCAGTTCACCGAGAGCGGTGCCGTCCCCCTCGCCGTGTCGCTCGCGGCCCGGTCGGTCGATCATCTGGAGGCGACGGGCGCCGCCGGTATCGCTGAGCTCGCTGCGAGCGAGGTGACAGGTGTTCTGCTACCCGCCAGCGCGCTCTTCCTCGGACGGCCGATGCCGCCGGCGCGAGCGCTCGTCGACGCCGGCGCGGCGATCGCCCTCGCGACCGATTTCAATCCCGGCAGCGCGTTCACGACCAGCCTGCCGCTCGTCTGCTCGCTCGCGTGCACACAGATGAGGCTCTCACCGGCGGAGGCGCTTGCGGCGGTCACCGTCAACGCGGCGCACGTGCTCGGTGTTTCGGGACGCACCGGCCGGATCGCACCCGGTCTGGCCGCCGACCTCGTGCTGCTCGACGCACCCGACTGGCGCCATCTGGCGTATCACCTCGCGGGCGACGTCGTCGCAGCGGTCGTCAAGGGCGGAGCGGTCGCGTACCGCCGCTAACCTGGAAGCAGATGCCCTCCCGCAAACAGCGCCGCCGTCGTGAGAAGAGCCTCCGCCACGAATACGGCTACGTGCTCGTCGACGAGGACGGGAACGAGGTTCCGCTCGATCCGGACGAGCTGCGCGCGGAGCGCGAGGCGAAAGAGAAGCAGCGCGCGTCGGCGAAGCCGGCCCGCGGGAAGCAGCAGCAACAGAAGAAGGGCCGCGGTGGACGTGCGCCACGCGAGGTGGCGCCCCCGTCGTGGAAGCGTGCGTTCCGCCGCGGCGGAACGATGGGCGTGCTGATGCTGCTGGCGTTCGTCTTCCTCTTCAAGACCTCACCCGTGGGGATGCGGATCGCCTGGGGCGTCTTCTACGCCGTTGCTTTCGTGCCGCTCACGTACTGGATCGACCGCACCGCATATCGCGGCTACCAGCGCCGGCTCGCCAAGCAGAGCGGGAAGAACTAAGCCCCACCGGAGTGCAGGACGTGCCCCTCGTCGTCGACTCCTTCGTCCTTGGACCGTTCCGCTCGAACTGCTACGTGGTCCGGTCGGAGCGCGGAGCCCCGGAAGCGGCAGTGGTCGACCCGGGTGACGACCCGTCCGCGCTCCGACTCGACCTGGCGCGGATGGGCGCGCGGACTGCCGGGATACTCGTCACCCACGGCGACGTCGACCACATCAAGGGGGTCGCCGCGCTTGCAGACGGCACCGGCGCCGAGGTCTGGGCGCCTGCCGGGGAAGTCGAGGCCCTGCGCACCGGCCGTACTCGCGGCGGCCTCGTCGTTCCGCCGCACGAGCCCGCGCACACGGTGACCGGCGGCGACGAGATCACCGTCGCCGGAATTGCCTTCGAGGTTGTCGACGTGCCCGGGCACTCGTCGGGTCACGTCGCGTTCCATCACGACGGAGAGCTCTTTTCCGGTGACCTGCTCTTCGCCGGCTCGGTCGGCCGCGTCGACCTCGAGGGCGGTGACTGGGAGACGTTGCTCGCCTCGGTCCGCGCGCTCCTCGACCGCTTCCCGCCCGAGACGGTCGTCTATCCAGGCCACGGGCAGCCAACGACGCTCGGCCGCGAGCTGCAAACCAACCCCTTCCTGCACGAGCTGCGCGCCGGCGGGACGTGAGCGGTACGTTCCAGGCGCCGCGCGGGACGCACGACGTCCTGCCGGACGACGCCACCTGGTGGCACCTCGTCCGCACGATGGAGGATGTGACGGCCGCGTACGGCTACGGCCGCATCCAGACGCCGGGAATCGAGGACACCGGGCTCTTCGCGCGCACGGCAGGCGAGGCCTCCGACGTCGTGCACAAGGAGATGTACACCTTCACCGACCGGAGCGACCGCTCGCTCACGCTTCGGCCGGAGGGGACCGCGCCGATCGCGCGCGCGTACGTGGAGCACGGCTTGCACCGGCGCCCGCAGCCCGTCAAGACGTACACGATCGCGCCGATGTACCGCTACGGCGCGCCCGGCCGCGGGCGCTACCGCGAGCACTACCAGCTGTCGGTGGAGGCGATTGGCTCCGCCGACCCGGCGATCGACGCCGAGATCCTCCAGCTCTACTGCGAGCTCCTGCGCCGCCTCGGCGTCACGAACTGGGAGCTGCATCTGAACTCGATCGGCGATGCGCACTGCCGGCCCCGGTACGTCGAGCGGCTGAACGAGTGGCTCGACGCGCACGCCGGCGTGCTCGACGAGGATGCGAGGCACAAGCGCGCGACGAGCCCGCTGCAGGTCTTCGACGTCAAGTCGCCGGCCGTTCGCGCCGCGCTCGCCGAGGCGCCGAAGATCGGGGAATCCCTGTGCGACGAGTGCCGGGAGCACTTCGCCTCGGTGCGCAGGCTCCTCGACGTCTACGGCGTCCCGTACACGCTCGATCCGACACTCGTGCGCGGGCTCGACTACTACACGCGCACCACCTTCGAGTTCATCGGGCCCGACGAGAACGCGAACTCGACGATCTGCGGCGGCGGCCGCTACGACGGCCTGGTCGAGGCGATCGGCGGGCCTGCCACACCGGCGATCGGCTTCGGGGCCGGCCTCGAGCGGCTGATCCTCGCGCTCGAGAACGAGTCGCTCCAGGCGGAGCCGGCGCGACTGGGCGTGTTCTTCGTGCTGGCCGAAGACGCCCCCCGCGACGCGGCCCTCGCGGTGCTGGCCGAGCTCCGGCGCGCCGGCGTCTCGGCCGACATCGACTACGCCGGCCGGTCGTTGAAGGGCCAGCTCACGCAGGCAGGGCGAACCGGCGCGCGGGCGACGGCGATCGTTCGCGGCGACGGCGTCACGCTCCGGCGCGAAGGTCAAGCCGACAAGGAAGTCTCGCTTGCGGACGTCGTCGCTACGCTCACGACGTGAGTTGGCGCGACCTTCGCTGCGGTGAACTGCGGACCGAGCACATCGGTACGCGCGTCACGGTCGCCGGATGGACCGACACGCGCCGCGACCACGGCGGCCTCGTCTTCATCGACTTGCGCGATCACACCGGCAAGCTGCAGCTCGTGATCAACCCTGAGCGTGCAGCCGAGGCCGCCGGGATCGCCCACGACATCCGCAACGAGTTCGTGCTCCAGGCGGAGGGGGAGGTTGTCGCCCGGGCGCCCGAGGCGGTCAATCCCGGACTGCCGACCGGCGAGGTCGAGATTCAGGTCGACCGCGTCGCGATTCTCTCCCGCTCGACGCCGTTGCCGTTCCAGCTCGACGAGGAGAACGTCGACGAGACGCTGCGCCTGAAGTACCGCTGGCTCGACCTGCGGCGCGACCGGATGCAGCGCAACTTCCGCCTCTCGCACACGGTGATCGCCGCGATCCGTCGCACGATGGACGACCTCGGCTTCATCGATGTCTGGACGCCCAGCATGACGCGCGGAACACCGGAAGGTGCGCGTGACTTCCTCACCCCGGTGCGTCTGCAGCCGGGACGGTTCTTCGCGCTCGCACAGTCGCCGCAGCTCTTCAAGCAGCTCTGCATGGTCGGCGGAATCGATCGCTACTACCAGATCGCGACCTGCTGGCGCGACGAGGATCTACGGGCCGACCGGCAGTTCGAGTTCCGCCAGCTCGACCTCGAGCTTGCCTTCGCCGAGCAGCAGGACGTGCTCGACGTGCTCGAGGCCTGCGTCGTCGCGTCCTTCGAGGCGCTCGGTCGTGAGGCGCCCGCGCGCCCGTTCCCGCGCCTGACGTACCCCGATGCGATGGCGCGCTTCGGCACCGACAAGCCGGACCTCCGCTTCGGCCTCGAGATCCAGGACGCGACCGGCGTGACGCGCGGCTCCGAATTCGGCGTGTTCGCCGGTGCGCCCTGCGTGCGCTTCCTCGTGGCTCCGCGGGCCTTCTCGCGCACCGAGCTCTCGCGGCTCGAAGACGTGGCGAAGCAGTGGGGCGCCAAGGGGCTCGCGTACATCGTCGTCGACGAGAGCGGCGAGGTGCGCTCGCCGATCGCCAAGTTCCTCTCGGAACGGGAGTTGAGCGCGTTCGCGGCGAAGCCCGGCTCGACAGTGCTCTTCGGAGCCGGTGCCGAGGATGTAGTGGCGCGTGTGCTCGGCGGTCTGCGCCTGCACCTCGGCCGCGAGCTCGAGCTGATGGAGACGGGAGAGGAGCTCTTCCACTGGGTGCTCGACTTTCCGCTCTTCGAGCAGGAGGACGATGGCCGCTGGACGTTTACCCACCACCCGTTCACGGCGCCGGTGGCGGGCGTCGAGGAGTGGGATGAAGCGAACCCGGCGGGCGTGCAGGGCCAGCATTACGACCTGATCTGGAATGGCTGGGAGCTCGGCTCCGGTTCGATCCGCGTTCACGACGTCGAAGTGCAGCAGCGGGTCTTCCGCACGATGGGCCTGTCCGAGGAAGAGGCGCAGTCGAAGTTCGGCTTCCTGCTCGAGGCGCTGGCGATGGGCGCGCCGCCGCACGGCGGGTTCGCGATGGGGATCGACCGTTTCATTGCGCGCATGGCCGGGGAAGCGGACATTCGCCAGGTGATTGCCTTCCCGAAGATCGCGAGCGGCTCCGACCCGCTCACCGGCGCCCCGACGCCGATGCCCGCCGAGGTGCTGCGGGAGCTCGGCATCGCGGCGCTGCCGGCGAAAGATGCCTGACCGGCGCGGCACGCGTTTCATCGCCGAGGTGGCGTTTCTCGTGGCCCTGGCTGCGGGCGTGACGATCGCCGAGCTTGGCGGGCTCGAGATCGCCGGGATCATGCTGCTCGGGTGGGCGATCGTCGCCGTGATCGAGTGGGCCGCCTGGCGCGATACGCCGCACTACGGCCACGGGCTGCCGCCGCGCTACTACGTGCCCCGGATCAACCTGCCGCCACCCCAGGCGCTCGAGCAGGTTGCAGCCGGCTATCCCGAGGCGCACCGAGACGAGGCGCCCACCTGGATCGCTTCGGCCGAGCTACGGGCCGAGCTGCTCGGCGAATGGCCGGTCGCTCCCGCCGGCGACGCGGATGCGCCCGGAACGCCCGATGAGGACACCCAGATCGAGCCGCCGCCGGTCGAGTTGCCGCCGGTCGAGCCGCCGCCGGTCGAGTTGCCGCCGGTGCCGGAGCCAACCCCTTCGACGCCCGACGCTTCGAAGCTGAGCCGGTATAGCCCCGACCCGCTCGCCGACGACGAGCCGGAGCCGAAGCGCTTCGGTCGCCGGGCGCGACCCCAGGACGTGCCGGCGATCGACGTGCCGGAACGGCCCCCAGGCCCGCGGCCGCTGCCCCGCAGCCTGAACCCGCCGGTCGAATGAGGCCGCAGCTGGCGCTCCGCGAGCTCGCCCTGGCGGGTGTCACGCTGCTCGCCGTCGTTGGAGCGCTTGCCGTCACCCACCGCACGCGCGAGCACGGGCCCGCCGGGCCGCAGCCAGAGGGGTCGTACGTCGCGCCGGCTGGCTCGAGCGGCCCGGCGGCGTTCGGACGGAAGACCGCCTGCGGTGGCGTGCTGAGCGCAGACACGGAGGGCATCCAGCATCCGACGCTTCCGTGCGGCGCCCGCATCTTCATCACCTACCGCGGGACGACCGTGCTGACCCAGGTCGTCGACCGGGGCGCCGTTCCGGCCGGACGGCAGTTCGATCTCACCGATGCGCTCGCCCGCCGCCTGGGCTTGAGCGGCGTGCAGCCGGTGCACTGGGCCTACGCCCAGAGCAGGTGAGCCAGAGCGGAAGCACTACAATCCGCGCCAGTGCTCGACGCCGTTCGTGCGCTGCGATCCATGTAGAACCAACACCATGTGAAAGGGAGCCCGCGTCGGGTCTAGGAGCACGTTCGTCCGATGGCCTGCACGGCACCCACCTGGCTTGTCCAGGTTCACAAGGCGCAGCACAACCGGCGGCGTGGGGCATCAGTCAGGAGGAGCTTCGGCTCCTCCTGACCTTTTAGGTGCCCGGTCTCCGCGGTCAGCCGGGAGTACCCTGCGGCGCATGGAGCTGTACGGGGATTCGGCGCGCGGTGCGGACTGGGCGGCCGTCCGGCTCGAGGTGGACGGCGAGACGATCGTCGACGCCGACGCGCCCGGCATCGCAGCCGACCTGCGTGGGCTGACGCTGCTCGAGGCCGCCCGGGTCGGTGGTGAGACGCTGGCCGTCGACGCGCTGGCAAACGCGATCGGCCCCGCGGTGCGCGCGCGTCGCGACCCGGAGCGCGTCGCGGTCGCCATGAGCGGCGGCGTCGACAGCGCCGTCGCGCTCCTGCGCGCAGGAGCGCGCGCGGTGGGCGTCACCCTGCGGCTCTGGCTCGATCCGAACGGCCCCGACTCCGAACGGGCCTGCTGCTCGCCGAGCTCCGTGATCGCGGCACGCGAGCTCTGCCACGGTCTCGGCTTCCCACACATCACGCTCGATCTGCGCGAGCAGTTCCGCCGGGCGGTCGTGACCCCCTTTGTGCGCGGCTACGCGCGCGGCGAGACGCCGAACCCGTGCATTCGCTGCAACGGCGGCTTCCGCTTCGCCGAGCTGCTCGCATTCGCGCGCCGTGTCGGCGCTCCACGCCTCGCCACCGGTCACTACGCGCGCATCGTCGAGCGCGACGGGCAGCTGCTGCTCGCGCGCGGCGTCGATCCCTTCAAGGACCAGAGCTACATGCTCGCCCGGCTCGATCCGCGTTCGCTCGGCCGCATCTGGTTCCCGCTCGGCGACCAGGTCAAGGACGAGACGCGCGCCGAGGCCGCCCGTGCCGGCCTGGCCGCAGCGGGGCGAGCCGAGAGCCAGGAAGCCTGCTTTCTCGCCGGCGACGACTACCGCTCGTTCCTGGGCCGGCACGGTCTGGCCAGTGCGGCCGGAGCGATCGTCGACGAGAACGGGCGCCGGCTCGGATCGCACGACGGCTTCTGGCGGTTCACTCCCGGCCAGCGGCGTGGCCTCGGGGTTTCGGGCAGCGAGCCGATCTACGCGCTGGCGACCGACCCGCGCACGAACACCGTTGTCGCCGGGCCGCGCGCCGCGCTGGCGCGCACCCGCGTGTCGGCCCGGGGTCGCCTGTACGTGCAGGCGAGCCGGGTGACCGCGAAGCTCCGCTACCGCTCGCCGGCGATCGGCGCCACGGTCGAGGAGACGGCGACCGGCTTTCGGCTGCAGCTCGACGAGCCGGCGTACGGGGTTGCACGGGGACAGGCCGCAGTGCTCTACGACGGTGACGTCGTGGTTGGCTCCGGGCTCGTGACTTCCGCCGCCAGAGGCTAGTACACGCGTTAGGCTGCCCGTGTGGTTGCTTTCTCGTTCGGAGATCTCGCACAGCTGGCCCTTGCGGTGTTCCTGGTGTCGGTCGGCATCGGGCTCGGCTGGGCATTTCTGCGGTTGGCCGTAACTTTCGACCGGCTTTCTTCGTTGATCCGTGGGGCAGAGCGAGAGGTTCTGCCGGTGATCAACAAGGTCGGAGGCTCGGTGGATCGCGTGAATGCGCAGCTCGACAAGCTCGACACCGCGACGACCAGTGCCGTCGACGCCGTCGAGGCGGTCGACGAAGCCGTCCGCTCGGTGAGCTTCGCCGTCAAGCGGCCGGTGCAGAAGCTCGCGGGCTTCTCGGCCGGCGTCTCGCACGGCTGGTCGTCGCTGCGCACGAAGCGCAGCTGGGGCGACGCGGTCGGAGAGGCCAAGGCTGCGGCCGCGCGCCGCGAGCGCGATCTCGAGGACGAATTGAAAGCACACCATGCATCCGCTCCGGATGACTGACGAGATCACGCTCACCTTCCCGCGGGGGGTCGAGTTCCATCCCGTCCCGCATCTCGTGCTCGGCGGGCTTGCGGTTCGCCTCGAGCTGACCGTCGAGAACCTCGAAGACCTCCAGCTCGCACTCGACGCCCTGCTCGGCCGGACCGATCCAGCGGCAGAGCTCGGCGACCTGACCGTGCGCATGCGCGTGCACGACCATGAGCTCTTGACGGTCGTCGGCCCGCTCGCCCGCGGTGTGCTCAACGAGCTCGAACGCGATCCTGGCGACGGCATTGACCTGCGGCGCGTGCTCGAATCGACCGTCGACGACGTGCACGTCGACGGCGACTCGGTGCGGCTCACGAAGCGGGTCGCTGTTGGGTGAGAACGACAAGCTCCTGCTTCGCCGCTACCACGAGCATGGCGACCTGCAGGCACGCGAGCAGCTGATCGAGCAGTACATGTCGCTCGTCCGCTCGCTGGCTCGTCGTTACAGCTACCGGGGCGAGCAGCTCGACGACCTCGTCCAGATCGGCTCGATCGGGCTGATCAAGGCAATCGACCGTTTCGACATCGAGCGCGGTGTCGAGCTGACCACCTACGCGACGCCGAACATCATCGGCGAGATCAAGCGCCACTTCCGTGACCGCGGCTGGGCCGTGCGCGTCCCGCGCGGCCTGCAGGAGCTGAACGTCAAGCTCTCGAAGATCGTCGAGCAGCTGACCGTGCAGCTCGGCCGCTCGCCGACGATTCCCGAACTGGCGAAGGCGGCGGGCGTCGAGGAAGAGTCGGTGCTCGAGGCGCTCGAATCCGGGCGCGCCTACTCGTCGCTGTCGCTGTCGACCGGCGGCAGCACCGAGGACGGCGAGGAGCTCGACCCCCTGGAGTCGCTCGGGGACATCGAGCACGGGTACGAGGTGTCGGAGGACCGCGCCGTGCTCGCTCCGGGATTCAAGGTGCTCGACGAGCGTGAGCGGACGATCCTTCAGCTGCGATTCTTCGACGGGCTGACGCAGTCGCAGATCGCGCAGCAGGTCGGCATCTCGCAGATGCACGTCTCGCGGTTGATCCGGCGCGCGCTGGAGAAGATCCGGGCCGAGATCGTGGCGGACGGGATGGCCGATCCGAACCGCGCTGCCTGACGAATCCCGCCGAGAGCCGTCCGTACACTGTCGCCGTGGCGATGACGACGAACGAGCTGCGCGAGGCGTTCCAGCGCTTCTTCGAGGAGCGAGGCCATCTCCGCATGCAGTCGCACTCGCTGATCCCGCCTGCCGACGATCCGACGACGCTGTTCGTCGTCGCCGGGATGCAGCCGTTCAAGCCGTACTTCCTGCGCACGAAGGAACCGCCGCGCGACCGCGTGGTCAGCGTCCAGAAATGCCTGCGCGCCGGCGGCAAGGACACCGATCTCGAGGACGTCGGACGCACCGACCGGCACAACTCGTTCTTCGAGATGATGGGCAACTTCTCGTTCGGCGACTACTTCAAAGACGAGGCCGTCGACTATGCGTGGGAGTGGGTGACGACGGTACTCGAGCTCGATCCCGAGCGGCTCTGGGCGACCGTGCACGAGGGCGACCCGGCGCTCGACCTCGGCGAGGACACGATCGCGATCGAGGCGTGGAAACGCGTGGGCGTGCCCGAGGCGCGGATCGTGCGCCTCGGGAAGGACAATTTCTGGCAGGCCGCCGAGACGGGGCCGTGCGGCCAGTGCTCGGAGATCTTCTACGACCGGGGCGAGCGCTACGCCTGCGGCGACCCGGTCTGCGGCCCCGGCCACTGCGACCGCTACATGGAGATCTACAACCTCGTCTTCATGGAGTACGACCTGCGCCCCGGCAACGTGCTCGAGCGTCTCCCGACCCAGAACGTCGACACGGGGATGGGGCTCGAGCGGACGGCGTGCGTGCTCCAGGGAGTCGACTCGAACTTCGACACCGACGGCTTTCGCGTGATCATGGACTGGGTCGAACGGGAGTCCGGCGTCGGCTACCACGACAGTGAGGCGGCGACGAAAGCGCATCGCGTGCTCGCCGACCATGGACGTGCGGTGAGCTTCCTGATCGCCGAAGGGGTCGTGCCGTCGAACGAGGGTCGCGGCTACATCTGCCGGCGGCTCCTGCGGCGTGCGATCCAGCACGCCAGCCGGATCGGGCTGGATCGCGTCTACCGGCTGCCGGCGGTCGTCGTGGAGCAGATGGGTGACGCCTACCCCGAGCTGCGCGAGCACGCCGCCGAGATCGAGCGCGTCGTACGTGCAGAGGAGGAGCGCTTCTCGGAGACCCTCAGCCGCGGCCTCAAGGTGTTCGACGAGCTGACCGGCCGGGCCTCGATCTCGAGCGACGAAGCGTTCGCGCTCGCCGCGACCTACGGGTTTCCGATCGAGCTGACGCAGGAGCTGGCCGAGGAGCGCGGCCAGCCGGTCGACGTCGACGGCTTCCACGCGCTGATGGAGCGGCACCGGGAGATCTCTCGTGCCGGCGGCGAGTCGACGACGCAGCAGGTTGCCGCACAGCTCGTGCGGGCCGGAGCGCCGGCGACCGAGTTCGTCGGCTACTCGAAGACGACGGCGCTGACCGCTGTCATCGCCGCGTCCCCGCTCGGTGGGACGCGACAGCTCGTGAAGCTCGAGCAGTCGCCGTTCTACGCCGCCAGCGGCGGCCAGGTGAGCGACCGCGGCACGCTCGCGCCCGACGGTGAGGACGGACGGCTCGAGGTGGCCGAGGTGCTGAAGTTCGGCGACGACCAGGTGCTTGTCGTGGAGCTGGGCGGCCACGCGCCGCTCGAGCCCGGCACGCGCGTCGAAGCCGTGGTCAACTGGTCGGATCGCTTCCCGACGCAGGCGAACCACACCGCCACGCACCTGCTCCACGCGGCGCTTCGCCAGGTGCTCGGCGAGCACGTGCACCAGGCGGGCTCGGCGGTCCGTCCAGACAAGCTGCGCTTCGACTTCTCACACGAGCGGCCTCTGACGCCCGAGGAGCGAGACGAGGTCGAGCGTCTGGTCAACGAGAAGGTCTTCGAGGCGATCCCGGTGCGTACGTTTGTCACATCGCTCGACGAGGCGCGGAACCTGGGCGCGATGGCGCTGTTCGGCGAGAAGTACGGCGACGAGGTGCGGGTGGTCGAGATCGACGGGTTCTCGCGCGAGCTCTGTGGCGGCACCCACGTCCGCTCGACCGCCGAGATCGGTCCGTTCGTGATCCTCAGCGAGGGCTCGGTCGGATCGGGTTCACGGCGCATCGAGGCTGTCACCTCCGGCGAGGCCTGGACGGTGCTGGAGGGGCGGTCGAGAGAGCTGGAAGCGGTTCGCGCGTCGCTCGAGGTGGCACGCCGCGAGCAGAAGCGCCCGAAGCAGGCTGCCCCGGGGCCGGAGATCGTCTGGCAGGACCGGCAGGGCCGTGTGCTGGTGGCGGAGGTGAAGGGCGCGCAGGGGAGTGCGCTCCGCGACTTTTCGGATCGGCTGCGGCAGCGCGAGGACGTAGCGGCGGTGGTGGTCGCGGCGGTCGGTGACGGCAAGCTCTCGCTCGTCGTGAACGTCGACCGGTCGCTCGAAGGTGTCGACGCCGTCGCGATCGTGCGCAAGCTTGGCCCGATCATCGGCGGCGGTGGCGGCGGCCGGCCGGCGCTGGCCGAAGCAGGGGGCAAGAACACCGGCGCCGTGCGCGACGCGCTCGCGGCGGGCCGCGACTTGCTGTCCTCCGCGCTCTCGTGAAGGTGCTCGCGCTCGATTACGGGTCGGCGCGCACCGGCGTCGCCGTCTCCGATCCCACCGGCACCGTCGCCCGCCCGGTCACGATCGTCGAGCGGGCCGGGTCGGACGCCGGATTTGCGAGGCTGCTCGACGTGATCGCCGCGGAGGAGCCGGAGCTCGTCGTCGTCGGGATGCCGCTGACGCTGCGTGGGGAGCATGGCGAGCAGGCGCGCGAGACTGCGGCGTTCATCGACCGGCTGCGTGCGGCAACCGAGTTGCCGGTGGAGACCTACGACGAGCGCTTCACGTCGGTGCTGGCCGGAGGAGACGATGCCCGTGCTGCCGCGCATCTGCTGGCAGGCTTCCTCGAACGGCTGGCGCGGTGAGCGTGCCCGAAGATCCCCGCCGGCCGTCTGCGGAACAGCTCCGCCGACGCCGCGCGACCGCGGTAGGCGTGATCGTGCTCGTAGTCGTCGCGATCCTGGTCGTCGTGGTCGTCGCGCTCGGGGCGGTGCACCGAAAGTCGGCCGCTCCGCCGCCGCCCCCGCCGCCGCGCACGTTTCGCGTCGTCTTTCCCGAAGGCTTCACACGCGCCCAGATGGCAGAGCGCGTCAGCGCTGTCGCCAGGATCGCCCGTCGCAAGAGCCACGGCGCCGTCAGGCTGAGCGCCAAGGCCTACCTTGCCGCGAGCCGTACGGGCACCGTGCGTTGCTTCACGCCCTTCAAGCGCACGAGCCTCGAGGGATTCCTGTTTCCGGCGACCTACGACTTCCTGGCCACCACAACCTCCCGCCAGCTCGTCCAGCAGCAGCTCAAGGCGTTCTGCGAGCAGTGGAGCGGTGTCAACCTGGCGTATGCGCACTCGAAGAACCTGACCCCGTACGACGTGCTGAAGATCGCCTCGATGGTGGAGAAGGAGACGCTCGCGCCCTCGGAGCGCCGCCTTGTGGCAGCCGTGATCTACAACCGGCTGCACCAGAGGATGCCGCTCGGCATCGACGCCACGCTTCGCTACGGCCTCCACATCCCCCCGACCCAGTCGATCCTCGAGTCGCAGTTGCAAAGCGACAACCCGTACAACTCGCGCAAGCTCACCGGGTTGCCGCCGACGCCGATCGCGAGCCCGGGCCTGCCGTCGATCGAGGCAGCCGCGCATCCGGCGAAGGTCGACTACCTCTATTTCGTTCGCAAGCCGGACAAGGTGCACCACTTCTTCACGGCGAGCGGCTCGGCATTCAACGCGTACGAATGCCAGCACGGGTACGGCTGTTGAAGCACATCGCCCTGCTCGGCCACCCGGTGGCGCAGTCACTGTCTCCGCGGATGCAGAACGCCGCGTTCGCCGCCTGCCGGCTCGACGACTGGCACTACGTGGCGTTCGACGTCGAGGATGCCGTCGCCGCCGTCGGTGCGTTGCAGGCGCTCGGCTTCGTCGGTGCAAATGTGACCATCCCGCACAAGCAGGCGGTGGCGGCCGTGTGCGACGACGCCGACGGCGACGCGGTGAACACGCTCCTGTTTCAGGGCGGGCGGATCGTCGGCCGCAACACCGACCGCGAGATCCTGGCCGGGATCGAGGCCGAGCACGCGTGTCTCATCGGCTCCGGCGGCGCCGCGCGGGCGCTGCTCCCGGCCCTGCCCGCGGACACGCGCATGTACACGCGCTCCGGCAACTGGCCGCCGGATGCCACCGGTTGCGACCTGATCGTCAACGCGACCCCGTTGCGCGACGAGTTGCTCGTCGTTCCGGTGGCCGGCCAGACGGTGGTCGACCTGGCGTATGGGCCGCAGGAGACCGCCCTGGTTGCGGCCGCGCGGGCTGCGGGCTGCACCGTGATCGACGGGCGGGAGGCGCTCGTTCGGCAGGGCGCCGCGAGCTTCCGGCTGTGGACCGGAGTCGAACCGCCGGTCGACGTGATGCGCGCGGCCGTAGTCTTCGAGGCGTGACGCTGCAACTTGCATCCGCCGGCGAGTCCCACGGGCCCGCGCTCGTGGCGATCCTCAGCGGCCTGCCGGCCGGGCTCGAGCTCGACCGTGCGGCGATCGACGCTGATTTGAAGCGTCGCCAGGAGGGCTACGGCCGCTCGCCGAGGCAGCAGATCGAGCAGGACCGGGTCGAGGTGCTCGCAGGGCTGCGGCACGGCCGCACGTTCGGCACGCCCCTGGCCCTCGTCGTGCGCAACGTCGACCACAAGAACTGGACGTGGGGGATGGCGCCGTGGCCCCCGGAGGGAGAGCCGTCCGGCAAGGGAACCAAGCCAGTTACGCTTGCCGCGGCCCGGTCACGCCGACCTGCCCGGCGTGCTCAAGTACGGCCACGACGACGTGCGGAACTCGCTCGAGCGCGCCTCTGCCCGGCACACCGCGGTGCACGTCGCCGCCGGCGCGGTCGCGAAGGCACTGCTCGCCACGGTCGGGATCGCGGTTGCCGGTTCGACGGTCGACGAGGAGGTGCTGCGCGCACGGATCGACGAGGCGCGGGCGGCGCGGGACACGGTCGGCGGCATCGTCGAGGTGCGCGCGACCGGCGTGCCGCCGGGGCTCGGTTCGTACGCAACGAAAGACGACCGGCTGGACGCACGGCTCGCGTTCGCGCTGATGGGGATCCAGGCGGTCAAGGGGGTCGAGGTCGGCGACGGCTTTGCGCTGGCCGCGCTCCTGGGCTCGCAGGCCCACGACGAGATCCGTCCCGACCGGCGCCGTGACACGAACCATGCCGGCGGGATCGAAGCCGGCATCTCGAACGGGGAGGAGATCGTCGTCCGCGCGGCGATGAAGCCGCTGCCGACCCTGATGAAGCCCCTCGCGTCGGTCGACCTGGAAACGGGTGAGGCGGCGCAGGCGCTCGTCGAGCGCTCCGACGTCGCCGCGGTCGAGGCGCTGGCCGTCGTCGCCGAGGCGGCTGTCGCCTGGGAGCTTGCGGTGGCGGCGCTCGACAAGTTCGGCGGCGACGCGATCGGCGATTTCGTCGCCGCCCACGCCGCGTACATAGAGCGCATCAAATGGAATTAAATGGGCTCGGCCGGCATGTGGCGCTGGTCGGGTTCATGGGCGCAGGGAAGTCGACGCTTGCGCCCCTGGTGGCCGAAAGGCTCGGTCGCCGCTCGATCGACATCGACGACGAGCTGGGCGTCGACATCCCCGCGCTCTTCGCTCAGGGAGAAGGGGCATTCCGCGCCGTCGAAGAGCCGCGAACGTGCGAGCTGCTGGCTGGCGGCGAGCCGGCGGTGCTCGCGCTCGGCGGCGGCTCGATCAAGTCGCAGGCGGTGCGCGACGCCCTGGCGCGGCACGCCTTCACGGTTCTCCTCGACGTGCACGTCGACGCCGCCTGGGAGCGGGTCAAGGCGAGCGATCGGCCGCTGGCTCAGGACGAGGAGTCGTTCCGCTCCCTGAACGACGAGCGACGGCCGCTCTACCGTGGCGTCGCCGACGCGACGGCTGCCGACCTCGACGGCGTGGTGCTCGCGGCCGCCGGCGTCCACCACGAGGCCGGGGCGCTGACGCGGCTCGGCGAGCTGGTGCCGGGTGACGGGCCGGTGGCGCTCGTCGCCGACGCGACCGTCCTCGGCATCCACGGTGCGGCGGCGCGCGCCGCGCTCGGCGAGCGGCTGCAGTCGGTGCACGAGCTGCCGGCGGGCGAGCAGGCGAAGCAGCTCCACGTGGTCGAGCGGCTCTGGTCGGAGCTGCGGCTCGACCGGGCCGGCACGATCGTGGCGCTCGGCGGCGGTGCCGCCACGGACGCCGCGGGCTTTGCGGCCGCGACCTATCTCCGCGGTGTGTCGTGGGTTGCGGTGCCGACGACGCTCGTCGGCCAGGTCGATGCCGGGATCGGCGGCAAGACGGCGATCGACATCCCGCAGGGCAAGAACCTCGTCGGCGCGTTCCACTGGCCGGCCCGGGTCGTGATCGACGAGACGCTGCTCGAGACGCTGCCCGAGCGCGAGCGGCGGCAAGGGCTGGCCGAGCTGGTCAAGACCGAGCTGCTGGCGGGACGGCGAGCTCGACGTGCGCGGAGCCGCCGCCTACAAGGCGGCGCTCTGCGTCGCGCGATCCTCACGACCGCGGCCGCCGCGCAGTGGCTCAACCTCGGCCACACGTTCGCGCACGCGCCTCGAGGCGGCCGCCGGCTTCGAGCTGCCCCACGGCGAGGCGGTCGCGCTCGGCCTGCTCGCAGCGCTGCGGCTGAGCGGCCGCGACACCGCGCGCGTCGAGGAGCTGCTCGACCCGCAGCCCGTGCGCGTCGACCGCGACCGCGCCTGGGAGGCCCTGCTGCGCGACAAGAAGCGCACGCGGCGACCAGATCAACCTCGTGCTGCTCGGCGACGACGGCCCGGTCGTCGAGGCGCGCCCGCAGACGAGGTGCGCGCCGCTCTGGATACGCCTCATCGCGTGATCCGTCACTGATGCAGATCCTCGTCCTGAACGGCGTCAACCTCGACATGCTCGCCCGGCGCGATCCCGGCGATCTACGGCGGCCTGAGCCTGAACGAGCTCGAGACGAAGATCTACGAGTGGGCGCACGCGCTCGACATCAGCGCGCGCTGCCGCCAGTCGAACAGCGAGGGCGAGTACATCGACTGGATCCACGACGCGTACGACAACGTCGACGGCGCTGATCGTCAACCCGGGCGCCTGGAGCCACTACAGCTACGCGATCCGCGACGCGCTCGAGCTGCTCGAGGTGCCGATCGTCGAGGTGCACCTCTCGAACATCGAGGAGCGCGAGGACTGGCGGCGCCACAGCGTGATCGCCGACGTCGCCTCGCTGCCGCGTGATCGGCAAGGGCCCCGACGGCTACCGCGAGGCGCTCGAGTTCCTCGCCGGGGAGGAGGCGCGAATGAGCACGCGCCTCGAGACGCTGGCCGCGCCGCTCGACGCGCCGCTGCTCGTCACCGACCTGACGAACGTCCACTACCTGACCGGGCTTCGACAGCTCGAATGCGGCGGTGCTCGTCGTGCCCGGCGGCGACGCGACGCTCTACACGGACTTCCGCTACATCGAGTCGGCGCGCGGCGATCGCCGGCGTCGACGGTCGAGCTGACGAGGCGCTCGATCCTGCAGGAGCTCGCCGGGTCGCTGCCGGCCGGAACGCAGGTGGAGGCCGATGCTCTGCCGTACGCGCAGTGGCAGGTGCTCACGGGCGGCGGCGCAAAGCTCGTTGCCGACCCGCGGCATCGTCGAGGCGTTGCGGGCGGTCAAGGACGAGGCGGAGGTCGAGAAGCTGCGCCGTGCGGCGAAGATCGCCGACCGCGTGCTCGAGGCCCTGACCGCCGAAACGTGGGTCGGCCGGGCCGAGAAGGAGATCGCCTGGCGGCTGGTCGAGCTTGCGCACGCTCACGGCGCCGAGACGTTGTCGTTCGGCTCGATCGTCGCGTCAGGCGCGAACGGCGCCCGGCCGCACGCGAATCCGAGCGACCAGATCATCGAGCGGAACACGCTCGTGACCGTCGACTGGGGCGTGCGCGTCGACGGCTACGTCAGCGACTGCACCCGGACGTTCGCGACCGGCGACCTGCCGGCGCGCTTGCGCGAGGCCTACGAGGTCTGCCTGGCAGCCCAGCTGCGGGCCTGCGACGGGATCAAGGCGGGAATGACCGGTGTCGAGGCGGACGCGCTGGCTCGCGACCCGATCGTGGCCGCCGGTTTCGGCGCCGAGTTCGGGCACGGGCTCGGCCACGGTGTCGGGATGATGGTGCACGAAGCGCCGCGGCTCTCTTCCGAGTCGACCGACACGCTCGAACCGGGCAACGCCGTCACGATCGAGCCGGGGATCTATCTCGACGGGCTCGGCGGCGTGCGCATCGAGGATCTCGCGATCGTCCGGAAGGACGGCGTCGAGCTGCTCACCTCCTTCCCGAAGGAGCTGCTCGAGCTCGTAGCCCCGCATCATCGCTGGGGCCTCCTCCCGGAGGCGGCGTCCGATACCCTGGCGCGCCGATGGCCGAGGTCGTCTCCACCAACCAGTTCCGCAACGGCATGCACATCGAGCTCGATGGGCAGACGTGGCGGATCGTCGAGTTTCAGCACGTCAAGCCGGGCAAGGGCGGCGCGTTCATGCGCACCAAGCTCAAGTCGCTGGCGAGCGGCTCGGTCGTCGACGGGACCTTTCGCGCCGGCGAGAAGTTCCCGCGCGTGCGCACCGAGCAGAAGAACATGCAGTACCTGTACGACTCGGGCGACGAGGTCGTGTTCATGGACGAGCAGACGTTCGAGCAGCTCTCGCTGCCGCACGCGCTGCTCGAGGAGGAGCTGCCGTTCATGCAGGCTTCGTCGTCGGTTCAGGTGATGTTCGTCGGCGGCGACCCGTCGGGCGTCGACCTTCCGTCGTCGGTGGTGCTCGAGGTGACCGACACCGAGCCGGGTGTGAAAGGCGACACGGTCTCGAACGTGACGAAGCCCGCGACGCTCGAGACGGGCGCGGTGATCCAGGTGCCGCTGTTCGTCAACGTCGGCGACAAGATCAAGCTCGATCCCCGCGAAAAGCGCTATATCCAAAGAGCCTGAGGTCACCGGACGCCGGAGACCTCGGGTACCTGAGCGGGTCTGGGCCTCGCGGTAGGGTCTTAGCCGTGCCACGCCTCGTCGACACCACGATTCGCGTTCTCAGCCAGGAGCCGCTGGCCGGCCTGATGCCGACCGCGAGCATCCTGCAGCTGGCCGAGCAGCTCGACAAGGCAGGCTTCGCCTACATCGAGGTCTCGGGCGGCGGGGTCTTCGACAACGCCGTCCGGCGCGGGGTCGAGAGTCCGTGGGAGCGCATCCGTGCCCTCAAGTCACGGACGACGACGCCGCTGGCGCTGGCCCTCCGCGGGCGCTTTCTCGTCGGCTCGCGGCCGGTGCGCGGCGACTTCGCGCGGCGGTTCGTCGCCAGCGCCGCCCAGAGCGGCATCGACGTCTTTCGCCTGCACGATCCTTTGAACGACGTCGACAACCTGCGCGAGGCGGCCGAGGCGATCGTCGGCTCCGGCAAGGAGTTCGAGGCGGGGCTGCTCTACGGCAGCGGCCGCCACGATGCCCTCGTCGAGGCCGCGAAGCGGCTTCCCGAGCTGGGCGCGACCCGGATCCTGCTCAACGATCCGGCCGCGGTGCTGCAACCGCACCGGGCGAGTGAGCTCGTCGCCGAGCTGCGTGACGTTTCGGGACTTTCCGTCGGCCTGTACGCGCAGGGGGCGGGCGGGAACGCGCTGGCCGCCGCGATCGAGGCGGCGCGGGCAGGCGCGGACATCGTCGCGACGACGCTCTACCCGGTCGCGTTGACGATGCACCGTGTCTCGTCCGAGTCCGCGGTGCAGGCGCTCGCCGGACTCGGCCTCGACACGGGCGTCGACCTCGCGCGCCTCTGGGCGGCGTCGGACCTGGTCGACGAGCACATCGGCGACGAGCCCGTCTCGCCGCTCCCGCCGCGGGTCGCCGTGCGCGCTGCGCAGCACAAGCTGCCGGTCGGCCTGGTGGCGGCGCTCGACATGCAGCTGCGCAGCCAGGACGCGGGTGACCGGCTCGACGAGGTGATCGAGGAGGTCGGAAAGGTGCGCGCCGAGGTGGGCTCGCCGCCGCTCGCCGCTCCGATCGGGCAGATCGTCGCCTCACAGGCCCTACTCAACGTCCTCACCGCGAACCGCTACTCGACGATGGTCGACGAGCTCCGCGACCTGGTCAACGGCCGTTTCGGCCGCACGCCGGCCGCGGTCGACCCGGCACTCGAGCGTGCGGTCGCCGCCTACGCGAACGGAGCTCCGGTCGACGACACCCCGATCGACCTCGACGAGCTGCGCGACCGGGCCCAGGGCCTTGCGTCGAGCGAGGAGGACCTCTTGCTGCTCGCGCTGTTCGGCGAGGAGGCCGAGCCACTTCTGAGGTCGTTGCGTGAGCGCTCGAACGGCGAGGAGTCGCTCGGCGCGCGGGGCGTCGACCAGGCCCGCGCCCAGCAGATCCGAGAGGTCGTGCGGATCGTGCAGGAGACCGGCGTGGGGGAGATCACGATCGAGGAAGACGGGATACGGGTGAGCGTGCGCCGGACGGCAGAGCCGTCGTACGCGACGGCGGCTCCGGTGGTCGCGGTGCCGGCCGGGGTCGACTCAGAGGCTCCTGCCGTCGCGCTGCGTGACTCTTCGCTGATCCGGGTCGAGAGCCCGATGGTCGGCACCTTCTACCGTGCGCCGGCCCCCGGCTCCGCGCCGTTCGTGGGCGACGGCGACGCGGTCGCCGCCGGCCAGACGCTCTGCATCCTCGAGGCGATGAAGCTGATGAACGAGGTCAAGTCGGAGATCGACGGCGTGGTGCGGGGGATCCACGTCGGGGACGGCGATCCGGTCGAGTACGGCCAGCTGCTGTTCGAGCTCGAGCCGATCTCCGGCCGACCGCTCGACGCGGTCTGACGAGGCTTTGATGTTCGACCGGGTCCTAGTTGCGAACCGGGGCGAGATCGCCGTTCGGGTGATCCGGGCGCTCCACGAGCTCGGCGTCGAGGCTGTCGCGATCTACTCGACCGCGGATGCCGGGGCCCAGCACGTGCGGATTGCGGATCAGGCGATCTGCGTTGGCCCTCCGGCCGCGACCGAGAGCTATCTGCAGATCCCGAGCGTGGTCGCCGCCGCGGTGACGACCGGCTGCCAGGCCGTACATCCCGGGTACGGGTTTCTCGCCGAGAACTCGGCGTTCGTCGAGGCCTGCGTCGAAAACGACCTCGTCTTCGTCGGCCCGCCCGCCGACGTGATGGCGACGATGGGCGACAAGATCTCGGCGAAGCGCGCGATGCGCGCGGCGAACGTGCCGACCGTCCCGGGCACGGAAGGCGAGACGTCGGTTGCCGAGGCGCTGCTCGCCGGGGACGAGATGGGGTATCCGGTCCTGCTCAAGGCGAGCGCCGGAGGGGGTGGCAAGGGCATGCGCCTGGTGCACGGCGCCGAGGAGGTCGAGGACGCATTCGCAGCGGCCGCGGCCGAGGCTCAGGCCGCGTTCGGCGACGCGCGGCTCTACGTCGAGAAGGCGGTGTCGCCGGCTCGTCACGTCGAGATCCAGGTGCTCTGCGACCACCACGGCGACGTGCTCACGCTAGGGGAGCGCGAATGCTCGATCCAGCGCCGTCACCAGAAGCTGATCGAGGAGTCGCCCTCAGCGGCCCTCACCGCCGAGACGCGTGAGGCGATGGAGGCGGCGGCCGAGCGTGCGTGCCGCGCCGTCGGCTACCGGAACGCCGGCACGTTCGAGTTCCTGCTCGGCCCCGACGGAAGCTTCTACTTCATCGAGCTGAACGCACGGCTACAGGTGGAGCATCCCGTAACCGAGCTGTGCACCGGCATCGACATCGTGCGCGAGCAACTTCGCGTGGCGTCCGGCGAGCGGCTGTCGGTCACCGGGCGCGCACCGCGCCGCGGGCATGCGATCGAGATCCGCCTGAACGCCGAGGACCCCGAGCACGACTTTCGCCCGTCGCCCGGGGTCGTCTCGCGCTTCGACGTCGCGCAGGGACCCGGCGTGCGCGTCGACACCTTCGTCGACTCGGGCTCGACGATCCCGCCGTACTACGACTCGATGATCGCCAAGCTGATCGTGTGGGACGCCGATCGCCCGTCGGCGATCGCCCGTGCCGAACGCGCCCTGACCGAGACGGTCATCGAAGGCGTGCCGACCACGCGCGACCTCGCGCGCGCCGTGCTGGCCAGCGAGCCGTTTGTCAGCGGCGACTACTCGACCTCGACGCTCGACCAGCTGCGGGCGGTGACGGCGTGACGCTCTCGCGCCGCCAGGCTCGCCGGCAGGCGCTGTTCCTGCTCTACCAGTGGGATCTCTCGGGCCAGGAGATCGGTTCGCAGTTCGCCGGTGAGATCGACCCGTGGGCGCGCGGGGTTGCCGAGACGGTCGCCGGCCAGGCGGGCGAGCTCGACACGCGAATCACCGCCGCGGCCGAGGGGTGGACCGCCGGCCGTCTGGGTACGGTCGAGCGAAGCGCGCTCCGCGTGGCCGTCCACGAGCTGGAAACGGGCGCGGTGCCCGCAGAGGTTGCGATCAACGAGGCCGTCGCGTTCACCAAGCGTTACGCCTCCGACGACGGAGCACGCCTGGTCAACGGCATTCTTGGCCGAATCCAACGGGAGGGAGTCGCATGAGGCGTAGGCTTGACGGAGCCGATCAGGAGCGGAGGCGCCGGCTTTGCCGGTGCTGGAGCTGAGGCGTAGGCTTGACGGAGCCGATCAGAGAGCGGAGGCGCCGGCTTTGCCGGTGCTGGAGCGGGAATGACCTCAGAGGAGTCCTTGGAGAATGCGGAGAACCTGCTCGCGCGGCTGGAGGCGGCCCGGGCGCGGCTCGACGAGACGGCCGAGCCCGACCAGGCGATCGAGATCCTGCAGGAGCTCGCCGACCTGGCTCGCGAGATCGAGGCCGAGCTGCAGCGAGCCAAGCGGTCGGCCGAGACCGAGGCGGCGACGCCGCCGAGCGATCCACCGGCGGCATGACCCCGAGCAGGCCGGGAGAGCTGCGGGCGCTGGTCGAGACATACCTCGACGAGCTCGCGCTCACGCCGGAGCTGGGGACGCTCGAAGCGCCGATGCGCCACGGTCTCGGTGGCAAGCGGGTGCGGCCGGTGCTTTGCCTGGCCACCGGCGAGGCGATCGGCGCGAGCGCCGAGGACATCCTGCCGGCTGCCGCGGCGGTCGAGCTTGTGCACTCGTTCTCGCTCGTGCACGACGACCTGCCGGCGCTCGACAACGACAGCGAGCGGCGCGGCGCACCGTCCGTGTGGGCGCAGTTCGGGGACGCGACCGCCGTGCTCGCAGGAGATGCTCTGGCGGCCGAGGCGTTCCGGCTGGCGCTGACGTACGACTCGCCCGCGGTCGCCCGTGAGCTGGTGCATGCGACGCTCGCGATGATCGGCGGCCAGCAGCTCGACCTCGAAGGCGGTGCGGAGCTCGAACGCCTGCACGCGCTGAAGACGGGCGCGCTCTTCGAAGCCTCCATCGGCTGCGCGCTCGCGGCCGCGGAGCTGCCGCTCGCCGAGCAGGGGCCGTGGCGCGCGTTCGGCGGCGAGCTGGGGCTGCTCTTCCAGATCGTCGACGACATCCTCGACAGCGACGGCTATGTCAAGCAGGTCGGTGAGACGGCCTCGCGCCGCCTCGCAGACGAGGCCGCCGAGCGCGCGCAGGCGCGCCTGGCCGAGATCGACGCCGATACGGGCGTTCTCGAGGAGATCGTCGCCGGCCTGGCAGCGCGCACCTCGTGAAGAAGCGGCTCGATCTGCTGCTCGTCGAGCGCGGGCTGGCCGAGTCCCGGGCGCAGGCGCAGGCGCTCGTGATGGCCGGGCGCGTGCCGGGCCATTCGAAGGCCGGCGAGCAGCTGGCCGAGGACGTCGTGCTGGAGGTGGAGGCGCCGCCGCCGTACGTCTCCCGGGCGGGCCACAAGCTCGCGAACGCCCTGGATGCGCTTCGGGGTCGACGTAGCCGGCCTGGACTGCCTCGACGTGGGTGCATCGACCGGCGGGTTCACCGATGTACTGCTGCAACGGGGTGCGGCCCGGGTGATCGCGCTCGACGTCGGCCACGGGCAGCTGCACGAGCGGATCCGCCGCAACGAGCGAGTGACGGTGCTCGAGCGGGTCAACGCACGGTCGGTGACCGAGCTGCCGTTCGCGCCCGAGCTCGTCACGTGCGACGTCTCGTTCATCTCCGTGAAGACCGCCTTGCCGCCGGTGCTCGCGCTGGCGCAGCCGGGCTGGCAGGCCCTCGTGCTCGTCAAGCCGCAGTTCGAGGCGGGGCGCGCCGACGCGCCGAAAGGAGTCGTACGTGACGCCGGCGTCCGGCGCCGGGTCGTACGTGAGGTTGCGGAATCCCTGCTCGCGGCAGGAGCTGCGACGCACGGGGTCGTAGACTCAGGACTGCCAGGCCCGAAGGGAAACCATGAATTCGTCCTCCACCTCGTCCACCGAGAACGCCCCGAGCTCGCTCCTGAGCTCGACGCCTGGATCGCCGATGCAGTCGGCGATTAAGCGTGTCGCGGTGGTCACGCACGGCCAGGATGGCGTCGACGACGCGGTCGAGCGTCTGCGGGCCGTCGCCGAGCGGGCCGGAGTGGAGCTGGTGGACGGGGCGGACGCCGACATCGCGATCGTCCTGGGCGGTGACGGCACGATGCTGCGTGCGCTCACACGGTTCCTCGGGACGGGCGTGCCGGTGCTCGGCGTCAACTACGGTCGCGTGGGCTTCCTGACCGCGATCCCCGCCGGCGAGCTCGAGGCGGGCCTGACGAGGGCCTTCGCAGGCGAGGTTCGCATCGTGGAGCTCTCGACGCTCGAGGTGACCGCCGGTGACGTGACGAGCGTCGCGGTGAACGACGTGGTCGTGGCGGGCGAGACGCTGGGCCGGATGGTCGAGCTCGGCTACTCGATCGGTGGGGAAGACCTCGGGCACCAGCCGTGCGACGGCCTGATCTGTGCATCGCCGGCCGGCTCGACCGCCTACAACCTCTCGAATGGCGGGCCGGTGCTGGTGTGGGGGCTCGACGCCATGGCGCTGACCTTCGTCGCGCCGCATGCGCTCGACATACGACCACTCGTCGTGCCCCGCGGCGCGGATGTGACGGTCGCGAACCTGACTGCGGGCGTCGACACGAGCGTACTGGTCGACGGGCATGCGGTCGGCGGGCTGGCGACCGGCGAGCAGGCGGTCGTCCGGATGGGCAGCCAGTTCAGCCTGCTCGCGACGCTGCCCGAGATGACGTTCTTCCGCCGTTACGCCGCCACCTTCGGACGATGATTTGACGACAGGCGGCGCCCCTACGATGGGGGGATGCTGCGCTCGCTTCGGATCTCGAATCTCGTGCTCATTCGCGAGGCGGAGCTCGAGCTCGGCGCCGGCCTGAACGCGATCACCGGCGAGACGGGCGCGGGCAAGACGATCCTGACCAACGCGATCGGGCTGCTGCTCGGGGCGCGCGGCGACGCTGCCCTGATCGGGGCGGCAGGCCCCGAGGCGTATGTCGAGGCCGAGTTCGACGGCGCCGGCGACGACGCCCTGGGCGGCTCGCCGAGCTTCGGCCGGATGGCGAGGACGGAGTCGTCCTCGCGCGGCGGATCTTCGCCGACGGACGCACACGGGCCTATGCATGGGGGCGGAGCGCGGCGCGCGAGGACGTCGGCGCCGCTGCCGAGGCGCTGATCGCGATGAGTGGCCAGTTCGAGCAGCGCCGGTTGGCGAAGCCGGCGTACCAGCGGGGCGTGCTGGATGCGTACGCCGGACTCGACCTGACCGGGCCGCGGCACGCCTGGCGGACGCTGCAGACGGCCCGCCGTGCCCACGATGAGCTGACTCGCGACGCGGCGAGCGCCCGGGAGCGGCTCGACGAGCTGCGCGCGCTCGTCGAAGACACGGCCGGGCTCGACGCGGGTCGCGAGGACGAGTTGCGCGCCGAACGGGAGCGGCTGAGGCACATCGGCGAGCTCGCCGAGGGAGCAAATACGGCGGTCATGGCACTCGCGCCGGACGACGGGGAGGGTGCGACCGGCCTCGCCGCGGCAGCCGAGCGCGCGATCGCGCCGCTCGAGCAGATCGCGCCCGAGCTGCGCGCGGCGGGCGACACGCTGCGCCAGGCGGAGCTACAGCTGCGGGACGCCGCCTCCGACCTGCGGGGGTTCCTCGCGTCCCTGGAGGCGGAGCCGGCGCGGCTCGAGCAACTGGAGTCCGAGCTCGACCGGTTCGCTGACCTGCGCCGCCGGTATCGCGCCGAGAGCTATTCCGAGCTGCTCGAGCGGGCGGAAGCTGCCCGGGCCGAGCTTGCGGCATTGGGCGACGGCAACGATCCTGTCGAGGCGGCAGAGCGTGCGCTCGCGGCTGCGCTGGCCGAGGTCGACCGAGTGCACGCCGAGTTGCGCGCGGCACGCTCCGGGGCCGCCGAGCCGTTTGCCGCCGCCGTCGTCGAGGAGCTGAAGGGCGTCGGAATGGGCGAGGGCGAGTTCCGGGTCGAGCTCCATGAGCGCGAGCCGGGGGCGACCGGGGCGGACGAAGTCGTGTTCAGCATCCGGCCGAACGCCGGCCTGCCGTTCGGCCCGGTCACCGAGACCGCATCGGGCGGCGAGCTGTCGCGGATCGCGCTCGCGATCGCCGCGGTTGCCGGCGGCGAGACGATGGTCTTCGACGAGATCGACGCCGGCATTGGCGGCACGACGGCGCATGCGGTCGCCGAGACGCTGCGTCGCCTCGCGACCCGCGCGCAGGTGCTCACGATCACGCACCTCCCTCAGATCGCGACGGTGGCCGACCGGCACTTCCGCGTCGAGAAGGTGCCGGGCGACCCCACCCATACGCGCATCGAGCCGCTCGACGATGCCCAGCGCCGAGACGAGCTCGAGCGCATGCTCGGCGGCGCCGACTTCCTCGCGTCGCTGAACCCAGGCTAGGGTCGGTGTCAGGGCCTCCGCCGGAGCGCCTGCTAGGCTTGAATTCCGTGAGCCTTGTCACGGATTTCGGGAGCTGGTTGTGAGCGCGAAGTACGTGTTCGTCACCGGCGGCGTCGTGTCTTCTCTCGGCAAGGGCATCACGGCAGCGTCGCTGGGACGGCTGTTGAAGGCGCGCGGGTTGAAGGTGCAGGTTCAGAAGTTCGACCCGTACATCAACGTCGACCCGGGGACGATGAGCCCCTTCCAGCACGGCGAGGTCTTCGTCACCGAGGACGGCGCCGAGACCGATCTCGACATCGGCCACTACGAGCGGTTCATCGACGAGAACCTGTCGCGCGCCGCGAACCACACGGCAGGAGCCGTCTGGGATCGTGTGCTGCGCAAGGAGCGCAAGGGCGAGTACCTCGGCTCGACGGTGCAGGTGATCCCGCACATCACCAACGAGATCAAGGCGCGGATCCGGTCGGTCGCTGATGCGACGACGACCGATGTCGTGATCACCGAGATCGGCGGCACGGTCGGAGACATCGAGTCCCAGCCGTTC
Organism: uncultured Actinomycetes bacterium; assembly: GCA_963785895.1. Taxonomy (GTDB): domain Bacteria; phylum Actinomycetota; class Thermoleophilia; order Gaiellales; family Gaiellaceae; genus PALSA-600. The sequence goes on along the minus strand of CAWAXB010000008.1, from coordinate 54 downwards.
CTCGAGGCGATCCGGCAGTTCCGGCGCGAGGTGGGCCCCGAGAACGTCGTCTAC
>CAWAXB010000007.1:0-17321 GCA_963785895.1 uncultured Actinomycetes bacterium | reverse complement strand
CGGCGCGTCGAGCGAGGACGACGCGCGAGCCGCCGCCTTCACCTCGCGCGCCTGCTGGAGCGGCAGGTTCGCCTCGTCGGCGACCTCCTCGAGCGTGGGCTCGCGCCCGAGCGTGGCCCAGAGCTGGCGCTCGGCGCGGTTCATCTTCTGCATCCGCTCGACGATGTGCACCGGCATCCGGATCGTGCGCGCCTTGTCGGCGAGCGCCCTGGCGACCGCCTGGCGGATCCACCAGGTGGCGTAGGTCGAGAACTTGTAGCCGCGGCGCCAGTCGAACTTCTCGACGGCGCGGATCAGCCCGAGCGTGCCCTCCTGGATGAGGTCGAGGAACGGGAGCCCCTGGTTGCGATAGTTCTTGGCGATCGAGACGACCAGGCGGAGGTTCGACTGGATCATCCGCTGTTTGCAGAGCAGGTCGCCCTGCTCGATCTTCTTCGCCAGCGAGACCTCCTGGGCCGCGGTCAGCAGCGGATGCCGCCCGGCCTCGCGCAGGAAGAGCTGCAGCGCATCGGTGGTCGTCTCCCACGAGAGCTGCAGCGGCGGTGCTGGAGACGGCTCCGGCTCGCGTGCGTTCTCGACATCTGTGTCCTCGACATCGTTGACGACGTCGATCGAGCGTGTCTCGAGCTCGCGGACGATTGCGTCTTGTTCGAGCGGATCGAGCCCGAGCGGCTCGAGCACCTCGTTCAGCTCGGACTGCAACAGCGATCCGCGTTCCTCGGCCGCGTCGACCAGGTCACGGAGGTCGTCACTGAGCAGGAGGATGTCCGTCTCCGTCGCCACGCAGTGACTCATCTAGCCACTTCGGGGCCGACCGAAACCCAGCTTCGGCCTCTGTTGCTAACGCACGGAAATAGATGTTATGTCGAGTCAGCGAAGAGGACCTGCAAGAGAGCCGCAAAGAGCGGTCGTTTCTTCACCCCTGCTCTTGAAGGGGCCGGCGCCGCGCGCTAGCTTCCCTCGTGCACCGAGCACGGAGCGTGAGTAGGTCGAAGCCGCTCCCGAGGGCCGTAGGCGGAAGCCAAAGGTTCACGGGGATGGTGGACGAAAACGCCACCGGCTCGGTGAATTTCTGGTCCGGACCCCTTTTGAGCGCAGAGCACGAACCGCCGCTTTGGCCTGCACGTACGGAAGAGCTCGCAAATTGCGCACAACGGTGGCGGCACCCCCTTGTATCCCGATCGCCGGCTCCCTATCTTCCCTCGTGCAGCGAGCACGGAGCGTGAGTAGGTCGAAGCCGCTCCCGAGGGCCGTAGGTTGAAGCCGCAAGGCGGAAGGCCGAAAGTTCCCAGGGGTGGTGGACGAAAACGCCACCGGCTCGCTGAATTTATGGTCCGGCGGAACTGCCGCTCACCGTCTGGATCGCGCTGTAGGATCGCGTCGTGCATTTGCGGCCCCCCGCCTTCGACCACGGCGTCATCTCGTTCATCTGGGCGCTCTTCTTCGGCCTGCTGATCTGGATCGGCGGCAGTGCGCTCGGCTACGCGAGCGCACTGATGTTCGTGCTCGGAGCGGTCGCCGGGTTCCTGATCTTCCTGTTTGTCCGGATCTACGGCGAAGACGAGCCGCGCCGTCCCTGACGGCTCGGGTGCACGAGAGCCCGCAGCAAGAATCGCGCCAGGTCGCAGCCGAGCTTCTGCTCGAGCCGCACGGCTGCACTCGGACGGTTCTCGTCCACTCGGCTGCAGTGCACGAGGAGCAGCTTCGCTCCGCGGACGCGCTGGCGTGGTTGCACATTCATGAGATCCTGCTGAGGTATCGGCCTCAACCGGGCAGCTCCGATCCCTGGCGGGAGTGAACGGCCTTAAGAGGCTCTCACAAAATAAGCGTTGTGTCGCCCGGCCGCGCTCAGCGGCACGATGCTGCGTCCTCGGTCGCGCCAAGAGCTACGGCTCTTGACGCTCCCTGCGTCCTTGCCTCGCACTCGCCGATCGCACCCGGATCGACGAACGTCATTCTGTGAGAGCCTCTTACTCAAGTGCGAGCCGGCGCGCGTCGAAGGAGCCCGACCACAGCTCCGCGCGGAACTCGTCGAGCGTCGCCGCCATGTCTTCGGCGAACAGATGCTGTACCACCCCCACCTCGCGATCGTTCCTGAACGGAACGTCGACGTGGGCGCGCGAGACGAGATTCACCGAGACCTTGCCGCACACCGGGCAGCGCACGGCCAGGCCGACACGGTCGCCGCTCGCCGCCGGAGCGAGCAGGCGAAACGCCGAGGGGAAGACGGGCCGCGGCCGCTCCTCCGGCCAGCAGAAGAAGCTCCACGGCCACTCCCCCGCCTTCAGGCGGCTGACCGCCAAGTCTTCGAGCTCCGTCGAGAGGGCCTCGGTGCGCGAGGTCATCAGGTTGACGAACGGCGTCGAGTCGTCGAGGCCGAGCGGCGCCCAGTCGAGATCGTCGTGGGTAACGAGACCTGGATGCTCGCGGCCACAGCCGCAGTCGAACTCGACGCGGTACACGGCTGGATGTGTCGCGCCCGGCAGCTCGTCCAGACGGCGAAAGCCGGACAGCGTCACGTGCGTCTCGCCGTGCACCGGGCACGAAAACGTGTAGCTCGCCGTCAGCGCGTCGTACATGGCGAGGTCATACCCCGCCCGTCGGACGGCTAGACGCTCTGAGAGCCCTAATACTCGATCAGGGCGTACAGCTCGAGGTCGCTGAGCCGCTCGCGGCCGCCCAGGAAGCCCAGCTCGATGATGAAGCAGGCTCCCACCACCTCGCCGCCCAGCTGGCGGACGAGCTTGCAGATCGCCTCGACCGTGCCGCCGGTCGCGAGCACGTCGTCGTGGATCACGACCTTCGACCCCGCGGGGATCAGATCGGGATGCAGCTCCAGCGAGTTCGAGCCGTATTCGAGCGCATAGCTCGCGCTCACCGTCTCGGGCGGCAGCTTGCCGGGACGCCGCGCCGGCACGAAGCCGACGCCGGCGGCTTCTGCGATCGCCGCGCCGAGGATGAAGCCGCGCGCCTCCGCGCCCAGCACGATGTCCGACTCTCTTGTCTTCACCCAGTCGGCCAGCAAGCCAACCGTCTGCTTCAACGCCTGCGCGTCGGCGAGCAGTGGCGTGATGTCCTTGAAGCCGACACCGGGTGTCGGGAAGTCTTGGACTTCCCGGATCTTCGTCCGCAAATCGATCGTCATCTCGTCAAGTCTCGCAGGTCGCGCCAGAAGAGCAGCGACGACAACTCACCTGCGAGGTCTGCAAGCTGCTGCAGATCGCGCAGCCCCTGCACGCGACGGTCGTTGTTTCGGGCGCGAAGCGCAGGCGCGACGAGCTGGCCGAGCAGCGCCGCCTCGCGGCCCGCCGCCGTCCGGAACGTGCGCAGATGACGCGGGTCGACGCCGTAGCGCGTCAGCTGCGTGCAAGCCGCCGCCACGTCGGCATCCGACTCGGGATACCGCTTCTCGGAGCCGCTGCCCCGAGGTGCAAGCAGCCCGAAGTCTTCGAGCTCCTTCGCGAGCTGCTCGGTGATCCCCGCCCGTTCGCACAGCTCCGGCAGGTCGATCTGCTCCTCGTCGTGGCCAAGCGCAACCGGGCGCCGGCGCTTGCGCTCCTTCTGCCCCGGTGCGTCGAGCTCTTCGCGGATCACGCGCAGCGGCAGGAACTCGTCGCGCTGCAGCCTGAGGATCGTCTGCAGGCGCTCGACGTCGTCCTCGGTGAACAGGCGGTAGCCGCCCTGCGTACGGAGCGGCGTCAGCAGCCCCTCGTCCTCGAGGTAGCGGATCTTGGAGATCGAGATGTCGGGAAACTCCTCGACCAGCCGGCGCACGACGGCACCGATGCGCAACGGGCGCTCGCGGGCCGGTGACGCCGAGCTCTGGGAGGCGGTGCTCGTCATGCGATGAACGTCATCCGGTATTTGCCGATCTGGAGCTCGTCGCCCTCCTCGAGCGGCGCGCTGTCGATGCGCTTGCGGTTGACGAAGGTGCCGTTCAGCGAACCCTGGTCTTCGACCGTGTACTTCCCGTCCTGTTCGACCAGCACGGCGTGGTTGCGTGAGACGGTCACGTCGTCGAGGAAGATGTCGCAATCAGGTGACCGCCCGATGCGTGTGCGCGCTCCGGCCGGCCTGAAGCTCTCCCCCGCCCTGCCGCCGCCGGCCCGGACGACGAGTGCAGGCCCGTCGATCCCGAGCACCGCCTCGTGCTCTGTGTCGCCCAGCTCCTCGGCCGAAAACGTCAGCGTCGCCTCGGCCGGCGCCTCGGGGCGTGCGAGCAGCGCCCCACAGCGTGAGCAGTAGTTCGCCGCCTCGGGGTTCTGGAAGCCGCACTCCTGGCAGTACACGACATTCATGACTTGGGAGAGACCTTCCCCGTGAGGATCTCCGTCAGCCGGTCGACATCGACCTGGTCGAGGACGCTGCGCCCGCCTGACGACTGCAGGCGCGCCACCAGCTCCGCGCGGAGAATGTCGATCTTGCCGTGGAGCAACCGGCGCTGGTAGCTCACCTCCCTCTCCTGGCGCTCGAGATCGTCGATCATCCCTTTCAGCGCGTCATCGCTGAGCGAGGCGAAATCCGGAAGCGGTTCCAAAGTGCCGCCTTTCGTGGTCGGTGCAGAGCATGGATTCCAGCAGAGAGAGCCGGAACCGTCAACCTCAGGTTAAGGGTTCAGCTCCGCGCGCCGATCTCCTCCCCCTCGATCACATCCGTCAGAAGGTCACGCAGCTCGGCCTCGAGCTCGCGAGAGCTCTCGGTCGTCTCGCCTTCCGCGTAGATGTGGACGAGCGGCTCGTCGGGGTCGGGCAGCACCTGCACCCAGCCCCGGTCGTCGAAGACCTTGATGCCGTCACGTAGATCGACGTCCGCCTCGGCAAAGCGCTCGTTCAGCACCCGCATCACCGTGCCCTTCATCGCCCACGGGCACGCCAGCTGCCGGTGCACGAGCGTCGGACGCGGCAGGCCGGCCGCGAGCTCGGAGAGCTTCTGCGGCGGCGAGAGCGCGAGCAGCTCGAGCAGTTCGCACAGCGACGCCATCGCGTCGTAGACGGGCAGGAATCCGGGGAAGGCGTAGCCGCCGCCCATCGCGCCGGCGAAGATCACGCCATCTTGCGCCGAGACGCGCGTCAGCTCGGTCAGCGACGCCGGCGTGCGCACGACCTCGAGCCGCTCGCCCGCGAGCTCCTCGACCTGGCTCGTCGCGTTGATCGGGACGACGATCCGGCCATGCTTCTCGGTGTCCGCCAGCAGCTTGACGTACAGCAGGAGCGCCTGGTCGGGCGCGATCTCGCGGCCGTTCTCGTCGATCAGGTAGATCCGCTCTGCCGAACGGTCGAAGACGGCGCCCAGGTCGGCGTTGATCGCCGACACGAGGCTCTTCGCCCCGTCGATCGTCTCTCGAAGGCGCGCGGGAACGTGACCCGAGTCCGATTCGAACGCATGCGACGTCACCGCCTCGACACCGAGCGGGCCAAGCACGAGCGGCAGGACGTTGCTCGCAGCGGAATAGCCGTAGTCGACGACGATGCGGAAGCCGCGTTCGGCGATCGCCTCGGTGTCGAGCGCCGAGAGCAGGTCGCTCGCGTACGTCTCCCTCGCCCGGGCCGGATAAGAGATGTCGCCGACCGCCGCGAACGGAACCCGGCGCAGCTCCTGCCGCGTGTAGTGCTTCTCGATCTCCTTCTGCAACGACGACGAGAGCGCGATTCCGGGACGCTCGAAGAGGCGGATCTGCACGGCCTCGGGATCGTGGGATGACGCGCCGACATGGAATGCGGCGTCGTAGCCCTGCGTCTTCAGGTGGTGCTTGCCGACCGGCGCGGGCAACGTCCGCAGGTCGGCGACATGAATCCCGGTCGAGTGCAGGCCGGAGATGATCGCCCGCTTGATCATCTGGTACGCCGGCGCGCTCTCGCGGCTCGCGACCACCCGCGCACCGCGCTTCAACGCGGTGCCGAGCGCGGCGCCGAAACGGATCGCGACCTCGGGTGTGAGATCGACGTTGACCAGCCCGAGCACGCCGTCCTTGCCAAACAGTCGCGTCGTGCCACGCGATTCCCAGATCAGGCTCTCGTGGATCTGCGCGCCATACTCGACCTCCTTGTACGGGTAGATCCGCACGCCCGGGTAGATCACCGACTGGTCGCCGAGCGTCACCTGGTCGCCGATCGCGACGCCCTCGTGCACCCGCGCGTGCGCTCGCACGTCGCAGTTGCGGCCGAGGATGGCGCCCTCGACCGACGCGCTGCGCCCGATGTAGGCCGACCCGTCGATCACGCTGTGGGACACCCGTGCGCGCTCGCGCAGCGTGGTGCCCGGCCCGAGGACGGTGTACGGGCCAACCGACGACTCGGGCGAGATCGTGCAGTAATTGCCGATGAACGACGGCCCCTCGACTCCTTCGACGTCGTCGATCTCGACGCCCTCCCCCACCCACACGTCACCGCGGATCTTCAGACCGCCGATATCGAGCCGCACCTTCTCGTCCAGCGCGTCGAAGTTCGCCTGGCGGTACTGGTCGAGGTTGCCGATGTCCTGCCAGTAGCCCTCGCACACGTAGCCGTAGATCGGGCGGCCCATCTCCAGGAGCAGCGGAAACAGCTCCTTCGAGAAGTCGTACGGCCGGTCGGTCGGGATGTGGCGCAGCACCTCCGGCTCGAGCACGTAGATGCCGGTGTTGATCGTGTCGGAGAAGACCTGACCCCACGACGGCTTTTCGAGGAAGCGCTCGACCTTGCCGTCGTCGTCGGTGACGACGATCCCGAACTCGAGCGGGTTCTCGACCGACTTGAGCCCGATCGTCACGGCGGCGCCCTTCTCCTTGTGGAACGCAATGATCTTTCCCAGGTCGATGTCACAGAGCGCGTCGCCCGAGATGACGATGAAGGTGTCGTCGAGGCGGTCGCTGGCGTGGCGTACCGAGCCCGCGGTGCCGAGGGGGCTCTCCTCGACCGAGTACTCGATCTGCAGCCCGAGGTTCTCGCCGTCGCCGAAGTACGAGCGGATCGCCTGCGGCAGGAAGGCAACCGTGATCACCACGTCCGTGAGCCCGTGCGTTCGCAGCAGATCGAGGATGTGCTCCATGCACGGCTTGCCGACGATCGGCACCATCGGCTTGGGCTGGTTGGAGGTGAGCGGGCGCAGACGCGTTCCTTCGCCGCCCGCCATCACGACGGCCTTCATAGGACGAGCTCTCTCCGCGCCTTGCGCGCATACAACATCAGCGACGCAACGGCGAGCAGGAGCCCGGCCCAGAAGATCCAGAGCGGCCAGGCGGTCGACGGATGCGTGACCATCGAGCAGCCGACCCCGAGGTAGAGCAGCCAGGTCGCCGCTTTGCCGAGGGTGTTGACCTCGAACCGGTACCCACGCCGGATCATCAGCGGCGTGGCGGCCATCATCGCGACGTCGCGGAGCGGGATTGCGAGCGCGACCCATGGCAGCCGGCCCGCGTGCCACTCGAGCAGCACCGCGATGCCGATCATCAGCCGGTCGGCGAGCGGGTCGGCGATCTTCCCGAAGGCCGACTCGACGCGCCAGCGGCGTGCCAGGAACCCGTCCACCTGGTCGGTGATGCCGGCGATCAGGAAGATCGTGCCGGCGTACCACGAGCGCCCCTCGCTGGACATCAGGATCAGCGCGATGAACGGCGGGATCAGGGCCAGCCGTATGAGCGTCAGCGCATTTGGCAACTGCGCCAGTGGTGCCGATACGGTGCGAGCGGCCACGCTGACAGGATACGGGCGTGCCGCAGCTTTCGATCCCCGGTTTTGTGAATGCGCACTGCCATGCGTTCCAGCGCGCGCTGCGCGGCCGCGCCCGCGGAGGAGACTTTTGGGCCTGGCGCGATTCGATGCTCGAGCTGGCCGGCTCGATGCACCGTCGCCGAGATCCGCCGCGAGTACGTGGCGGTCTATCGCGAGCTGCGCGCGAACGGCTACACCGCGGTGGGCGAGTTCCACTACCTCGGCCATGACGAGGCACGGGCGGCGGCCGAGGCGGCAGACGAGGCGGGAATCGCGTTCGTCTGCCTCTACGCGTGCTACTTGCGGGGAGGGATCGACCGCTTCCGGCAGGAGTCGGTCGCCGACTACCTCCGCCAGCTCGAGTCGCTTCGCGACGCGGGTATCCGCGTGGGCGTTGCCCCCCACTCCGTCCGTGCCTGCCCGCCGGGCGCGCTACGCGAGCTCGGCCGCTACGCCGCCGCCGAGAACCTGCCGCTGCACGTCCACGCCGACGAGCAGCCGCGCGAGATCGACGAGTGCCTGGCCGAGACCGGGCTGCGGCCGATCGCGCTCCTCGCACGCGAAGGGTGCCTCGGCCCGCGCTCGACGGTCGTTCACGCCACGCACGCCGACGGCCACGAGCTCGACCTGCTGCGCGACGCAGGCTCGCGTATCTGCGTCTGCCCGACCACGGAGGCCGACCTGGGCGACGGGTTCCTGCCCGTCGCCCGCATCCGCCATCGCCAGATCGGGCTCTGCATCGGCTCCGACTCGAACATGCGCATCGACCCGCTCGAAGAGCTGCGGGAACTGGAAGGGATCGCAAGGAGACAGACCGGCGTTCGCGGCGTCATCCCGGTCGAGTCGTTACTCGCGATCGGCGGTGCCGAAGGAGCTGCCGCGCTCGGACTGCCGGAGTGGCCCGACGCAACGGTCGACCTCGAGCACCCACAGCTGCGGGGCGTCGAGGGAGACGGCGTCTACCCCGGCTCTTCTCTTCGGCAGCACCGGTGATGTGTTGCGCAAGACGTCCACCCAGTAGCGCGTCCGCGCGAGGTAGGCATTCGGCGCCGCAACGCCGTGGATGCCCCAGGCCCCTTCGTACGAGAGGTAGCGGTAGGCGCCTCGCCGCGCCGGCGCGTTGGCCGCCGGCTCGATCTGCGTTCCCTCGTGCCACTCGTTGTAGGACGTGATCGTCACGCGGTCGGCGCCGGCGGCGATCGCCGCGCGCCACATCGCGTCGTAGGTCGCTCCGTTGCGGCGCGGCTTCGTCTTCGGGTCGCCGCTGCCACGGCGCGCGTCGTAGCCCGGGCCGACCGAGGGGGCGCAGAGCAGGTGCGCGCGCGTGCGCCTCGGTGCAGTAGCGACGGAACATGTCGCCGCCGTACGTGACGATGTCGTAGGTGTAGACCCCGTCGAACCCGGCGGCAGCCGCCTGCCCGACAAGCCCCGTCTGCGCGAAGAGCAGATTGCCGCCGAGGTGGAGCGCGCTCATTGCCGCCGCCCAGTCGGCAACCGGCATGTCGAAGGCGCGGTAGACGTAAAACGTCGTGATCCCGAGCGCTGGAGGTATTGCGACGTCGGCGACCGTGCTCGCGACGGTGCGGCCGGGATACGGCTCGAGGTGTGCCGCGACGGCGATCCCGACGGCGCGCGCCGCGCGCGCAACGCCGGGCAGGCGGGAGTCTTCCGCCGAGCCGCGCCCCCACCACGACACGGCGATCTCGTCGATGCCCGCGCCCTTGATCTCGTCCATCTGGGCGGAGACCACGAGGGGGTCGGACGGACGAATAGAGCCCGCGCGCCGGGTAGTACGACGAGGCGATGTTGTTCGGCGGTGTGTGATCGCGTTGCGACCAGTGCTGGTACCCACCGTCGTGGCAGCTCGTCGCATACCAGGGGTAGTAGAACGCCGAGACGCGCACGTCTGCCTGGGCAGAGGCGGGCAGGCACAGCGCAATCAACAGGCCGAGAAGAAGTCGCCGCATGACGGGGCCTCCGATCATGAACCAGCCGCCGGCTGCGCACAATGGGCCATCCGGCCCTCTTTCGTTAAAAGAGCGTCTAAACCGACGCGCTGATCGTGATCCCGCCGCGGGCCTTCTGGCGGAGCCGCACGTGCACGGCGGACGCGTCGAGCTCGAGTGCCGCCGCAACCTCGTCGCGGATCTGCACGGCGAGCGCCTCGCAGAAGACGCCCTGGTCATGAAAGCGTGCGAGGTAGATCTTCAGCGACTTGGATTCGAGGCACAGCGCGCGCGGCCGGTACTCGATCGTCACGGTGTAGAAGTCCGGCTGATTCGTGATCGGGCAGACGGCGGTCAGCTCGTCGCTGACGAGCTCGACCACCTCGACGCCCGGGCTGGGAAACGTCTCGAGGCCGGCGTACGCATCGCTGCCGGCATGTCCGAGTGCGACGAAGTCGTGTGCCATCCCGCAGTACTGTAGAGCGTGATGGCGCGCGTCTACCTGGCAGGCCCGCCCTTCGCCGAGGAGTACCGGCGCCGGGCGACGGACCTGGCTCGCGGGGCGGGCTGGGAGCCGGTCGACCCGATGCGTCGCGACTTTCGCGGCAACACCGCCGGCCACGAGGCGGAGATCGTCGGCGGCGACCTGGCCGACATCGATTCGTGCGACGCGGTGCTGGCTGCGTTTACCGCGCCCGACGAGGGCACGGCGATGGAGGCGTGGTACGCCCACGCAGCCGGCGTGCCGGTCGTCGTCTACACGGGCGGGACGCCTGCCCATCCCTGGGCTGTCTATGTCGCCGCCAGCGTGCATGCCGACCTCGACGCAGCCGTCGCCGCTCTCGGCGAGATCCGCGCGCGGGGTTAGAAGAGGCCGCACACCCGTGTTTTGGTGTTTGCGACTGCGGAGATCAGTCCGGCACGACGAACCGAAAGGGAAGCAATGTTCATTTCGCGTTGGCGCAAACAGGTCTTCCTGCTCGCCGCAGCCACGCTTGCAACGAGCGCAGCGCTCCTGGCCACCAGTGGCGCGTCGCAGGCGGATGCCGGCCATCCGTACCTGGCACTCGGCGACAGCGTGTCGTTCGGCTACATCACCCAGGCCGGGTTCGAGTACCGAAACCCCGACAACTTCATCGGGTTCCCGCAGTACGTCGGCCAGGCTCTGGGCCTGACCCCCACGAATGCAGCCTGCCCGGGCGAGACGACCGCGGGCTTCTCGTCAGCCACCGGCGCCGACAACGGCTGCCGCCCGTTCAGGGCGAACTACCCCTTGCACACGAAGTACAGCGGCACACAGCTCGGCTTCGCAACGGCGTTTCTGAAGGCGCACCCGAATACAAAACTCGTCACGATCCAGCTCGGCGCGAACGACGCCTTCCTGCTCGAGAGCAAGTGCAACAACGACGCGACGTGCATCGCGGCCGGGTTGCCGGCGCTGCTCGCCACGATCGGCAGCAACCTGGATCGGATCTTCCACACGCTGAGGGCATCTCACTTCCACGGGCGGCTGATCGTCGTCAACTACTACTCGCTCGACTACGGCGATCCGGCGGCGACCTCGACGACCGGCCTCCTGAACCAGGCGATCACGAGCCATGCCCGGGCCGACGGTGCGATCGTCGCCGACGCGTTCACGGCGTTCCAGCAGGCGGCTGCGTCAGCAGCGGGTCACACCTGCGCCGCAGGACTCCTCAACGCGAGCCCGCAGAGTCAGTTCACCTGCGACGTCCACCCGAGCCAGTCGGGTCAGGAGCTGCTGGCAAAGGCTGTCGAGCGCACGTACGCCGGCGCGTCCAAGAAGTAGCGCGCGACGGTTGTCGAAGTGCCGAAGGGGCCGTGAGGCCCCTTCGCTTCAGTCGGGGTGGCGAGATTTGAACTCGCGACCTCTCGGCCCCCAGCCGAGCGCGCTACCAGGCTACGCCACACCCCGACGCGCTGACCTCGCATCCTATCCGGCACCGCGCCGGCCGGGTCACCTCGACGCGCTGACGAGGACCGGGAAGCGGACGCGCGTGACGAGAAGCGCTCCCGGAAGCGGCTCCACGAGGTTCAGGGCATCTTGAACAGCGCGCGGTAAGACCACCCGTTGCGGCATCAGGAACGGGCGCAGCTCGACATGCTCCCAGCCCGCGGCACGCACGTCCTCGACCACGCCGCGAGCGGGATAGGCTCGCGGATCGAAGTCGAAGACGAGCTTGCGCCGTGTGTAGCCGCGCACGCGCGCGAGAAAAGCGCGCCGGTCGGGAGCGAGATAGAGCGAGCGGAAGATCGTCGTTGCGTCGACCTGCTGGGGAGGCTCGTAGTCGAACGTGCCACGCACGATGCGGCCGGCAAGCGCACGCTGCGCGACTTCGACCATCTGTTCGCTTCCGTCGACGCCGTGGTAGTCGATCCCGAGCGCGAGCAGGTGGCGCCCGAGGCCGCCGTCTCCGCACGCGATGTCGAGCACCGTGTCTCCCTGGTGCAAGCGCGGGCCGTGCCCCACCACGAGCCGTGCGCGGCGCGCGTAGTAGCGCTCAGCATTCGCATAGTCGGTCTCGCTGTAGTGCTCGGCCAGTGCGTCGTACTTCTCCGAGACGTCCGTCATCGCGTTCGCGGTCGTGGTCTGGTGCGCTCGGTCGGACACGGAACACCCGTCAGCGTAAACGTTCTCTCCTGCTGCCACACCGTCTTAAGAACTCGTTTCGCAAGAAGGGGAATCCGGTCAGCTTCCCACTTGTCAGGAAGCGCTGGCTCAGGATCGCCGCTCGCGCGCCGCCTGAACAGACTTGTTCGCCGCCCGTTCTGCTCGCTTGACATCGTTGACGGTGAGCGGCTTGTTGCCGTAAACGGACTTTGTCTTCAGCGTCAGAAATGGGTTCTAAGCTAGCTCTCTGGCGCTGGCGAGGCGGCCGTCGACGCCCGATCCCCCGCGGGTACGCGACACGTAGACGACGAGAGTCATGATGGAAAGCGAAAGGACGAGCGCAACCGGGCCGTCTCCGACATTCAGGCCACCGGCGCTGTGCGCTTTGCCCGTCCAGTCGGCGAATGACGCTCCGAGGGGCCGTGTCATCACGTACGCGAGCCAGAACGCGATCACCGCGTTGAGCCTGAAGAGCCGATACGCGATTGCAGGCAGCACGAAGATCGCCGCGAAGAGCACGCCGGCAGACAGGAAGCCAAGGTGCGCGGTGTAGGCGGCGAGGTCGCCGAGTGCGGTGCCCATCGCGAATGTTGCAAGTACCGCCGCCCAGTAGAACGCTTCCCGCCTTCGCGTGGAGATGCTGTGAATAGAGAGCGTCCGCTCGCTCCCATACCACGCAACGAACACACCTGTCAGTGCGATCGCAAACAGCACCGACGAGGCGACATACGGAACGCCAAAGCCCACGTGCAGAACGTCGGCCGCCATCGTTCCGAAGACGGCAACCATTGCCACCGCAAGCCAGTAGACCCAGGGGATGTACCTCTTCGCGGCAAACTGGACTGCAATCGCGACCGCGAACACCGCGAAACCTCCGGCGACGGCAACGTAGGGGTTGAACCGGTCGACGAGATAGTCGGAGACGGCCTCGCCGAGCGCCGTCGTCAGGATCTTGATGATCCAGAAGGAACCAGTCACCGCAGACACCTTGGTCCGGGCGTCGATCAACAGGTCAGGCAGCTGCACGTGTCTTGTCGACGTCGGGCCCGGGGCGGAGCTGCAGGAGCCCCATGGCCGCCAGAGCGAGCGGCATCCGGCGGGTCGGCCACATCTCTGCCGTGTGACGCCAGGTGCCGACGTACTGGGTCACGCGCGCGCCCGGATTCAGTCGTTTGATCGTCCGGTAGAGGAGTCCCGATTCGCTCGCCTGATCGACGACGATCCTGTCACGCGTGCTCCACCAGATCTGTAGCGGCACGTGAGACGTCGCGAGCTTCCAGGCATAGTCGATCGGGCTCCGTTCGCGCCACGCGCGAGGTCGGCTCCACGGGGTCCCGCCAACCTCCGCGACGACGCGCTGCTGCAACCAGAGGCCGCGCCGAAGCTCACGAAAGGCCTCGAAGCGAGCGGCAAGGTTCGTATCGGCATCGAAGGAGATCGCGCCTGCCAGCAGGCGCGGGTGCTTCGCGACCAGCAGCAGCGACTCCTGCCCGCCCATGCTCCCGCCGATTGCGTAGATCCGGTGAGGGGCGATCCGAAGCCACGGAAGCGCGTGCCGGACGATCTGTGGCATCCGCGCAAGATCGGCGATCTGGCCGGGCGCGCCCCATGTGTAGGCGTTCGGGCCGCCCGGATTGACGACGGCGAACCGCCCGAGCTCCGGCATGTTGCCCCAGAGCCGCACGTTCTCCTGGGGCGTGATGCCGCGACCGTGTGGAGAGATCACGAGCGGAATCGGCGGGTGATCGTGCGGCCCGTACCACCCTGGCAGAACGACGACCGCCGGCCGTCGCGCTCCGGTGTAGGTGCGGTAGTCGATCGTCAACCTCCGAACGAGGATGGTGCGGCCTCTCAGCGCGAACCAGTGCCTGCTGCGCCACGCGGCGAACGACTCGTCACTCTGCGCTGGCCCCTGCTGTGGCGCGAGCGGCGCCGGCTTCGCCGCTGCACCGGCCGTCGGCGCCCAGAGGAAGAGGGCAGTCGCACCGCCGAGCAGCCCGACGATCGTGAGCGCGGTCAGCGTACGGCCAAGCCCCCCTCCGCTCGTGCTTGGGCTCTGGCGCATGAGCGCGACGGTAACGAGCCGGACCTGAACAGAAACTGAACTTCTCTGGTGGCCAACCTGACCTTAGCTTCCACTTCACAAAGCAACAGTCGTCACCGTCGGGATGCAGTCTGAACGCCTCTGCAGCGCAGAGGCGTATCCTCAGTCACACGATGGTGTTCTTTCCGATTGCCCTGCTCAGGATAATCGGCATGATCATCTGGGTGATCCGCGACGACGTCAGCGAGGAGCCGGGAGCAGCCGAGCCGCGGACTGGAAGCGTTCGCCGCCCGTCCCCCGCGCCGCCCCTCGAACACGGGCCCGGACCGTTCGGGACGTCGCACCGACAGCTCGCGCGGCGAGAGCGCCGACGTGCGCGAGCGCCGACTGCCTCATAGCTGACCCGATCGCGGCGCAGCCAGAGCAAGGATCGGTGGGGCCCCTAACCCCCCAGTGGTCGCTTGCCGGGCCCCACAGACCACTCGGTCTGACGTTCACAGACGGCCGCGGTTGTGTGCTCGCGACGGCCAGGGCGTGAAACGCTCGCGTCCCGTTCGGGTCCCGCTCCGCGCACCGATCCGCTGATTCCGGTCGACAGTACGTCATCATCGGGCGCCGTTGCACGATGCGCCGCTTCAACGACCGTTCCGAGGGCGTTCCCAAGGAGACGAACTGATGGAGAAGCTGTGGATTCCTGGCGGCGCCCGCTGATCTAGCGATCCCCACGGTGTCGAGCGCTGCGCGAGTGCTTCCGGCTCCACCAACTCACCCATCTCAGATATGCCACCTCGTTCGGCAACTTCGGACGCGATGCGTACGTCTACGTCGCAATCGCAAAGGGCTACTTCAAGGCTGCGGGCTTCGACGTCGATCGGAGCTGCAGGCAACGGTCCGAGGACGACATGAGGCTGATCGCCGCAGGGACAGATCGACTATGCGCCGGTCGACTTCACGGCGGCCGTCGTGGCACGCGCCAACGAGAACCTGCCGTCAAGGTCGTCTCGCTCGTGCATCAGCACACCCTGTCGGCCGAGTTCGCGGTCGCGGCGGCTCGATCGGTCCGCCAAGGATCTCGCAGGAAGAAGATCGGTGACTATCGCAGGCTCCACCACCCAGGTGATGTTCCCGCTCTTCGCACAAGAAGGTGGATTCGCTGCGAAGAGCGTCACGTTCGTGCCGCGACCCCGCGCCGAGCCCGCTCCTCGGCCGCGGGAGGCTGGACGCCGTCGGGCAGTTCACGGTCGGCGTGCCGCTGTTCGAGGCCGTCACCAAGAAGAAGATCTTGTCTTCCCCTACGCGAAGTACTTCCCGTCGCTGATGGGTATCGGCATCGCCGCCTCCGACGCGAAGATCAAGAGCGACCCCGCGCAGGTGAAGGCGTTCGTCGCCGCGTTAACAAGGGTCTTGCCTTCTCGCTTGCCCATCCAGAGGAAGCCGGCCGGATCATCCACGGGCCCAGCCGCTCACCGACGCCACGATGGCCGCGGCCGAGCTGCGGATCATGAGGGCTACGTGTTGACCGCACAGACCGCGCACATGGGATCGGCTACATCGACCCGAAGCGCGCGCTCGACGATCGGAATCGTCGATGCCGGCTTCCACCCAAAGCGGCACCTGACGGTCACGAAGTCTACGCCGCCGGCTTCGCCGCGGCGCTCGGGAGTGGCTCGGGCGAACGTCCTGATCCGGCTCGACGGCGTCTCGCAGCTCTTGCTGCGGGACGCCGTCAGCCTCCGGTCAGTGCGCTCGAGGACGTCACGCTCGACGTCCGCGAAAGTGAGTTCGTCACGCTGATCGGCGGTCCGGGTGCGGCAAGTCGACCCTGCTCCGGCATGGTCGCCGGTCTGCTCCGCCGACGACGGACGTCCAGATGGCGGGTCACCCGTCGCCGGCCCCGGCCGGACGTCTGCTTCATGTTCCAGCGCCCGCCCTGCTGCCGTGGCGGAACGTGATCGAGAACGTCCTGCTTCCGGTCGAGATCCTGCGCGCCTGGACCGGGACCGAGCGTGGAGTACCGCCGCCGGGCACACGACCTGCTCGAGCTCGTCGGGCTCGAGGTGTTCGGAACGGCGCCTGCCGCGAGCTCTCGGGCGGCATGCAGCAGCGCGCTGCGCTCTGCCGGGCTCTGGTCCGCGACCCGCGGATCCTGCTGATGGACGAGCCGTTCGCCGCGCTCGACGCGCTGACCCGCGACGATCTGAGCCTCGAACTTCAGCGGATCTGGATCGAGCACCGGACGACGATCGTGTTCGTCACGCACGCGATCGAGGAGGCGGTCCTGCTCGCTGACCGCGTCGTCGTGATGAGGCCGCGCCCGGGCCGGATCGCCAGGTCGTGGATGTCGATCTTCCCGCGTCCCGCTCTCTCGGGAGCTAGCCGCGGTTCGGCGGCCGCACCGCTACAGCGCGGAGCTCCACGACTGCTCTACGCGAGGGAAGCGGCGTGATCGGCTCGCCCGGTTCTCTCGGTCCTCCTTCCCCGCTGGCCCTGGCGCCGCGATCGGCATCTGGTGGCTCGCCAAGTGGCCTTCCGCTGGCAGTCGTTCATCCTGCCGTCGCCGCCCGAGGTCGCCCGCGAGCTGTGGAAGCCGCCGTGCGCTGCTCCCGGACCATTCTGGCGACGCTGCTGGAGACGCTCGAGGGCTTCGGCCTCTCGATCGTGATCGGTGTGCCGTGGCGATCGCGATCGCATATTCGCGGCCTTGTGAGCGGAGCATCTATCCGCTGCTCGTCGCGGTCAACGCCGTACCGAAGCTCGCGCTCGCCCCGATCCTCGTGCTTGGATGGGCTTCGGCGCCGGGCCGAAGGTCGTGATGGTGATCCTGATCTGCGTCTTCCCGATCGTGTTGAGTACCGCCACCGGGCTCAAATCGACCCCTGCCGAACTCGACGAGCTGATTCGCTCGCTGAGCGCCTCCAGGTTCCAGACATTTCGGACAGTCGGCTTCCCAGCAGCCCTCCCCCATATCTTCGTCGGGCTCAAGGTCGGGATCTCACTGGCAGTGATCGGCGCCG
>CAWAXB010000006.1:0-93264 GCA_963785895.1 uncultured Actinomycetes bacterium | reverse complement strand
GCAGGAGCCGGTACTGCAGTGGGTCGGTGCCGATGAGGCGCAGGCGGGCGCCGGTCTCTCGATGCACGCGTGGCCACGCGCGAAGCAGTATCGGCAGCCCCTTGCGCGGATCGTGGCGTCCGACGAACACGATGGTGTGGTCGCGATTGGCCGCATCGGTCTCCTCGGGAATGACGACGCCGTTCGGAATGACGTGATAGTCGCCGGGTAGGAAGCGCGACGCCGACTCTTCTGCCATCGGCGACACCGCGATTCGCGCGTCGATACGGTCGATCAGGAAGCCCCAGAAACGCAGAGCAGGGCCCATCCAGCCGAGCTCGCCGTGCGCGTGCCACGTCGCGACGATCGGACAGCGCGCAAGCGCAAGCGCCGCGACGCAGACCGCCGGTGTCATCGGCTCGTGCAAGTGAATGACGTCGAAGCGCTCCTCGGCGAGCGTCTGCCGCACACGTCCGATCGAGCGTGGTGAGAGCACGATGTTCGGCAGCGAGCCGTTCGCCGGCACGACAACCGATCGGCCGACCGCGATGATCCCGTCGGGCAGGTCTCCGTGGCGACCCGTACGCGGGTGGAGCAGGCGGGTGAACACGCCGGGCGGATCGTTGCCCATCAGGATCTTGACCTCGTGGCCGCGGCGGCGCAGCGCTGCTGCCTGGTGCTCGGCGTGCTCGACGACTCCACCCCAGTACGACCACGAGAACGGAACGACGATTCCGATCTTCACGCGACAACCGCCGCGAACGCACGGTGCAGGCGATCGGCCGCGAGCTCGACCGACGCATCGTCGATCGCAACCGACAGGCGCGCCCACCCTGCCCCGCTCGGCCCGAAGCCCTCACCGGGAGCCACGGCCACCCGGTGCTCACGCAGGAGCGTCTCTGCGTCCAGGCCGTCCGGCAGGGGCACCCACAGATAGAACGTCCCTTCGCTGCGCGAAGCCTGCGGTAGGGCCTCGGTCAGGACGTCGCGGCGGCGCTCGTACGCGGCGACTCGCTCGGCGACCGAATCCTGAGGTCCTTCCAGCGCTGCGATCGCCGCCGCCTGGATCGGCGCGAAGATGCCGACGCGACTGTGATCGTTGAGCAGGTTGATCCGCTCGACGATCTCCGCGTTACCGACGACGAATCCGACCCGCCAGCCGGCCATGCCGTAGGTCTTCGACATCGACCACAGCTCGACGCCGACGTCCTTGGCGCCCTCCGTGGCGAGGAAGCTCTGCGGTGCCCGGCCGTCGAAGACGATGTCGATGTAGGCGGCATCGTGAACGACGGCGCCGCCGGTGCGGTGTGCCCAGCGAACAGCGTCCTCGAACGCTCGCGGCGGCGCGCAGACGGCGCAGGGGTTCGAGGGGTAGTTGAGATAGAGCGCCGCGCCGGCTGCCTCGTCGAGGTCGGGCGCCCAGCCGGCCTCGGGTCGGAGTGGGAAGGTCGCGAGCCGCGCGCCGGCCAGCGCAGGGCCGGATGGGTAGTCGGGGTAGTAGGGATCGGGCAAGAGCAGCGTGTCGCCTTCGTCGCAGAGCACCGACGCGAGCTCGACGATGCCGGTCTTGGTGCCGGGGATCACCGCGACTTCGGTCACCGGGTCGAGCGCGACGCCGTAGAGGTCGCGATAGCGAGCGGCGATCGCCTCTCTCGTCCGGTGGAGGCCGCGGATAGGGGCGTAGCTGTGCGCCCTCGGGTCGAGCACCGCCTGGCGGAGCGCCTCGACCACGTGGGGCGGTGGCCCGGTTTCGGGATTGCCGCGTCCGAGGTCGACGAGCGGTTCCCCTTCCTGGGCGGCCGCCGCCGCGACCCGCGCGAGCAGCTCGACGAAGTACTGCTTGGGAAGCTGTTGCAAGCGAGTCGGGCGGGAACGCATCCGAGGATCGTATTCGGGTGGCAACCATCTGGATGGTTAGAGTCGCAGGATGCTCGAGGACGTCTTCGACGCGGGGCTAGCCGAGCTGCACACGCACCTCGGCGGCTCGGTCGCGACGGACATCATGTGGAGCCTGGCACACGAGCAGGGGATCGCCCTGCCAACTCGCGATTACTGGGAGTTCGACCGGCTGGTCACGGTTTCCGACCCTCGTGGCGTCCCGGATCTGAACGCCCTCGACCGGATCTATCACCTGACGGAACTGATCCAGAGCTCGCCGCTCGCGGTCGAGCGGAGTGTGCACGCCGCAATCGGCGGCGCATATCGATCGCAGCGGATTACCACGCTCGAGTTGCGGTTCAATCCGATGAAGCGGAACCGGGGCGGTGAGCGCGACCTCGACCACATCATCCTCGCCGCGATCCGCGGCCTCGACATCGCGTCGCTCGAGTATCCGCAGGTGCGGGCCGGGTTGATCCTGATGATGGACCGCACGTTCACCCTCGACCAGAACATGATCATCGTCGAGAAGGCGATCAAGTACGGGCCGCGCGGGGTTGTGGGCGTCGACATCGCCGGGCCGCGGCCAGGCGGTGCGCGGTACGACTACACGCAGATCCGCGAGCACGTCGAGCTCGCACGCGGCGCCGGCCTCGGCGTGACGATCCACGTCGGCGAGGAAGGCGGCGTGCACGGCGTCGACGAGTTGCGCGAGGTCGTCGAGGTATTGCGTCCGGAGCGGATCGGCCACGGCATCCTGGCGGCGCAAGAGCCCGAGCTGATGGCCGCGCTTCGCTCGGCGAAGATCACGCTCGAGATCTGCCCTACGTCGAACCTCTTGACGAAGGCGATCGCCGGCGAGGACGAGCTCCGCGAGACATTCCGATCGTTCGTCGAGCACGAGGTCGCGTTCACGATCGCAACCGACGGGCCGGAGATGATGCGAACCCATCTCCGCGACGAGTTCGAGCTGCTGGAGCGCATCGGCGCGCTCGATGAGGGCCAGCTCCGCGCCGCGAACGACCGTGGCCATCGCGCGTCGTTCGTGCACCGCTGACCACCTGAGTTCAGCGTCACTTGAGATACGCCCTTCGACCAATGGATGGCGCCTCCGGCTCTTCGTAGCCTCGCGCCCATGCAGGCACTCCGAGATCCTTCCAGCATCACGTCGCGACAACGGCAGGTGGTCGAACTGATCGCACAGGGGCTGTCGAACGACGAGGTCGGAGTCCGGCTCGGAATCTCGGCGCGAACCGCGAAGGCGCACTGCGACGTCCTCAGACGAAAGCTCGGCGTTCCGCGGCGGCGACAGATCCCGGTCGCATTCAAACTGCTGACGGGAGAGGACCCGTTGGCAAACAGCCTGACGTCGGCAACGGCCGACAACGGGGGCTGACGGCGAAGCGACGCCCGCGGCGAACCCTCCGTCGCGGGCGTCCCGGCCCTAGCCTTCGCAGCGGCAGAGGCGTAAGTTGGCAGGAACGTGGCGAGCGGCGCGCCCCGACGAAGAGGGCAGGCCGTGAACGCAACCAACCAACAACCGACCACGCCAACCCGCGCACGCCGCATCATCGAACGGCCGCGCCTGATCAAGCTCCTCGACGACTGCGAGGCACGGATCATCTTGCTCGTCGCCCCGGCGGGCTACGGCAAGACGACGCTTGCCCGCCAGTGGGCCAGGATGCTGACCGGTGCCGTCTGGGTTTCGTGCACGCCGGCGCACCGCGACGTCGTGACCTTTGCCGAGGATGTCGCCACGGGCATCGACGCGGAGGGAGGCGATGCTGCCAAGTTCGTCCGCGAGTACCTCGGCGCGCAGAGCAACCCCCAGCGGACGGCTCACCGGATCGGGCGGATGCTTGCGGAGCAGCTGAACAAGGCGAAGATCCAGTGGCTGATCGTCGACGACTACCACGAGCTGCTCGAGTCGCCGGAGTCCGAGCAACTGGTCGAAGCGCTGCACAGCGAGTGCGATGCCAGAATGGTGGTCTGCTCGCGGCTTCGGCCCGGCTGGGCCAGGTCGCGGCGGGCGATCTACGGCGAGCTCGACGAGATCGGCCGCGACGCTCTGGCGATGACGAAGCGTGAGGCTGCCGAGCTGCTCGGGCCACGAGCACAACGGACGGATCTGGCACGGCAGGCGGAGGGCTGGCCGGCGGTTCTCGCCCTGGCCGCCTCGGCCAAGGACGTGACTCCGCCGAGAACAACCTTCCCGAACGCGCTCTACACGTACCTGGCCCAGGAGATCTTCCAAGGAGCCTCGCTCGAGCTCCAGGATCAGCTCGTGCGCCTGGCGCTACTCCCGCAGCTGACGCGGGAGAGCATTGCGGGCTACCTCGACGTCGATCCGTCAGAGCTCATCGCCCAGGCGCGAGAGCTCGGCTTCATCGGAGCCGAGGAGACCCCCGAGCTCCATCCGCTGCTCCGAGAGTTCCTGCTCGAGAAACTGCGCGAACGTCCGGATGCTGACGCGAGCGTCCGGGAGGCGATCGAGTTCTGCGTTGCCACGGAATGTTGGGATTACGCGCTGCATTTGATCAGGCGCTTCACCATGGACGACCTCGCCGAGGACGTCCTACAAAAAGCGTTTCACCCTCTCGTACGCAGTGGCCGTATCAGCACGTTGGCATCGTTTGCGACGAGCATCCAGCTACGGCCGAAGCTTCCGCCTCCGTCGATCCACGTGATCGAAGCCGAGGTTGCCTTCCGCGACGGCAACATTGAGCTTGCTTCGCGGCTCGCCGCTCGAGCGCATGATCCCGCTTGAACTCGGCACCCGCTTCCGTCGCGGTCATGCGCAATATCAGGTCACAGTCCATCTATCTTCTTGTTCAACTGGCCCAATCCGAACAAGCGTTCTACGAAGCAAGGGCAAGCGCACTTAATAGCCAGGACGCGGCGGACGGACTGTACGGTCTTGGCGCAGGCGAAAATCATGGGAGAGCAGGTCGATGCAAGCCGAAACGCTGGCAGAGCTTCTGGCTGGTCGACACGAGTCGGCGACCCAGTTACTTCGGGCGATCACGGCCGATCTTGCATACCGAAGGTATGCGGATGGCTTAACCGGCTCTCTCGGAATCGAGGAGGGGAAGCACGCCCTATCGCTCGTGGAAGATCCCCGGGCCCGAACATCGTTTGCGTACGTCGTCGCGTACACGCTGGGTCTAAAGAGTCGATACATCGAAGCAGCCCATTGGATTGACATCCTAAGAAGCGATGTCCAAGCCTACGAGCTCGAATTCGCCCGTCCGTATGCTGATTGGACTACAGCATCCGTAAAGTTGGGACTTAGGCGATTTGGAGAAGCCGAACGATGGCTTCAATCGGTCGAGGACGCAGTCGCCGTCACCCACGATCCTCGGCATTCGCTTAATGCTCGGATGCTTCGCGCACGCCTCCTGCTCCAAACCGGTAAGAGCGACGAGGCCGTCGAGCTAATCTCGGAGCGCGTCGAGACAACGCTCTTCGCCGCTTGGGAAGCCGAGTACACCGGCACCCGAGCTCTCGCCTTGGCCTGCACCTACCGAACAGCTGAAGCGCTCAAAACAGCACGCCGGCACGAAGTACCTCCGGCGGAATCGAGGCGGCTGTCCTAGCGGCAGCTGCTGAGGCTGTCGTCGCAGCCCAACGAGGCGATGCGGGCCAGGCATCGACAGTTCTGAAGACGAGCGAGGCGCTTGGGCACATGGGATCCAGTCGTGTGCGCACTACGCGCATCCCCGGAACTTGCCGATGCACTCGCAGTCCCACGGGCCATCGCGCGAAATCCTGGAGTCCCTCTACGCCGCGTCAAACGACCTTGGACTCGCACGCCGCGCCGGCTTCCGAACTCGAGCAACCCGCGCGCCCGAACAACTACTCACGCCGCGCGAATCTGAGGTGCTTGGGCTGATCGCGAGAGGTATGAAGAACCGGGACATAGCGAATGCCCTCTACATCTCGCAATCAACAGCGAAGGTCCATGTTCGGCACGTCTTTGAGAAGCTCGGGGTGCGAACTCGATCCGAAGCCGTCGCGCGCTACGAGATGTTCAAGACTGAGTAGCTCGGTTCGCCAGCATCTGCGGCGCGGGTTCAATACCATCGAGATCGAATTCCGGCCCTTGCGCCGAGCCGATACCTCTCGGAGGCACCCGCGAGAATCGCCTCAAAAGCAGCGACGATCGTGGTGTCGAACTGGCTTTCGACTGCCTGTGCGAGGCGAAGCCGCGCAACCCTGCTCGGCATCGCGTCACGGTAAGGACGGTCTGAAGTCATCGCGTTATAGGCGTCCGCAACCGCGATGATCCGGGAGAGAAGCGGCGTGTCCTCGCCAGCCAGACCGTCCGGATAGCCCTGGCCGTCAACACGCTCGTGGTGATGACGGACGATGGCCGCAATCTCGGCGTACGTATCGACGTTTGCAAGGATCCGCTCGCCGATCTCTGAGTGACTCTGCATCACGCGTCGTTCGTCGAGCGTCAATGCCCCGGGCTTTTCAAGCAAGCCGGCCGGAAGACCGATCTTCCCGATGTCGTGCACAAGTCCGCACAGATGAGCCAGTTCGCACTGCTCCTCATCGAGAGCCATCCTCGCTGCGATGTCGCGCGCATAGATGGCGACTGCCGCGGAATGGCCGGCTGTATATCGATCGCGAGCATCCAGCGTTGCGATCAGGCCCTTTGCAAACGACAGGTTCGCTGCACGAAGTCGCTCGTTCGCGGTCTGAAGATCGCCAGCCAGGCGTCGCTGATCCTGATACATGAGAAACCAGCGCTGGGCTGCGAGGGCGGGGGCGAAGAAGAGTGGCAGCGTCCATGGCGAGATGTCCTGGTATGCGAGGGCGAGGACAGCAACGACTGGGCCATAGAACGGCACCGAAGCAACGATGACAGGGACCAGATCCCGAGTCGCGTCCGACCATCGTCCGTAGACCGCGCAGTGCGTATGTGCAGGAGGCGAGACGCATCAACCACTTCCGCGGTGAGCGCTGCCGCCGTTGCGGCCGCGACCATCTCCCCGGCGCCCCGAAGGGAGGAGCCATGCGACGGCGACGGCGACCGCGCCGGTTAATGCTCCGATGATTGCGCGATTGCAGAGATATAGACGACGCGGCCAGCAACGGCATGCTCAATCCGACGATCGACGCGCTGAACACAACCATCCCAGCGAGCGGCCCAAAGAGAACGGCCGCGAAGACGCGGGAAAGAGCGAAATCGAAACCGTCAGGTCACGCGCAAGGCGATATGTCCTCGCCACTCGGAAATGCGGCAACGCGCGCGAGCGCCCGACCGACCACTGCCGAGCCGAACCCCACACCGATCGCGACACAGGATGACTACTGCGGCCAGCGCGCAAGCGCATTACTAGACGAGATAGATAGCGACCGGGACAACCTAAGCTCCTGAAGTTCTCGACAACCTTCGAACACTGTGCGCATCCCCCAAAAGGGTTATAACGTCCATCCCTGTCGTCAGTTCCTACTGATATTGGGGGATATAAATGCGCAAGTTTGTGCAGTTCGTCCGCCAGAGCCGATCGCTGGTGGAGCCTCCTCCTGGTAACAGGGAGCGTGTAGTTAACGAGGTTCTCCACAGATCGACGTCACCCTTTGTGGTGATTGTCCACAGCCAGTGGAAAACCCGTCAGGTCGGTACGTCAGTTGATGAGCCCACGCCGGAAGCCAACCGCTACGGCGTGGGCTCTACTTCTTGCTTGCAGCTTCGCAAGTAGATGCCTCACATGGCTCTTCACCGTCTCCTCGGAGAGGTAGAGCCTTACGCCGATCTCGCGGTTGACGAGGCCGTCCGAGATCAACTGCAGCACTTCGATCTCCCGGGCGGTCGGCTCCTGTTCCAGACCGGCGAGTGGCTGGAGCGGGATCACTTCGGCGATCGTCGGCTTCCGGCGCGCGGCGACCGACTCGAACCGTGCCGAGTGAACGCGATACCGCGTCAGGATCTCATCGCGCTGTACAGCGTCCACTCCCGAGCTATCGGCCGCCCGGAACGCCGGCTTTAGCGCGAGCGCACCCCCGATCGAGGGTTCGGCTAGAGACGGACGATCTTCCGTCGCCGCGTGTGCAGATACTCGGGCTCGTCCTCCTCGACGACGCCGATGCCGCCGTCGCGTCCGGTCGAGTGCAGGATCCGCCCGTCGCCCACCCAGAAGGCGATGTGGTCGGCGGCGAGGCCTGGAGGTCGTCTCGGTTCACCATAGGTAATGAGGTCGCCCGCACGAGGCACGTCCGTCTCCCGGCCGGCCTCCTCCTGCTGATCGCCGTCTCGGGGCACGAGCCGGCCAAGGCGCCGGTAGGCCATGTGGACGAGCCCCGAGCAGTCGATCCCGCGCTCGGTCATGCCGCCCCAGAGATACGGCGCACCCAGGTAGAGCCGGGCAACGTCGATTGGCGAGTGAGTCGTCGCATCGAGATCGGCGACCAGCTCCCCCGTCGCCGCCCTCGAGCGACTCTGCACGCACCCAGCCCGGATAGTCGTTAGGCGGTCACGACCCGCGCCCAGCCGGCGCGTCGCTCCTCGACCCGCAACGGCTCGCCCAGGAGCGCCTGCGTCACCTGCTCGGACGCGTCTTCCGGCTCGGCGCGGAGCGGCGCCACGTCGACCGCGCACCTCATGGCGCGTGCTTGTCGATCTTCGCCTCCAGCATCGCCTTCACCCGGGGCCAGTCGTCATCGACGACTGCGTAGTACGCGGAGTCGCGGATCGAGTCCGGCAGCACCATGTGCTTGCGGTGGATCCCCTCGAACGTCCCACCGACGCCGAGCAGGGCGCCTCGCACACGGAGATTCCGCGCATCGGTCTTGAACTCGACGCGCATCATCCCGGCCCGCTCGAAGGCATGCCGCATCAGCAGGTATTTCGCCTCCACATTCGCACCTGTGCCCCAGCCCGCACGCTCGAGCCACGTCCAGCCGATCTCGGTGCGGCGATGGAACGGCTCGATGTTCAGGTAACGGGTCGAGCCCGCCGGGACGCCTCCGATCAGCACCACGAACGGGATCTCCCCCCTGGCCGCCAGCGCGTTTTCGAACCACGTGTCGAATCCGAACGTCTCCATATTCGTGTACCGATGGATGTGCGGATCCCGCGTCGCCGCCACACGAAGACCGTCGCGATGCCGCTCGCCGATCGGCTCGAGTCGAACGATCCGGCCCTCGAACGGCCCAGCCGGCTGCAGCCCGCCCAGCTCAGAAACCTGGCCCACCGGCGTCAGTATCGCTTCCAGCGAAACCGTGGGGGTATTACGCTTGCAGCTGCGATGACGAACCCACCGGATTTCGAGGTCTCCTCGAGCGGCGCGATCGCGCTCCAGCCGGTCGCGATCGTGCGGAGGTCGCCCAGCCAACTTTTTTGGGCGCGCCTGCGCCAGGACAAGGCGGCGCTCGCCGGCGGCATCGTGATCATCGTGCTGATCCTGATCGCGATCTTCGGCGGGCCGCTCGCCGAGCACATCACCGGCCACGGCCAGAACTCGACCTACGACTCGATGACCGACGAGTTCGGCGTACCGAAAGGCCCGAACAGCCAGTTCTGGTTCGGCGCAGACTCGGCCGGTCGCGACCTCTTCGTCCGCACCATGTACGGCGCACGCATCTCGCTCTTCGTCGGCATCGTCGCCACCGGCTTCGCACTCTTCATCGGGCTCGTCGTCGGACTGCTCGCCGGATTCTTCGGCGGCTTCATCGACACGATGCTGTCGCGCTTCGCCGACGTGCTCCTAGCCGTGCCACAGATCCTGATCGCCGTGGGCGTGGTCGCCGCCTGCTCGACCTCGAAGCAAGGCTGCCTCGGCGGATTGCTCCAGCCGGGCCTGCCGGTGGTGATCGCGGTGATCACCGTATTCTCGTGGTCGTACATCGCGCGCATCGTGCGCGGGTACGCGCTTTCGCTCCGAGAGAAGGAATTCGTCGAGGCCTCGCGCTCGCTCGGAGCAACGAACATCCGGATCCTGGCCAGTGAGATGCTCCCCAACCTGATCGGGCCACTCGTCGTCTACGCCACGCTGCTCATCCCAACCAATATCCTCTTCGAGGCTGCGCTCTCGTATCTTGGCCTCGGTGTTCCATCGAACGAAGCGTCCTGGGGCTCCATTCTCAACGACGCGTCCGGGTATTACGACGTTGCCTGGTGGCTCATGCTGTTCCCAGGCGCATTCCTGATCATCACGACGCTGGCTTTCAACCTGCTCGGCGACGGACTGCGTGACGCGTTCGATGTCCGCTCCGAACGGTGATAGTGAATTTGACCCCCAGAAAGGAGAAGTTGCGCATGAGGAGATCTCTTCGGCTCGCGGCCTTTGCCGTAGCCGTTGTCGCGTTGGCGGCGCTTGCGGCGGGCTGTGGCTCGTCCAAGAAGAGCTCGAGCGGCACCACCACCTCGAGCTCGGGCTCAACGTCCAACGTGCAGACGAGCTACACCAACGGCACTGCCGCCAAGGGAGGTACGTACACCATCGGCTGGGAGAGCTCGTTCGGATTCACGAACAACCTCGATCCGACCGGCGAGTACCTCGGCAATGCATGGGGCATCCTCGACAACCTGTTGGTTCGCCCACTCATGGGCTACAAGCACGCAGGCGGCGCCGAGGGCAACCAACTGATCGGCGATCTCGCCGAATCCGTGCCGACACCGACCGATAACGGGCTGACGTACACGTACAAGCTCCGGAGCGGCATCAAGTTCGGCCCTCCGGTCAACCGTGCCGTCACCTCGAAGGACGTCGCCTACGCGATGAACCGCCTCGCCGATCCGAAGCAGGGTGGCCAGTACGGCTTCTACTACTCCGTGATCAAGGGCTGGGACGCCGTCGGAGGCGGCAAGGCGAAGACGGTCTCCGGCATCACGACGCCGGACGACAGCACGATCGTCTTCCACCTCACCACGAAGACGGGCGACTTCAACCTGCGGATGGGCATGCCGGCGACGGCACCGATCCCGCCGGAAGTCGGCAACTGCTTCAACGGAAAGCCCGGTGACTACGGCCGCGACATCATCTCGACCGGCCCGTACATGATCCAGGGCGCCGACAAGGTCAGCCTCCCGTGCGCTTCGCTCAAGCCGATGGCCGGCTATGCCGGCGCGAACGGGCAGAAGCTTGTCCTCGTCCGCAACCCGAACTACGACCAGTCGACCGACCAGTACCGGAAGAACTATCCGGACACGTTCAAGTTCCTGATCAACTCGAACGCGGACGACATCTACGCGAAGGTTCAGGCCGGGCAGTACGACGACGAGACGTCGAGCCCGCAGCCGAAGACGATTCGCGAGTACGTGACCAACCCGACGCTGAAGCCGCGTCTGCTCTCGAACGTCGGCGACCGCACCTGGTACATCACGATGAACCTCACCCAGGCGCCGTTCGACGACATCCACATCCGCAAGGCGATGAACCTGATCATCGACAAGGAAGCCCTGCGGAAGGCATGGGGCGGCCCGCTGCTCGGGTCGATCGCGACGCACATCGCGCCGCCGGTCATGTACAACAACGGGCTCGCCGAGTACGACCCGTACTCGACCCCCGGTCACATCGGCGACGTCGCCAAGGCGGCCGCCGAGGTGAAGCAGTCCAAGTACGACCCGGGCAAGACGGGCAAGTGCACCGCCTCCGCCTGCAAGGGTGTTCTCATGATCGTCGATACGCGTGCGCCTCGACACCC
This sequence comes from uncultured Actinomycetes bacterium, assembly GCA_963785895.1. Classification (GTDB taxonomy): domain Bacteria; phylum Actinomycetota; class Thermoleophilia; order Gaiellales; family Gaiellaceae; genus PALSA-600. Next base: position 81,753 of record CAWAXB010000006.1, on the reverse strand, counting down.
GGATGGTTCCGGTCATCCAGGCCGACGCCGCCAAGATCGGCGTCACGTTCACGGTGCGCGCAATCAACGGCGCGTACCCGACTCCTCCAGACCACCAACAAGAACGTCCCGATCTCCGAGCGTCCCGGCTGGGGGAAGGACTACGCCGACCCGTACACGTTCTTCGGCGAGCTCTTCGACAGCCGCGCGTTGATCCCGTCGGGCAACACGAACTACTCGCTCGTCGGAATCACCCCTGAGATCAACACCGCCAAGAAGCTCGGCGTGAAGGGGAACCTGAACGGCATCCCGTCGGTCAACGCCGACGTCGACGCCTGCCAGGCGAAGCTCGGCCAGGACCGCACGACCTGCTGGGAGAACCTGGACAAGAAGCTGATGACCCAGGTTGTTCCGTGGGTGCCGTACCTCTGGGCCAACAACGTCATCATCGTCGGCCCGAAGGTCACGAACTGGTCGTACGACCAGTTCAGCGACACGACCGCCTACTCACAGGTGGCGGTTTCGCAGAAGTAAGGCTGAAATGAACGACGAGGGCGGGGCGCCGTTCGGCGCCCCGCCTCACCCTTTCCCGACGACGACCGAGGAAAATCGAATGGCCTTCTACATCGTACGCCGACTTTTCTGGACGCTCATCGTCGTCGCGGCGGTGATCGCCATCACCTTCGTCGTCTTCTACGTGCTCCCCGCCGGCGACCCGGCGCTGCGCTTCGCCGGCAAGAACCCGACCCCGGTGGAGCTCGAGCTGATCCGGCACCGGCTGGGGCTCGACCGCGCCTGGTACATCCAGTTCCTCAAGTTCATCAAGACGTTCTTCAGTGGCGACCAGTACGGCTGGCCCGGGCTCGGCTACACGTTCTCCGGCCAGACCTCGGTGCTTGTCGCTGATCATCGACCGCGCGCCGCGCACCCTGCTCCTGATCGCCGGCTCGGCCGTGCTCTGGCTCACCTCGGGCGTCTCGATCGGAATCATCTCCGCCGTCAAGCGCCGCTCGTTGACCGACCGGGCCGCGATGGGCTTCGCCCTCTTCGGCATCTCGGCGCCGGTCTTCTGGCTCGGACTGATGGGCCTGTACATCTTCTGGCGGCAGCTCGGCTGGTCGGCGGGCACCGGCTACGTGTCGCCCACCGACAGCGTCGGCGGCTTCCTCTCGCACATGTGGTTGCCGTGGGTGGCGCTGGCATGCTCTATGCGGCCTTCTATGCCCGGATGACGCGCAACAACCTGCTCGAGACGCTCGGCGAGGACTACATACGCACGGCCCGCGCGAAGGGGCTGTCGGAACGCGCGGGTGATCTTCAAGCACGCGCTGCGCGCGAGCCTCACCCCGATCGTGACGATGTTCGGGCTCGACATCGCTCTGCTCGTGGGCGGTGCGGTGATCACCGAGTCGGTCTTCAACCTGCAGGGGCTCGGGTATCTCGCCATCAACGGCGCGCTCAGCCAGGACCTGCCCACCGTGCTCGGAGTCGTGCTGCTCGCCGCCGTCGCGGTCGCGTTGATGAACCTGCTCGTCGACATCGTCTACGCCTTCCTCGACCCGCGGGTGCGCTACGCGTGAGCGCGAGCGCAAGCTCGATCGAGACTGTCATGGGCACTGACAAGCAGCGGCTCCTCGACGTGCGCGGGCTCACTGTCCGCTTCCCGACGACGGACGGAATCGTCCAGGCGGTCAGCAACGTCAGCTATTCGCTCAGCCGCGGTGAGACGCTCGGCGTCGTGGGCGAATCCGGCTCGGGCAAGAGCGTCTCGAACCTCGCGATCATGGGGCTGCTGAACCGCGACCGTACGCAGATCAGCGGCGAAGTCGACTTCCTCGGGCGCGACCTACTCACCCTGCCGCCCGGCGAGCTGCAGAAGATCCGCGGCAAGGACATCGCAATGGTCTTCCAGGATCCGTTCGCATGCCTGCACCCGATGTACCGGGTCGGCGACCAGATCATCGAAGCGGTGCTCGCCCACTCTCATGTGAGCAAATCCGAAGCAAGCGCCCGCGCCGTCGAGCTGCTCGACCATGTCGGGATCCCGAATGCCAAGAGCCGTGCGCGCGACTACCCCCATCAGTTCTCCGGCGGCATGCGGCAGCGCGCAATGATCGCGATGGCGCTCGTCCACAACCCAGCGATCCTGATCTGCGACGAACCGACGACCGCGCTCGACGTGACCGTGCAGGCGCAGATCATCGAGCTGATCGAAGAGGTCAAGCGCGAGTTCGACATCGGCGTGATCCTGGTCACGCACGACCTCGGCGTGATCGCCGAGACGGCGACCTCGGTGATGGTGATGTACGCGGGGCGGATCATGGAGTACGGCCCCGCCGACGACATCTTCGGACAGCCGCAGCATCCGTACACCTGGGGCTTGCTCGACTCGATGCCGACGATCGAACGGCGCCTGGCAGCGCTCGTACCGATCGAGGGCTCCCCGCCGTCACTGCTCAACCCGCCCTCCGGCTGCCCGTTCCACCCGCGCTGTCCCTATGCCTTTGCGCCGTGCCCGATCGACCCGCCGCCGCCGCTCGAGGCGCCCGTCGCCGGCTCTCATCTCGACGCGTGCTACCTGCCGTGGGAGAAGAAGCTCGATCTGGGCGGGAAGCGTTCGATCTCGCGCCTCGGGGATGCTGCATGAGCAGGCTCGCCCCGGCTCCGCCGGGCGGAAGCGAAAGGGGGGCCATGGGCGTGAGCGAGAACCTGGTCGAGGTCGAGCACCTGACGAAACACTTCCCGGTCAAGCAGGGGGTGTTTGCGCGCGGCAAAGGCATGGTGCACGCGGTCGAGGACATCTCGTTCGAGGTACGCAGCGGCGAGACGCTGGGGATCGTCGGCGAGTCGGGCTGCGGCAAATCGACGACGGCGCGGTTGATCCTGCGTCTCCTCGACCCCACGTCGGGAACGATCCGCTTCCAGGGTCGCGACATCTCGAAGCTCTCGCAGCGCCAGCTTCGCCCGCTCCGCCGCGAGATGCAGATGATCTTCCAGGATCCGTACTCGTCGCTGAACCCGCGCAAGACCGTCGGGCAGATCGTCGGCTCGCCGTTCGCCATCCACGGCGAGAAGAAGGCGAAGTCGCGCGTACAGGAGTTGCTCGAGACGGTCGGCCTGAGCCCCGAGCACTACAACCGGTACCCACACGAGTTCTCGGGCGGGCAGCGCCAGCGGATCGGGGTCGCGCGCGCGCTCGCGCTGTCGCCGAAGCTGATCGTCTGCGACGAGCCCGTGTCGGCGCTCGACGTCTCGATCCAGGCGCAGGTCCTGAACCTCCTGCGCAACCTGCAAAAGGACTTCAACCTGACGTACGTCTTCATCTCGCACGACCTGTCGGTGATCCGGCAGATCGCCGACCGGATCGCGGTCATGTACCTCGGCCAGATCGCCGAGATCGGCGACAGCGAATCGATCTACGACAACCCGAAGCATCCATACACGGCGGCGCTCCTATCCGCCGTGCCGCGCGCGACCACCGGCGGCCGCGAGCGGATCGTGCTGAGCGGCGACGTGCCCTCGCCGATCTTCCCGCCGCGCGGCCTGCGTGTTCCACCCCCGCTGCCCGCGCTTCCACAAGGGCCACTGTGACGTCGAGACGCCCCTCCTGCGCGAGCTCGCACCGCACCACGAGGCCGCCTGCCACTACCCGCTCGAGAAGTGGCCGATGACCGATGCGGAGATCTACCAGGCCGAAGGCGCCCTACGGCACGACCAGCAGCGCCTCGAAGGCGCTGCGTAAGACCCCGCCGATCGTCAGGCTGCGAGGCCGGCGAGCTCGCGCAGCGCCGCGAGCCGTGAGAGCGCCTGGCCCTCGAGCTGGCGGACGCGTTCGCGCGTCAGATCGAGCTCGTGACCGATCGCCTCGAGCGTCCACGGCTCGCCCTCGAACCCGAAGCGAAGCTCGAGAATTCGCCGCTCACGCTCGGGTAGCGCATCGAGTGCCTTGCGGATGTTCTGGCGGCGCAACGACTCCTCGGCCTCCTCGAACGGATCGGCGGCTTCACGGTCGGCGAACAGATCGCCGAGCTCGCCCTCGTCGTCTGCGCCGACCGTCTGGTTCAGCGAGACCGAAGCCGACGCGGCCGAGAGAGCCTCCTCGACGTGCTGAAGCGGCAGCCCGGTCGCCTCGGCCAGCTCCTCCTTCGTCGCCTCGCGACCCAGCTCCACCTCGAGCCGGCGCGCTGCGCGCGACAGCTTCTGCTGGCGCTCGACGACGTGCACCGGCACGCGGATCGTGCGCGCGTGGTTCGCAACCGCGCGCTGCACGCTCTGCCGGATCCACCAGGTCGCGTACGTCGAAAACTTGTAGCCACGGCGCCAGTCGAACTTCTCGACCGCGCGATTCAATCCCAGCGTCCCCTCCTGGATCAGGTCGAGGAACGGAACACCGAGACCGCGGTAGCCTTTCGCGATCGAGACGACAAGGCGCAGGTTCGACTCGATCATGCGGCGTTTCGCCCGCCCGTCGCCGCGCTCGATCGCCTTCGCAAGGACGACCTCCTCATGCGCGGTGAGGAGCTTGTGCTTTCCGACGTCGGCGAGGAAGAGCTGCAGGCTGTCGCCCGCGCCTGAAGGAGCCGACGCCTCGTAGACCACGGGCTCCGGCTTGTGCTTCGTGTTCTTCTCCTCGGTGACCGGCTCGCGCACCTCGAGCCCGATGCGCTCGAGCTCCTTGACGACATCGGCGACCTCGCCCTCGGGCAGGTCGTTCTCGACGGCGAACGCTTCGAGCTCGGCCGGCTCGATCCAGCCGCGCTCCTCGCCCGCCGCGATCAATGTGAGGGCGCTCTCGGTGTCGAGCAGTTCGGAAAGCTGAGTCTGGGTCAAGTGGGAATCGATGTCCTTTCGTTTCTCCAACAGGCACTGCAAACCTGCCTGCCTGCGTTCTGAGCTCCAAATCCCGGGCCGGGCCAGGGTACCGCCACTGTCAACGCGTACGGCGGCGCAGCCATTCCTGCCGGCCGACCTGGATTATGGACCGTCCAGGGCGGTAAATGTGGAACGAACCGTTACGAGCGTTTCCGGGCGGTGCGCTTCTTCTTTGCGGGGCCTTGCTCACGCCGGTTCTGCAGGAGCTCCGCGGCCCGTTCGGGCGTGATCTCCTCGATCGAGTCGGCCGCCCGCAGGCTCGCATTCGTCTCGCCATCGGTCACGTACGGGCCGAAGCGGCCTTCCTTGAGGACGATCGGCTTACCGCTGACGGGGTCATCGCCCAGCTCCTTGAGCGGCGGTGCCGCGGCGCGGCGGCCACGCTGCTTCGGCTCGGCGAGCTTCGCCAGCGCCTCTTCGAGCGTGATCGAGAACAGCTGCTCCTCGTTGTCGAGCGATCTCGACTCCTTGCCCTTCTTCACGTACGGGCCGTACCTGCCGTTGGCGGCGACCACCTCTTCACCTTCGGACTCGCCGAGCGTGCGGGGCAATGTGAGCAGGCGGAGTGCGTCTTCGAGGGTCACCGTCTCGGGCGACATCGACTTGAAGAGCGAAGCCGTCCGCGGCTTCTCGTCGCCGTCGAGCAGCTCCGTCACGTACGGGCCGTAGCGGCCCGCGCGCAACGCGATCGTGTGGCCGGTCTGCGGATCGACGCCCAGCTCGTGCTCGTTGCCCGCCTGCGCGAGAAGCTCTTCAGCGCGCTCGGGCGTCAGCTCGTCGGGTGCGATGTCGGGCGGCAGCGTCTGCCGCTCTTCGCCGCGCTCGAGGTACGGACCGTACTTGCCGACGCGCACGACGATGTCCGTGCGCGGCAGGCTCACCGTGTTGACCTCGCGTGCGTCGATCTCGTCAAGGCGGCCTTCGATCTGCGACTTCAGCCCGTCGTTGCCGTTCTCGCCGAAGTAGAAGCGCTGCAGCCAGGTGCTGCGCGCTTCCTCGCCAGAGGCGATCTCGTCGAGATCGTCCTCCATCCGGGCGGTGAACTCGTAGTCGACGAGACGCGAGAAATGCTGCTCGAGCAACTGGACGACCGAGAACGCGAGGAACTCGGGAATCAGCGCCTGCCCCTGCTTGCGCACATAGCCGCGGTCGAGGATCGTGCCCATGATCGCCGCGTACGTCGACGGGCGGCCGATGCCGCGCTCCTCGAGCGCCTTGACAAGGCTCGCCTCGGTGAACCGTGCCGGCGGCGAGGTGGAGTGCCCCTCCGGCTCGAGCGCAGTCGCCGACAGAGCATCTCCCTCGTGCAGCGCCGGCAACACCTTCTCCTCCGCGTCGACCGACGGGTCGTCCCGGCCCTCCTCGTAGGCGAGCAGGAAGCCGCGGAACGTGATCACGGTGCCCGCAGTGGCGAACTCGGTCGCCCGGCCGTCGGCGGCGGCCGCCGCGATGCGCACCGACACGGTCTGCCCGCGCGCGTCGGCCATCTGCGACGCGACGGTCCGCTTCCAGATCAGGTCATAGAGCTTCAGCTCGTCGCCCGACAGCTCGCGCGCGACCTGGTCGGGTGTCCGGAAGCGGTCGCCGGCCGGACGGATCGCCTCGTGTGCCTCCTGCGCGTTCCTCACCTTGCGCTCGTAGCGCCGCGGCTCGGCCGGCACGGCGTCCGCTCCGTACAGCTCGCGCGCCTGGTCGCGCGCCGCGGCGAGCGCCGACTCCGACAGGGTCGTCGAGTCGGTGCGCATGTAGGTGATGTACCCGTTCTCGTAGAGGCGCTGGGCAACGCGCATCGTCTGCTGCGACGAGAGCCGCAGCTTGCGGCTCGCCTCCTGCTGCAAGGTCGACGTCATGAACGGAGCGGCGGGCCGGCGGGTGTACGGCTTCTCCTCGACCGACGTGACCGCAAATGCCGCGCCGTCGAGCTTGGCGGCCAGCTCGCGTGCGTCGGCCTCGGCGAGCTGGACGACCTCAGGGGCCTGGGCGAGTGCAGGCGAGCGGAGCGTCCCGTCCTGGCCGAAGTCCCGTCCCTGGGCGACGCGCTTTCCGTCGACGGCGGCCAGGCGGGCGGTGAACGCTCCGGGCTCGAACGTGGTGACGACGTCCCAGTAGTCGGCGGCGACGAATCTCATCCGCTCGCGCTCACGCTCGACGACGAGGCGAGTGGCCACCGACTGCACCCGGCCCGCGGACAGCCCCTGCATGATCTTCCGCCAGAGCACCGGCGAGACGCCGTAGCCGTAGAGGCGATCGAGGATGCGACGTGTCTCCTGAGCGTCGACGAGGGCGTCGTCGATCTCGCGGGTCTCGGTCAGTGCCTTCTCGATGGCAGGACGGGTGATCTCGTGGAAGACCATCCGCCGCACCGGCACCGTCGGCGCGAGCACCTCCCGGAGATGCCAGGCGATCGCCTCGCCCTCGCGATCTTCGTCCGTCGCGAGCAACAGCTCGTCCGCGCCTTTCAGCTTGGCTTTCAGATCGGCGACGACCTTCTTCTTCCGCGAGTCGACGACGTAGATCGGCTCGAAGTCGTTGTCGACGTTGACACCGAGGCGCGCCCACTCCTCGCCTTTGAGCTTTGCGGGAATCTCGGAGGCGTTGTTGGGCAGGTCGCGGATGTGCCCGATCGACGACTCGACGATGTACCCGGGGCCGAGGTAGCCCGCGATCGTCTTCGCCTTGGCGGGCGACTCGACGATCACGAGCTTGCGGTCTTTGGAGGCAGCCATTTCGCGCGCCACCATAGCGCCGTGGCACGGATCAGCGATACTCGCCGCCGATGGCACGTCCGCCCCGGCCCACCCCGCTCTACTCCGCAATTGCCGTTGTTTCCTGGCCGGTGCTGCACCTCGTCTTCCGCTACAGGCCCCGGGGCCGCGAGAATCTGCCCGCCGCCGGCGGCTATGTCCTGGCGGCCGGGCACGCCTCGAACCTCGACCCCTGGGCAATCGGGCTCGCGCTCTGGCCGCACCGCTTCCTGCGCTTCATGGCGAAGTCGGAGCTGTTCTGGTTCCCGCTCGGCCCGCTGATCGCGGCCTGCGGAGCGTTCAAGGTGCGGCGCGGGCAGGCCGACCGGGAGGCGATCGAGCAGGCGGTGTCGCTCGCACGCGCCGGAAACGTGATCGCGATGTTCCCGGAGGGGACTCGCCGTAAGAAGGGCCTCCGCAAGACGCGGGTCGCCGAGGCGCACACCGGGGCCGCGCGCATCGCCCTCGAGGCGGGCGTCCCGCTCGTCCCCGCCGGCATCAAGGGAACCGCCGATCTGCGGCGGCTCGCGCGCTGGCGCGTCGCCTACGGCGCCCCGGTTGCGTTCGACGACCTTGACGGTCTCGACCCGGCCGAGGCCGCGCGAATCGCAACCGAACGTGTGATGGCGGCGATCCGCGAGCTCGAAGGCTCGCTGTGAGCACGCTGCTCGCGGTCGACGGCGACTCGCTCGCCCATCGCGCCTACCACGGGCTCCCCAAGCAGATGCGCGACGGCGCCGGACGTCCGGCGAACGCCCTCGTCGGCTTCGCGGGTTTCCTGATGCGGCTGTGGGACGCGGAGCGGCCGGGCGCGGTGCTCGTCGGCTGGGACTCGCTCGAGACGCCGACCTACCGGCACGAGGCACTGCCGGCGTACCAGTCGGGACGCGAGTTCGAGGACGGGATCGTCGAGCAGCTGGCGCGGCTCCCCGAGCTGGTCGAGTCGTTCGGCTTCCTCGTCGGGAAGGCGCCCGGTTTCGAGGCCGACGACTTTCTCGCGGCCGCAGCTGCCACCTGGCCCGGCCCGGTGCTCGTGGCCACCTCCGACCGCGATGCCTACCAGCTCGTCTCGGACCGCGTCACGATCCTGCAACCCGTGAAGGGCGTGTCGGAGCTCGCCCGGGTCGGGCCGTCCGGGGTGCGCGAGCGCTACGGCGTCGAGCCGGCCCAGGTGCCCGACTTCATCGCCCTCCGCGGCGACCCCTCCGACAAGATCCCGGGCGCGCCGGGGATCGGCCCCAAGAAAGCTGCCGAGCTGATCGCGCAGTACGGCTCGCTCGAAGCCGCTCTCGCCGATGGGCGGTTCCCGGCGATCGCCGACGAGCTCCGGCTCTATCGGAGCATCGCAACGATGGATCCGGCGGCGCCGCTGCCCGAGCTCGTGGCGACCCCGCCCGACTGGCGGCGGGCCGAAGCCCACGCACGCCAGCTCGGCCTGAACGGCGTCGCAACCAGGCTCGCCGAACGGACGGCCACATAGAGGTCGTCAGCAACACCGCGTTCGCGCGCCTGCACCCGACGGGCTCGCATCCGGAGTCGCAGCGGCGCATCGAGTGCTGCACGACCGTTTCCCGTTCGTCGAATGCGCCCCGGCGTCCGTCGGCGACATCCTCCGCTGCCACACCCCCGCGCTGGTCGAACGCGTTCGCACGACGAGCGGCCGGCTCGACGGCGACACCATCTGCACCGCGACGACCTACGAGGCGGCGTTGCTCGCGGCCGGCGCCGCGCTCGAGGCAGTGCGGCGAGGCGGCTTCGCGCTGGCGCGCCCGCCCGGCCACCACGCCGAGCACAACCGGGGGATGGGTTTCTGCATCTTCAACTCGGTCGCGATCGCCGCACGCTGGGCCCAGGCCGAGCTCGGCATCGGCCGGGTCGCGATCGTCGACTGGGACGTGCACCACGGCAACGGCACACAGGACATCGTCGGGGCCGACCAGAGCATCCTGTTCGCCTCGCTGCACCAGTGGCCGTTCTATCCCGGCAGCGGCGGCCCGGACGAGCAGCACGAAACGCTCGTCAACGTGCCGCTCGCCGGCGGGCACCGGCGACAGCGCCTACCTCGAGGCATTCGCACGGGTCGAACGGGCCGTGCGCCGGTTCGACCCCGAGCTTCTGCTCGTCTCGGCCGGATTCGACGCGCACGTCGACGACCCGCTCGCAAACCTGGAGCTGAGCGCCGGCTGCTTTCGCGAGCTCGCCGCCCGCACGGCGGAGCTCGCTCCGCGAGTCGCCGCGGTGCTCGAGGGCGGCTACAACCTCGAGACGCTGCCCGACCTCGTCGAGGCGGCGCTCGACGGGTTCGGCTTCAGCTCTCCAACTTCTCGAGCGCCTCGCGGCGAGAGGAGACGTTGAGCTTGCCGAGCAGGCTCTTTACGTGCGAGCGCACCGTGTGCTCGGAGATGAAGAGGCGCTCGGCGATCTCGGCCGTGCCGAGGTGGCGATCGAGCAGCAGCAGCACCTCGAGCTCCCGGGCGGTCACGAGCCGGGCGACAGATTCCGGCACGGCTCTGCGCGGCACGCCCTCCCGCACCTGGTCGAGCAGGCGCTTCGCGACCGCGCCGGAGAGAGCGGCCTCTCCGCGCGCAACGCCTCGTAGAAACGAGACGATCCGCTCGGGCGGCTCGGTCTTCAGGAGGTAGCCGGCCGCGCCGCCGCGAATCGCCGCGAGCAGATTGTCTTCGTCTTCCGACGCAGTCAGCACGACCACCTCCGCCTCGGGCGCCGCAGCGCGTACGAGCGGCAACGCCTCGAGCCCGCTCCAGGTCGGGCATCGAGAGGTCAAGCAGCACGAGGTCGGGGCGCAGCTCACGTGCGAGCTTGATCGCCTCCTCACCGCCGCCGGCTTTCGCCGACGACGTCGAAGCCGTTCTGGCGCAGCAGCGTCCCGAGCGCGTCGCGTGTGAGCGGGTGGTCGTCGGCCAGGAGGATGCGTTCGGTCGTCATGGGCTGAGTGGATCTTGCCGATACGAACAGCGATGCACCATGATCGTTACGAGAAGTTCCTCTGGGGGCAGCTGCTGCTCTTCGGGTTGCTCGGCGCCTCGCTGGCGTTGTTCCTGACCTATCACTCCCTGCGTACGCCCTATCACCTGCCCGAGCTGAAGCTCGTGCTGGCGACGGTCTCGATGCTTGCCGCCGCAGCCGTGACCGTGCTGTGCGCCACGCGCTTCGGCGTCGAAGGGCGCCGGTTCGACCTCGTTCTCTGCTCGGGCTTCTTCGTGCTGGCGCTCTCGTGGTTTGCGTTCTCGATCGTCCCGGAGCTGGTGCGGGCCCCGGCCCGGCGCACCGATCTGTGGGCCGCGCTCGTCGGGCAGCTCCTGGGCTGGGGCCTGATCTCCGCCTCGCCGTTCGTCCGCGGTCGCGTCGAGCGGCCGCGGTTCGCACTCGGAAGCGCGTTTGCGCTTGGGGTCGGCGGCCTGATCCTTGCGTGGGGCCTTTCGACCTCGCTCGGCGGCAGACTGCCGACCCTCGACGGCGCGACACACACGTCGGCGCCGCTCACCCTGACCGGGACGCTCGCGATCGCTGCGTTGCTGTCGCTGCTCGCGGCGATCGGTTTCGGCAGTCGCTTTCGCGAACACGGCGAGGATCTCGACTACTGGCTCGCCTTCGGAGCGACGCTGATGCTCTTCTCGTCTCTCCACTTCATCTTCACGCCGCTCGTACGTGCCGGCGACGTCTCCGAGGGTGACTTCCTCCGCCTGCTGTCGTACGGCGTGCTGCTCGTAGGCGTATGGCGTGCGATCCGTGAGTCGGAGACTCGCCGCGCCGTGGCGGAAGAGCGGGCTCGCGTAGCCCGCGAGATTCACGACGGGCTCGCGCAGTATCTCTTCGCGGTGTCGACACACGCCTCGATGCTCGAGGCGGGGGCCGATCCGGGCGAGACGTTGCCCAAGCTGAAGGAAGCGGCGCTCGCCGCGCAGCAGGAGGCGCGGTACGCGATCCTCGCGTTGTCTTCGGCATCCGGGCGCGCACCGTTCGACTCGGCGCTCCGCCGCTACGTCGAGCTGCTCACCGCCGACGGCGCGCTCGACGTCGAGCTGTCGATCGACCCGGAGGTGGAGCTCGGGCCCGACGAGCAGATCGAGCTGTTCAAGATCGTCCAGGAGGGCCTCTCGAACGCGCGCAAGCATGCAGGGGCGCGGCGCGCCTGGGTGGAGATCGGCGAGCGAGTCGGGACGCGTTTCGTTCGCCTCCGCGACGACGGAGCCGGCTTCCAACCCGATCGAGGTTCGACGGGCCAGGGGCTGGGCAACATGCGCGACCGGGCGCTGTCGATCGGCGGCGTCTTCTCGCTCGACTCGGCTCCGGGCGGCGGCACGGCGCTCGAGGTCGTCCTACGGCCGTCCTGAGCCGCTCACCCAGCCCCTTCCACACGTTCGCGTAACCCGAGCAGGTCGTACGTCAGCTCTCCGTTGCGTAACAGCTCCCGCTTCCCCTGCTCGCTCTCCTCACGAGCAAGCGCCGCAGCGAGGACGTCGTCGAACCGCGCTCGTGGCACGACCGCGGCGCCGTCCGCGTCGAGCACGACCGCGTCGCCTTTCTCGATCCGCTGCCCGCCGACGGTCACCGGTTCGTCAATCGTCCCCGGTGTCACCTTCGTCGCACCGCGGATCGAGACGACGCGCGCCCAGATCGGCAGCCCCAGCTCCGCCAGCTCCTCGATGTCTCGCACGGCGCCGTCGACGAGGAGCGCGGCGACGCCGTGCGCCAGTGCTTGCGTGGCAAGGAGATCGCCGACGAGCGCGACCGACCCCGGATCGGGCATCGTCAGCACCAGCACGTCGCCCGGCGTGACTGCGGCCATGGCCGCGTGGACCATCAGGTTGTCGCCCTGGCCGCAGAGCACCGGACGCGCCGGACCCGCAACCCGCGAGCCTGCGACGATCTGGTGCAGCGGAATGTCGACCAACCCTTGCTGCCCGGCGGCTTCGTACACCGTCGCCGAGCCCAGCCGCGCGAGCTGCTGGTAGAGCGACATAGCTTTCACGAACGAGCTCCTAAACCGGCTGGGTGCAGAACGCGCAGCGACTCGCTGCGGCGGGGATCTGGCTCAGGCAGTACGGGCAGTCCTTGATCGTCTCGTCCACCGGCGCCTGGGTCTTCCGCCGCGCCATCAGCGCGTTCACGGGCTTGATGACCAGGAAGAAGATGACAGCCGCGATCACGACGAACGTGATCGCCGAGTTGATGAACGCGCCATAGAGGAAGTGGCTGTTGTTGATCGTGAACGACAGGCCGGAGAAGTCGCGCTGCCCGCCGATCGCCGCGATCAACGGCGTGATCAGGTCACCGACGAGCGCGGTGACGACGGCTGCGAACGCGAGGCCGACGACGATGCCGACGGCCATGTCCACGAGATTGCCACGCAGCAGAAATTCCTTGAAGTCCTTCATCTGATCCCCTTTCGTGGCGCGGGACGAAATGAACCTGGAGATGCGAGATCAGTCTCCTACCAGGTGCGGACGGCGTCCGATCACCGACCGGCGACCCGGCGCAACCCAGCCGAACCGGGAGTTGCGAAGAGAAATACCCCGATCGCGATCGCGATTACGAGGGCGCCTCGTTGCGCGAGCCGGAACTCGCCGGTCAGATCACCGGCAACACGTAGCGTCAATCCCACGTGCAGCAACGTCAGGTGGCCGTAGAAGACCTTGCGAAACGGGATCGCCACTCCGAGCACACCGGGGAAGATCACGGGCGCGTGGCCGAAGATCATCGAGAAGACGAAGCCCACGAAGATCGCGTGCAACTCGGCGTCGTGGCTCGGACCGGCCAGGGCCGCGCCATAGCGCAGCCACAGCGCTCCGCCGATCGCAAGCCAGAGATAGCCGGGCAGCAGCGAGAGCGCGACGAACCGGGGCAGCCCTGCGCGATGGAGCGTCCGGCGTGCGATGTCGAAACGCGCGAGCCAGAGCGCGTACCCCACGAGCGCCGCCCCGGCGAGTCGGATACCGGGGCCTGCCGTGAACGCATCGAGCACGAGGCCGCACACGAGCGCAACGGTGAGGACGGCGAAGATGACGCGGCCGGCACGGGTTAACCGGCCGAGCGCGGCGAGCTCCAGCCGCTCGCCGACGATCGTCAGGATCAGGAAGCCGGCCCACCACGGCACGACCTTCACCAGCGGAAGGCCGCCGAGCCAGAGCGCGCAGCCGCCGACCCAGAACAACGCACCGAGGAAGAGCGTGGCGACCGGCGCCGTCGCGTGCGCGTGCAGGATCAGCGCGAACAGGCCCGCCAGGACGCAGCCGGCCAGGAGCAGCAACAGCTCGCCCACCCCCTGCCGTCCGCCGGCAAGCAGCACGCACGTGCCCGCGAGCGTCCCGACCGGTGCGAGGTAGCCCCACGGCCGCCGCAATGCCACCGCGCGCTCGAGCGAGATGACCGTCCCGAGGAAGCCGAACACCATCAGTGGCCCGTGCAGTTCGACAAGGTTCGCGCGGCCTTCCGGGATGCTCCACCCGAATCGGATCAGCCCGCCCCACACGCCCAGCACGAGCGAGGCGAGCCCCAGCGCAAGCACCGGAAAGCGCACACGAGCAACGATCTCGATTGCCGGACGGGGCACGACTCTTTTATACTATTGACATCGTGTTTTTGTTCCCCGAAGATGGGCAAGGCCGTGTCGCCTGACCGGCCGGTCGACGCGATCCGGAGCGCGCTGATGACGGTCGAGGATCCCGAGCTCGGTCTCGACATCGTGTCGCTCGGCCTCGTCTACGAGATCGCGTGTGACGATGGCCATGCCCGGATCGTCTATTCGCTGACGTCGATGGGGTGCCCGATCGGCCCGATGATCGAGCGTGACATCGTGAGAGCCGCCAGCACCGTGCCCGGTGTTGACGACGTCGAGGCGGAGTTGGTCTTCGACCCGCCGTGGTCGCACGAGCGCATGACGGACGGCGCAAAATTCTTGCTCGGGGCGTACAACTAATCTCATGGCTATGCGGGAAGGCAACGAGCAGGAGCTGGCGCGGCGTCGCCACCGCGCGCTCGCCGAGCCGAGCAGGGCACAGATTCTCGCCGAGCTTGCCGACGATGGGCCGCTCGACACGCGCGAGCTTGCGCAGCGCGTCGGCCTCCACGTCAACACGGTGCGCGTACACCTCACCGCACTGATCGACGCCGGGCTGGTCGAAGCGGAGACAGCGCCGCCGCGGGGCCGGGGCCGGCCGCGCCTCACGTACAAGATGACCGTCACCGCGCCGGACGACGGCGGACGTCGATACCGGCTGCTCGCAGAGATGCTGACAGCGCTCGTTGCCCGCTTCGGCGGCCAGGATGCGACCGCGCATCTCGAGGAGATCGGAGCCGCCTGGGGCCGTCACCTCGTCGAGTCACCGCCGCCGTTCGCCGAACCGTCAGAGGAGGAGGCGGTGACTCGGCTCGTCTCGCTGCTGGCCGAGATCGGCTTCCAGCCGGAGCTCGAGCGGGCGGGGCGCTCCAAACGGATCCTGATGCAGCCGTGCCCCTTTCTCGAGCTGGCCCGCCGGCACGAGGAGGTCGTCTGTCCGATCCATCTGGGCCTGATGCGTGGAGCGCTTTCGGAGCTCGGCGCGCAGACGACGGCGACGAAGCTCGAGCCGTTCGTCCGGCCCGAGCTCTGCGTCGCTCATCTCGCGCGCGCTTAGAGGCTCTCTCTTAGAGTTAGCTCGCAGCCGGACGGCCGATGCGGACGCGCCAGTCGGTGGGACCCTGCTCGAGGTAGTCCCACGAGAACGCGCCCTTGAACTCGGCCTCGAACTGGTACCAGAGCGGCTTCGGATCGTGGTCGTTGACGAGCACGAAAGCGGCGCCCTCGGGCAGTGCGCGATAGGTGTCGAAGATCAACTCGTGCCGGCGGGCCGGTGGCTCGCTCCGCACGTCGAGAATCGAGTCAGCTGTTGCGGTCATGGTGTGTCCCTTCATTCGTTGGTTGTCGGCATGCTCAAAGCCAGGTAGTGGAGCGCCGCGTTCAGCCGCCGCGCGCAGCGGGGCGACGGCTCGCGGACGATCCACCATGCTTCAGCGGCGATCCGTGAGGCGGCGTCGGGCTCGCCCGCGTCGCCGAGAGCGCGAACAGCGCGGTCGAGCAAGAGCCCGAGCTGCTCGACGGCCTCCGCCGGGTCGCCGACGCGGGTGTCGCCTTTCAGCGAAATCCTTCGATCGGCGGCAGGTCGTGAGTCTCGAGGTATGCGTCGACGACGGTGTCGACCGCCGCGACGCCTTCGTTGAACGTGGCGTTGATCGCCACGAACGGCTCCCAGTTCTGGGGCAGTGCATCCTCGGGAAAGATCGCCTCCACCGGGCATTCGGGCTCGCACGCGCCGCAGTCGATGCACTCTTCCGGGTCGATCACGAGCATCCGTCCCACCTCGTGGATGCAATCGACGGGACAGACGTCGACGCAGGAGCGATCCTTTACGTCGATGCACGACTCCCCGATCACATAGGTCATTCGGCCGCCTTTCTCATCGATTTCTCATGTTATACACGAGGTAAAACACTCGAGCGTGGCGAACCGCGAAAACGCGACGGGCTATCATTAAGCGATGGAGGACACGGCCCCCGGCTCGTGGGCTGAGGCGACGATTGCGGCGTTGCGCTCGCAGGGGCGCCGGAACGGCGGTGCGCGGCGCGCGGTCGTCGAGCTGCTCGGCCGGCAGCGCTGTTGCCTGACCGCGCAGGAGATCTTCGATCAGCTTCGTGCCGAAGGCCGCCGTGTCGGCGTCGCCAGCGTCTACCGGGCACTCGATCAGCTGACGACGGACGGGTTCGTGCAGCGGATCGACATCGGCGCAGGGACCTCGCGCTTCGAGCCGATTCATCCGGACGGTGTCCATCACCACCACCTGGTCTGCGCTGACTGCGGCAAGGTCGAGGCGTTCGCCGACGCCGAGCTGGAGCGGGTGCTCCACAAGGTCGAAGGGCGCACCGGCTACTCGGTCGCCGGCCATGACGTGCTGCTCCGCGGCGCCTGCCGCGACTGCGCTACGACCTGACGCCGCCGGCCCGACCCCAGCCCCGCGCTGCGGCGCAACGCGGTCTCGTAGACGGCGACTGACGCGGCGGGGGCCTAGGCGGGCGCCATGATCAGCAGCTGAGGCTTGCCGTTCGACCCGCTCTCGAGGGGGAAGTAGACGAGATGGGTGCGTGGGTCGACCGCAACCGTGTGCGCTTCGGTCGCGAGAAATGCCTGCCCGAGCTTCGTGAGGCCGTGTGGGTGCTCGGCAAAGACAGTGACGACGCCGCTCTCGGCCGAGACGTACAGGCGGTGGAGCGAGGCGTCGAAGGCGAGCACATCGGGGGTGTCTCCGACGCTCGCGTTGCCGGTGACGCGCATGCTGCGGAGGTCGAGGGTGAGAAGCCTGGCGTTGGCGTCGCAGGCGATGAACGCGAGCCGCCGCGCCGCGTCGACGAGCAGCCCGTGCGGGCTCGCGCAACCCTGGAGTGGCAGACGACGGATGATCTTGTTCGATCGTGGGTCGATGATCGCGATGTCACCGCGCGTCTGGACATCGACGAGGACGCGGCCCGAGCCGGCGTCGTACTGGACGTTGCCAGCCTCGCCGCCGAGCGAGATCGTCGCGATCCGACCTCCGCGGGCGTTGATCACGGTCTCGACTCCGCCGGTCTCGTCGGAGACGAAGACGTGGCGCTCGACGGGATCGTAGGCAAGCCCATCGGGATAGGCACCTGCGGGAGCCCGCGCCAAGACCGCCCCCGTCTTTGCGTTGATCGTCATGACCTCGCGTGCGTCGGTTGCCGACGCGAAGACCCGACCCAGCGTCGGGACTGCGATGACGCCGTGGACACCGGGGGCAGGGATCGTCTTGACGATTTTCCGCGTGCGGACGTTGAAGGCAAGCAGCTGGCTCGCGTTCATGTGCGAGATCCACAGCTCATTGGTGCCTGGATCGAGGCTCGTGTAGTCGAAGCGAACGCCAGGCCCCGAAAGCGAAACGCGTGCGACCGTCCGAAGCGGCAAGGCGCGGGCAACAGTTGCTGCCGGCACCGATCCACTCACGGCCAGCGCCGAAGCGAGCGCCGAAGCCAGAACCACCACGAAGGCCCTCACGTCGGTCTCATCTAGTACGCGAACTCCGCAGCCGCTGTTTTGGCAACGGGACCCGGTGCCCTTGTGTAGACCGAGACGTAGCAGCGCGTTGCGCCCGAGAGGACGTGTGGATACGCGATCACCGTCCTCACGCCTGTGAGCGAGCCCTGCATCTGCTCCACGGGGCCGTCGTCGTCGGCGATCTCGCACCAGCTGGACCAGGCACCGCGGATCGGCCGTTTCGATGATGACGTGACGACAATTCCGAGCCCCTGTGGGCTCAAGGCCGTTCGGAAGAAGTGCAGGCCTTTCCCGGGCCGTGACGTCACGGCCGCGCCGAGCTGGTGCCACGCTCCCGGGGCAGGCGGTGGCGGCACGGTCGAGGCGGCACCTAGAGCCAGCACGGCCGATCCGGCTATCGCCGCTATCACGGGCATCAGATCGTCACGACGTTGACCACAAATGCGGCGAGGACAGCGAGCGCGCGCGCCTGTGCGAATCGGCGTTCGTTCCCGGGGCGGCGCACGCTTGCGTACATGCCCAGCACGACGTAGGTGAGTGCTGGCGCGAGCCAGTCATTCGCCGAGAGCGGCGAAAGGCCGTCGTTGTTGAGCTGCGGCATGTTCGCCGACTTACGCCAGAGAAAGACAGCCCCCGCAGCGAGGACGGCAATCGCGATGCTCTCAGCCAGCCCGCGCCGGCGTCCGAGCACCAGCAGGCCCGCGACGAGAGCAGCGGCACCCGCGATGGCTGCCGTCGCGGCGATGTGTGCCGTAGTGAAAGTGGCGGCTGTCGCGACGAGCAAGGGGCACACGGTACCGCCTTCGCCCGGCGCTCGATCCGAGCGGCCCTGCGCAGGTTCTCGATGCGCAAGGAAGGGACGACCGGAGGTAGCCATAGAGAAAGCCCCGTTTCCAGGGCTTTCTCCGTAGCAGGCCTGTAAGCCGGATTCTGTCGAAGGTGACCATCCCTCTCGGCAGCTACCCGGGCCCATCGGCGGGCAGCCTGATCGCGGGCCCTGTTCGCCTTGCACCGGACGGGGTTTGGCAAGCCACCGCGTCGCCGCGGCGCTGGTGGGCTCTTACCCCACCGTTTCACCCTTACCGCCGGCGTCTCCGGAGATACGCCGGCGGCGGTTTGCTTTCTGTTCCACTTTCCGTCGGCTTTCGCCCCCTGGCTTGCGCCAGCGTCCTGCCCTGTGGTGTCCGGACTTTCCTCGAAGCGGCGCCGAAACGCCGCCCGCGGTCACCCGGCCTGCAGGCTCGATTCTAGCCCGGATTCGAGCGCGTTCTCGTCGGCGAGCTGGCTGCAGCACTCCGGACAGAACACCGAGCCGCCGCGCGCGTGCATCACGAACTCGCCGCAGACGAGGCATTCGAGCGATGCGCCGCGCAGCAGCGCGACGAGCTCCTGGTCGAGCGTGCGGTGGAGCGACGCGACGGAGGCCATCACTAGAGCTCCCGGAAGACTCCTACGACGCGCCCGAGGATCTGGACGTGCTCCGCATAGATCGGCTCCATCGTCGAGTTCTCGGGCTGCAGCCGGATGCGGTCACGCTCGCGGTAGAAGGTCTTGACCGTCGCCTCGTCGGCGGACTCGTCGTCGCCGGCAAGCGCGACGACGATCTCGCCGTCCCGAGCGGTCTGCGCACGCTGCACGATCACGAGGTCTCCGTCGAGGATGCCCGCATCGATCATCGACTCGCCCTTGACGCGGACGAGAAAATCGCCCTTGGTGGACGCCGGCATCGGCAGGTAGTCCTCGATGTTCTGCTCGGCGAGCAGCGGGCCGCCGGCGGCGATCTCACCGACAAGTGGAAGGCGTGCGACGTCGACCTGCTCGTGCTGCTCGGCCGGCAGGGCTTCACGGCGTTCGCGACCGATCAGCTCGAGGGCGCGTGGCTTTGTCGGATCGCGGCGCAGCAGGCCCGCCCGTTCGAGGTTCGCAAGGTGCGCGTGCACCGTGGAGGGCGACGCAAGCCCGACCTGCTCCCCGATCTCGCGCACGGTCGGCGGATAGCCGTGCCGGTCGACGTACTCGACGAGAAAGTTCCAGATCTCCTGTTGACGGGCGGTGAGCACCTTGCTCCTCCGAGGTCGTTTGACGGTGACGAACGTGTGTTCGCTCTCAGAGTAGAGACTCCTCCGGACGCCGTCAACGCCAAAAACAAAAAGCCGCCCCCGGGGGGACGGCTCCTCAGTGCGCTGGAGAGGACTTGAACCTCCACGGCCGCAATGGCCACTAGGCCCTCAACCTAGCGCGTCTACCAATTCCGCCACCAGCGCGTGAGCGGGGGCTAGTGTAGCCGCTGCCCGGCGCCCCGTCATCGCCTGCGCGAAGCTATTGGAGCAGGCGGAAGAGCAGGACGGTGTTGGCGAAGAACAGCACCGAGAACACCACCGTTACACGCGTCAGGTTTCGCTCCACGATGTGCGTGCCGCCCTGCGACTGCGGCGTGAAGCCCATGCCGCCGAGGCCACCGTCCCGCGTCGAGTGCATGAGGATCAGGCCGACCAGCGCGACCGAGAGCAGCACGTGGATGACGGAGAAGACCGGCAGCATGACCTGGGGATTGTAGCCTCACGCCGATGGACCAGACGGAAGCTCGCGCAAAGATCCACGACCTGCTCCTGACCGGCGACAACCGCCTGAAGCAGGGCGTCTCGCACGACAAGGTGCGCGCGAGCTACGAGCAGGCGCTCGCACTTGCCCGCGAGCACGGGCTCGCCGACGCAGTGCGGCCGCTCGTCGAGATCAGGCTGGCCGGTCTTGAACCGCCCGCTGGAGGATCTCCTCCACCCGGCTCACCTGCTGCCTGAGCTCGTGCGCGAGCGCGGCCTCGCGCGCAGCGCTGTTCGGCGACGGCATCGCGGCCGCCGTTTCGAGCGCTCGCGCCATCTCGCCGATCTCGAGCGGATCGACCAGGATGCCGGCGCCGTCCGTCACGAACTCGGGCGGCCCGCCGATGCGCGTCGCGACGACGGTGCGCGCACAGGCCATCGCCTCGAGCAGCGCCTGCCCGAACGGCTCGATGTGTGCCGGCCCGCAGACCACGTCGGCGGCGCTCAGCCAGCCCGGCACGCGATCGTGGGCGATCTTCCCGACGACGCGCACACGCTCGCGGCCCTCGAGTGCTCCCCGCAGGGGGCCGTCGCCGACGAACGTGAGCGACCCGCGGCCGAAACGGGCGAACGCATCGGCCAGGCGCACGACGTTCTTGCGCTCCGTCAGTGTCCCCACGTGGACAAAGGCAGGATGCGGAAGCGCCGCGGCGGGCGCGACGGCGTCGAACAGCTCGATGTCGACGCCGGAGTCGACGACCTCGGTCTTTCCGCGCGCCTCGGGCACCTTCTCCTCGAGCTCGCGACGCAGGTAGTGGGATACGGCGATCACGGTGCTCGCGCGCCGCACGACGCGGCGGGTGAGCGCTGCGATCCCCGGGATGCTGCCGATGTTCCGGACATCACGGCCGTGCGCGGTGACGACGAGCGGCGCATCGACTCGAGCCGCGAAGAGCCCCGACGGAACGAGGAAGTGCGCCCACACGACATCTGGCCTGCCTGACCTGTTGACGCGCCGCCGCAGCTCGAGGAAGCGCGCCTTGCCACCGGCGCGCCGGTCGAGCACGGCGAGCTCGATCTCGTGCCCGCGCTCGCGCAGCACCCGCTCCTGCTGGGCGATGAACGAGCCGAGGTCGGGGTCGTCCGGGCCCGGGTACATCTGCGAGACGAGCAGGATCTTCATGCCGGTTGCCGCACGTTAGAGGCTCTCACAGCGCGGTGCGTTCCCGGTCGTGCTCGCCCCACTCGCCGCGCAGCACGCCGCAGATCTCGCCGATCGTGCAGCGCGCTTGCAGCGCCTCGCGCATCGGCCAGAGCATGTTCTCGGTTCCGCGCGCGGCCTCGCGGACGCGCTCCAGCGCACCAGCCGCCGCGCCGGCGTCGCGCCCGGCCCGCACCTTCGCGGTGCGCTCGAGCTGCTTGCGCTCGGCATCGGGATCGATCTGCTGCAGCTCGATCGGCGCTTCCGACTCGGCGGCGTAGACGTTGACGCCGACGATCGGACGCTCCCCCGATTCGATCTGCTGCTGCCAGCGGTAGGCCGCGTCTTCGATCTCCGACTGGATGAAACCCCGCTCGACCGCCTCGACGGCGCCGCCGATCTCGTCGACGCGCTCGATCAGCTCCCAGGCGCGCGCCTCGAGCTCGCTGGTGAGCGACTCGATGTAGAACGAGCCGCCGAGCGGATCGACGGTGGCGGTCGTGCCGGCCTCGGCCTGGAGGATCTGCTGCGTCCGCAACGCGAGCGTCGCCGCGTGCTCGGTCGGCAGCGCCAGCGCCTCGTCGAACGAGTTCGTGTGCAGCGACTGCGCGCCGCCGCACACCGCAGACAGCGCCTGGATCGCGACTCGCACCACGTTGTTCTCCGGCTGCTGCGCGGTGAGCGTCGAGCCGCCGGTCTGCGCGTGGAAGCGCAGCGCCAGCGCCTTCGGGTTGGTTGCGCCGAACCGTTCGCGCATGATCCGCGCCCACAACCGGCGCGCCGCACGGAACTTGGCGACCTCCTGGAAGAAGTCGTTGTGCGCGTTGAAGAAGAACGACAGCCTGGCGCCGAAATCGTCGGGCGACAGCCCGGCGTCGACGGCCGCCGTGCAGTAGGCGATCCCGTTCGCGAGGGTGAACGCCAGCTCCTGCACCGCTGTCGAGCCGGCCTCGCGGATGTGATAGCCGGAGATCGAAATCGTGTTCCACGACGGGATCCGCTCCGCGCAGTACGCGAACAGGTCGGTGGTCAACCGCATCGACGGCCTCGGCGGGAAGACGTAGTTCCCGCGGGCGATGTACTCCTTGAGGATGTCGTTCTGCACCGTCCCACGCAGCGCGGCGCTCGCCACCCCCTGCTGCTCGGCAACCAGCTCGTAGAGGAGCAGCAGCAAGGATGCGGGTGCGTTGATCGTCATCGACGTCGAGACGTCCCCGAGCGGAATGTTTGCGAGCAGGATCTCCATGTCGGCGATCGAGTCGATCGCGACGCCGGTGCGCCCGACCTCGCCGAGCGAGCGCGGATCGTCGGAGTCGTAGCCCAGCTGCGTCGGCAGGTCGAACGCGATCGACAGGCCCGTCTGCCCGTGCGCGAGCAGGTAGCGGTAGCGCTCGTTCGACTCCTCGGCCGAGGCGAAGCCCGCGTACTGGCGCATCGTCCAGGGGCGGCCGCGATACATGTCGGGATACGGCCCGCGCGTATACGGATACTCGCCGGGCGCCTCGAGCGCACCCGAGGCGTCGGCAGCTGTGTAGACCGGCTTCACCTCGATCCCGGATTCCGTCTCGCGCCGATCGGTCGCTGCCACGCCCGAAGTATGCTCGCGACGTGCGGGTCCTCGCATTCGCGCTCCTCGCTCTGGTTGCCCCGGCCACCGCCGCAGCCGGCGCTCCGCCCCGAGCTGCCTGCCCGCACCTGAGCGGGGACGTGCCGCCGCCGGGCTGGGCGGACGAGGAGCCGGTCTGGTCGCCTGACGGAAACTCGCTCGCCTTCGTTCGCGAGCGGAACGGCTACGGTCGGGCGATGGTGCTCCACGCCCGCAAGCTGTTCGGCCCGCTCGCGAACCTTGGCTATTCGATCGGCTACTACGGTCACCACGACTGGGGGATCGCATGGCGACGGTGACCGTTCGCCTCTTCGCCGGCCTACGCGAGCGCGCCGGCTGGTCGCAGCGCGAGAGCGAGGCGGTGACGGTCGCGGACGTCTGGCCCGCGCTTGGCCTCGGCGACGAACCGGGCGGGTTGCTCTACGCGGTCAACAAGGAGTACGCCGAGCGGAACCTGCCGCTCGCCGACGGCGACGAGGTCGCCCTGATCCCACCCGTCTCGGGCGGGGCATTCCTGCTCAGCGACGAGCCGCTGTCGCTCGACCGCGCGGTCGACGAGGTGCGCGACGAACGCGCCGGGGCGATCGCCACGTTCACGGGCACGACGCGCATCAACTCACGCGGGCGCGACGTTCGCTACCTCGACTACGAGGCCTACGCGGGAATGGCCGAGCGCGTGATGGAGGAGATCGCCGCAACGCTCGGCAAGCGCTACGAGCTGTGCTCGGTCGCGATCCATCACCGGGTCGGCCGCTGCGCGATCGGCGACACCTCGGTCGTGATCGCGGTGTCGGCCCCGCACCGCCAGGACGCGCTGGCCGCGTGCAAAGACGCAATCGACGAGCTCAAGGAGCGCGTGCCGCTCTGGAAGAAAGAGGTCTACGCGGGCGGCGAGGAATGGATCGGCAGAGGATCGTGACCGAGCCCTACCGCGACTACGACCCGATCCAGCCCCACGGCACGAACTGGCGCGCCACCTTCAGACGGCTCGTCGGCCCGGTCGTGGCAGGCGCGATCGCACTCGCGAAGTGGTCGTTCGTGCTCGTGAAGGCGGGGAGCATCTTCATCGCCATGGGCGCCTACGCGCTGATCTGGGGCTGGAAGTTCGGCGTCGGGGTCGTGGCGCTGATCCTGCTGCACGAGCTGGGCCACTATCTGGAGGCGAAGCGCGAGGGCCTGAACCCGAAGCTACCGGTGTTCGTGCCGTTTCTCGGCGCGTACGTGCAGTACACGCGCGGACATCCGTGGCAGACGGTGCGCGTCGCGATCGCCGGGCCGATCCTCGGTGGTCTCACCGCGCTCGCCTGTTACCTGATCGGCCGCTCGCAGGGCTCCGACCTGATGCTGGCGCTCGCCTACTTCGGCTTCTTCCTCAACCTGTTCAACCTGCTGCCCTTCGGGATTCTCGACGGCGGCGCGGTGTGGCGCTCGGCCCGCTTCCTCCGGCTCGGCGGCGGCGGCAACAAGGCGACCGTTGCCTACGTCCTCTACTTCGGCACGGCGCTCGCGCTCATCGTCGGGATGTTCGCCGCCCACGTGCCGCAGCATCGCCTGTGAGCACCGACCGGAAGATCCTCGACCATCCGACGTTCGAGATCGACGCGGATGTGAAGAAGATCGCGGCCGAGCTGCGGGCCGGGTTCGAGCAGGTTGCGCGCATCGACCGGCCGGCGGTGACGTTGTTCGGCTCGGCGCGCGTCGCCGAGGGCAGCAAGCCGTACGAGAGCGCACGGGTCGTGGGCCGGAAGTTCGCGGAAGCCGGCTGGGCCGTGATCACCGGCGGCGGCGGCGGCGTGATGGAAGGCGCCAACCGCGGTGCTCGAGAAGGCGGCGGGCTCTCGGTGGGCTTCAACATCGAACTGCCGCACGAGCAGGCGCCGAACCCGTATCTCGACATCGACCACACCTTCGACCACTTCTACGCGCGCAAGGTCTGCTTCGTCCGCCCCGCCGAGGGGTTCGTGATCTTCCCGGGCGGCTTCGGCACGCTCGACGAGCTGACCGAGGCCCTGACCCTGATCCAGACCGGGAAGATCAAGCACTTTCCGGTCGTCCTCTTCGACTCCGGCTACTGGAGCGGCCTGCTCGACTGGATCACGGACAAGCTGCTCGGCGAGCGGATGATCTCGGCCGCCGACCTCGGCCTGCTCGAGTTGACCGACGATCCGGATGTGGCGGTCGCTTACGTGCTCGACCGCTACGACGAGCGCTGCGCCGACGAGCCCGCGGCGTAGGCGAAACGCCGCAGCGAGACACCTGGCTTGTGCCGCGGAGGGCGCAGCACGTGAGGTCCAGACCGTCTCAGATCGTCGTGGGAATCACGATGTACGGGCCGGGCGGCGTCTTGCCCGGGCCGTAGACGGTGGTCGGGCTGTCGGGGATGTAGTGCGAGCGAAAGTCGTCGTGGCGCAGCAGCTTCCCCGAGGCGTCGTAGACGTCGCGCGTCACCGCGACGTCGAAGCCCTTCTCGCCGGTGCCCGCCACGACCTTTACCGAGCCGCGCGGCGCGTTCGGGTCGACGGCGTAGTTCATCGACGGGCCTCGTCCAGTTCGTCATCGGGCCTGTCGTCGAGACGACCTTCCGGTGCTCCGGTGTGCCGTAGAAGGTGAATGTGAGCGTCGCGTCGGTGTACGACGTCTTGATCAGGAGGCCGTGCTTCAGGTCGTTGCGGAACCGAAAGTCGGGGCCTCCCCAGGCGACCGTCGCGTCGCGACCGATCGGGTAATGGGCCAGGTAGAGGTTGTGGTTGGTGCGGGCGAGGATCGGGAGGCCGAGCTCGAACGCATCGTTGAACAACGTCGTCGCCGTCTGACAGACGCCACCGCCGATCGACGGGAGCACGAGCGAGCCGATGATCTCCTGCCCCTCGAGAAAGCCACGCTCGGCGGTGCGCTCACCGACGACGTCGTTGAACGAGAATGTCTCGCCGGGACCGATCACCGTGCCGTCGATGAAGTCGGCCATCAGATGCACGTTGTGGATGCGGTTCGACGACGACACGCCCATCTGCGTGGTGTAGGAGACGAGCTTCTGGCGGATCCCGAGGGCGTTCGCCTTGGCGGTCGTCAGCTCCGCGTCGCTCGCACCAAGCTCCACCTGCGCCAGGTGACTGCCGTGCGCGGCCTTCGTCACGGCCACCGCGAGCTGCAGCGGGTCGACGTCGCGGCCGGGCTTCGACGGCACGACGTGCACGCGGTCACCCGAGACTGCGAACTGGGCGTTGTGCGCCCGCCGCACCCACTTGCCGAGCCGCGGCCTGACCGCGCGCGCCAGCAGACCAGGATCGAACCCGACCGCGAAGCGATGCTTGCGCGGCCGGATCTGCAGCGCACGCGCGAGCTGCTGCTGCGTCAGCGCGCCCAGCCGCGCGCCGTGGTACGTGATCGCGACCGGCCGCGAGAGGAGCAGCCGCGCCGTCGACGCAGCGCTACGTGCCGCCGGGTCGGCGATCGCCGGGCGAACGTCGACGAACGGCGCGTCGATCGTTCGCGCATCGGTTGAGAGCAGCCGGAGCAGTGCGGCCCGGTCGAGCTCGCGCCCGGTCTGCGACGGGCGCCATCGTCACGTCCGTCCCGTGCACTGCAACTGTCGCAGACACCGGAGGGCGGCCTGCCTTCGCGATCTCGCCGAGAATGTTCTGCGCGCTCGCCGAGCTCCCGGCGACGGGCTCGACCGAGACCGCTCGCGGCACGAGGAGCGACACGGGCGTCCCCGCGGCGAGCGCCCGCGTCGCCGTCGCGTGCGCGTCGACGGTGACGATCCAACCCCGCGGGACGTGATAGGAGCGGCCGCCGGCGCGGACGGTGACGGCCGGTTCTCCCAGCGCGCGCACCGCCGACTCGATCTGGGCCCGCGACTTGCCGCCGACATCCATCCCGAGCAGATGCACACCGGGTTTCGCCGCGCCGTGGTACTGCACTTCGCGCACGGCACCGCGCCGCCGCGAGCGCGAGCAGGATCAGCGCCAGGAGAATGAGCGGCCGCGCTTCATCCCGAACAGTGAAGCAGCGGCCTCGGCGGCCGACGACGATCGGGCGTATCGTGCCCGGCGGAGTGGAGCTGCGCGACCTCCCTTCCGTCGACGAGCTGGCCCGGAGCAGCGCCGACCCGCTCGCGGTCGACGCGGCCCGCATGGTCCTGGCGCGAGCGCGGGAGGAGATCCGCGCAGGCGCCGACCCCGGCGATCTGACGGTGCGCTCGAGTCGAGCTGGCGCGCGCGCGCGCGCCCTGCTCTCCGGCGGGTCCTGAACGCGACCGGCGTGGTCGTGCACACGAACCTCGGCCGCGCGCCGCTCCCGACCGCGCGGTCGAGCGCATGCGTCGCCGTCGGCCGCGGCTACTCGAACCTCGAGTACGACCTCGCCGACGGGCTCGCGAGGCTCGCGCCAGGACCACGTCGCCGCGATCCTGCGGCGGTTGACGGGCGCCGAAGCGGCGATCGTCGTCAACAACAACGCGGCGGCGATGCTGCTCGCGCTCGCCGCGCTCGCCGAAGGGCGCGAGGTGCTCGTCTCGCGCGGCGAGCTGATCGAGATCGGTGACGGCTTCCGCATCCCCGACGTGCTCGCGCCGCTCCGGCGCACGGCTCGTCGAGGTCGGCACGACGAACCGGACGCGTGCGGCCGACTACGAGCAGCGCGGTCGCGCCGGACACGGCGCTGCTCCTGCGCGTGCACCAGTCGAACTTCCGCGTCGTCGGCTTCGCGGAGCAGCCCGACGCTGAACGAGCTGGCCGCGGTCGCTCGCCGCGCCGAGCTGCCGCTGCTCGACGACCTCGGCTCGGGCGCGTTCGTCGACATCGCCGACGAGCCGACGCGCGCGCGCGTCGCTCGCGGCCGGCGCCGATCTCGTCTGCTTCAGCGGCGACAAGCTGCTCGGCGGGCCGCAGGCGGGCATCGTCGTCGGACGCGCCGATCTCGTCGAGCGGCTGCGGCGCCATCCGCTGCACCGCGCGCTGCGCATCGACAAGCTCGGCCTCGCGGCGCTCGAGGGAACGCTGCTGCTCTATCTCGAGCCGGAACGCGCGCTGCGCGAGGTGCCGGTGCTGCGGATGCTGCACGAGGACGTCGCGAGCCGTCCGCGCGCGCGCCGAGCGCCTCGCGGCGCGCGTCGGCGGCGAGGTCGAGGAGACGGTCGGCCGCGTCGGCGGCGGCGCGCTGCCGCTCGCCGAGCTGCCGTCGTTCGCCTGCGCGGTCGAGGAGTCGCTCGCGGCCGCGCTGCGCGACCAGCGAGCCGCCGGTGATCGGGATCGTCCGCGACGGCCGCCTGCTGCTCGACTGCCGCACGCTCGCGGACGGCGAGCTCGACGAGGTCGCCGCCGCGGTTCGCGCATGCCGCTGACGGTCGGCACGGCCGGCCACATCGACCACGGCAAGACGTGGCTCGTGCGCGCGCTCACGGGCAAGGACACCGACCGGCTGCCCGAAGAGCAGGCGCGCGGAATCTCGATCGACCTGGGCTACGCCCCGCTCGAGCTGCCGGACGGGCGACGCCTCTCGCTCGTCGACGTGCCCGGCCACGAGCGGTTCGTGCGCACGATGATCGCCGGAGCCACCGGCATCGACCTCTTCCTGCTCGTGATCGACGCGCAGGAGGGCGCGCGCCCGCAGACGCACGAGCATCTCGCCG
Source organism: uncultured Actinomycetes bacterium (assembly GCA_963785895.1). Taxonomy (GTDB): domain Bacteria; phylum Actinomycetota; class Thermoleophilia; order Gaiellales; family Gaiellaceae; genus PALSA-600. Next base: position 53,119 of record CAWAXB010000006.1, on the reverse strand, counting down.
TCCTGCGGCTGCTCGGCGTCGACCAGGGTGTCGTCGCGGTCACGAAAGCCGATGCGGTCGACGCAGAGACGCTCGCGCTCGCGATCGACGAGGCGCGCGAGCTCGTCCCGGGCGCCGAAGTGGTCGCCGTCTCGGCGAAGACCGGCGCCGGGCTCGACGAGCTGCGCGCCGCCCTTGCGCGCGTGCCCGCGGCGGAACGAGACGCCGAGCGTGCAACGCGCCTGTATGTCGACCGCGTGTTCACGCTGCAGGGCGTCGGCACGATCGCCACCGGAACGCTCTGGTCGGGACGCATCGCGCCCGGCGACGTGCTGCGCGTCGAGCCGAGCGGCCGCACCGTTCGCGTGCGCAGCGTGCACGTGCACGACGCCGCCGTCACCGGAGGCGGAGGCCGGACAGCGCGTCGCGGTCAACCTGCCCGCGTTGGAGCGGCAGCAGCTCGCGCGCGGCGACGTGCTCGTCGAGTCGGGCCACTATCCCGTGTCGTACCGGCTGGACGTGAAGCTCACCGAGCTCGCGCAGATCCCCGCCGCCGTCACCGTGCACGCCGGCACGAAGGCGGTGCAGGCCCGGCTCACGCGGAGTGGCGCGTACGCACAACTCCGGCTCGTCGAGCCGGTGGCGGCCGCGCGCGGCGACCGTGTCGTGCTGCGCGCCGAGACGACCGTCGGTGGGGGCATCGTGCTCGACCCGGCGCCGCCCCGCGGCTTGGACCTCGAGCGTCTCACGGTGCTCGAGCGCGGCGATCCCACCGAGATCGTGGGCATGCTGGTGCACGCGCCGGTTTCCGGCCGTGAGCTGCAGGCGCGCGGCGTGCTCGCACCGATCGAGCTGGCGCAGGGCCTCGCTGCGGTCCGCGCCGCCGGAGAGCACTACTTCTCCAACGCAGTGGCTCTCGACGCTCCGCACGGAGGTACGAGCGCGACTCGCGCGATCGAGCGCGCGCGAATCCGCTCGACCCGGGCGTCCCGCTCGCCGAGCTGCTGCCGAACGAGCCCTGGGCACCGCACGTGCTCAATCTCCTGCAGCTCGAGCGCCGCGACGCCAAGGCATTCCTGCCGGGAGCGTCCGCCGCCCTTGGCGAACACGCGGATGCGGCCGCGGAGCTCGAACAGCAGCTCGCACAGCAGGAGACGGTGAAGGTGGGCGACAAGCAGCTCGCGGCCTTCCTGGAGGAGCGCGGCCGGCTGCGCCGCGTCGGCGACGGGCTCGCCGTCTCCCCGCAGCTCTACGAACGCGGCGTCGCAACGCTGCGGACGCTCGACCCGATCACACTTGCCGTCGTTCCGCGACGCGCTCGGCGTCGGCCGCCGCACGGCGCAGTTGCTGCTCGAGCGGTACGACTCGGACGGGCTGACGCTGCGCCGCGGCGACGTCCGCGTCCTGCGCCGCGGCCGTAGCGACGAGACAAGGTGACGTACAGTCGGCGGCGCAGGGAGCGGCGGGGCCCGGTGGCCCAGTCGGCCTTCAAAGCCGACCCGGCGTGGCAACCCCACGCTTGCTCAGTTCGACTCTGGGGCCGCTCCGTTCTGCTGATTGACTAGTGCGATGGCCACGATGACCGCCACTCTCGAGGCGCGGAGCGTCCGGCGTCGCGGGCAGATGTACGTTGCGCTCGCGGCGCTCGCGTGGTCGAGTGCCGGCGTCCTGCAGCGCGAGCTGTCGGTGGACACCGCGACGCAGGTCGCGGGCCGCGCTTTCGTTGCCGCCCTCGCGCTGTTCGTCTTCGTCGCGCTCACGAACCGCGGGCGCGTCGTCAAGGCGTTCACCTCGATCGGCCGCGCGGAGCTCGCCGTCGCCGTCTGCACCGCAATTGCGTCGGGAACATTCATCGTCGCGCTCAACCACACGACCGTCGCGAATGTGCTCTTCATGCAGGCGGTCGCGCCGATCGCCGCGGCGCTGATCGCGTGGGCGGCGCTCCGCGAATCGGTATCGCGGCGCACGGGGGTCGCGATGGCGATCGCACTCGCCGGCGTCGGCCTGATGGTCGGCGGCCCGGGCAACTCGCCCGGCCTCGGCCTCGCACTCTCGGTCGTGATGACGCTCGCTTTCGCCGTCAGCGTGGTGGTCACCCGGCACCGCCGCGACATCTCGATGGGCCCCGCGATCTGCCTCTCGCAAGTGCTCGTCCTCCTCGTCACGGCGCCGTTTGCGCACGCCGGCCACGATCGGCGGCCAGGATCTCCTGCTGATCCTCGCGCTCGGCGCCGGCCAGATGGCGCTGGGTCTTGCGTTCCTGACGATCGGGGCGCGGCTGATCCCAGCCGCAGAGGTGGCGCTGATCACACTGCTCGAAGTCGTGCTCGGCCCGCTCTGGGTGTGGCTCGCCCTCTCAGAACAGCCGAGCACCGCAACGCTCGCCGGCGGCGTCGTCGTGATCGCCGCGGTCGCGCTGCAGTCGGGCGGCGAGAAACCGGGCGAGCTCTAGCTGTACCCGGCTACCAGCGACCGGCGATTCGGAGCGGCAGCAGTTCGTCGACCGCGGCTGCAGCGGCGTCGGTGAGCACGAGCGCGCCGGCGGTGGGCGCACCGGGAGCAGGAGCCGGCTCCGGCCCCGGGTCGAGCCAGCGCAGGAACCGCCCGCGCTCGGGCGCCGCCTCGTAGCCGGCACGTTCATCCATAGAACGCCAATCGGCAATAGACGCCCCGGACTTGAGGCCGGTACTGTCCGCACGTGCGCGGGGCATTGTGGAGAAAGGCGCCGTTCGTTCTGGCGCGCCACCCCGGCGCGCTCGTCGCGGTCGTCTGCGCGTCGTTCCTGGTGACGCTCGCCGCCTCCTCCGCCCCGCTCCTGAAGGCCGGCGCCGAGAGCCAGGCGCTGAAGAACAAGGTTGCCGCGCTCACGCCGCTCGACGCCGGGCTCGTGATCCGAACGGACCCGACCCCGGTCCGCCACCTCCCCTCGGCCGACGCTGCTCGCCGCCGCGCTGTCGAGCGGCTGGCCGCATCGCTACCACAGGTTGGCGCGCCGATCGTCACGACGGAGCTGCCCCGGGCACTGGTCAGCAACGGCGCAGTGAAGACGTACGCACCGCGTGGCCTGGAGGTGGTGCCGATGGCGCGCACCGGCGCGCGCTCGCACGTGAAGCTCGTGGCGGGCGGTGGCACGAACGGCGTGTGGATCGCACAGTCGGTCGCAAAGACCGCCCGGCTCGGTCCCGGTGACAAGCTCACGCTGATCACGTTCGCGTCCGGCTCGCAAGCGCCTCCACAGCCGGTCACGTTCCGGATCGCAGCCGTCTACCGCACGCTCGACGCCGACCTCGAGAATCCCTACTGGGCGAACTTCATCCACGACATCCGGCCCGTGAACCCCGACGCGCCGCCCCTGCCGACGTTCGTCCTGATGAGCCGAGCCCAGCTGTACCGGATCGCCCAGTCGAAGGGCGGCAACATCGTCCAGAACATCTACGAGCTGCCGATCGTCCGGGGCGAGATCACGCTCACGCGCGCCAAGTCGCTGAACACCCAGTTCGCGGAACTGCGGCGTCGACTCAGCGCCGGCCGCAGTCCGCTCGCTCGCAGCCTCGGGTGCAACGAGCGGTTCCAAGGGCAGACGTTCCGTTGCAGGAGCACGAGCTCCCTGAGCTCGGCGCTCACACTCGCCGAGCAGAGTGTGGAGTCGCTCACGCCGACGCTCGTCCTGCTCGCAGGGTTCGGGTCGCTGCTCGCGCTGGCGGCGGCGATCTCGGCCGGCGTCTTCAGCGTGCGCCGTCGCGCAGGCGAGGCTCTCCTGCTGCACGTGCGCGGCGAGCGCGCGACGGTCTTCGCAGCCCGGTCGGGGCTCGAGGCGTTGCTCCCGGCGCTCGCGGGCGGGGCTGCGGGTTACGGGGCGGCAGTCCTCCTCACCGGGCTCTTCACCCCGCACGGCACGATCGACGGCGGCGTGACGCGCCAGGCACTCGTAGTGGCGGTCATTGCAACTGCCGCGGGGATCCTGGCCGTCGCAAGCGGCGCCGCTCTGGGCTTCCCCGGCGGCGGCCCGACGTCGCTGCGCTTCCTGCGACGCGTGCGCGTGCCATGGGAAGCGTTCGCGCTCGCCGCGGCCGGTGCACTCTTCATCCTGCTCGATCGCGGCGGGGGGCTCGTCTCGAACGGCAGAGCCGGTTCGCACCCGCGCCTCGCCGTCTTCGTGCTGCCGCTCCTTGCCGGCGCCGGGCTGACAGGCCTCCTGACACGGGCGGGCCGCCGATTGCTGCGCAGCTCCGGCGCGCCTGCACACCACGCGCCGTACCTCGCGCTGCGGCGGCTTGCGGCAGCCCGAGGACTGCTCGTCCTCCTCACCGTCACCGCAGCGGTCTCGTTCGGCGCGTTCGCGTACGCCGAATCACTCGCCTCGTCGCTCGACGTCAACAGTGGGCTCAAGGCCTACGTCGCCAACGGCAGTGACATCTCGAGCATCGTCGACCCGCAACAAACGCTGCCTCGGGACTTCCCGTACCCGCTGGCGCTCGTCTCGCAAGACTTCAACTCGGCGCGCCTCGATTCGGCGGGCGGCCGGTCAGCCGAACTGCTCGCCGGAGAGCCGGCGTCGATCGCCGCTGTGATCCACTGGCGGAGCGACTGGGGTCGCGACCCGCGGCCGGCGCTCCGGAAGCTGGCGGCCGCGCCGGATACCCCGCTGCCGCTGCTCGCCACCTCCGATGCGCGCTCACCGGCCGCAATCTGGCTCGCCGGCCGGCGCGTCCCGGTTCGCGTCGTCGCGACGGTCGCCGCCTTCCCGGGGATGACGGTCGGCCAGCCGCTCCTGATCGTCTCGCAGCGACAGCTCCAGCGTGCGAAGCGGGAGCACGGCATCCCGACCGAGCAGTCGCTGCCGTACTTCTTGCTGTGGGCCAAGGGTCCGCCCCGTGCCGTGACCGCGGCGCTCGTTCGTAGTGGGCAGATCGACCCGTACTACGTGACGAGCGTCGCGCACACGCTCGACAGCCCCGACGTGACGAACGTGACGCGCACGTACGGGTTCATGCGCGCGATTGCGATCGGGGCCGGTCTGCTCGCGCTCGTCGCACTGCTCCTCTACCTGCAAGCGCGCCAGCGCGCCCAGCTCGTGTCGAACGCGTTCTTGCGGCGCATGGGGTTGGGCGAACGCGCGCAGGCACTGTCGCTCGCGCTCGAGTCGGCCGGCCTCGTGCTCTTCTCGACGATCACCGGCGGGGCCGGCGCGCTCGTGGCGGCGTGGCCGCTCGTCCCGCATGTGGATCCGCTGCCGGCGCTGCCGCCTCCGGCTGTCCTGCACGTCCCGTGGCTGCCGCTCGGCGTCGCGGTGCTCATCGCCGTCGCCGTGGCCGCGCTGGCGGGCGTCGCCGCGACTGTCGTGGCGGCACGCGGCAAGGTTGGGGAGGCGCTGCGCGTTGCCTGACCAATTCGCAATCGCCGACCGGATCACGAAGGCGTACGTCACTCCGGCAGGGACGGTCGAGGCGCTGCACGAGGTGGACGCCGAGTTCCCGCAGGGGCAGGTGAGCGCACTCGTCGGCGTCTCGGGCAGCGGCAAGTCGACGCTCCTGCGCCTGCTTGCTGCGCTCGACACACCCACGTCCGGCCGGGCGATCGTGCACGGCCGCGACCTCGGCGGGCTGGACACACGGTCGCTGCGCGCATACCGCCGCGACAGCGTCGGCTATGTCGCGCAGCGCGCGGCCGACAACTTCGTTCCGCACCTGACCATCTTCGAGCACGCAGGCCGGAACGCGGACATCGCGATCTTCGAGACGTTCGGGATCGCTCACAAGCTGCACGACCGGCCGTCACAGCTCTCCGGTGGCGAGCTCGCCCGCGCGGCGTTCGCGCTGGCGCTCACACGACGCGTGCCGATCGTCCTGGCCGACGAGCCGACCGCCGAGCTCGACCGCGCCTCGGCCGGAGCGCTCCTCGAGGCGATCCACACGTCGGCCACCGGCGGAACCACGTTCGTGATCGCGACCCACGACGAGGACGTGCTCGAGATCGCCCACCACGTCGTGCGGCTCGACCGCGGCCGGAATGCGGCCGAGACCGTCCCTGCCGAACCGGTCGCGCGCGGGCGCGCGCGGGCCGACGTCGCGGTCGCGGTGCGCGGGGTGACGAAGTCGTACGGGGGGATCGCTGCGCTACGCGACGTGTCGCTCGACCTGCACGCGGCGGAACTGGCGGTGCTCGTCGGCAGATCGGGCTCGGGGAAATCGACGCTGCTGATGCTGCTCGGCGGCTGGGAAACGCCGGACACGGGGTCGATCGCGCCATCGCCGCAACGCTCCTGGAGCGAGCTGGCATACGTGCCGCAGCGGCCCGCGCTCGTTCCGGAGCTGAGCGTGCGCGAGAACATCGAGCTGCCGGCGCGGCTGGCCGCCCGCCTCGAGGAACGGCGGCCCCACATCGCACACCTGCTTGGCGAGCTCGGCCTCGCCGAGCTCGCCGACCGGTATCCGCACGAGACCTCCGTGGGGCAGCAGCAACGGGCATCCCTGGCGCGAGCCCTCGTCCTGGATCCGCAGGTCGTGCTCGTCGACGAGCCGACATCCCACCAGGATCCTGTCTTCCGCGACCGCGTGTGGTCGCTGCTCCTGGCCGCGACGGAGCGCGGGACGAGCTGCCTCGTGGCGACCCACGAGGCGCGCGCCCACGCCTACGCACACGTCCTGTGGGAGATCGACGGAGGCCGCGTGAGCGGTTGACGCGGCAAGGGCCGCGTTCGGGGGTACCGTGTGACCAACGCAAACCCGACGAAAGGGCGTGGTTGGATGGCTTCGAGTTCGAAGAGACAGACCACGATGGCGAAGATGGCGCGCGAGCAGGCCGTCCGCGAGAAGCGTGCACGCAAGCTCGAGAAGAAGGAGTACAAGAAGCAGGCGGCTGCGGCGGGTCTCGTCGAAGAGCCTGAGACCGAGCTTTCGGCAGAGGGCGACGGGGAGCCGGCAACCACCGAGTAGCCGCGAACCGCCTCTCGACCGCTGAGCCGATGCCGGACGTCAAGCAGCCGGGCAAGCCGAGCTACGTCGTCTTGCGCCAGACCGCTCCCGGCGCGTGGGAGCTGGCGGGCGAGGTCGAGCGCCGCCCCGGCCAGACGGCTCGGAACGCACGCGCCCGGGCGATCCGCGATGCGATCGGTCGCGAGCCGGCGGACGGAGAGGTCTACGCCGCCGTACTGCGCAGCGAGTGGCGCATCGCCTTCGAGCACTGACGGCGATCACCCGTCGCCGCGAAAACGCGCGACCTCCGCTTCGATCAACCCGGCCAGCCTGTATGCGCCGGGCAGCGGGACAGGCCGGCCCCACGGGGCACGCAGCGCCAACCCGTGCACCGCGCCTGTGACGACCGTGTGCTCGCCCTCGGCGCCGAGCGCCTGGGCCCGCGCGAAGCCTCGACGGGAGCTCTCGGCGCTGACTCCCGGGATACCCGGAAGCGCCCGGTCGAGCGATCCGTGCACGACCACGAGCCGCCGCCCGCGAAGCGCGGCGAGCGGCACCTGCTCGGGCAGCCACGGAGCGAGCCCGACGACCACCTCCACCGAGGGCTCGTCGGCGCACACCGCCGCGACGGCGCCGCCCATCGAGAAGCCGACCAGCAGCGTCCGCGGGGCGGCGACCGCCCGGATCGCCTCGCGGGCGTCCTCGACGCACGAATCGAGTCGAGTCCACGACTTGACCCGGTAGCGGAGCTCGGCGAAGCAGAGACCGGGAAAACGAGGCGCGAGGCGGCCCACGAGCCATTCGAGCGAGGCGCTCCAGGTGCCTTCAACCTCGGCCCTCTGACCGCCGTTGACACAGATGACGGCGGGACCGCTCCGTCGGCCCCGTGCACGCAGCTCGCCGCCAGAAAGAAGCCGCTGAGGCGGTAAAAACACGCCCGACTTCTAGCCGAGAATGACTACAATAGACAGATGATCGCCGTCGAAAAGTGGAATGTCGACGAGACGAGGGCGATCGAGCCGACGCCGAAGTCGAAGTGCGACGCGTCGTACCTCCTGAAGCTCTCACGCGGTGAGCGCAAGGCGCGCTCGATCGTCGAGTTCACCGCCCCGTCAGCGGTGGCGTCGAACGGCTACGCACGCGAGGCACTGATGCCATTCCTCCACGACGAGGAGCTGCCCAGCCGGCTCGTCGTGGCCCGTGACGGCACCGTGCGCGTCGCGCCTCTCCACAAATAGCCTGCTCAGCGCGGTCTCCGTGCTACCGTGACCTGACGGAGCCGATTCTGGCCTCCGTGAGATCTAGCTTCTCGTTCCTCCTTACACGGTGTTCGAGTAGGTGCATCTCGAACCCAGCTTCACAACAAGGAGTCGAACAACACATGTCTCAATCGTTCACGGCGCTCGGCGTCAGCGAACCTCTCGTGCGCGTACTCGCGCAGCGCAACATCCACAGTCCCTTCGCCGTTCAGGAGCTCGCCCTTCCGGACGCGCTCGCAGGCCTGGACATCCTCGCCCAGTCGCCGACCGGATCGGGCAAGACCCTCGCGTTCGGCCTGCCGCTCGTCGAGCGCACCGCCGCGGGTGGCAAGCAGCCGGGCGCGCTGGTGCTCGTCCCGACACGCGAGCTTGCAACACAGGTCGCAGCCGACCTGAAGCCGCTCGCTGCGGCCAAGGGCCTGCGCATCACCGCGGTCTACGGCGGCACGTCCGTCGGCCAGCAGGCGAAGGCCGCCCGCTCGGCCCACATCCTGATCGCAACGCCCGGCAGGCTCAACGACCTGCTCGAGCGCCGGATGGTCTCGCTCGAGGGCGTCCGCGTCCTCGTGCTCGACGAGGCCGACCGGATGCTCGACATGGGTTTTCAGCCGCAGGTCGACCGCATCCTCTCGCACGTCCCGGGCAACCGGCAGACGATGCTCTTCTCGGCAACGCTCGAAGGGCCGGTCGACGCGCTGGCGCAGCGCTACACCGACAACCCGTCGCGCTTCCACGCCGAGCTTCCGAGCGAGCGCAGCGGCGGCGAGATCGAGCATCAGTTCGTCGCCGTCACGAATGATGACAAGCTCGACCGTCTCGTCGAGCATCTGCGCGGCGAGCGCGGGCTGACGCTCGTCTTCGTTCGCACGAAGCACGGCGCCGACAAGCTCGTCAAGAAGCTCTCGCGCCACGACGTTGCCGCAACTGCGATGCACGGGAACATGTCGCAGAACCAGCGGGAGCGGTCGCTCTCACGCTTCGAGTCGGGCAAGGTCTCGACCCTCGTCGCCACCGACGTGGCCGCCCGCGGCCTCGACATCGACGACATCACGCACGTGATCAACTTCGATCCGCCGCACGGTGACGAGGACTACGTCCACCGGGTCGGCCGCACCGGCCGCGCAGGCCGCAGCGGCACCGGCGTCACGTTCGTCCTGCCCGAGCAGCAGACCGACGTCGGCAAGCTCGCGAACCGCCTCGGCCACGGCGACGACTTCGCCGCCTCGGGCATGCGCACGCAGACGGCGAGCACCTCAGCCCGCCCGGCGGCTCGCCGCCAGCGCCGCCGCCGGCGCTAAGCACTCAGCTCACGCTGAACCCTGGGCTTGCGCCCACAGAGGCTCCCAGGTGGGAGCCTCTTACCGGCGCAGGCCCAGCACTCGCCCGAGTGCAGCGACACCGGTTAGTAGACCAGCGCCCTCGATCACCCCGCGGGCAATGCCCTCGGACGCCGAGCGTTCGGCGAATGCGCTTCCGGCCGCGACGAACACGATCGCGGCAACACCCAGCAACGCGAGCAGCGCACCGGAGTGCCTGGCCAGCCCGGCCGGCAGGTCGCCCGACAGCCCGGCCGCACCCGTCGCCGCAGGTGTGATCGAACGTGCAGCACCGACCGATCGGAGCGCCACGCCCAGCATTGGGACGGGCACCGCAGCCGTCGCGAACGCCAAGACCAGCCACCAGGTCGGCGACGGCAGCAGCGCCGCGTGCACGGCGAGGGAGGCACACACGCCAGCGCCCGCGAGCAGGGCGACGAAGCTCCGCTGCTGCGCCAACCGCAGGTCGGCGGGCTCGGCGGCGCGCAGGCCGCGCGCGAGCGCCAGCGCACCGGCGACGAACGCGACCTGAGCGAACGCGACCATCGCAAGAGCCGAAAGCGCCACCGCCGTCGCGCGCCCCCCGCTCAGGCTGGGATAGCCGACGCTGCCACGCCCCGCCGCCGACGCGACGAACAGCACGCCGCCAACCGCCAGCGCGCCAAAGCTGATGGTCGACGAGCGGCGCGTGCGGACAATCCGCAGCTCGTCGGCGAACCGTCCGGCAACGAGCTTCGGGTCGCCGAGCTTGGCGGCGGGATTGCACTGAAGATGGTCGTCGATCTCCGCCACGATGCGCCGTGCAGGCGCGCCCTTGATCCCTGCATCGAGCAGCTCACGTCTCAACTCGTCGAGGTAGGTCATGCGAGCACCGCCTCGACCGCGCGGACGAAGCCCTGCCAGTCGGTGCGCCGCTGCGCGAGCGACGACCGGCCGCGCCGCGTCAGGCGGTAAACACGGCGCTTGCGCCCCGCCGCCGTCGACCAGGCGCTTGAGAGCAGCCCTTCGGCCTCCAGGCGGTGGAGCACGGGGTAGATCGTCCCCTCCGCGAGATCGAATGCGCCCTCGCTGCGCTGTTTCAGCTCGTTGATGACGGCGTAGCCGTGCAGCGGGCCGGCCTGCAGCGTCGCGAGAACGAGTGCGTCGAGGTGCCCCCTGAGCGTCTCCGTTTGCATACCTTGCGTCACTATACCTCGTCATACGAGGTGTCGCGAATCTCTACGATCGTGCCGGTGAGCGCCCGGGCGATCGCAGCAGCATTGACCCCGCTCCGCGACGGTGGAGCGTCGCTCGACGAGCACGCGTTCGCGCCGTACCTCGCGTTCCTGGCCGGGGCGGGGATCGACGGCATCCTGGCGCTGGGCTCGACGGGCGAGGGGATCTTGCTCTCCGTGTCCGAGCGCAAGCGGGCGCTGGAGCTCTTCGCGGAAGGCCCCCTGCCGGTGCTCGCGCACTGCGGGGCACAGACCACGGCCGACACGGTCGAGCTCACGATCCACGCCGCCGAGACGGGCGTCGAGGCGGTGGCCGTGATCGCGCCCCCGTACTTCCCGTTCGACGACGACGAGCTGCTGGCCCACTTCACTGCGGCCGCCCGTGCCTGCGCCCCGCTGCCGTTCTACGTCTACGAGCTCGAACGGGCGTCGGGCTATGCGATTCCGGTACCGGTCGTCGAACGCCTGCGCGAGACGGTCGACAACGTCGCCGGGATGAAGGTCAGCGATTCGCCGTTCGAGAAGGTGCGGCCCTACCTGCTCGAGGGGCTCGACGTGTACATCGGCGCCGAGGCGCTGATCGGCCCCGGCCTGGCGGCGGGCGCCGCCGGTGCCGTCTCCGGGTTGGCCTCCGCGTTCCCCGACGTAGTCGTCGAGGCGGTTCGGAGCGCTGACTCCCAGGCGGCCGGCGTGCTCCGGACGCGCGTCGAGCGCTTCCCACGCCTCGCGGCGTTCAAGGCGGTCGTCGCCGCGAAGGGTGTCCCGATGCAACCCGACGTCCGGTCACCGCTGCGGGGGCTGACGCCGGCGGAGCACGGTGAGCTGCTCGCGACCGTCCTGTAGAGAAAGCTCAGCTGTTCAGGTCGTCGATCGCGCGGCGAGCGCGCTCGTGCACGTCGGCCCGGCGGGCATCCACGTCCGCGACGTCCACGGGAGGCGGATCGGAAGCCGGCTCGGCCGGAACCGGTTCGGCCTCGCGCCCGCGTGCTTCGTCGAGGCGCGCCCGCAGATCGCTCGCGAGCGAGACGTCGCCCCGGCCGCGCCGGCGCAGGATCCTGATGCCGGCCCGGAGGCCGAAAGCGCCCGCAAGCAGCGCCAGCAGGCGCTTCACCGAGCCACCACGTTCCTCAAACCCGCCACGGCGGCGATGCTACACTGCCGCCGCTTCTCGCCACGCCCGTCGCGCCGCATCCCGAAGCGGTGCTCAGGAGGCGGGGCCGATTCAGTCCATGAGAAGGAGGATTCGGGCCTGTGAACGACTACGAAATCATGCTGTTGCTGGACCCCGAGGTCGCTGAAGAGCGTGGGGACGACATCATCCAGCGCATCCGCGACTCGGTCGAGGGCGCGCAAGGCTCCTGGGACGGCCATGAGCCGTGGGGCCGGCGCCGCCTCGCCTACGAGATCGACCACAAGGGTGAGGCGGTCTACCACCTCGTCCTGTTCACGGCCCCGGCGGAGACGCTGGCCGAGATCACGCGCGTGCTCAAGATCACCGACGGTGTGATGCGCCACGGCGCGTACCGCCGCGTCAAGGGCGTCGGCCACACGAAGGCTCCGGCGCCGGCCCCTGCGGCCACGACCGGCGCGGGCGCGTCCGATCCCTCCGATGACAGCGGCGAAGCTGCGGAGTAGCCTGGGGCGACCCGGAGCAAAGGAGCACATTCCATGGCTGGTGACATCAATCGCGTAACGATCGTCGGGCGTCTCACACGTGACCCGGAGCTGCGCTCGCTGCCGTCCGGGACGTCCGTGCTGCAGCTGGGCGTCGCCGTCAACGGCCGGATGAAGGACGCTGCCGGCAACTGGAGCGACAAGCCGAACTTCTTCGACGTCAAGGTCTTTGGCGGCCAGGCCGAGATGCTGATGAACCACCTCGCCAAGGGACGCCGAATCGGCGTCGACGGCCGCCTCGACTGGTCGTCATGGGAGGCCCAGGACGGCTCGAAGCGCTCGAAGGTCGAGATCGTCGCCCAGTCCGTTCAGTTCCTCGACAGCCGCGGCGACAGCGAAGGCGGCGGCGCCAACCAGTTCGTGCCCGCAAGCGCCACGAGTGGCTCGGATGCCGACTTCCAGGGCTCCGACGACGACATCCCGTTCTAAGGAGAGAGAATTGCCTGCACCGAAGAATTCCGATCGTGACCGCAGCTCGAGCAGGGGCAAGCGCAACGCCCCCACCGGGCCCGGCCGCCGCAAGTCCTGCTTCTTCTGCAAGTCGAAGGTCGACGAGGTCGACTACAAGAACATCAACGAGCTCCGGCGTTACGTGTCGGAGAAGGGCAAGATCCGCAACCGCCGGATCAGCGGAGCCTGCCGGCGCCATCAGCGCCAGGTGGCCGTCGCCGTGAAGCGCGCACGCGAGCTCGCCCTCCTCCCCTACGTCGGCGAGAAGTAGGAGCCATGGACGTCGTTCTCAAGCAGGACGTCGACACGCTCGGCCTGCGTGGCGAGGTCGTCAACGTCGCCCGTGGCTACGCGCGCAACTTCCTGCTGCCGCGCGGGCTGGCTGAGGTCGCTTCACCGGCGATCGTGCGCGAGATCGAGAAGCGCGACGCGCTGCGGGCACGCCACGAGGCGAAGACCGTCGACGAGGCGCGTGCGATCGCGAACCGTCTCGAGGCGCTCGAGCTGCGTTTCGACGTCACGGCCGGCCCCACGGGCTCGCTGTTCGGCTCGGTCACCGCGACGAACCTGGCCGACCGGCTCTGGGAGCAGGAGAAGGTGCGGGTCGACCGCCGCAAGGTGCAGATGGACACGGTCAAGCGGATCGGCCGCTACACCGTGCCCGTCGAGCTGTTCGCCGACGTGACCGCCCAGCTCAAGCTCGTCGTCGCCCCCGAAGGCGAGGAGTTGCCACCCGAGGAGGAGCTCGCCGCGCTCGAGGCCGCCGAGGTCGAGGCCACGGAAGCCGAAGGACGGGAAGCCGCCGAGGTGCAGGGAACCGCCGCGGAACTGGTCGAGGCAGAGCTGGTCGAAGCAGAGCTGGTCGAAGTCGAGGCGGAGCCGGCCGAGCACGTGGAGGACGACCTCCCGACCGAGTAGCGGGCTACGGCTCGCACTATGCTCGACCGCATGAGCCGGATCTCGATCTGTGGCGGATGCCATGGGGCCGGCGTCCTCCAGTACGACCGCGGGCCTGCCGTCGAGCGCTGCCCGCGCTGCCTCGGGATCGGGTTGACCTTCGCCGACGAGTCGAAGGCGGCCCGGGACTTCCTCGACCTGCTGACCGCGCCGACCGGGCCCGAGCTGGCACAGCTCGGCGAGGGAGGCGCGGTCCGCGCGCTCGCCCTGCTCGCCGCGCGACTCGAAGAACGATGCGAAAGGCTCGAGCGGGAGCTCGACCAACTGCCCTGACGGCGCGACGAATCATCCCGCAAACTGCGGCCGATTCTTCAGCCAGCGGCAGCTGTGGACAAAAGCCCTCCCTCCTGTGGACACTCCCCGTCCACGCGTGGACAACAGCCGGGAGCTGTGGAAGACTGGACGAACGTATGTTCGCCCAGTGTGGAAGACGCCGTGGAGAAGGCCCCGAACCTGTGGAAAGCCGCATCGGGCAGGCCCGAACGCCCCGGGTTGTCCACACGCACGGCCACTGGCGCCCGCGCCGGACTCGCGATTGGATGGCGATCGGATGAGCGCACAGACCGAAGCACCCGTCCGCACCGCTCCCCTGCCGCCACAGAACCTCGATGCAGAGGAGTCGGTCCTCGGCGCGATGATGCTCTCCCCGGGGGCGATCGGGGCCGTCGCGGAGATCCTCGACGCGAGCGACTTCTACCGGGAGACGCACGGCATGATCTACCGGGCCGCCGTCGGGCTCTACACCAAGGGCGACCCGGTCGACGCGATCACCCTGGCGGACGAGCTCGACAAGCTGCAGCAGCTCGAGGCAATCGGAGGCCAGGAGAAGATCCAGGAACTGGCGGCGCTCGTCCCGGCCGCGTCGAACGTCGCGCACTACGCGCGCATCGTCCGCGATATGGCGACCCTGCGCGGCCTGATCCGCGCCGGCCAGGAGATCGCCCAGCTCGGCTTCGACCGGCCCGGCGAGGTGGTCGAGCTGATCGACCGCGCCGAGAGCGCCATCTTCGCCCTCAGCCAGCAGCGGGTCACAACTCAGTTCGCGCACATCGACGACCTGCTCAAGGAATCGTTCGAGACGATCACCAAGCTCTACGAAGCCGGCAGCGACATCACCGGCACACCATCCGGCTTCCGCGACCTCGACCGCCTGACCTCCGGCTTCCAGGGCGGCAACCTGATCATCATCGCGGCCCGCCCGTCGATGGGAAAGTCGGCGCTCGCCCTCTGCATGGCGGCGAATGTCGCCGTCCGCCACGAAACGCCTGTCGCGCTGTTCACCCTCGAGATGTCCAAGGCCGAGGTGACGCAGCGCCTGATGTGCGCGGAGGGCAAGGTCGAGTCGCAACGGCTGCGCACCGGCAAGCTCGCCGTCGACGACTGGCCGCGACTCACGGCCGCCTGCGACAAGCTCGCGAAGGCGCCGATCTACGTCGACGACACCGGCTCGATCACGATGATGGAGATCCGGTCGAAGCTACGGCGCCTCAAGATGAAGGCGCCCGACCTCGGCCTCGTGATCGTCGACTACCTGCAGCTGATGACGAGCGGTACCTCGGTCGAGAACCGCGTCCAGGAGGTGTCGCAGATCTCACGCTCGCTGAAGGTGCTCGCCCGCGACCTCGAGGTGCCGATCGTCGCCCTCTCGCAGCTCTCACGCGCGGTCGAGCAGCGCCACGACAAGCGGCCCATCCTCTCCGACCTTCGTGAAAGTGGTTCGATCGAGCAGGACGCGGACCTCGTGATGTTCGTCTACCGCGACGAGTACTACAACCCGGAGGACACCGAGTCGGCGGGAATCGCCGAGCTGGTGCTTGCCAAGCACAGAAACGGCGCAACGGGGATCGAGAAGCTCGCCTTCCAGAAGCGGTACGCGAAGTTCGCCGACCTGGCGGCCGGCTCGTGAGGACGGTCGTCTGGCTGACTCCGTCGGCGACGGTCTTCTCCTGCCTCTGCGAGCCGTGCCTGGAGGCTGCGCGAGTCTCGGGCGCGCTCTTCGCGGACGCACTCGCCGGAGCCGCGGTGCGCGGCTCGATCCCGATCGACACCGAGAGCTCGCACGTCCGTTGCGCGGCGGGGCACGAGATCGTGCTCAGGCGTATCGAGCGCCCGCCCGCACTCACCCGTCCCGACGAGCGCCAGCTGCAGATCGCATGATCCAGCGGCAGCATGTCTGGCTCGGGCCGGAGGCGACGACCTTCGATGAACCGTGCGAGGCATGCCTGTCGCTGCGCGAATCGTTCGCCGCCGATTCGCTCGTCGTTCACGGCACGCTCCGCCGCGACGCGGACGTCGGCTTCATGACCTGCCCGCGCGGTCACCGCATCGTCGTGCGCCGCGTCGCGCGGCACCTCGCGGCTGTCTGAAGGAGCCACCCACTAGACTGCCCCCCGTGCCATCGACCGTGATCGTCGGGGCGCAGTGGGGAGACGAGGGCAAGGGGAAGATCGTCGACCTGCTCGCCCAGCAGTCAGACATCGTGTGCCGCTACCAGGGCGGCCCCAATGCCGGGCACACGATCGTCGTCGACGGCGAGACCTGGAAGCTCCGCCAGATGCCCAGCGGCGTGGTCTCGGGGACCCCGTCCGTGATCGGCGCCGGCTGCGTCGTCGACGCGCAGGTGTTCGTCGACGAGCTCGACCTGCTGCAAGAGCGCGGAATCGACCCCTCGATCGTCACCCTGTCCGGCAACGCGCATCTGATCATGCCGTGGCACGTGACGATCGACCAGGCGTCGGAGCGGCGGCTCGGCAGCCTTCAGATCGGCACGACCCGTCGAGGGATCGGCCCGACCTACGCCGACAAGGCGTCGCGGATCGGAATCCGCGTGCAGGACGTGCTCGACCCGAAGATCCTGCGCCAGAAGATCGAGGTCGCGCTCGCCGAGAAGAACCTCTGGCTCGAGCGGATCTACGAGGTCGAGCCGTTCGATCTCGAGGAGGTCTGGGCGCAATACGCCGGCTTCGCCGAGCGGCTCGCACCGTCGGTCGGCGACGTGTCGCTGCTCGTCGACCAGTCCCTCCGCGCCGGGCAGAACGTCTTGTTCGAAGGGGCGCAGGCGACGATGCTCGATCTCGACCACGGCACGTATCCGTTCGTGACGTCGTCGAATCCGATCGCCTCCGGCGCGGCGACCGGAATCGGCATCGGGCCGACGAGGATCGACCGGGTGCTCGGCGTGTCGAAGGCCTACGTGACACGCGTCGGCGAAGGGCCATTCCCGTCGGAGATCGAGGGGCCCGAGCAGGCGCAACTTCGCGAACTCGGCGGCGAGTTCGGCACCGTCACAGGTCGCGAGCGCCGCTGCGGCTGGCTCGACCTGGTCGCGCTGCGCTACGCGGTACGCGTGAACGGGATCACCTCGCTGGCGCTGACCAAGCTCGATGTGCTGTCGGAGTTCGCCGAACTGCCCGTGTGCGTTCGCTACCGGCTGCCCGACGGCAGCGAGACCGAGCACTTTCCGGCGCATCAGTCGGACTTCCACCATGCGACGCCCGTCTGGGAGACGCTATCCGGCTGGCAGCAGACACTCGACGGCGTCTCGGTGCTCGACGACCTCCCGGACCCGGCGCGCGCATACGTCGAGTTCGTGTCGCGATCGCTCGAGACCCCGATCGAGCTGGTTGGGGTCGGCGCGGCGCGCGAACGTGTGCTCGCGTGACGCTCGCGTACACCGCGAGCACCTGGACCGAGATAATCGTCGGCCTCTCGATCTTCGTCCCGGTCGTGATCGCCCTCTGGCTCACCTGGTTCATCCTGCGCGGCGCCAAGGACGATCCCGACGAGCAGCGCTGGCGCCGATACGACGAGCAGCGCCGTGCTGAGGAAGACGATGCTGAAGGCAAAGTCGACGGCACGGCCGAGTAGACTCGCCGCGTGAAAGTGCTGATCGTCGGCTCGGGAGCGCGCGAACACGCGCTCGCGTGGCGCCTCTCGCAGAGCCCTGTCCTGACAGATCTCCATGCGGCACCTGGCAACCCGGGCATCGCCGCCCTCGGCCGGTGCCATCCGGTGCGGGCCGACGACGGCGAAGGACTGCTCAGCCTCGCGCTGACGATCGAAGCCGATCTCGTCGTGATCGGCCCGGAGGGGCCGCTCGTTGCCGGCGTCGCGGACGAGCTGCGGCGAAACGGTATCCCCGTGTTCGGGCCGGGCGCCGAAGCCGCGCGGATCGAAGGCTCGAAGACGTTCGCCAAGGACGTGCTGCACGCTGCCGGTGTTCCCACCGCAGCGACCCTCCCGGTGGCGCGGCCACCGTGCGTGGTGAAGGCCGACGGCCTCGCGTCCGGGAAGGGCGTCTTCGTCTGCCGAACTCCGGAGGAGGTGGAGACGGCGCTCGCCGCGATGACGGAGCTGGGCGGCGACTTCACGATCGAGGAGCTGCTCGAAGGCGACGAGGCCTCCGTCTTCGCACTCTCGGACGGGCGGACAGTGATTGCGCTCGGCGCCGCGCAGGACTTCAAGCGGATCGGCGACGGGAACGTCGGCCCGAACACCGGAGGGATGGGTGCGTACTCGCCCGTGTCCGTGCTCGGCGACCTCGAGCAGCTCGTCGACCAGGTGCACCGGCCGGTGATCGAGGAGCTCGCGCGGCGCGGCTCACCGTTCCAGGGCTGCCTCTTCGCAGGCTTGATGCTCACGGCGGACGGCCCCAAGGTGCTCGAGTTCAACGCGCGCTTCGGCGACCCGGAGACGCAGGTGCTGATGCCGCGCATCGAGGGCGACCTGCTGTCGGCTCTGGCGGCCGCGGCCTCCGGCGACCTCTCGGGCGTCTCGATCGGGACGGCAGGCGAGCCTGCCGTCACCGTCGTGCTCGCCGCCCCCGACTATCCGGCCCGGAGTGACTACTCGGGCTCCGCCATAGACGGCGTCGAGCAGGCCGAAGCAGCAGGAGCGCTCGTCTTCCACGGCGGGACGGCGGTTCGCGACGGCAGAGTGATCGCGAATGGCGGCAGAATCCTCTCCGTGACCGCAACCGGCACAACCGTGGCCGACGCACGCGACCGGGCGTACGCAGCCGTCGAGCTCGTGCACTTCGACGGCGCCCAGTACCGCCGTGACATCGCCGCAGCGGCAGCCAGCCAGGTCGCCGGTGTCTAACGCCGTCGGGATCCTGGTCGGCTCCGAGTCCGACCGCCCGCGCATGCAGGCTGCGCTCGACGAACTCGACGCGCGCGGCATCGCTTGGGAGTTCGAGGTGCGCTCGGCGCACCGCAATCCCGATGCGGTCGCCGAGTATGCGAAGTCCGCGGCCGGGCGCGGCCTCAAGGTCCTGATCTGCGGCGCGGGGCTCGCCGCCGCGCTCCCCGGCGTCGTGGCCGCACACACGGAGCTGCCGGTGATCGGCGTGCCGCTCCGCTCGTCGATGTCGGTGCTCGACGGGCTGGACGCGTTGCTCTCGATCGTCCAGATGCCGCCCGGCGTGCCGGTCGCGACGGTCGGCGTCGACAACGCGAAGAACGCCGCCGTGCTCGCGGCGCGCATCCTCGCGCTTCTGACGACTTGAGCGTCCTTCCTGGGCCTCTACACTGGCTGAAGTGATCGCGCGCTACTCCCGTCCGGAGATGAGCGGCATCTGGTCGGACGAAGGCAAGCTCGCCGGCTGGCTCGAGGTGGAGCTCGCCGCACTTGACGGCTGGGCCGAGGTCGGCGCCGTACCGGCGGCCGATGTCGCCGCGATCCGCGCCGGCGCGGTGGCGCCGACACCCGAACGGGTCGCCGAGATCGAGCGCACCACGGATCACGACGTTGCGGCGTTCGTCGATGCGGTGGCCGAGACGCTCGGGCCGGAAGGCCGCTGGGTGCACTTCGGGCTCACGTCATCCGACGTGGTCGACACAGCGCTGGCGTTGCAGATTCGCACCGCGGGCCAGGTGCTGATCGCCGGCATTGCCCGCGCGCTCGCGGCGGTCGTCCGGCAGGCCGAGGAGCACCGGCGGACGGTTTGCATCGGGCGTTCCCACGGCATCCACGCGGAGCCGACGACCTTTGGCTGGAAGCTCGCGGGCTGGGCCTTCGAGCTCGACCGTGCGCGTGCGCGCCTCGAGCGCGCACTCGAGGAATGTCGCGTCGGCCAGCTCTCGGGAACGGTCGGGACCTACGCGGCGATCGACCCGGAGGTCGAGCGGATCGCCTGCGAACGACTCGGACTCGAGCCCGACCCGGTCTCGACCCAGGTGATCTCGCGCGACCGTCATGCCGAACTGCTCTGCGCGCTCGCGGTCTGCGCGACATCGCTCGACCGGTTCGCGACCGAGATCAGGCACCTCGCCCGCACGGAGGTGCGCGAGGTCGAGGAACCGTTCGCGACCGGCATGAAGGGCTCGTCCGCGATGCCGCACAAGCGCAACCCGAAGGTGGCCGAGCGGATCTCGGGGCTCGCGCGCGTCGTCCGCGCGGCGTCGATCGTCGGCCTGGAGAACATGACGCTCTGGCACGAGCGCGACATCTCCCACTCATCCGCGGAGCGCATCGTGCTCCCCGACGCGTTTCTTGCACTCGACTACATGCTCGACCGGTTTACCTGGATCGTCGAGGGGCTGGTCGTCTATCCCGAACGGATGGAACGGAACCTCTGGGCCTCGCACGGGCTCTTCTTCTCGCACCGATTGCTGCTGGCGCTCGTGGAGAGCGGCGCCGACCGCGCGGATGCCTACCGGCTCGTGCAGCGGAACGCGATGCGCGCCTGGGACGAGGAACTGGACTTTGCAGAGCTCGTGCGCGGCGACGTGGAAATCGCGGCGTCGCTCGATGCAGCTGCCCTCGAGCATGTTTTCGATCTCGATGCAACCGTCGCCAATCTCGACCAAACGTTCGACCGTCTCCGCCGTCTCGCGAGCTCTAAGGGGGAAGCTATCCGTGTCTGAAGCCGCTCAGCACGTCGGCAGTGGCAAGGTTCGTGAGCTCTACGCGCTTGACGAGCAGCGCCTGCTGCTCGTCGCCAGCGACCGCATCTCGACCTTCGACGTGATCCTGCCGACCGAGATCCCCGACAAGGGTCGCGTGTTGACCGGTGTCGCAGGCTTCTGGTTCGCTCGCACCCGCGAGCTTGTGCCCAACCACCTGCTCTCGCTGCGCGGCGACGCCCGCTCGACGGAGTGCCGGCGCCTCGAGATGCTGCCGATCGAATGCGTCGTCCGCGGCTACCTCGCCGGTTCGGGCTGGAAGGATTACCTCGCCTCCGGCGCGGTGTGCGGGCACCGCCTGCCAGCGGGGCTCGTCGAGTCCCAGCAGCTGCCACAGCCGATCTTCACGCCGGCGACGAAGGCCGAGGCGGGCCACGACGAGAACATCGACCGAGCCACCGCTGTGGCATTGGTCGGCGAGGAGCGATTCGACGAGGTCGAGCGGATCGCACTCGAGCTCTACGCGTACGTCTCCGACTACGCACGCGAGCGCGGGATCATCCTCGCCGACACGAAGCTCGAGTTCGGCATCGACCCGGAGGGCCGGCTCGTGCTCGGAGACGAGGCCTTCACGCCGGATTCCTCACGATTCTGGCCCGCCGACGAGTACCGGCCCGGAGCGACGCCTCCGTCGTTCGACAAGCAGTTCGTGCGCGACTACTGCGAGTCGCTCGGCTGGGACAAGACCGCGCCGGGGCCTGAGCTCCCCGACGGCGTCGTCACGGGCACGCGGGCGCGGTATGTGGAGGCGTTCGAGCGCCTGACCGGGATCGCCTTCGTCGACTACCTCGCCGACCCGGCGGTCGTCCTGGCATGAAGGCGACCGTGCTCGTCCGACCGAAACAGGGGATCCTCGATCCACAGGGCCAGGCGGTCTCGAGCTCACTGCGACACCTCGGCTTCGCGGTCGATGACGCACGTGTCGGACGGCTGGTCGACGTCGACCTGCAGACCGACGACCGCGAGGAGGCGCTCGCGCAGCTGCGGCAGATGTGCGAGCAGCTGCTCACCAACCCGTTGATCGAGGGATACGAGATCGAGCTGGACCGAGAATGAGCAGCCTCCCACGCCCGACGATCGCGGTCGTCGTCTTCCCGGGCTCGAATGACGATCGCGATGCGCAGCTCGCGCTCGAGCTCCTCGGCGCGGACGCGCCGCGGGTGTGGCACACGGAGGAGTCGCTGCCGCGAGGCACGGCAGCGGTCGTCCTCCCCGGCGGATTCTCCTATGGCGACTACCTCCGCTGCGGCGCGATCGCCCGCTTCTCCCCCGTGCTCGGCGCGGTCGCACGCTTCGCCTCCGACGGCGGCCTCGTGCTCGGCATCTGCAACGGCTTCCAGATCCTCACCGAGGCAGGATTGCTCCCGGGCGCACTGCGCCCGAACAACTCCCTGTCGTTCATCTGCCGCGACGTCCCGCTCGTCGTCGAACGCAGCGACACACCGTTCACCGCGCGCTGCGCGCCGGGGCAGCCGTTGTCGATCCCGATCAAGCACGGAGAGGGATGCTGGTTCGCGGATGCGGAGCTGCTCGCCGAGCTCGAGGCCAACGGCCAGATCGCACTTCGGTACGCCCTCAATCCCAACGGCTCGGTGGGCGACGTCGCGGGCGTGCTCAATGCCGACGCGAACGTCTTCGGGCTGATGCCTCACCCCGAGCATGCAGTCGATTCGCTGCTCGGCTCGACCGATGGCGCGCTTCTGCTCGGCTCGCTTGTCGATGCAGCTCGATTGTCTGCCGGGCGCCCATCTAGATGCCCGGCTCCTCGCTGAGGAAGACCAGCAGACCGCCAGCGCGGGCGTCTTGCCGAGCGCCGCCCGCAGGCGCTCGAGGTCACGGGCGCGCAACGTGACCGGCCCCCGGCGTGCCACCCCTCCCGTCGAGTAGGCAAACCGCACGAGCCGCTCGCCGCGATCGTCTTCGAGCAGCTCGACGATGGACGAGAAGCGCTTGTCGCCTGCCCGCTGGGACAGCACGAGGCGCTCGACGACCGTCGTCGGCCCCCACGGTGTGGACGTCCCGCTCATGGAGGCGACGCTAGACGGGAATCTCCAACGTGTGGAAGACGACTCTGTGACGAAAGTGTGAATTTCGACCTGCTCAGACGCCTCCCGACGTTTGCGTCCGGGTGGCGCCGAACAGGCTGAGCCGATGACGCCTCCCGTCCGCTTCGCGCTGGCCGCGACGATCGTCCTCGCCGTGACGGCGCTCAGCGCCGGCGCGCTCGCGCCACGGGCGCACGCCGCCTCGACCGTCAAGTTCGGGCTGACCGACGACGCCTGGCTCGAGGACGGCCCCGGCACGCTTCCCGTCAGAGTTGCGCAGCTCAAGCAGCTCGGCGTGAAGGTCGTGCGGATCACGCTGAACTGGAATCGCATCGCCGCGACGGAGCCAACGGTGCCGACCGACCCCACCGACGCCGCGTACGACTGGAGCGCCACCGACCCTGTGCTCGACGAGCTCCACAGCGAAGGGGTTGCCGTCGTGCTGCAACTGAACGGCACGCCGGGCTGGGCGAACGGCGGGCTGCCCCCGAACTACGCGCCGGCCTCCGCGCGGCCGTTCGGCGACTTCGCGACCGCTGCGGCGACGCACTATCCCTGGGTCACGCGATGGCTGATCTGGAACGAGCCGAACCAGGCCCGCTGGCTACGGCCCACCAAGCCGGCGCTGTACACGGCACGACTGCTGAACCCGGCCTACACGGCCATCCACGCCGCGATCCCCGGCGTCCAGGTCGCAGGCGGCGGGACCGCTCCGCGCGGCGCGACTCGCGGCGTATCGCCCGTCGCGTGGATCGCGGGCATGCACGCGGCCCACGCTCGCCTCGACGCGTACGCGCACCATCCGTACCCGCTCAACCCGAAGCGCGAGTCGCCGTTCACCGGCGGCTGCATGCACTGCACGACGATCACGATGGCGACGATCCAACGACTCGTCACGCTCGTCTCGCGTGACTGGAAGCGGGCGCGAATCTGGCTGACCGAGTACGGCTACCAGTCGAACCCGCCCGATCGGGTGCTCGGCGTGTCGCCGGCCCTCGCAGGCGCTGTACATCAGCGAAGGCGCCTATGTGGCGTACCGCACTCCGCGCGTCGACCTGCTGATCCACTTCCTCTATCGCGACGAGCCCAGCAGCTCACGGTTCCAGAGCGGGCTCGTGACGCTGGCCGGCCGGCCGAAGCCCGCACTCGCAGCGTTCCAACTCCCGCTCGCCGAGGTGATGCGCAGCGGAGAACGGGTCACACTGTGGGGCCAGCTGCGCGCGCCGGCCACAGCGTCGCCGGCACAGATCCAGCAGAAGACCGGCGCGGGCTGGAGCACCGTGGCGACCGTGCAGCGCGGTGCCGGCGGCTTCTTCCGCTGGACGGGTGCCCTGCCACACCGGTCGCTGATCCGCGCCCAGGCGGGAGCGGTCGCCGGCGCACCGCTCTTCGTCCGCTAAGCGTTCATCGGCACGTGTCCGGGCTCGGCCGCGACGCGCGCAAGCCAGGCACGGATCGCCGGGTAACGCCCGAGGTCGAATCCGCCCTCGCCCGCGACGTGCGTGTAGGCGTAGAGCGCGATGTCGGCGAGCGTGATCCCGCCGCCGACCAGCCAATCGCGGCCGGCCAGATGACGTTCCATCGCGTCGAGCGCGCGGTATCCGATCGCCTGCTTTCCCGGCACCCGGTCGGCGTGCGCCCCCGGATCGCCCGACAGCGTCAGCCAGAAACGCACGACGGCAATCGCCGGCTCGTGCTCGTACTGCTCGAAGAACATCCACTGGAGCACTTGCGCCCGCTCGTACCGGTCACCGGGGACAAAGCGCGTGCCCTCGCCGAAATACCAGAGGATCGCGCCGGACTCGGCGAGCGCGTTGCCGTCGTCGAGGACCAGGGTCGGGATCCGGAGCGCCGGGTTGAGACCGTCGAGGAGTCGCTGCCGTTCCGAGGGGTCGAGCACGTTGACCGCGCGCCGCTCCACCTCGAGCCCGAGGTGTGCGAGGAGCAGCCGCACCTTGTAGCAATTGCCCGAGCGGGGACTCTCGTAGAGGATCACGACTCGCTCCCCGCGGCGACGACCGGGCCGACGATCGCCCGTGTGGCTTCAGCCGGCGCGGGCAGCTTCATGCAGAAGACGACTCCGAGCGCGGGCGCGACGGCACTGATCGTGAGCGCGGTCTTGAGGTCGACCGCGTCCGCGACCGCGCCGAGCACGACGGCTGCGACGCCGCCGATGCCCATCGCCAGCCCGACCGAGATACCCGAGGCCATGCCGACGTGGCGCGGCAGATAGAGCTGGCTCAACACCATCGTCACGCCGAAGGTGCCGACGATGCACACGCCGACCAGCATCAGCGCGAGCGCTCCGGCCAGCCCGCCGACGTAGACGAAGACGAGCATGGCGGGCGCGATCACCGCCTGCGTGATCACGAGCGTCCGCCTGAGCCGATCCGGTCGGCGACCGGGCCCAGCGCAAGCGTCCCGAGCGCGCCGGCGAGCAGCATCATGAAGAGCAGGCGACTGCCGTCGGCCTTCGAGTGGCCGAGCGAGACGACCCAGAGCGGCACGAAGGCGAGCAACGTGAACCAGGCGACGCTGCGGAGGGCGATCACCACTCCCAGGAGCGTCATCGCTCTGCGCCGGTCGTCGCCCCGCCCGTAGGTCGCGTCCCCCGGGCCCGGTGTGAGCCGGGAGAAGTACGGGACGGCCCGGAAAAGCCCCACCGCCACCAGCAGCACCGGCGCCATCGCCAGCAGCCCGCCGACGAGCCCGAGCCAGACGACGAGCTGTCCGGTGGCGAACGCCCCGAGCGCGTAGCCGGTGTTGCCGCCGATGTTGAAGTACGACATGCCGCTCGCGCGCTTGTGGCCGCTCGCGTAGGCCGCGAACTTCGCGCCTTCGGGATGGAACGCCGCCACGCCGAGACCGCCGGCGAACACCAGGAGAAGCACGATCGGGTAGGCCGGCGCGATCGCGGCTCCGCCGATGCCGGCTGCTGCGAGCACCGCGCCGCCGGGGATCAGCCAGAGCGCCCCCCGGCGGTCCGACCACAGCCCGAAGAGCGGCTGCACGAGCGACGACGAGACGGTTGCCGCGAGCAGCAGCATCGCCGCGAGCGCGTAGCCGAGGTGGAAACGGTCGGTGAGGAACGGGATCAACGCCGGCACGCTCCCCGATGCGAAGTCGACGGCGAGGTGGCCGCTCGACAGCTCGACCATCGCGCGTCTGTCGATCCCGGACGCGTGCACGAGTGGTCTCTCCGGCGGAGCGACCACTAGTGGTCTCTCCAGGAAGTCCGGTGCTGGTTGGCCGCGCGAAAACCGAGCAGCGCAAGGACGCAGGGAGCCTCGATAGCTTGAGCTATCGGGGCGACCGAGGACGCGGCGATGCGAAGCGTTTGCAGCCGGCCAAGCAGCGGCGTACTTGCCGGAGCGACCACTAGGTCCGGCCGATGATCTCGATCCGGTACCCGTCCGGGTCCCGCACGAAGCAGAGCCACGAGCCGCCCTCGCGCACCTGGTACGGCGCGCGCTCCGGCTCGATCCCCTGCTCTGCCAGCCGTGCGAGCGTGCCGTCGAGGTCGTCGACGCCGATCGCGATGTGCCCGTAGCCGGTGCCGAGGTCGTAGCGTCTGCCGTCCTGGTTGAACGTCAGCTCGAGCTCCTCCTCCTGGCCCGGGAAACCGAAGAAGTAGAGCGTCGCCTCGAGCTCGCCGTTGCGAACGATCGGCGACTCGCGCCGGAACTCGAACCCGAGCGCCTCGTAGAACGCGCGGCTCCGCTCGGGATCGGTGATCCGGACCATCGTGTGGAGATAGCGGGATGTCATGCAGGCATTCTAGGAATCGAGCGGTGCGCCAGGCGTTCGAGAACCTGGTTCGTCAGCTCGAGGCGCCGCTCGGCCCGCGTGCTCGCGATAGCGCTCGCGATGCGCGGACGTCGCATTCGCCCTCGGGCAGCCCGTCGAGGTAGCCAAAGATCTCCTCGGGCCCCGCGAAGACCTGCCCGTCGTCGGTCTGGAGCACGGGGATCGACGGCTCGGCGACCAGCGCGGCGAGCTCGGCCCGCTGCTCCGGCCACGGCTCGACGTGGCGTGCGACGAAGTCGATGCCGAGCTCGGTCAATCGCTCGCGCACCGCCGCCGAGTACGGGCACCACTCGGCCTGGAACAGGTGAGCATCATCCCTCCACTTCTTCGAGGTCTTCCCGCAGCAGCGCGAACAGCACCGCGTCCTGCCACTCGCCGTGACGCAGGTACGCCTTTCGCTTCACGCCTTCGCGCACGAAGCCCGACACGTTCGGCGTGACGGATCGCGCGCGTCGTTGAACCCGTAGCACGCGAGCTCGAGCCGGTGGAAGCCGAGCTCGAAGATCAGATAGCGCTGGACGAGCCGCGCCGCCTCGTCGGCCACGCCGCGCCGGCGAAAGTCGGGATGGACGGCCAGGCCTCCGAGCTGCGCGATCCGGTTCGCGCTCGTTCATCTCGTGATACCCGAGCGCGCCGGCGCGCTCGCCGTCGAGCTCGACGATCATCCGCCCGAAGCGCTCGGGCTCGCGCTGCGAGCGCTCGACCTCCGCGCAGAACCGCCGTCTCGCCCTGGGCGTGCTGCCCACCGAGAAACGGCTCGACGTCGCTCGTCGGCATAGAGCGCCGCCGAGCCAATCGACGTCCTCGGGCAGTCGCACGGCGAAGCGTGATCACGACAGCTCCGCGGCCGCCGGCCCGACGGCCGGTGGCGCAGCCTTGCGCGTCCGCGTGCCGAGCGCCACGCCGCCGAGGATCAGGACCAGCCCGGCGAGCGCCGCCACGCCGACGCTCTCGCCGAGGAACAGCGCGCCGTAGACGAGCGCGATCGGCGGCACGAGATAGGTGACGAGCGACGCGTAGCCCGCGCCCGCGCTCGGCGATGATCGTGAAGAAGAGCAGGTAGGCGAACGCCGTCGCGACGAGCCCGAGCACGGCGACCGACGCAATCGGTCTTCCAGTGCGGCACGTGGTGCGGCGCCAGAGCGACGCCCGCGGGCAGCGACCGCAAGCGCGGCGACTGCGGTCGTGCCGAAGCGCGACGACCTGCGGGCGGACGTCGGCCAGGTAGTGCCGCGGCGAGCAGACCGCCGGCGGCGTAGCACGTCGCCATGCCGACGACGGCGAGCGCGCCGAGGATCTTCGCCTGCGGCTGGGCGCCGACGAGCAGCGCGACGCCGACGAACCCGACCACGACGCCGACGAGCCGGCGCCCGCTCACCCGCTGCTCGTGGAAGAAGCCGAACGCGAGCAGCGCGTTGAAGATCGGCACCGACGCCTGGATGATCGACGCGAGGCCGGAGTCGATCCGCGTCTCGCCCCAGGAGAGCAGCCAGAACGGGCACCGCCGTGTTCAGGAGCCCGACGACGGCCAGCGCCGGCCCAGTGCGCGCGCAGCTCGGCGAGCGTCGCACCACGCCCGAGCGTCGAGCGAGCACGACGATCCCGAGCGCGACCGCGGCGAGGCCGAGTCGCCCGAGCACCAGCGTGGCCGGGTCGAGCTCGCGCACCGCGATCTTGATGAACATGAACGAGCTGCCCCAGATCAGCGCGAGCAGCACGAGTAGCGGGAGCGAGCGGCGGTTCATCCTTTTCCAACCGCGTACGGGCACGTCCGTGAGATTGAACGACGAACACAGCGCGTGCCTTCCTCAGGAGACGGCGCCGTGAAGGTGCTCGTCGTCGGCGCGAGGCGGGCGCATTCCCACAATCCGTTCCGTGGTCGCCTGCACGAAGCCATCCTAGAGGCGGGGTACACTGGCTCTCTGGCTGCCGTCGCCGACCAGCCCCTTCACCGTTCGCTCGGTCTCACCGACGGAGAGTTCGACCGTATCCGGGAGCTGCTCGGCCGGGTGCCGAACGACTTCGAGCTCGCGGTCTTCTCGCTGCTCTGGTCGGAGCACTGCGGCTACAAGCACTCGGCGCGGCTGCTCCGGCGGCTGCCGTCGCAGGGCGAGCGCGTCCTGCAGGGGCCGGGCGAGAACGCGGGCGTGATCGACCTCGGCGACGGGCGTCGCCGTCGCGTTCAAGGCCGAGTCGCACAACCATCCCGTCGGCGGTCGAGCCGTTCCAGGGCGCGGCCACCGGGGTCGGCGGGATCCTGCGCGACATCGTCGCGATGGGCGCCCGGCCGATTGCGCTGCTCGACGGCCTGCGCTTCGGCGCGCCCGACTGGCACTTCGAGCGCGCGGTCGCCGGCATCGGCCACTACGGCAACTGCGTCGGCGTCCCGAACGTCGGCGGCGAATGCGTCTTCGACGAGGCGTACGCCGCGAACCCGCTCGTCAACGCGATGTGCGTCGGGCTCCTGCCCGACCGAGCGCGTGCTCTCGGCGAAGGCGCAGGGCGCCGGCAACGCGCTCGTGCTCTACGGCGCGCTCACGGGCCGCGACGGCATCGGCGGCGCGTCCGTGCTCGCCTCGCAGGACCTCGAAGGCTCCGACGAGAAGCGCCCCTCCGTCCAGATCGGCGACCCGTTCCGCGGCAAGGCGCTGATCGAGGTGTCGCTCGAGCTCGTCGAGCGCGACCTCGTCGTCTCGCTGCAGGACTGCGGCGCGGCCGGGCTCGCCTCGTCGCTCTCCGAGATGGCGCGCGACGGGATGGGCGTCGACGTGCACCTCGACCGCGTCCCGCTGCGCGAGGACGACCTCGAGCCGTGGGAGATCATGATCTCCGAGTCGCAGGAGCGGATGGTGGCCGTCGTCGCGCCCGAGCGGGTCGACGACGTGCGCGCCGTCTGCGACGCTGGGAGCTGCCGTGCACCGTGATCGGCGAGGTGACCGACCACGGCGAGCTGCGCGCGCTTCTCGGGCGGCGAGGTCGTCGGCTCGATCCCCGCCGCGCTGCTGACCGACGAGTGCCCGCGCTACGACGTCGAGCGCGACGCCGCAGGCGGTCGAGCCCAGCGCCGGTCGATCCCGTCAACGACGAGCCGAAGACCTGGGTGTTCGAGCGCTACGACCAGCTCGTCGGCTCGCGCACCGTACGCCGGCCCGGCCTCGACGCCGCCGTGCTGCGGATCGACGGCACGCGCGGCATCGCGGTCTCGCTCGACGGGCCGCCGCTCGGCTGGCGCAACCCGTTCGAGGCCGGGCTGGGGCGCGGTCATGGAGGCCGCGCTCAACGTCGCCTGCGCGGGCGGCGAGCCGCTCGCGCTCACCGACTGCCTCAACTTCGGCAACCCGGAGAAGCCCGGAGATCGGCTGGGAGCTCGAGCAGGCGATCGAGGGCATCTCGCGTCGCCGCCGAGGAGCTCGGGATCCCTGTCGTCTCCGGCAACGTCTCGCTCTACAACGAGACGGGCGGACGCGCCGATCCCGCCGACGCCGGTCGTCGGCTGCGTCGGGCTCGTGCGCGACGTCACCCGCATCCCGGGCCGCTGGCAGCGCGGGCGACACGATCTTCCTGCTGCGCGGCCAGGGTGCCGGCTCGTGCGCTTCGTCTGGCGACGCCGCGCACTGGTTCACGCTCGCGCACGACGTCTCCGACGGCGGCGTTCGCGCTCGCCCTCCGCGAGGCCGCCGCCTGGTCCGGGCTCGAGGCCGCTTGGACAGACTGTTACGTGCTCGAGCGCCGAGGGCGTCGTGGTCGCCTCGACGGCGCATCCCGTGGGCGACGTCGTCGAGCTGGGCGCCGTCTGATGTGCGGCGTCTTCGGCGTGCGCGCGCCGGGGCGCGACGTCGCGCGGCTCAGCTACTTCGGCCTCTACGCGTTGCAGCACCGCGGGCCAGGAGTCGGCCGGGATCGCGGTCAGCGAGGACGGGCGGCTGACCGCCCTGAGCGATCTCGGACTCGTGCCACAGGTCTTCGACGAGCGCAGCCTCTCGGGGCTGCACGGCGACCTCGCGATCGGGCACACGCGCTACTCGACGACGGGCGGGAACGCCTGGGAGAACGCCCAGCCGCTGCTGCACCACGGCCGCGTGCGCACGGTCGCGCTCGGCCACAACGGCAACCTCGTCAACGCCGACGCGCTGCGGCAGAGGTCCGCAAGCCACTCGGCTCGAGCTCCGACTCCGAGGTGATCGCCGCGCTGATCGCCGACGACGAGCGGCCGCTCGACGAGGCCGTCGCCGGACGATGGCGCGCCTCGAGGGCGCCGCGACCGTCGTGGGACTCGCCGACGGCAAGCTGTTCGCCTTCCGCGACGCGTTCGGGTTCCGGCCGCTTGTCGCTCGGCCGGCTCGGCGACGACCCGGTCGTCGCCTCCGAGATCGTGCGCACTCGACCTCGTCGGCGCGACGTTCGAGCGCGAGATCGCACCGGGCGAGCTGGTGATCGCCGACGAGGAGGGGCTGCGCTCGATCCAGGCGGTCGAGCAGGCCGACGCGGCGCGCTCTGCATCTTCGAGTTCTTCTACCTCGCGCGCCCGATACGCGGCTCTCGGGCGTCGAGGTGCACGGTGCGCGCGTGCGCATGGGCGAGCGCCTCGCTGCCGAGTCGCCGGTCGACGCCGACCTCGTCCTGCCGATCCCCGACTCGGGCACGCCGGCCGCGATCGGCTTCGCCCGCGCGATCCGGCATCCCGTTCAGCGAAGGGCTGATCAAGAACCGCTACGTCGGCCGCACGTTCATCCAGCCCGAGCAGGGCATGCGCGAGCAGGGGATCAGGATGAAGTTCAACCCGCTTGCCGAGGTCGCCGGCCAGCGGCTCGTGGTCGTCGACGACTCGATCGTGCGCGGGTCGACCACGCGTCAGATCGTCGCGATGCTCTTCGACGCCGGCGCCGCCGAGGTGCACGTACGCATCTCGTCTCCGCCCATCGTCTCCCCCTGTTACTACGGCATCGACCTCGCCTCGGAGGACGAGCTGATCGCCTCCCACTCGACCGTCGAGGAGGTGCGCGCCGCGATCGGCGCGACGAGCCTCGCCTACCTCTCGCTGGACGGGCTCCAGGCGGCGACGCAGCGGCCCGAGCGCGAGCTCTGCCGCGCCTGCCTGACCCGGCGACGCTACCCGACGCGCGATCGCCGGACGACACCGGCGAAGCTGTGCGCTTCGAACGCCGTCCCCGTAGCCGTTCCAGCCGGGCGCTCGAGCTCGGCCGCACGGCCGTAGCGGCGGCCCGGTTCACCTCGGCGCGGGTCGAACCCCTGCTCGAGCAGCCGCTGCCGCGTCTCGCTCCCTCCGAGGCAAGGCGCAGGAACAGCCACACGAGCACGCCGAGCGTGACCGCCGAGCCCTCGGCCATCATCACGATCCCGGCCAGGCTCTGGTCGTGCGCAGGCGAGATTCCCCACTCCGGGGCGTGCCGGTAGACGGAGTAGAACGCCGAGCTCGACCAGATGAACACGTTGCCGAGGATCGTCTCGAAGAGCCGGACGGCGAAGATGAAGGCGATCTTCACCCCGGTCCCGAACCAGGCGGGTGACGGCAAGGTCTCGATCACCGGCTCCCAGATCAGGCAGCCGCAGGTGAAGAAGAGGAAGTGCTCGAGTGCGTGCACCGAGTTGTGGTGCAACGCGGCGTCGTAGAGAAACGGGATGTGCCAGAGGTAGAGATCGACCGCCCAGATCGGCAGGGCGATCAGCGGGTGCGCGAGCACGCGCAGGCTCTCGACATAGCGCAGCTTCAGCACGGGCTGCAGGATCGGCCCCGACATACCCGAGACGAAGCACAGCGGCGCCAGGTCGCCGAGGATCACGTGCTGCAGCATGTGCACGAAGAAGAAGTGCTGTTCGCCGAGCGCGTCGATGGGCGAGTTGAGTGCGATCACGACGAGCGCGATGCCCGTCCAGAAGCTCGTCTGCTTCCAGCGGCTCACCGCCTGCCCGCGCCGCGCGAGCGTGCGCACCCGGCGCACGTAGAGCATCGCGACGAGCACTGTCGGCACGATCTGGAGCGGCTCGAAGCTCCACGGCGACAGCAGCGATGGCGATTCACGACCTTGAAAGACTAGATATGTGCACGTCTTCCATTACCACCTGGTCACCTCCGAGCTCCGCGGCCTCGAAGCTCGGTACCTGGGCAAGCTGGGCTTCGATCTGGTCGCCCGGTACGGCCGGATCGGCGACGAGCACATCGCGGCCGAGCCGGGGGCATCCTGGGAGATGCTCGACCGTGACGGCTTCAAGCTGCGGCTCACCGAGTTCCAGCACGGCGCCGTGAACGTGGTCGTGCAGCCGGGCCATTGGCGCATTCCGCGTGTCGACCATCTCGGCATCGCCCTCGACGAGGATCAGTTCCACGCGGTGCTCGAACGCGCCGTCAAGTGGAACCTGCGCGTGCAGGAGCACGGCGGGCGCCGGACCTTCGTGGCGACCAACGCCGGCTACCGCCTCGAGGTGCATCCGCCGCGCGACTGGATCGACGACCTGCTCGAGGCGCGGGAGACGCTGCGCCTGACGGAGCTCCAGCTCCGTGCCGACGAGCCGGGCGCCAAGGCCGGCGCGCTCGCCGACCTGCTGGGACTGGAGGCCGACGGAGACGCGGTGCTCGTCGGCGAAACCGTCGTGCGCTTCCTTCCCGACGGGCCGGAGGGGCGGCCCGAGCTGTACGGCGAACGTTCTCGTAGACTCTTCGGTCTGGGGGATTCACTACAGACCTACGGCGCCGCCGGCGTGTCGCTGCGGACCGCCGGCGCGGTCGTCTCGCGCTTGCGCGCCGCGGTCGAGTCGACCGGCGCCACCGGCTTCGGGGCGTTTGCCGGCCTCCACCCCTGGATGATGCGCGCCTGCTCGCCGCGTCGACCGACGGCGTCGGCACAAAGCTCGTGCTCGCGCGCGAGCGGGGTCGTCTCCGCGACTGCGGCGCGGACCTGGCCGCCCACTGCATCAACGACGTCGCCACCTGCGGCGCCGACCCGCTGATGCTGCTCGACTACGTCGCGGCGAACGTGATCTCGCTCGACGAGGTGGCTGAGCTCGTCGAAGGCGCCGCCGCGGTCTGCCGGGAAGCCGGTGTGGCACTGGTCGGCGGCGAGACCGCAGAGTTGCCCGGGATCTACGCCGACGGGGAGCTCGACTTCGCCGGAACGTGCGTCGGAGTCGTTGCCCGTGACGCCGTGATCGACGGCTCGACGATCGCACCCGGAGACACGGTGATCGGCTTCGCCTCGTCGGGGCTGCACGCGAACGGCTTCACGCTCGCGCGCCGCGTGCTCGAGGCCGAGGACTACGGGGAGACGACCTGCTCGCTCCCACGCGCCTCTATCTCGACGTCGCCCGGCGCTGCGCGGGCGCGCAAAGGCGTTCGTGCACGTCACCGGCGGCGGGATCGCCGGCAACCTGGCCCGCGTCCTCCTGCCGGGCCGGGGCGCCGAGCTCGACTGGGCCGCCTGGGACCGCCCGCCGGTCTTCGACTGGCTTGCCCGCCACGTCTCCGAGGAGGAGGCGCGGCGTGTCTTCAACCTCGGCATCGGCTGGTGCGCGGTCGTCGAAGCGGCCGAACCGGGCGAGCTCGCGATCGGCCGGATCTCGTGATCGGCGTGCTCGTGAGCGGCGAAGGATCGAACCTGCAGGCGCTGATCGACGCCGGCTTGCCGCTGGCCGCAGTCGCGTCGAACCGCAGGGACGCCTATGCCCTGCTGCGCGCGCGGGCCGCGGGGCTCGCGACCGCGACCTTCTCGCTCGACTGCTCGCCGAACCGTGAGGAGCGCGACCTCGTGATGGCGACCTGGCTCGAGGAGCACGACGTCGAGCTGGTCGTGCTCGCCGGCTACATGCACCTGCTCACCAAGCCGTTTCTCGCGCGCTTTCCCGACCGTGTCATCAACGTTCACCCGTCGCTGCTGCCCGCGTTTCCGGGCGCGCACGCGGTCGACGACGCGCTCGCAGCCGGTGCTGAGACAACCGGTGTGAGCGTGCACTACGTCGACGAAGGGCTCGACTCCGGCGAGGTGATCCGGCAAGAGGCGGTGCCGGTGGAGCCGCGCGAGACGCTCGTCGAGCGACTGCACTCCGTCGAGCACAGATTGCTGCCCGAAGTGGTGGGAGAGCTCTGCAGGTGAAAACAACGCCGCGCGCGCTGATCAGCGTCTACGACAAGACCGGCATCGAGGAGCTCGCCGGCGCGCTCGTCGAGCTCGGCTGGGAACTCGTCTCGTCCGGCGGCACCGCGGCGTTCCTGGCCGGACAAGGCTTGCCCGTGACGAGCGTCGAGGAGGTGACCGCGGCGCCCGAGATGCTTGGCGGGCGGGTCAAGACGCTGCACCCGCGCATCCACGCGGGAATCCTCGCGCGGCGCGACCTCCCCGAGGACGTCGAGACGCTTGCGGCGCACGAGATCGAGCCGTTCGACCTCGTCTGCGTCAACCTCTATCCGTTCACCTCGGTGGCGGGCAAGCCCGGCGCGACCGAGGCCGAGATCGTCGAGATGATCGACGTCGGCGGCCCGTCGATGCTCCGCGCCGCGGCGAAGAACTTCGCGCACGTGGCTGTGCTCTCGGACGCAGAGCAGTATGCGACCGTGCTCGCCGAGCTGCGCGCGGACGGGGCGGTCTCGCTCGCGACCCGGCGCGACCTCGCACGCGCTGCGTTCGCCGCTTCCGCCTCCTATGAGTCCGCGATCGCGACGTGGTTCGCCGGCGACGAAGCGTTCCCGGAGCGGCTCACGCTGAGCCTGCGCAAGGTGAGCGACCTCTCGTACGGCGAGAATCCACACCAGTCAGCCGCGTACTACCGCGAAGACGGCGCACGGCGTCATCTGCTCTCGGAGGTCGAGCAGCTCGGGGGCAAGGAGCTGTCGTACAACAACCTGGCCGATCTGGAGGGGGCGCGCCGGATCAGCCGCGAGCTCGAGCATCCCGCGGCGGTAATCGTCAAGCACGCGAACCCGTGCGGAGTCGCCGTGGCGGCGACGGTCGAGGAGGCCTGGGAACGCGCGCTCGCAGCCGACCCCGTCTCGGCGTTCGGCTGCGTTGCCGTGCTGAACCGGCCGGTCGACGCGGCGCTCGGCGCGCGGATCGCCGAGCACTTCGTCGAGGTGCTGCTCGCGCCGGGGTACGAGGAGGCCGCGGTCGACGCGCTGCGTCAGAAGAAGGCATTGCGGATCCTCGGCGACCGCGAGCGGCGGGCCGAGACGCCGGGCGAGCACGACGTCAAGCGGGTGCTCGGTGGCCTGCTCGTGCAGGAGCGCGACAGCGAGCTCGACGGTCGTAAGTCGATGCGGGTCGTGTGTGGCGACGTGCCCGATGCCCGCTGGGACGACCTCGTCTTTGCGTGGCGCGTCTGCAAGCACGTGTCGTCGAACGCGATCGTGATCGTCAACGGCCTGCAGACGATCGGCGTCGGAGCCGGCCAGATGAGCCGCATCGACGCCGTCCGGATCGCCGTCGAGAAGGCCCGCGAGCACGGCCATGACCTCACCGGGGCGGTGCTGGCGAGCGATGCGTTCTTCCCGTTTGCGGACGGGGCCGAGCTCGCGCTGGCGGCGGGCGTGACGGCAATCGTCCAGCCCGGCGGCTCGAAGCGCGACGCGGAGGTGATCGCCGCGGTCGAGGCCGCGGACGCCGCGATGGTCTTCACCGGCCGCCGCCACTTCCGGCACTGAGCATCTCGTGACGTCCGTGCCGTTTGACACGATCGCGGCGGGGTCTCGCAAACTCTCCCGGAGGTAACGAATGGACGCGTCAGAGTCCGCACGTCACGACTTCGACCATCTGCGCGAGCACTCGATCGGGCTGCCCGGGGTGCTCTTCCAGTCGATCACCCATATGGCTCCCGCCGCCGCGGTCGCCTACTCGATCTACATCTCGGTGCCACACGCCGGGCCGGCGCTCCCGCTGGCGGTCTTTCTCGCGCTCGTCGCGTGCCTGCTGGCGGCGAACTCGATCGGGCAACTCGCCAAGGACATGCCGTCGGCAGGTGGGCTCTATACCTACGCCGCACGGACGCTCGGCCCGTACGCGGGGTTCGTCGTCGGCTGGCTCTTCCTGCTCTTCGAGCCGCTCGTCGTACCGTTTCTGTTCCTCGAATGCGGTTGGGCGATGCACGAGGTGATGTCTGGCGAGGCGGGCTGGAACTACTCGGGCCAGTGGTGGATCTGGGTCTGCGCCGTCGCCGCCGTGGTGTTCCTGCTCACCTACCGCGACATCAGGATCTCCGCCCGTGCGGGCGTGATCCTCGGGGTCTTCGAGATCGGCGTCTTCGCCGCGCTCGCGATCTGGATCCTGATCTCGAACGCCGGCGACCTGAATCTCCAGGCGTTCAACCCGAACCATGCGCCCGAAGGGGCGTTCACGGGCGTCGGCAAGGGGATGGTGTTCGCGATCCTTGCGTTCATCGGCTTCGAAGCGTCCGCCCCGCTCGGGGAAGAGGCGAAGCACCCGCGGCGGACGATCCCCCTCGCCGTGGTCGGCTCGTGCCTGGCAATCGGCCTCTTCTACGTCCTGCTCTCGTACGCGTGGGTGTACGGCGAGGGCTTCTCCCAGTTCACGCAGAAGGCCGGAGGCAGCGCCGACCCGTGGCGCGACCTCGCCAAGGTCATGTGGGGCAGCGGCTGGATCCTCGTCTTCGCCGCGATCATCAACTCGATCATCGCGAACTCGAACGCGGGCTTCAACGCCGCGACGCGCGTGTACTACGCCATGGCGCGCAACGGGATCGCGCCGAAGCAACTTGCGCGCACGCATCCGCGGTTCAAGACGCCGCACATCGCGATCCTCCTGAATATGGCGATCGCGCTCTTCCTGTCGTTCGCGCTCGGCTGGAAATGGGGACCGCTGAACGGGTTCATCATGCTCGCCACGGCTGCGACCGTGGTCGTGATACTCGTCTACATGCTCGTCATGCTCGGGTCGATCCGCTACTACCTGACCGAGAGACGCGACCAGTTCAACTGGTTCCTGCACCTCGTGTGCCCGGTCGCCGGAATCGTGCTGTTCGCGTTCCCGCTCTACTACCAGTACAACCCGCTGCCGGCCTACCCGGTCCGATACGCGGTTTGGGTGGCGCTGGGCTGGGTACTTGCCGGCCTCGTGATCGGCCTGGTGATGCAACGGACGAAGCCGGAGGCGCTGAAGGCGGCGCAACGGATCTACGTCCCGGATGAGATCGCGGGCCCGACTCCTGAGTCACCGGCGGTGTCACCCGCGTGATGACGACGGCGGCCTCACATCGGATCGGCCGCGATGAGGTCGTCTGGCCTTCGGCCCGCGATGGAGCCCGTGCTCGAGGTCGAGCCGGGCTCCATCGTGACTCTCGAGACGAACGACTGCTTCACCGGCCAGATCCAGACCGAGGCCGACCTCGTGACCGAGATCGACTTCCAGCGCCTCAACTCCGCGACCGGGCCGATCGCCGTGCGCGGAGCCGAGCCCGGCGACTCGCTCGTGGTGGAACTGCTCGAGGTCCGGCCCGAAGAGCGCGGCTTCGCGACGTTGATTCCCGGCATCGGGCAGCTGATCGACCAGGTGAACGCGCCGCTGACACAGGTCTTCCGGGTCGAGGGCGACACGGTGCACATGACCGATCGCATCTCGTTCCCGCTGCGGCCGATGGTGGGCGTGATCGGCGTCGCCACCGACGGCGGGGAGGTGTTCAACGGCTTCGCGGGACGCCACGGCGGGAACCTCGACAACCACCTGCACGGCCCCGGCGCAACGATCTACATGCCGGTGCGCCAGCCGGGCGGCATGCTCGCGATCGGCGACATGCACGCTTCGATGGGCGACGGCGAGGTGTGCTTCACCGGCGTCGAGATCGCCGGCGAGGTGACGATCCGGATCGGGCTCCTCAAGGGCAAGCAGGGCACCTGGCCGGTGACCGAGCTGGCCGACCGCTGGATCGTCCACGGCACCGCCGGGCCCGACTTCATGGAGGCACTCGATCGCGCGGTCGAAGAGGGTGCGCGGTTTCTCGTGGAGCAGTGGGGCTTCACGATCGAGGAGGCGTTCATCTTCCTCTCGGTTGCCTGCGACGCGAACATCTGCCAGGCGTGCCGGCCGCAGGAGTTCTCGACGATCGCACGCGTGTCGATTCCCAAGGTGTCGGCAACTCCCCGTCCGTTTTCCTGAGGAGGGCAGCGAATGACCGAGCCCGACCCGCAGCGCTGGAAGGCTCTCGCAATCGTCTGCGCGGCGTTCTTCATGACCGTCCTCGACGTCTCGATCGTCAACGTCGCTCTGCCGTCGATCGGCAAGTCGCTCAGCTTCTCGGAGCACAGCCTGCAGTGGGTGATCACCGCGTACGCGATCACCTTCGGCGGGTTCCTGCTGCTCGGCGGGCGCGCGGCGGACCTGCTCGGGCGGCGGCGTGTGTTCTACGTCGGTGTGACGCTGTTCACGATCGCGTCCTTTCTCTGCGGCCTCGCCTGGTCCGAGGGCGTGCTGGTCGGCGCGCGGGCGGTTCAGGGACTCGGAGCTGCGATCATCTCGCCCGCGGCGCTTTCGATCATCATGACGAGCTTCGAGGAGGGTCCCGAGCGGAACAAGGCACTCGGGATCTGGGGCGCGATCGGCGGCTCGGGGGCTGCGGTCGGCGTGCTCGCCGGCGGGGTGCTGACCAGGTACCTCGGCTGGGAGTGGATCTTCTTCGTCAACGTGCCTGTCGGCGCCCTGGCGCTTGTGCTTGCACCGCGTTTCGTCCGCGAGAGTCGCTCGGAGCGTGCGCACTCGCCCGACATCGCCGGCGCCGTCGCGATTACCGCAGGTCTGGCGCTGCTCGTCTACGGCGTCTCCGAGGCGCCGAACCACGGCTGGGGATCGGCTTGGTCGCTCTCACGTCTCGCGATCGCAGCAGCGTTGCTCGTCGCGTTCCTCGCAATCGAGTCGCGCGTGAGGGATCCGCTGATGCCGTTCCGGATCTTCCGCGTGCGCACGGTCGCGGGCGCCAACGTCGCCGGCGTGCTGCTCGGCGCCGTCGTGTTCGCGAACTTCTTCCTGCTGACCTTGTACGTCCAGCAAGTACTCGGCTGGTCGGCCCTCAAGACCGGGCTCACGTTCGTCGCGACCGCCGGCACGGCGGTGCTCTGGGCCGGCCCCGCTCAGGCGCTCGTGACGAGGATCGGGGCGAAGCCCGTGATGGCCGCCGGCTTCGTCGCGACGATCGCCGGACTGCTCTGGTACACGCAGATTCCGGTGGACGCCTCGTACGCGACGGATCTGCTGCCGGGGTATCTGCTGATCGGATTCGCGCTGCCGTTCTCGTTCATCCCCGTCTCGATCGCGGCGCTGGCGGGCGTCGAGAGGCATGAGGCCGGCCTCGCGTCAGGCCTGATCAACACCGCACAACAGATCGGAGGCGCGATCGGCGTCGCGGTCACCTCCTCCGTGTCGATCAGCCACTTCAACCACCTCGTGAAGACTGGCACGCCGTTTCCGCAGGCGTTCACGAGCGGCTCGCGATGGGCGTTCTGGGTGACGGTCGGGATCGCGGTGGCCGGCCTGGTCGCGACGCTGACGCTGATCCGCCGCGACGAGCTCACCGCGGACGAGCTCCAGCGGGAGGTCTAGCGAGCACGAGCCGGCCGCACGGACGGGTGTACTAGGCTTCGCGCCGCGATGCCCCGCACGTACCCCACCGTCCTCGAACTGGTCGGCAACACGCCGATCGTCCGCCTCGACCAGGTCTCGCGCGATGTCCCCGGCACGATTCTCGCCAAGCTCGAGTTCCTGAATCCGGGCGGCTCGAACAAGGACCGGATCGGGCTCGCGATGATCGAAGCCGCCGAGCGCGACGGCAAGCTGAAGCCGGGCGGGACGATCGTCGAGCCGACCTCGGGCAACACGGGGGTCGGGCTGGCGATCGCGGCCGCGCAGAAGGGCTACCGCTGCGTCTTCGTGATGCCCGACAAGATGAGCCAGGAGAAGATCGCGACGCTGCGCGGCTACGGCGCCGAGGTCGTGATCACCCCGACGGCCGTCGACCACGACTCGCCGGAGTCGTACTACTCGGTTTCGTCGCGGCTCGCCGAGGAGATCCCGGGCGGGTTCAAGCCCGACCAGTACTCGAACATGTCGAACCCGGAGGCGCACTACCGGACGACCGCGCCGGAGATCTGGGAGCAGACGGGCGGCGAGCTCGACGCGATCGTCATCTCGGTCGGCACCGGCGGCACGATCAGCGGCATCGGCCGCTACTTCAAGGAACGCAAGCCGGAGGTCAAGATCGTCGGCGTCGATCCGGAAGGCTCGGTCTACACGGCGACCAGCGATGCCGACCTGCACCCGTACCTCGTCGAGGGGATCGGCAAGGACACGTGGCCCGAGACGATGGACCGCGAGGTCGTCGACGCGTGGGTGCGAGTCTCCGACCGCGACTCGTTCCTCGCGGCACGCCGGCTCGCGCGCGAGGAAGGTCTCCTGGTCGGCGGTTCGGCGGGCTCGACGATCGCCGGCGCGCTCCGCTACGCGAAGGACCTTGGGCCGGAGGCGCAGGTACTCACGATCCTCCCCGACTCGGGCCGCTCCTACCTGTCGAAGTTCCTCGACGACAACTGGATGCTCGAGCACGGCTTCCTCGAGCGCACCGCGCCGCGGCCCTCGGTGCGCGAGCTGCTGCGCGCGAAGCAGGAGGAGACGCCGGCGCTCGTGACGATCTCGGCGCACCAGAAGGTCTCGGAGGCGATCGCCGTGATGGAGCGCTTCTCGATCTCGCAGCTGCCGGTCGTCCGCGACGGGGACACAGGCTCGCTCGCCGACGTGATCGGTTCGTTGCAGGACCGCGCGCTCCTCGACCGTGTCTTCAAGAACGCCGACGCGCTGAACGAGGACGTCGCCTCGGCCATGCAGGGGCCGCTTGCGG
Source organism: uncultured Actinomycetes bacterium (assembly GCA_963785895.1). Taxonomy (GTDB): domain Bacteria; phylum Actinomycetota; class Thermoleophilia; order Gaiellales; family Gaiellaceae; genus PALSA-600. Next base: position 11,761 of record CAWAXB010000006.1, on the reverse strand, counting down.
CCGTCGAGGCGGACTCGCCGGTCGACGAGATCGTCGGTGCGCTGACGAGCGGCGCGAACGCCGTCGTCGTCGCCGACGGTGGCAAGCCGGTCGGCGTCCTCACGCGCTCCGACCTGCTCGACTACCTCGCTCGCGCCCGCTGAGCTCGATGACGGCGAGCATCGCCGCGGTCCGGCGGCTCGTCATCGCGGCGCAGAGATACTCGGGCCGCTTCCGGCGTGCGGACGCCGACGACGTCGAGGCGGCGATCCGCAGGCTCACGGCGGTCCAGCTCGACTCGATCTCCGCGGTCGACCGCGCGCATCGCCTGACACTGTCCGCCCGGGTCGGCGCGTTCCCGCTGGACGCCACCGCGCAGCTCCTCGCGGCGGGACGTGTCTTCGAGTACTGGGCGCACGAGGCGTCACTGCTCCCGATCGAGCTGTGGCCGCACTTCCGGACGACGATGGCCGGCGGTGGCCACTGGGGCGCGCACGACCGGGCAATCCGCGAACACGGCAACCTCGTCGAGCCGATCCTCGAGCGGATCCGAGCCGAGGGGCCGCTCGGCTCACGCGACTTCGAGGGCGAGGGCAGCGGCGGCATGTGGAACTGGAAGCCGGCGAAGTTGGTGCTCGACGCGCTGTGGGATCGCGGCCAGCTGGTGATTGCTGGCAGGCAGAGCTTCCAGCGCCGCTACGAGCTGGCCGAGCGGGTGATTCCGCGTCAGATCCTCGAGGCACCCGTCCCGTCCGAAGGCGAGACGCTACGCGAGCTCGCGCTGCTGGCGGTCGGCGCGCGCGGCGCGCTCACGGAGGCGGCGATCCGGGAGCACTGGCGCTGGAAGGGCGGCAAAGCACGCCTCCACGGACACCTGCTCGCGCTCGTCGGCGAGGGTCGGCTGCGCGAGGTGCTGGCCGAAGACGGCGGACCGCCGTTCTACGTCCTGCCTGGCGTGGAGTTGGACGGTGAGCCGGCGCCGCCCGTCCTCGTGTGCCCGTTCGACAACCTCGTCTGGGATCGGCCACTGCTCGAGCGGCTCTTCGGCTTCCGGCACGTCATCGAGGTCTACAAGCGCGAACACGAGCGCACGTATGGCTACTACGTGTTGCCGCTGCTGGCCGGCGACCGCTTCCTCGGCCGCGCCGATCTGAAAGCCGACCGCGCCGAGGGTGTGCTCCGCATCCGCAAGTTCACGCCGGAGCCGCGCGTGCGCGGTAACGTCGACACGAAGCTCGAACGCGCTGCGGCGCGCCTGGCGCGCACGCTTGGTCTGGAACGCGTCGAGCGCTGACTACGCAGACTTCTTGGCTTGCTCGCGCCGCTCGCGGTCGAGCTTGCCTTCGCCGTATTCCCGCAGAAGCTGCGCATTGGCGAGCGCGCGCCGTGTGAACTCTTCGTCAGCGATCGTCTTCTTCTTCCTCTTCGCCATCGATCAGCACCTCCTTGATCTCGGTCAGGAGCGTCACGACGTCGGAGAGAGCAATCAGCACCGCCGTGACCTCTTCACGGTAGATCAGTGTTTCATCCACGGCAAGAAGTGTTTGTCCGTGAGCGCCGCAGCGCAAGACGCTCCTTCGGACGTGACCCAGATAGGCTGCGCCCCATGGAATTCGAGACGCGCGCGATTCACGACGGGCAGGAGCCCGATCCCGCCACCGGAGCGATCATCACGCCGATCTACCAGACCTCCACGTACGTGCAGGAGGCGGTCGGGGTGCACAAGGGCTACGACTACTCACGCGTCGCGAACCCCACGCGCACCGCGCTGCAGGTGGCACTCGCCAGTCTCGAGAATGCGAAGCACGGGGTGGCGTTCAGCTCGGGGATCGGAGCGACGACGACGCTGATGCACCTCGTCGACCCCGGCGAGCGCGTCGTGCTGATCGCCGATGTCTACGGCGGCGTCTACCGCATGACCTCGCAGGTCTACGAGCCGAAGGGCTACCGTTTCACCTACGTCCCAGCCGACGAGTTCGACGACAACCTCGGCGCGCATCTCGACGACGACGTGCGCATGGTGTGGGTCGAGACGCCGTCGAACCCGCTGCTGAACGTCGTCGACATCCGAAAGGCGGCAGATGCAGCGCACAAGGTGGGCGCGCTCCTCGTGGTCGACAACACGTTCGCGACGCCGTATCTCCAGCTGCCGCTCGATCTGGGCGCCGACGCGGTCATCCACTCGACGACCAAGTACCTCGGCGGCCACAGCGACACGATCGGTGGCTTCGTCGGGACGAACGACGACGCGCTCGCCGAGCGCCTCTTCTTCCTGCAGAAATCGCTGGGCGCCGTGCCCGGCCCGTTCGATGCCTGGCTGGTGCTGCGCGGGATCAAGACGCTGGCGGTGCGCATGCGCCAGCACTGCGAAAACGCTCACCGGATCGTCGAGTTCCTCGAAGGTCACGACGCCGTCGAACGCGTTCTCTACCCCGGCCTGCCCGGCCACCCGGGCCACGAGGTCGCGCGACGCCAGATGCGCGACTTCGGCGGCATGGTCTCCTTCCTCGCAGCATCCGACGAGGAGGCGGTCGCGCTGGTCGCCCGCACGAAGCTCTTCCAGCTCGCCGAGTCGCTCGGCGGAGTCGAAAGCCTGATCGAGCATCCCGCGCGAATGACGCACGCGTCGACCGCGGGAGCGCCGTTTGCCCCTCCGTCGAACCTCGTCCGCCTCTCGGTGGGCATCGAGTCGGCCGACGACCTGATTGCCGATCTCGAGGCTGCGCTCGTGGGACGGACCGCCTCCACGCACGCGTAGACGCGTGCAGCCGATCGATCTCAACTTCGGGGGGCATGAGCACGGGATCGGCGTCTACGTCGTCGAGACCGACGACGGTCTCGCCCTGTTCGACTGCGGGCCGACCTCGACCCTGCCGGCGCTCGAGTCCGGGCTCGAGGAGCGCGGCCTCGAGCTCAGCGACATCCGGCACCTGCTGCTCTCACACATCCACTTCGATCACGCGGGCGCGGTCGGCCCGATCGTGCGCCGCCATCCCGAGCTGACGGTGTGGGTCTCGCCGATCGGCGCGCCGCACCTGGTCGACCCGTCGCGACTCGAGCGTTCGGCGCGCAGGCTGTACGGCGACCTGTTCGACTCGCTCTGGGGCGAGCTCGCGCCGGTACCGGAGCAGAACATCCGCCGCGCCGAGGGTGACGTGCTCGGGTGGGAGTGCTTCCCGACCCAGGGGCACGCGTCGCACCACGTCAGCTACTTCCGCGACGGCACCCTGCTTGCGGGCGACGCGGCCGGGGTGCGCATGCCCGGCGCGTCGTATGTCCTCCCCGTGTCGCCCCCGCCGGACATCGACGTCGAAGCGTGGCACGTGACGGCGGCCGCGATTCGCGCCTACGCGCCGGAGCGCCTGGCCCTGATCCACTTCGGCGTGCACGAGGACGTCGACGCGCACCTCGATCGCTTCGAGGCGGAGCTCGACCGCTGGGCGGGTCGTGTGCAGAGCGGCATGGACGTCGACGAGTTCGTCGCCTCCGCACGAGCCGATGCCGGCGCCGAGGCGGATATCTACGATCGCGTCGCGCCGCTCTGGCAGTGCTGGCAGGGCCTGAAACGCTACTGGGACACGCGCGAGAACCCGAGCTGAACGAGCTCGACCGGATCGAGGCGGCCGCCCTGCGGGACGCCGTCGTCCAGGCGGGCGGGCGAGCCGGGCTCGCCGGCGGCGCGCTCTGCGTCGGGCATGAATCGCTGGCGGTGACCGAGCTGAACCGGGCGATCCCCGCAGGTCCGCAGATCGACCTCGACGCGATCGCGGCGTGGTACGGCGGGCAGCCGCACGGCATCTGCGTGCCGCCCGGCCACCAGCCGCTCGACGGAGAGCTCGCGGCGCGCGGTTACCGCCCTGGGTTGGCCTGGATGAAGTTCGAACGCGGTGACGAGGCGCCGCCCGCGGTCTCGAGCGAGGTGGCCGTCGCCGAGACAGACGACCCCGAAGTCTTCGGCCGGATCGTTGCCCTCGGTTCGGACATCTCTCTCGAGGCGGCGCCGCTCCTCGGTGCGATCGTCTCCGCCCCAGGCTGGCACTGCTTCGTTGGCTCGCTGGACGGCGAGCCGGTCGCCTCGGGCGCGCTCTTCGTCGACGGTCGCTCCGGCTGGCTCGGCGTTGCGTGCACGTTGCCCGAGGCGCGGGGACGCGGCGCCCAGAGCGCGCTCCTGCAGGCCCGCCTCGAGCTGGGTCGCACGCTCGGCGTTGCGACATTCGCGACCGAGACGGGAGAGCGGCTGCCCGACCGCCCGGCGACCTCCTATCGCAACATCCTACGGGCCGGGTTCCATGAGGCGTACCGGCGCCCGAACTGGTCGTCACCGACATGAGTCGGCTTGGGCCGCTCCGCGAGCGGCAGTTCCGGCTGCTCTTTGCCGGCCGCACGATCTCGATGGCGGGCAGCGCAATGGCGCCCGTCGCGCTTGCGTTCGCCGTGCTCGACCTGACGGGGTCGACCTCGGACCTCGGCCTCGTGCTGGCGGCGAGGCAGATCCCCACCGTCATCTTCATCCTGTTCGGCGGAGTCTGGGCCGACCGGCTGCCACGCCATCACGTGATGGTCGCTTCGAACCTCCTCAGCGGCGCGAGCCAGGCGGCCGCCGCGGCGCTGCTGATCGCCGGCCACGCCCAGATCTGGCAGCTTGCCGCACTCGCTGCGGTCAACGGGTCGTCATCCGCGTTCTTCTTCCCGGCGAGTACCGGCGTCATCCCGCAGACCGTGCCGGCAACCCTGCTTCAGCAGGCGAACGCGACCCTCCGGCTGGCGCTCAATGCAACGAACATCACCGGAGCGGCCGTCGGCGGCATCCTCGTCGCCGCCACGAGCCCGGGCTGGGCGATCGCCGTCGATGCCGCGAGCTACGTTCTGGCGGCGCTGACGATCGGGGCGATGAAGCTCCCGCCTGGCCTGCGCATCGAGGGCAGTACCGTGCTGCACGAGCTGCGAGACGGCTGGCGCGACTTCTGGTCGCGCACCTGGCTCTGGGCGATCGTGCTGCAATTTGCGGTCGTGAACGCCGCCGAGACCGGCGCCGTCAACGTGCTCGGGCCGGCGGTGGCCAAACGGCACCTCGGTGGAGCCGGAGCCTGGGGAGCGGTGCTCGCGTCTATCTCGCTCGGGCTCGTGCTGACCGGAGCCGTGATGCTTCGCTGGCGCCCGAGGCGGCTCCTTCTGACGGCGACGTTCGGGATCTTCCCGATGGTCTTGCCACTGATCGCACTGGCCTGGCCCGCGCCGCTCGCGATCGTGATCGTGTGTGGCTTCCTCGCGGGCGCGGGCGTCGAGGTGTTCGGCGTGCTCTGGGACACCGCCATGCAGCAGGAGATTCCAGGCGAGAAGCTCTCGCGGCTCTCGTCCTACGACGCGCTCGGCTCGTTCGTGCTGACCCCGATCGGCCTGGCCGTCGCCGGTCCGCTCGGCATCGCACTTGGCCTACGCACCGCGTTCATCGGGTCGTCCGTGCTGATCGTCGCAGCGACGGCGCTCGTCCTGCTCTCGCGCGACGTGCGCACGCTCGAGCGGAAACAGGCAAGTCTGTGAGAGCCTCTAGTTCTCGCGCAGGATGGTGCCGCCCGAGGTCTGGCGCGAGCGCCATCACGACGATCTCGTCGACATTCACGTGCGGCGGGCGGGTCAGCGCGAACAGGATGCAGTCGGCGATCTCCTCCGGATGGAGCGGCCCGCCCATCGCGACGTTGGAGTAGACCGCATCGGCCTTCTCCTCGTCGCCCTTGAAGCGCACCTTCGAGAAGTTCGACTCGACCATGCCGGCTGCGACGTTCGACACGCGCACCGGCTTTCCGAGCAGATCGTCGCGCAGCGCACGGGTGTATCCGTGCACCGCGAACTTCGACGCGACATACGACGACGCGACCGCGTACGACCAGATCCCGGCGACCGAGCCGAGGTTGACGATGTGCCCGCTCCCGTCCATCAGCGCCGGCAGGCAGAGCCGCGTCATGCGCATCAGCCCGAGCACATTCGTCTCGATCACCGTCCGCTCGTCCTCGGGCGACGATTCCCACGCCGGGTCACGGCCAAGCGCCAGTCCGGCGTTGTTGACGAGGATGTCCAGCCCGCCCAGCTCGCTCAGGGCACTCTCGACGAAGGCCGCGCAGCTTGCCGCGTCGGTGACGTCGAGGTTGCCGTCGCTGCGCGAGCCGGTCACGACGTGCGCGCCGGCCTGCTCGAGCGCACGCGCGGTCGCCGCGCCGATCCCGCTCGAGGCTCCCGTGACGATCGCGCGCTTGCCGTTCAACTCCATCATCGACGCCAAAGGGTAACGGCGCCGGGAACCAGACAGGGAGGTAGACGTCTAAGTTCTGAGGCCGATGGAACCGTTCGGGCCACCAACCGGTCGACGCGGCGCCCGGCTCGCCCTCGATCTCGGTCGGCCTGCTCGCACTACTTGCGGTCGTCGCCTTCGCCAGCCGCAGCGGCTTCGGCCACCATTCGAGCGCTCATCCGACGCCGGACTACTTCAGCTACGCGTTCAGCGTCTTCCTGATCGTCTTCGTGCTCGCGATTCCCGTCGCGCTGTGGGCGTTCGTCATGCAGGCGCGAGAGGACGACACGCCGCGCAAGAGCTTCCAGGCTCGCGTGATCCGAGGTGTCCTGACGGTCCTGGTCCTCGGGCTGGTCGTCGCAGCCGCGATCTCGTTCAAGCACCACCTGGGCGACGTCCTCCACCTCAACTCGAACGCGGTCAAGGGCGGCGCCAAAGGACTCACCCACGGCCGGCAATCGGTCCCGCCGAAGTACGAGCCGCAGTTCGAGTGGATCGTCCTCTGGGTCGCCGTCGCGGCCGCCGCGGTCGGAGTGGCCGTGGCCGCGGTTCTCTACGCGGCGCGCATGCGCAAGCGCGCACGCGCCGTCCCGACGAGCGCGAGCCGACTGTCGGCGAGGACCTCGCTGCGTCGATCGGCGACGCGATCGACGACCTCGAGGCCGAGCCCGACGCGCGGCGCGCGGTGATCGCGGCCTACGCGCGGATGGAAGGCGTGCTCGCGCGGCACGGGCTGCGCCGACGGCCGAGCGAGACGCCGCTCGAGTACCTGCAGCCGCATCCTGCTCGGGCTGACCGCGCGCAGAGATGCGGTCGTCCGCCTGACCTCGCCTGTTCGAGCAGGCGAAGTTCAGCCGCCACGAGATCGACGCCGTCGATGAAGCAGGACGCGATCGACGCGCTGCGCGAGATCCGCGACGACCTGCAGAAGGCGCCGGCATGAGGCGCCACCTCTCGACCTGATCGTCCTGTTCGTCGCTCGCGTCGCTGGCGCTGCGGCTACATCGCGCTCGCACAGCCGGGCATGCGCAACGTCGCCCTGCACGTCTACGTGTTCGTCGTCGGCGGGCTGCTCATGCTCGGGCTCGTCGCCGCCGCCGGCGATGCGGTGCCGAAGCGCCGCCGCTCCGAGTTCGACCGCGCGCTCGCGGAGCGGCGCCGGCCGAGCAGCCGCGTCCGCGAGGTCGAGCGCATCGAGCGCGAGGTGACGCTCGCGCGACCGCACGCGCCTACGACCTGCACACCCGCCTGCTGCCGCACCTGCGCGAGATCGCCCAGGCGCGCCTCGAGCGGGCGGGCCAGGTCGCCGAGCCCGGAGACGCTCGGGCGCTGGTGGGAGCTGCTCCGACCCGACCGGCCGAGCCCGACGACCGCTTCGCGCCCGGCATCACGCAGGCGGATCTGCGCGCGCTCGTCGCCGACCTTGCGAGGATGTAGCGCGATGGAGCTCACCGAGGTCGGCCGGCTCGCCAACGCGCATCCTCGACGAGGTCGAGAAGGCCGTGCTCGGGAAGCGCGACGCGCTCGAGCTGCTGCTGCTCGGCCTGCTCGCCGACGGCCACGTGCTGATCGAGGACTACCCCGGCCTCGCGAAGACGCTGATGGCGCGCTCGTTCGCGCAGGTCGACGTCGCTCGACTTCTCCCGCATCCAGTTCACGCCCGACCTGATGCCGTCCGACGTGACCGGCTCGTCGATCTTCAACCAGCGCGAGTCCGACTTCGAGTTCCGGCCCGGCCCGATCTTCGCGAACCTGCTGCTCGCCGACGAGATCAACCGCGCCCCGCCGAAGACGCAGGCCGCGCTGCTCGAGGCGATGCAGGAGCGGCAGGTGACGACCGAGGGCCAGACGCGCCGGCTCGGGCCGCCGTTCCTCGTGCTCGCGACGCAGAACCCGATCGAGTACGAGGGCACGTATCCGCTGCCGGAGGCGCAGCTCGATCGCTTCCTGCTGCGCATCTCCGTCGGCTACCCGTCGCGCGAGGACGAGTGGCAGGTGCTCGCGAACCGCGCCGAGCGGCGGCACGGACGAGGTCGAGCTGACGCCGCGTCGTCGACCGCGAGACGCTGCTCGCGATGCAGGCCGCGTGCGAGGAGCGTCTTCGTGTCGGAGCCCGTCGGCCTCTACATGGTCGACGTCGTCGCGGCGACGCGCGACGCGCAGTCGATCCAGGTCGGCGCCTCGCCGCGCGGCTCGCTCGCGCTGCTGAAGCTCTCGCGCTGCCGGGCGGCGCTCGCACGGCCGCGACTACGTGACGCCGGACGACGTCAAGTCGGTCGCCGTCCCTGCGCTCGCGCACCGGCTGACGCTGCGTCCCGAGCTGTGGGTGCAGCGCGTCTCCGCCGAGGACGTCGTGCGCGAGCGGCTCGACACCGTGCCGACGCCGGCCGCCGAAGACCTCGCGCGCGCGTGACGCGCTGGGCGACGCCGAAGCTCGCGGCGTACGCGGGCCTCTCGGCGGTCGGCCTCCTGGCCGCGCTCGTCGTCGCGCGGCCCGAGCTCGTCGCGCTGACGGCGCCGTTCCTGCTCGCGCTCGCCGCCGGGCTGGCGCTCGCCACCCCGCCACGGTTCGACGTCGAGGTCGACGCTCGACCGGCAGCGCGCGCTCGAAGGCGACGAGCGTCACCGCACGGCGTCGACGCTCGCGGCTCGGCGACGCCGGTCGACCGCCTGGATCTCTACGTCCGGCTGCCTGCGGGCGTCGAGCTCGAGCGACGGGCGACAACCCGGTGGCGCTGACGCTCGCGGCCGGGCGAGCAGCGCGAGCTCGAGTTCGGCGCGCGCGCGGCCCGCTGGGGCGGGCACGTGCTCGGGCCGACCTATCTGCGCGCCCGCGACCCGCTCGGGCTGCTCGTCTGGGAGCACGTCGCGCCGACGCGCCCGGAGCTGCGAGCGTACCCGCGCGAGGACGTCCTGCGGCGCGTGCTGCAGCCGGTCGAGACGCAGGTGTTCTCCGGCAACGAGGTCGCGCGGACGAAGGGCGAGGGGATCGAGTTCGCCGACATCCGGCCGTGGGCGCCCGGCGACGCGCTGAAGCGGGTCAACTGGCGGGCGAGCGCACGCCGCGGCGAGCTGTGGGTGAACGAGAGCCATCCCGAGCGCAACACCGACGTGATCCTGTTCGTCGACTCGTTCGCCGAGGCCCGTCTCGGCGGCCGGAGCACCCTCGACCTCGCGGTCCGCGCGACCGCGGCCCTGGCCGACGCCTACGTCCGGCGCCGCGACCGCGTCGGCCTGATCGGCTTCGGCGGCATCCTTCGCTGGCTCGTTCCCGGCACGGGGCTCGTACAGCTCTACCGGATCGTCGACGCGCTGCTCGACACGCAGATCGTCCTCTCCTACTACTGGAGGGAGATCGACGTGATCCCGCGCCGGACGCTGCCTCCGAACGCGCTCGTGATCGCGCTCTCACCGCTGCTCGACGCGCGGTCGGTCGGCGCGCTGCTCGATCTTCGTGCACGCGGCTATCGACCTGGCGGTGATCGACGTCTCGCCGGTGCCGTTCACGCGGCGGCCCGCCGGCGGCCTCGACGCGATCGCGCTACGACATCTGGACGCTACGGCGCGACGCTCTCCGCCACCGCTTACAGCAGCGCGGGGATCGCGGTCGCCGAGTGGCACGCCGCGACATCGCTGCAGGCCGTCCTGGAGGAGGTGCGGGCATTCAGGCGCTACGCCCGGCACGCGCACGTCTGATCACGGGCCTGGCCGCGCTGGCCGCGCTCGGGGCCGCGGACGTGTACGCCGTGACGTCCGCCGCACCGGCTCGCTTCGGTGATCGCCTTGGCCTGGGAGCCGCGTCTGTCGTGCTGCTTGCGGCCGGGCTTGGCCCTGCGCTGCCGGGCGCGATCCCGTGGGCGCTGCTCGCGGCGGCGGCGGGCTACCTCCTGAGCGCGCGAGGGGCGAGACGCCGTCGACGGCTGGGCCGCGGTGATCGGCGTGACGCTGCTGCTCGCGGCCGAGCTCGCGTCGTGGTCGATCGACCACGACGCGCGGATCCGCAGCGAGCGTGCGCTCGTCGTGCGGCGGGCCGCTGACGCTCGCTGCGCTCGCCGCGGCGGCGCTGCTCGTGAACTTCATGCTGCTGGCCGCGGCCGCCGTCACCGCGGCGGCGGGTGTGCTCGTAGCCGCCGTCGGCGTCGCGGCCGCAGTGACGGCGGTCGCGATCGTGCCTCGGCTGGTGCGCACGTGAAGGCTCGTCCTGGCAGCCGCCCTCGCGGCTGCGATCCACGTCCCGCATGGCTACCGCGCGACCGTGTACGCGACCGGACTCACCCATCCGACGGCGATGTCGTTCGGCCCCGACCGCCGCCTGTACGTGTCGGAGGACACCGGATCGGTCGTCTCGGTCGTGCGCGGGTCGCGACACGCCGCGGGCGTTCGCCCGCAAGCTCGTCGTGCCGCTCGGCCTGCTCTGGCGCGGCCGCACGCTCTACGTCTCGGAGAGCGGCAAGGTCGAAGCGCTGACGCTGGCGCGGCACGCAGGCACATCGTGCTCGCAGGCCTGCCGTACGGACGCCACCAGCAGGACGCGATCGTCGCCGGGCCGGACGGCCGGCTCTACCTCGGCTCCGGCTCGACCTGCGATGCCTGCGCGGAGACGACCCGCGCAGCGGCGACGATCCTCTCGTTCCAGCCCAGACGGACGCGACCTGCGCGTCGTCGCGACCGGCCTGCGCAACCCCTACGGGCTCGTCTTCGCCGGACGCACGCTGTACGCGACGGTGAACGGCCGCGACGACCTCGGCGACGGCGAGCCTGCCGAGATGGTCGTGCGTGTGCGGGCGGGCGCCGACTACGGCTGGCCGGCGTGCTGGCCGAGCTACGCGCTGAGCAGGCTGATCGGCGCGTGCCGCGGCGTGGCTGCGCCGCTCGCCTACCTCGAGCCGCACTCGTCGGCCGACGGCATCGCTGCGTGGCGCGGAGACCTGTTCGTCGCCGAGTGGGGCGAGTACCTCTCACGCGAAGCACGGGCGCCGCGTCGTGCGGATCCGCCGCGGGCAAGCGTGACGACGTTCGCGACGGGCTTCGACCATCCGCTCGCGCTCGCCGTCGACCCCAGCGGCGACCTGTTGGTCGCCGACTGGGGCCGAGGCGTGATCTACGAGATCGTCCGCGTCTAGGAGACGACGATCGTGGCCGAACGGACTCTCGGTGTGGCCGTTCTGCTCGTTCGCGGTCGCGGTCACCGTGTAGGTGTGCCCCTTGACCGGCGTGAAGTCCGGGGTGAACGAGATCGACTGATCTGCCTTCAACGGCACGTTCGTCTGCGCTGAGGTGACGAACGTCGACCCGTCGTACACGCGGTAGGTCACGCCGATTCCTGAGCCGACCGCTGCGTAGTAGTTCAGGTACGGCAGGTACATCGAGACCACCGGAGTGCGACCGGCGCGGGTGGTGTAGGCCGTGCCGTCGATCACCCGGGCGAGCGCGGAGAACGACCGGTACGAGGGCTTGTGGACCCCCGACGGCTGCTCGATTCCGCTCTGCCACGGA
>CAWAXB010000005.1:0-48313 GCA_963785895.1 uncultured Actinomycetes bacterium | reverse complement strand
GTCGAGCGTGCTCGGCCTGAAGCCGGGCCGCATCTACACCCGGATCCGCGAGCCCTACTTCTTCTCGTACGTGATCGACCAGCTCGAGCAGCACTACGGCGCGAACACCGTTCGCGAGGGCGGCCTGCAGGTCTACACGACGATCGATCCGCGCCTGCAGCGCCCCGCGAAGAAGGCGATCAACGACATACTTCCCTACAAGACCGATCCGGCGGCGGCGATCGTCTCGGTGGAGCCCGGCACCGGCGCGATCCGCGCGATGACCGCTGTCGTTCCAGGACGAAGGCAACCAGTTCAACCTGGCCGCGCAGTCGACGCGCCAGGCCGGCTCGACCTTCAAGGCGTTCGTGCTCGCGGCGGCGATCGAGAAGGGCATCAACCCCGACTCGACCTACTACACGTCGGCGCCGTTCACCTGCACGGTCGGGCCGTGGTGCTACGCCGAACGACGCCGTGGCAGGTCCATACGTACGGGAACTCGTACCTCGGCTCGATCTCGGTCACCCGCGCGACGCTGCGTCCGACAACACCGTGTTCGCCCAGCTGACGCTCGACACCGGCCCCGACTACGTGTGGCACATGGCGCACCGGCTCGGCGTGCACCTGTCACCCGACAATCCGTTCGCGTCGATCGGACTCGGCTCGCTGGCCGTCTCGCCGCTCGACATGGCGGCCGCCTACGCGACGTTCCCGCGCTCGGCGATCTACGCCAAGCCGACGGCGATCAAGAAGGTCGTGCTCCCCGGTGGCAAGGTCGACGCGAGCTGGGGCAAGCCGCAGACGAAGCGGGTGCTCTCGCAGGGCGTCGCCTGGAAGGTGAACGACGTCCTGCGGCAGAACGCGCAGTACGGCACGGGCGCCGGCTCGGGCGACGGGATCCATCCGAACGCCGGGAAGACCGGGACGACCGACGACCACGCGGACGCCTGGTTCGACGGCTACACACGCCAGCTCTCGACGGTCGTCTGGATGGGCTATCCGGCGCGGCGAGATCCCGATGCTGAACGTGCACGGCCAGGCGGTGGCGGGCGCGACCTTCCCGGTGCCGATCTGGCACGAGTACATGGCGGCGGCGCTGGCGAACGGCAAGCCGGCGCGCGAGTTCGCGATGCCGAACAAGTACCCGACGTTCGCACCCTGCACGCGCGGCTACTTCGGCTACGTCGTCACGTCCACGACCGACCACGACGGCGCACCACGACGCAGCCACGACGACCGTCGCGCCGGCAGCCGCGCGCCGCCAGGTGCCCGGCGCACCGGCTCCGACGCGCAGCCGCCGGGCGGCCGCAGCTGCCGACGTCCAGTGGCGCGACGCTGCTCGCGATCGACGAGGCGCTCGCGCTCGTGCTCGGCCGCGTGCGGCCGCTCGAGCCGGAGACGTGCCGCTCGGCGCGGCGCGCGGGCCGCGTGCTCGCAGCGCCGACGTCGCGCCGCCGTCGACCTGCCGCCGTTTCCCAGCTCGGCGATGGACGGCTTCGCGCGTCCGCGCGGCCGACACGCCGGGCGACGCTCGCCGTCGTCGGCCAGGTCGCCGCCGGCCGCCCGCGCGCGCGCGCGCTCGCGTGCCGGCGAGGCGATGGCGATCTCGACGGGCGGCGTCGTCCCGGCGGGCGCCGACGCGGTCGTCCCGATCGAGCGTGACGACGCGTGACGGCGTCGACGTCAGCGTCGAGGGCGTTGACGCAGGAGCGAACGTGCGCGCCGCGCGGCGGCGATGTCGCATGCCGGCGACGTCGTCGTCGCAGCCGGGTGCGCGCCTCGGGCCGGCGCAGCTCGGCGCGCTCGCCGCGGCGGGTGTCGCGCGGTGCGCTGCGCGCGCCGGCCGCGCGTCGTCGCTGCTCGCGACCGGCAGCGAGCTGCGCGCGCCGGGAGAGCCGCTCGCGCCCGGCGAGATCTACGACTCGAACGGCGCTCATGCTCGCGGCGCAGGCGGCTCGGCCGGCGCAACGGTCGAGCGGCTCGCCGCCCGTCGCGCGACGACGCCGACGCGACGCGCGAGGCGCTCGAGCGCGGCGCTCGCCGCCGACGTGCTCGTCACGAGCGGCGGCGTCTCGGTCGGCGCCGCACGACCTCGTGCGCGCTTCGCAGGCCGAGCTCGGGGTCGAGGAGGTCTTCTGGCGCGTCGCCGTCCGGCCCGGCAAGCCGGTCGCGTTCGGGTGCGCGGCCGCACGCTCGTCTTCGGCCTGCCCGGGAACCCCGTCTCGTCGCTCGTCGGGTTCGAGCTCTTCGTCCGCCCGGCGCTGCTCGCGCTCCAGGGCGCGCGCGAGCCCAGGCCGGCGTACCGCCCGGGCCGCCTGGCGGTGGCTGTGCAGCGGAGCGCCGGACGCGACTCGCTGCTACGCGCGCGGTCGCGCGTGGACGGCGAGGGCGTCGTGCTCGAGCCGCTCGGCGGCCAGGAGTCGCACATGATCGCGCGCGCGGCCACGGCCGACGCGCTCGTGCTCGTCCCGCAGCGGCGACGGGCGAGCTCGCCGGCCGGCGCGCCGTGCGCTACCTCGCCGATCTAGAACCTGCGCGGCGCCGTTCGGCGTTCGTGCGCCGCCGTGCGCGAGCGGTGAGCACCACGTGCGGACCAGCTCGCGGAGCGGCCCGCGCGGCGGCCGCGTCGCCCGCGCCGGATACGGCGCGTACCGGCCCGCGGCGATCGGCGGCGAGCTGGGCGCCGCAGGCGCCGGCCGCGAGCGTCGTGACGACCGCCGGTGACGTGCACGTACCCGACGCCGGCGAGCTCGAGCGAGGTACCAGGGTGCGTCGAAGCCGAGCCCGAGCGCAGGCGCGACCGCGCCGACGAGCACCGCCGGCCCGGCGAGGCCGAGCACGAAGCAGCACGACGCGCGACGGGCGCGGCCGCTCCGCACCTGCGGGAGCCAGAGCCAGGCGTGCAGCGCGGGCAGGACGAAGACGAGCGCGAACGGGTTTGTCGCCAGCACGAGCAACGACGACGACGCCGAGCGCGAGCAGCGCGACCGTGTCGCCCGCGAGCTCGCTCCTCGTCGGTGGCTCGCCGCCGGGGCACGAGCCGTTGCCGCGCGACGAACCAGCCGGCAAGCGCCAGCAGGCCGAACACGACCAGCGCGAACACCGGCCAGTCGCCGGCCGCGGCCGTCGCGGGATTGGGCGGGCGGCTCGACGCCGCCGGGCCAGGCTCCGACGAGACGGAACGCGAAGAAGGCGAGGCCGAGGAAGAGCCAGAACGCGAGCCGGCTGCGCAGGCTGCGCGCGGCCGGGAGCAGCGAGATCCGCCGCCGGCGGCAGAGGGCGAACAGGTCGACGCGCCGACGACGAACGGGATCAGCAGCGCGAAGAGCACGAGCTCGATCGCCCAGCCGCGAATGATCCGGTCGCCCGACCCAGAGTAGCTCGTCGTCCCCTGCGTCACCTCGAGGCCCTGGTCGAGCGACCCGACCAGCTCCTGGGCCGCCCTGCCGATCCCCGCCAGCCTGGCGCCGTCGAGGGCCCTCGCCCGGTCGCGTGAACGCATCGGGCGGGCGGTCGCCGGAGGTCGTCAGCGTGACGGCCGGGATGCCGGCGCGCGACGAACGGCCCCTGCTCGTAGAGCGCGAGCGGGAAGGCCAGGTCGAGGAGCTGCTCGGCGAGGCCGGTTCGCTGCGCCCGGATCGATGTCTGCTCGAGCACACGCTTTGCTGCCGTCTCGACGAGCGTCGCGGCCGGCGAGCGCGGCGTGTCGGAGGCGATCAGGATGCGCGGCGGCCCGCGTCCCGCGATCGCGTCGAGGTTGACCACGGCGGCGACGTGAAATGGCAGCCGGGCCGACGAACCGCGCGGCGCCGAGCCCCCCGAACGCGCCGCCGTCGGTGGAGAGAAAGACGATCGTGTGCGCCGACCCGCACGCGCTGGGCCGCCGGCGTGTCGGCCTGGGCGTAGCCACGCGCGAGCTCGATCAGGGCGGCCTGCCCGGAGGCGTTGTCGTTCGCCCCCGGCCCGTCGCCGGTGTCGTCGCGGTGCGCCATCACGACGATCGCGTCGGGCGACTGCCCGCGTGCGACGGCCCAGAGGTTCTGAAGCCGGACCGATCCCCGGCCCGGAAGCTCCGCGTGCCAGGTGTCGGACGAGACGGGCAGCCCGTACGGTGCGAGCTGATCGCGGAACCACTGGGCCGCACGGAGGGAGCTGGCGCCGCCGGGAGCGCGGTCCGCGAAGTGCGAGAACTCGACCGCGAGCGCCTGCGCGGCGACACCGTCGAAGTTCGGCGGGAGCGGCGGCGCCGGCAGCGCGGCCGGCCGGGTGACGCTGAACGCCAGCACGAGGAGCGGCAGCACGACGATCGCAGAACGCGCTGCGATACAGGCGGCCGTTGACGGGCCGCTCGAGCGAGCCGCGCCGCGGCCGCCGACGCCTCGCGGGGCCGGGAATCGCAGACATCGAGGGCTATAGTAGGAAGCGGAGCCGCTTGCAGGCAGGCGCCGCCGGTTCAGCCCGTGACAGATCGGCAGGTGAAGGAAACGGCCATGCCCGACGCCTCTCCCACAATCTTGCTCGTCGACGACGAGGACTCCGTCCGGAAGGTGCTTGCGTTTCCGCTCGAGCGCGACGGCTACTCGGTCGTCCAGGCGGCCGACGGCGAGGATGCGCTGCGGCAGTTCGCGGCGCAGCCGGTGGATCTGGTCGTGCTCGACATCATGCTGCCGAAGCTCGACGGCCTCGAGGTCTGCAAGCGGCTGCGGGCGACCAGCACCGTCCCGATCATCATGTTGACGGCGCGCGACGACGAGCTCGACAAGGTGATCGGGCTCGAACTGGGCGCGGACGACTACATCACGAAGCCGTTCTCGATCCGCGAGTTCCGCTCGCGCGTGCGCGCCCTGCTTCGCCGCGCCCGCACGCCCCACGACCCGGACGGGGACGGAGGTGCGGCGATCGAGCACGGCGACCTGCGGATCGACGTGTCCCGTCGCTCGGTCGAGGTGCGCGGCGAGCCCGTGCAGCTGACCTACGTCGAATTCGAGCTCTTGCGGACGCTAGCGGGGAGCCCGGGCCGGGTCTTCAGCCGGCGGATGCTGCTCGAATCGCTGTGGAAGAGCGCCGACTACCGCGATCCGCGCACGATCGACGTGCACGTGCGGCACCTGCGCGAGAAGCTCGAGTCTGAGCCGAGGACGCCGGAGTACATCCTGACCGTGCGCGGGGTCGGCTACCGCTTCAACGACCGGTGAACCCGCTCGGAAGCGTCGCGGGCAGGCTGGCGCTGGCACTGCTCGGTGTCGTCGCCGGCGTGCTGACGATCGTCTATCTGATCGTCGTCCCCTCCTACCAGTCGTCGCTCACAGGCAGCGAGCTGCGCAGCCTGGAGGTCTCGATGCGGTCGGTTGCGATCCCCAACT
This sequence comes from uncultured Actinomycetes bacterium, assembly GCA_963785895.1. Lineage (GTDB taxonomy): Bacteria > Actinomycetota > Thermoleophilia > Gaiellales > Gaiellaceae > PALSA-600. The sequence goes on along the minus strand of CAWAXB010000005.1, from coordinate 42,971 downwards.
TCCCGGCCCAGCCCTGGGACAAGCTCCTCTACGCCGAGACCTGGTCGCCGCGCGTCAACGCCCGGATCGTGGTCTTCGACGTCCTCAACCAGACGCCCATGCTCGTCGAGCCAGTCGCCGATTCGAGCGCCGAAGGCGATTCGAGCGACGTCGAGAACGACCCGGTCGTCCTCCGCGCGTACCGGCGCGGGACGCTCGCAAGCGGCACCATCACGCGCAACGGCCAGACCTACGCCGAGGCTGCCTACCCGATTGCCACCTCGGTCGTCCTGCTCTCGGCGCCGCTGGAGGCTCAGTTGCGGGCGGTCTCGGTCGTCCGGAGGCGCGTCTTCGTCGCCGGGGCGCTCGCGACGGCGTTCTCCGTTCTGCTTGGCTACGCCGGAGCGAGCCTGTTCACGCGCCGGATCCGCCGGCTGGAGTTGGCCGCCGAGGGGATTGCGGCCGGACGGTTCGACGAGCCCGTGATCGACCACGGCTCCGACGAGGTCGCCCAGCTCGCCCGCACCTTCGAGCGCATGCGGCTGCGGCTGCTCGATCTCGACCGGGCCCGCGGCGAGTTCATCGCCAATGCCTCGCACGAGCTGCGGACGCCGCTCTTCTCGCTCGGCGGCTTCCTGGAGTTGCTCGCCGACGGCGACCTGGACGACGAGACGCGCGACGAGTTCCTCGACCAGATGCGGGAGCAGGTCGTGCGGCTGACCAAGCTGGCCACCGACCTGCTCGACCTCTCGCGGCTCGACGCGGGCCGGCTGTCGGTCGCCTCGGAGCCGATCGAGCTCTCGGAGCTGGCCGGTGAGCTGAAGGCGTCCTTTGCCCCTCGTGCGGCGTCCGCCGGACACCCGCTCGAGCTCGACGCACCGGAGCCGTTGCCGGCGCTCGGGGATGCGGAACGCGTCCTGCAGATCGGCCGGATCCTCGTCGAGAACGCCCTCGTTCACACGCCTGCCGGCACGACGGTGCGGCTCTCGACAGCGCGCGAAGGCGGCCGGGCGCTGCTCACCGTGTCGAACGACGGCCCGGAGATCCCCCTCGCCGACCGGCAGGCGATCTTCGAGCGTTTCTACCGTCTCGACGGCACCCGCGCCTCCGGAAGCGGGCTCGGGCTGGCGATCGCGCGTGAGCTGGCCGAGTTGATGGGCGGCCGGGTCGAGCTCGACGCATCAGACGGGTGGACGCGCTTCGCGCTCGTGCTGGGAGCCGAGATACGGGATATCGAGGCCCGCGAGCCCGCCCTTTTGCCGTGAAAACGCACAACCCCTGTATTTGAGCCACAAACTGCGCGAGCAACGCCCCGGCTACAGTGCAGGCCGGTGCGTTCCGGCTCGGCTGCAGCCCTCGCTCTGATCGCGGCGATCGCCGGCGGCGCCGTGGTGCTCGTGGCCGCCAAGGCCGGCGGCTGGCTCGATCCCGCCGCCAAGACGACGGTCGTCGTCCGCCAGCAGACGCTGGGAGACGTGTCTGCGCCCGTCGTTGCAGCCCGGCCACTCGTCGGCAACGGCTTCCAGCCCGCGCAGGTCTACCGCGCTCGCTCGGGCGGCGTCGTGACCGTGATCGCCTATTTCGACGGCCCCGCCGGCGCCTCGGCCGGCCAGGGATCCGGCTTCGTCGTCTCACGGACCGGCGTGATCCTGACCAACTCGCACGTGGTCACCACCGCCGGCCAGGGCAAGGTCGGGAAGGCGGCCGCGGCCGACCCGGTCTACGTCGAGTTCTCCGACGGCGATCGGGTCAGGGCGCGTGTGCTCGGTTTCGACCTCTTCGACGACGTCGCGGTGCTGAAGGTCGCGCCGGGGAGCCACGCGCTGCAGCCTGTGCCGCTCGGTCATTCGAGCCGGGTCGTCGTCGGCCAGCCGGTGGCGGCGATCGGGAGCCCGTTCGGCAACACCGATTCGCTCTCGGTCGGGGTCGTCTCTGCGGTTCGCCGCTCGATCCCGTCGCTGACGACCAGCTACAACCTCGTCGACGCGATCCAGACCGACGCGCCGATCAATCACGGCAACTCGGGCGGGCCGCTGTTCGACGCCGAAGGGCGTGTGATCGGCATCAACGCCCAGATCGGCTCGAACGGCAGCACCGCCGGCTTCGAGGGCGTCGGGTTCGCCGTCCCGATCGACTCCGTCAAGCGCTCGATGGCTCAAATCCTGCGAACGGGCAAGGTCGAGTATGCGTACGTGGGCATCAAGACGGAGGACTTGACTCCGGCGATCGCGAAGAGGTTCGGGTATGCCGCCAAGCAGGGCGCGCTCGTCGACACCGTCGAGCCCGGTGCGGCCGCCGCACGCGCCGGTCTCGTGCCCGGGACGCGAGACGTCGCCTACCAGGGGCTCGGGGTGCGCGTCGGCGGTGACGCGATCGTCGCGATCGACGGCATCCCGGTCACCCATGCGGGAGACGTTGTCCGGATCGTTTCCGAGACGCTGGTGCCGGGCGAGACGGCACGCTTCACGGTCGTGCGTGGAGACACGCGGCGAATCGTTGCGGTGACGCTCGACGCGCGCCCCGGTTAGAGAAGCGCTCGAGAGGGAATCTCCCGGAGAGCGAGAACGCACGCACTGACAATTCGGCAGAATTTCGAAGGTTTATCTCTCAGAGGTTTCATTCACGATCCTGGAGGGGACGGCGAACGCAGTGTCAGCTGTGCGGAACGGAGAGGCGATCGACAATCCGAGCGTGACGCAGGCGATCCGTTTGACGATTCCGGCGAAGGCCGAGTACATCACGCTCGGCCGGCTCGCCCTGACCGGGATCGCGCGCATGCACGCCAAGCCGTTCTCCCAAGAGGTGCTGGGCGATCTGAAGCTCGCGCTGACCGAGGCCTGCACCAACTCCGTCCGCCACGCGTACGCCGGCGGCGAGGGCATGGTCGAGATCACCTACGAGCTGCACGCCGACAAGCTGGTGGTCGAGGTGACGGACGCCGGCGGAGGGTTCGAGCTTCCGGCCGGCCACCGGACGCGGCTCAACGGAGAGGCGCTGGCGGAAGGCGGGCTCGGAATCGCGATCATCGAGTCGGTCTCCGACGAGCTCGAGATCCGCGAGCGCTCCGAGGGCGGCTCGACGCTGCGCTTCGTCAAGCACCTGCCGGGCGTCGCGACCGCGTAGCGCCTTCTTGCTGCAACTCGTCAACGTCGGCCGCAAGTCGCTCGGCGACTACGCCACACTCGCCTCGCGCGGGCTGATGGACGAGATCCGGCGGCTGGCCGAGCCCTTGCAGGGTGTCCGGGTCGTCCACGTCTCGGCGACCGCCTTCGGCGGCGGGGTCGCCGAGATCAACTACACGCTCGTGCCGTTGATGGCCGACGCCGGGCTGGAGGTCGAGTGGCGGATCATCCGCGGCGCCGACGACTTCTTCGCGGTGACGAAGGCGATCCACAACGGCTTGCAAGGCGATCCGCGGCCGCTCACGGCGGCCGAACAGGAGACATTCATGCACTTCAACGCCGCCAATGCCGCCGACCTCGCCGCCGACGACTACGACTTCGTGATCGTCCACGACCCGCAGCCGGTCGCGCTGATCGACTCGTTCCCGGAGCGGAGCGCCAAGTGGATCTGGCGCGGCCACATCGACTTCTCGACTCCGAACAACGAGGTCCTGAATGTGCTGCTGCCGTCGATGAGGCAGTACGACGCCACGATCTTCCACATGCCCGAGTACGTCCCGCACGCCGACGGGCTTGCGCGCGTGGCGATCTGGCCGCCCGCGATCGACCCGCTGATGCCCAAGAACATGATGCTCTCGCCGGAGGACGCCGCCTACATCGTCGACCAGTTCGGGATCGACGTCGAGCGGCCGCTACTCACGCAGGTCTCGCGCTTCGACCCGTGGAAGGACCCGCTCGGCGTGATCGACGCCTACCGGCAGGTGCGGGCGCGCGTGCCCGGGGTGCAGCTCGCGCTCGTCGGCTCGATGGCGCACGACGACCCGGAGGGCTGGGAGTACTACCACCGCACCCTCGAGCATGCCGACGGCGATCCGGACGTCTTCATCCTCAGCAACATGAACAACGTCGGGGCGGTCGAGGTGAACGCCTTTCAGGCGCACTCGCGCGTCCTGATCCAGAAGTCGACGAAGGAGGGCTTCGGGCTCACTGTGACCGAGGCGCTCTGGAAGGCGCGCCCGATCGTCGCCGGGCGGGTCGGCGGGATCGTCACCCAGATCGCGGACGGCGAGACCGGTTGGCTCGTCGACTCGGTCGAGGAGTGCGCCGAGGCCTGCATCGAGATCCTGGGCGACCCCGGCGAGGCGCGGGCCCGCGCGCTGAAGGGCAAGGAATACGTGCGCCGCCACTTCCTGACGCCGCGGCTCTTGCGCGACTGGCTCGTCCTCTTCAACAAGCTCGCGGGGAACGACACCGGGGGCAGCGAGATCGCGACCGCGTGAGCGAGCGGCGCTCGCTGATCGTCGTCTCGAACCGGGGCCCGGTGAGCTACGACCGGGCCGCGGACGGCAGGCGGATCGAGCGGCGCGGTGGCGGCGGGCTCGTGACGGCCCTGCGCGGGCTGCTCGACCAGCACGACGTCACCTGGATCGCGAGCGCGATCACCGACGAGGATCGCGCCGTCGCCGCGGAGGGGGGAAGCGATGTCGTGCTCGTCGCTCACGACCCTGTTGCCTATGCCGGCTACTACAACGTGATCGCGAACCCGCTGCTCTGGTTCACGCAGCATTCGCTGTGGGGCCTCGGCGCGCAGCCGAACCTCGGCCGCGCCGAGCACGCGGCGTGGCGCGACGGCTACGAGGTGGTAAACCGCAACTTCGCCTCCGCCGTAGTTGCCGAGGTGGACAACAATCCGGCAGCGACCGTCTTCTTCCACGACTATCACCTCTACCTGGCGCCACGAATCGTGCGCGATGCACGGCCCGGTGCGCTGCTCGCGCACTTCGTGCACATTCCCTGGCCGCGCGACTGGAGCGCGCTGCCGCCGGCGATGCGCGACGCGATCTTCGACGGGCTGCGGGCGAACGACCTCGTCGCGTTCCACACCGCGCGCTGGGCTGCGAACTTCGTCGACGGCGCCGGCGACCTCGGAACGACACGCGTCACGCATCACCCGATCTCGATCGAGCCGGCCGAGTTCGACGAGCTGAGCGCGAGCCCGGCGGTGCTCGAGCAGGAGCAGCGCATCGTCGCGTCGCGCCCCGAGCTGCTCGTTGTCCGCGTCGACCGCACCGACCCGTCGAAGAACGTCGTACGCGGTTTCGACGCGTTCGGCCTGCTGCTCGACGAGCATCCGGAGTGGCGCGGGCGCGTGACGATGCTCGCGTTGCTCGACCCCTCACGGCAGGCGATTCCGGAGTACGCGGACTACCTCGCGGCGATCGAGCGCTCGGCCGCCGCCGTCAACGCGCGCTTCGGCACCGGCTCGTGGCGGCCCGTCGACCTGCAGGTTGCCGACAACTTCCCCCAGTCGGTCGCCGCCTACAAGCAGTTCGACGTGCTGTTCGTGAATGCCGTCTACGACGGGCTGAACCTGGTCGCGAAGGAGGGGCCGCTCGTCAACACCCGCGACGGCGTGCTCGTGCTGTCGGAGAACGCCGGCGCGCACGAGGAGCTCGGGGAGTGGGCGATCTCGGTCAATCCGTTCGACCTCGCCGGCCAGGCCGACGCGATGCACCAGGCGCTGTCGATGGGCGCCGCAGAGCGTCGCCGGCGCGCCGAGGGCATACGCGCCCAGGTGCGGGAGCACGATGTCGCCGCCTGGATCGCGGGGCTGCTCGCCGACGTCGACCGCGTGTCGCGTAACGTGCGGCCGTGAGCGAGCTCTCGCACGTCGACGAATCGGGCGCCGTCAAGATGGTGGATGTGGGCGGGAAGCCCTTGCAACGGCGCCGGGCCACGGCCCGCGCGATCGTCCGGATGGCTCCTGCGACCGCGCGCCAGTTGCGTGAGCTGCCGAAAGGAGACGCGCTGACGACCGCGCAGCTCGCCGGGATCATGGCCGCGAAGCGCACGGCGGAGCTGATCCCCCTCTGCCATCCTCTGCCGCTGACGCACGTCGGCGTCTCGCTGGCCGTGGGCGAAGCGGAGGTCGCGATCACGGCGACGGCCGAGACGACCGCCCAGACGGGTGTCGAGATGGAGGCGCTGACGGCGGCCTCGGTCGCCGCGCTGACGATCTACGACATGGCGAAGGCGGTCGACAAGCAGATGTCGTTCTCGGTCGAGCTCGTCGAGAAGGTGAAGGAGTGAAGGCGGCCGTGCTGACGGTCTCGGATCGGGTCTCGCGTGGGGAGGCCGCCGACGTGAGCGGCGACCTGCTCGCCGGGCTGCTGGCCGGGGACGGGCACGAGGTCGCGCGCCGGGTCGTCGCCGACGAGGCCGACCAGATCGCGGCTGCGATCGAAGAGCTGGCAGCGGCCGCACAGCTCGTCCTGACGACCGGCGGCACCGGGCTCACTCCGCGGGACGTGACGCCCGAGGCGACGCGCACCGTGCTGCAGCGCGAGGCGCCCGGGATCGCCGAGGCGCTCCGCGCCGACGCGATCGCCAAGACCCCCCACGGCCTGCTCTCGCGCGGTGTCGCGGGGACGCTCGGCCACACACTGGTCGTCAACCTGCCCGGCTCGACCGGCGGCTGCCGCGACGGGTATGCCGTGCTCCGCCCGGCGCTCGAGCACGCGGTCGCACTGCTCGCCGGCGACCGCACGACGGCGCACAGGCAGTCGTGAAGGTCGCGCGCCTCTACTACCCGGCTCGTCAAGTTCGAGCACACGATCTTCGCCCTGCCGTTCGCGTACGTCGGGGCGTTCCTCGCCGTTCAGGGTGTGCCGTCGGGCCACGATCTGCTGTGGATCACCGTCGCGATGGTCGGCGCCCGCTCGCTGGCGATGGCGTTGAACCGGTTGATCGACGCCGGCATCGACGCCGCCAACCCCCGCACGGCGTCGCGTGAGCTCCCATCCGGCGCGCTCACCCGCGGTGCGGTCGTCGCCTTCTGCCTCGGCTCCGCCGCCCTGTACCTCTTCGCCGTCTGGCAGCTCGACCCGTTCGTGCGCGCGCTCTCGCCGATCCCGGTCGCCGCCTTCGTCGTCTATCCGTACCTGAAGCGCGTCACCTGGCTCTGCCACCTCTGGCTGGGCGCCGTCGACGGGCTCGCGCCCGTGGGCGCCTGGGCTGCGATCAAGGGAGACCTGCCCTGGCAGGCGTGGGCGCTCGGTGCCGCCGTCGCGGCCTGGGTCGCCGGCTTCGATCTCTTCTACGCGCTCTTCGACGTCGAGGTCGACCGCGAGCAGGGGCTCCACTCGTGGGCGACGCGGTTCGGCGAGCGGGGCGCGTTCGCGGGCGCGCGCGCTCTGCACCTGGCCACGATCGCCCTGCTCTTCGCCGCCGGTCTCGGCCTGGGCGTCGGCCCGCTCTACTGGCTCGGCGTCCTGATCGTCGCTGCGCTCTTGACTACGAGCACTCGCTCGTCCACCCGGGCGACCTGCGGCGGCTCGACGCGGCGTTCTTCACGATGAACGGCGTGATCTGGTCGCCTTCTTCGCGTTCGTGTTCGCCGACGTGCTGTGAGCCTCGCGTGATCCAGGCGCGCGGACTTGCGAAGCGCTACGGCGACCGGCGCGTGTTCCGCGACGTCGATCTCGACGTGCCGGCCGGCGGGTTCCTGCTCGTCACAGGCCCGAACGGCTCGGGCAAGACGACGCTGCTGCGTGTGCTGGCCGGGCTCGCGGCGCCGAGCGCAGGCGAGCTGAGCCTGCCGGCGCGACGAGCGATCGGCTACCTCGGTCACGAGCCGCTCGTCTACCGCGAGCTGACGCCGCTCGAGAACCTCAATCTGTTCGCGCGCCTCTACCGCCTGCCGGAGCGCGGCGAGCGCGTCGGGATGCTGCTGGAGCGATTCGGGCTCTGGGAGGTCCGGCACGAGCGGGTCTCGACGTTCTCGCGCGGCATGCGGCAGCGGCTCGGCCTCTGCCGGGTGCTGCTGCACTCACCGGAGCTGCTCGTGCTCGACGAGCCGTTCAACGCGCTCGACGAGCAGGGAGCGGCGCTGCTCGACGCGATGCTCGGCGAGCTGCGCCGCGAGCGCGACGGTCGACGGCGCGACCAACGGCGCCGCGAGCGCGCTCGAGCGCCGCTCGCGACGCGACCGGCTCGCGTGCGGAGCGTGAGGGCTATTTCCGCGACGTCGGCGCGCTCGCCCGGAAGGACCTGCTGCTCGAGCTGCGCGCGAAGGAGACGCTGCCGTCGATGCTGCTGTTCGTGATCGCGGCGCTGACGATCTTCCACTTCGCGCTGCCGCGGGAGCCGGTGACGCGGCGGCGCTCGGCCTCCTCTGGTCGGCGCTCGTCTTCACCGCGTTGCTCGGGTTGACACGCGCGTTCGTCGCCGAGCGCGAGCAGGGGTTGTTCGACGCGCTGATCCTCGCCCCGTGCGACCGGAGCGCGATCTGGCTCGGCAAGGCGATCGCCGTCTCGCGTTCCTTGTCTGCGCCGAGGTGGTCGCACTGCCCGCCTTCGGCCTGTTCTTCCACGCCGTCGGCGGCCGGACCGTGGCCGCCGTGGCGCTCGCGGACATCGGCATCGCCACCGTCGGGACGCTGTTCGGCGCGATGGCGGTGGCCGGGAGGGCTCGTGAGCTCCTGCTGCCACTGCTCTTCCTGCCGCCCGCGATCCCGATCGTCGTGGGCGGGGTCGGCGAGCGTCGCCGGCGGCCGTACCTCTGGTTCCTTGCGCTCTACGACCTCGTCTTCGCCCTGCTGGCCTGGGCGCTCTTCGAGTACGTCGTTGCGGAGATCTGAGGGCCGCCAGACGCGTACCATGGGAGCGTGCAAAAGACCCTTGCCTCCAACCGCGTTGCGGGGGTTGCGCTGCTGGCCGTCGTATTGATGACGGCAGCGATCGCGCTGATCTTCTTCTACGCGCCGACCGATGCGGACCAGGGCTTCTCGCAGCGGATCTTCTACTTCCACGTTCCGATCGCGCTGACCGCGTACGCCTGCTTCGGCTGGGGCGCCTGGAAGGCGCTGCGCGTGCTCTGGAAGCGCGACGAAGAGGCCGACGTCCAGAGCTACGTCGCGATCCACCAGGGCGTCGTCTTCGGGTCGCTGACGCTCCTGACGGGATCGATCTGGGCGCGCGCATCGTGGGGCGTCTGGTGGACCTGGAGCGAGAACCAGCTCGTGCTCTTCCTCGTGCTCTTCCTCTTCTACTGCGCCTACTTCATGCTCCGCTTCTCGATCGAGCCGGGCCGCCAGCGCGCGAACATGTCGGCTGTCTATGCGCTCTTCGGCGTCGTGCTGATCCCCGTCTCGTTCATGGCGATCCGCCTCTCGCAGAAGTTCATCCATCCCGTCGTCTTCAACGCGCACGGCCCGCAGATGTCGGGCTCGCAGTTCCTCACGTTCTGCGTCTCACTGGCCGCGATGCTCGCGCTGTTCGCGACGCTCTACCAGCGTCGAGCTCGCGGGCAAGCGCCTCGACTCGCACCTGCGCGAGCTGCGGGAGCTGCTCGCGTGACGAGCCACGTCCCAACCCTCCCCGAATGGCAGTACGTCGCGGCGGCGTACCTCGTCGTCTTCGTGTTCGTGCTCGCCTGGGTGGCGATCATCGCCGCGAAGCTCCAGCGGCTGCAGCGGCAGCTGGCCGAGCTCGTCACGCGCGCGCCGCGCGCGATGGCTGAGCTGCTCTTCTGGCCGGCGCTGCTCGGCTACGGCGAGGCGGCGCTCGCCTACGCGACGTGCGCGCACGTCGCGGGCCGGCACCTGGGGCGTTCGTGTCGGGTGGCTGGCCCAGACCGCGCTCTTGGGCGTGCAGGCCGCGCGCGCGGACGGCTTCCCGTGGTCGAGCTGGGCCGGCTCGCTCAACCTGTTCGTCTGGCTCGTCGTCAGCGCCTATCTGATCTGGGGCTGCCGGCCGCGCTACCGCCTGCTCGGCCTCGCCGTGATGCCGCTCGCCGTCGCGCTGCTTCGTCGTCGCGCGTGTCGGCGGCGGGACCGGACGCCGGGCACAGCTCGACTACGGCAATCTCTTCCTCGTCCTGCACGTCGGGTTCGTGCTCGCGGCCTTCGCCGGCTTCACGCTCGCGGCCGGGCTCGTCGGCGCTCTACCTCTGGCAGGAGCGGCGGCTGAAGCGGCGCGCGTCCGACGTGCTGCGGCTGCGGATGCCGCCGCTGCGTCGCTCGAGCGGCTCTCACGCCGGACGATCGCCGTCGCGGTGCCGTTGCTGACGCTGGGCTCGTCGCCGGCTTCGTCCGGTTGCGCGCGCGACGGCGGCTCGATCGATGCGCTCGAGGTGATGACGCGTGCTCACCTGGTTCGGTCTACGGCGCGTTCCTCGTCGTCCGCGGCCGACCGGCCGGAATGCGGCCTACGTCGCGCTTGGCGGCTTCGCGCTCGTGATCGTGCTGCGGCTGGCGCTGCCGGGGAGCCACTTCGCATGACGCTCTCGCTCGTCGGCCTGTCCCACCGGTCGCGCCGGTCGAGCTGCGCGAGCGGGTGACGCTCGACCGCGACGCGCGGCGGTGCTGGCGCGGTCGCTCGGCGACGCTGTCTGCCTGTCGACCTGCAACCGGACCGAGCTCTACTTCGACGGCGCATCCGACGCGCAGGCGATCGCCGCGCTCGAAGAGCTGGCCGGGAGTCGCTCGACGGCGTCCTCTACCGGCGGTCGAGGAAGCCGCCGCGCTGCACCTCTTCCGTGTCGCGGCCGGGCCTCGACTCGCTGGTGCCCGGCGAGGGCGAGATCCTCGGCCAGGTGCGGGCAGCCTTCGAGGCGGTCAGCTGCGGGCCCCTCCTCGACCGTGTCTTCAGCCAGGCGCTCTCGGTCGGCAAGCGCGTGCGCACCGAGACGGCGATCGGCGAGAGCCCGGCCTCGGTGTCGTCGGCTGCTGCCGCGCTCGCCGCCCAGGTGTTCGGCGACCTCGCAGGACGGCGGGTGCTGCTGATCGGCGCCGGTCGCATCGGCGAGCTCGCCGCCCAGAACCTCGCGTCGCGCGGAGCCGAGATTGCGTTCGTCGCCAACCGCACCGTCGAGACTGCGAAGGAGCTGACGGTGCGCTTCGGTGGCCGGCCGCTGGCGCTCGATCGCGCCGCGTCGGTGCTCGGCGAGGTCGACGTCGTCGTCTCCTCGACCGGCTCGCCCGACCCCGTGCTCTTCGCAGCCGACATTCCCGAGCGCCGTCACCGGCCACTGTTTCTGATCGACATCGCGGTCCCGCGGGACCTCGACGCGACGATCGCGCGGCTCGACGGCTGTTTCCTCTACGACATCGACGATCTGGAGGCGGTCGTCTCGGAGACGCTCGCCGGCCGCAGGGTCGAGGCCGAGCGGGCCGAGGAGCTCGTGGCCGAAGAGGCTCTGCGCTTCCAGGCGTGGCGCGCCTCGCTCGAGGTCGTGCCGGCGATTGCCTCCCTGCGCGCCCGTGCCGAGGAGATTCGCTCGGCCGAGCTGGCGAAGCTGAACGGCCGCCTCACGGACGCCGAGCGGCGGACGCTCGAATCGGTGACGGCACAGATCATGAACAAGCTGCTGCACCTGCCGACCGTGCGGATGAAGGAGGCGGCGATCGGCGCCGACGGCGCGGCGTACGCCGACGTGGTGCGCTACCTCTTCGGGCTGGAGGACGACCGGTGAGCAGCGAAAGGCGGCGCACCGAACGTCCTTTGCCCGTGCAGTCGCCGACGGCGTTTCTGCGGGTCAAGCTCGGGTACCCGGTCTGCGGGCGCAGCACACGCGGAAGGAAGGTGACCTGTGCTCGTTCGTATCGGGTCTCGCGGCTCTAGGCTCGCGCTCACTCAGGCGGAGCAGGCGGCTGCGGCGCTGCGCCGCCCCGGCATCGAGATCGCCTTCGTGCCGATCACGACGGCCGGCGACCGCGACCGGACCCGTCCATTCGGCGAGATCGGGTCGCGCGGTGTGTTCGTCAAGGAGATCGAAGAGGCGCTGCTCGCGAAGCGGATCGACGTCGCGGTGCACTCGGCGAAGGACATGACGTCGACCGACACCGCCGGCCTGGCCGTGGGTGCGTACCTCGAGCGCGACGATCCGCGCGACGCGCTCGTCGGCGCCGACGCACTCCGCCCTGGGATGCGGATCGGCACAGCGTCGGTGCGCCGCCGTGCGCAGCTGCTCGCGCTCGACCCGACCGTCTCGGTCGAGCCGCTCCGCGGCAACGTCGACACGCGGCTCCGGAAGCTGCGCGAGCGTGGGCTCGACGCGATCGTCCTCGCCGCTTGCGGACTCGACCGGCTCGGGCTGGGCGGCGAGATCGGGTTGCGTCTCGACCCGGAGCAGATGCTGCCGGAGGCGGCGCAGGGTGCGCTCGCCCTGCAGGTGCGGGCCGGCGAGGAAGAGCTCGTCGCTCATGCCGACCATGCCGAGACGAGGGCGCGCGTCGAACCGGAGCGAATCTGCGTCTCGATCGTCGGGGCGGGGTGCCTCGCGCCGGTCGCCGCGTACCACGACGGAACGACGCTCCACGCGCTGATCGCCGACGAGGACGGCGCGTGGATCGAGCGCCGCTCCGGCGACGACCCCGAAGCGCTCGCCCGCGAGCTCGCCGGGCTCGCAGCCGCTCGCGAGGCGGCCCGCGCGCAGCCGGCGTGACCGCGCTGCGGGTGATCGTGACGAGATCGCAGGCGCAGGCCGGCCCACTCAGCGCGCGGCTCGAGGCGCTTGGCGCCGAGGTCGTCGAGTGCCCGCTGATCGAGATCGAGCGCAGCTCCGACGAACCGGTCGACGCGGCGGGCTACGACTGGGTCGTGATCACCAGCCCGAACGGCGCCGGCGAGATCGCGCGTCGCGGCCGCAACCTGCCGAAGGTCGCCGCGATCGGGCCGGGGACGGCGGAGGCGCTGCGCGACCACGGCATCGAGCCGGCGTTCGTCCCGAGCGCCTCTTCCCAGGACGACTTGCTGGCGGAGTTCCCGCAGCCTGCGGGCAGGGTGTTGTTCGCAGCGGCCGAAGGCGCCCGTCGCGGCCCGGCTGCCCGGCTCGGAGCGGACTTCGTCGTCCTCTACCGCACGCGCCTCCTCACGCCCGAGCCGCCCGCCGGCGATGCGGTCGTGCTCGCCTCCGGATCGGCCGCCCGCGCGTACGCCTCGGTCGGAGGCGCCGCACCGGTGGTGTCGATCGGGCCGGAGACGTCACGGGTCGCGCGCGACGCCGGCCTCACCGTGGTTGCGGAGGCGCGAACGCACGACCTCGACGGACTCGTCGCGGCGGTACGCGATCTGATGAACTCACGGTCGTGAAAAAGCCGTCATGAGCGTCGTCACCTTCCTCACCGACTTCGGCCTGCAGGATGACTTCGTCGGCACGTGCCACGGCGTGATCGCGCGGATCGCGCCCGACGCACGCGTGATCGACGTGACGCACGGGATCGCGCCGCAAGCGGTGCTGCAGGGCGCCCTCGTCCTGCAGAGCACGATCGTCTACATGCCGGTTGGCGTCCACCTTGCGGTCATCGATCCGGGGGTGGGCGGCGAACGGCGGGCGATCGCGATCGCCACGACCGACGGCCGACGGTTCGTCGGTCCCGACAACGGTCTGCTCGCCCCGGCCGCCGAGGCGCTCGGGATCGAGGCGGTGCACGAGCTGACCGACGGGCGCTACCGGCTGCCGGAGGTCTCGCGCACCTTCCACGCCCGGGACATCTTTGCGCCCGCGGCCGCCCATCTTGCGAACGGCGTCCCGATCGAGGAGCTCGGGCCGGCGCTCGATCCCGCCGGCCTCGTCCGGATCGAAGTGCCGGATCCCGGCGTGGGCCGCACCCAGATCTCGGCCACCGTGCTCGCGATCGATCGCTTCGGGAACGTTGCGACGAACGCCCGCCGCGCTCACGTGGATGCGCTCGGCCTCGTCGACGGCGACCGCGTGGAGATTCGTCTCGTGCTCGACCGGTACTACGCCGCCGTCGCCCGGACATTCGCCGACACGTCACCGGGAGAGCTGATCCTCTACGAGGACTCGTATGCGTTCATGACGCTCGCGATCAGCCGCGGCAATGCAGCGCGCCTCACCGGCGTTGCGCCCGGCGACGAGCTGCGGATCGTGCGGGAGTGACCTCCGTCGGCCAGCGCTTCGCGCGGTTGGTCACGGTGCTCGCCGTTCGCGCGCCGGCGACCTGGCGTCTCTTGCGCGGGCCACTGACGTGGAACTTCGACCGCTCGGCCCCGGAGTGGGACGCCTTGCGGGTCGACGAGCAGCGCCTCTCGGCGATCAGGACGGCGCTCGGCGCGGTCGCGCCGCCTCCCGAACGGGTGCTCGATCTCGGCACCGGCAGCGGAGCGGTCGCGCGCCTGGCCGCCGAGCGGTGGCCCGGCGCGGAGGTCACCGGCGCCGATGTCTCGACCGGGATGATCGCCGAGGCGACACGGCTCGCCAGCACCCCGAACCAGCGCTATCAGGTCGCCGACGCCTCGTCCCTGCCGTTCGCCGGCGGCGCGTTCGACCTGGTGACGATGAACAACGCGATCCCGTTCTTCGACGAGCTCGCGCGGGTGACGGCGCCCGGCGGCTTCGTCGCGATCGCCTACGCCCGTGGCGCGCAGACGCCGATCTACGTGCCGCTCGAGCGGGTTCGCGCGGCGCTCGAGCAGCGCGGCTTCACGCACGTTGCGGAATTCGAGGCCCAGGGAGGGATCGCGCTGGTTGCCCGCAAGGACGGGCAGTCGTAAGCTCCTAGGCACAGAGGCGTTCGCGACGCGGTTGCACCGGTCCGGACGTCTCTTTACGTGTCTAGACTTCCCCGCGCGCGGCGAGGTAGCTCAGTTGGTAGAGCACACGGCTGAAAACCGTGGTGTCGCCGGTTCAAGTCCGGCCCTCGCCACTCCTGCATAGAGTCTCGGCATGTCCCGGATCGCCGATCCGTCTCTGGCCCCCGAGGGCCACAGGCGCATCGAGTGGGCCTCGCAGCACATGCCGGTGCTGCACCGGTTGCTCGACGAGCGTCTCCGTGACGGTGCGCTCGAGGGGCGCCGCCTGGCGGTCGTCGTGCACCTCGAGGCGAAGACGGCCTGCCTCGTGCTCGCTCTGCGGGAGGCGGGCGCGCACGTCGTCGCCGCCGGAAGCAATCCGCTCTCGACGCAGGACGCCGTCTGCGCCGCGCTCGCCGAGCGCGGGATCGAGGTGTACGCGCGGCACGGCGTCTCCCAGGCCGAGTTCACCGAGGATCTGCTCGCGGTCGCGGAGACCGGGCCCGAGCTCGTGATCGACGACGGGCTCGAGCTGACGCGTCGCATGGCCGAGCATCGCCCGGACCTGTACGCGCAGCTGCAGTGGTGTCAGCGAGGAGACGACGACCGGCGTCGCACGCCTGCGTGCGCTCGAGGCCGAGGGACGGCTGCCGTTCCCGGCGATCGCGGCCAACGACGCGCGTTGCAAGCACATGTTCGACAACCCGTACGGCACGGGGCAGACGACTCTGACCGCGATCCTCGCGCTCACGAACTTGCTGGCCGCCGGCCGCGAGTTCTGCATCGTGGGCTACGGCTGGGTCGGCAAAGGGCTGGCCCGCGCTGCCGACGGGCTCGGCGGCCGCGTCACGATTGTCGAGGTCGATCCCGTGCGGGCGTTGACCGCCCACATGGACGGATTCAGGGTCGCGGCGCTGGCCGACGCGCTGCCGGACGCCGACGTCGTGATCACCGCCACCGGCCTGATCGAGGCGGTGCCGGCCGGGGCGCTCCGACTGCTCAAAGACGGCGTCGTGCTCGCGAACGCCGGCCACCACGACCGCGAGATCGACGTGCCCGCACTCGCGGCGGCTGCCGGAGCTCCGATCGAGGCGCGGCACGGTGTGCGTACCTACGTGCTCGACGGGAGGCGTGTGCACGTGCTCGTCGACGGTGCGCTCGTCAACATCGCCGGGCTCGACGGCAACCCGATCGAGATCATGGATCTCTCGTTCTCCGTGCAGGCGCTCTCCGCGCACCACCTCGCGTCGGGCGCCGCACCGCCGGGGTTGAACCGCTTCCCCGACGAGCTCGACTCGCTGATCGCGCGGACGAAGCTCGCCACGCTCGGGATCTTCCTCGACGACCCGACCGACAGCCAGCGCAGCTTCCGCGCCAGCTGGGCTCTTTGACTACAAGCTGAGCGCGGCCAGCCGGTCGACCAGGCCGAGCGTCAGCTCGTGCTTCTGGAGCACCGCGTCGGCCCCCGCCTCGGTCGCGGCGCGATGGAGTGCGGGATTCGAGTCGCCGGTGAGGACGAGCACGCAGAGGTTCGGGTGGTCGCGGCGCAGCCGCGCGACAGTCGTCACTCCGTCGAGGAGCGGCATGTGCAGATCGATGACGGCGGCGTCCACTTCGTGCGTGTCCGCCAGCTCGATCGCCTGGAGACCGTCAACTGCCTTGGCGATGACGGAGAGCTCCGGCTGGCGGTCGATCAGGGCGCGGAGCGACTCCAGGAACAACGGGTCGTCGTCCGCGATGAGCACCTTGATGGGGCTGACAGGCATGGGAGTGACGTAGCCTCTTTCGCATGAGCGAGCAGACGCCACGCCCGGTCGCAATCATAGGCGCCGGCCTCGACCTCGGCCAGGGCCGCCGCGGCGTCGACATGGGGCCGTCGGCGATTCGCTACGCCGGGCTCGACGTGCGGTTGCGCGAGCTCGGCCGGGAGGTCGCCGATTGGGGCGACGTGCGCGCGCCCGCCCCCGAGACGACCGACGAGGGCAGCCCGGACTGCCGTTACCTCGCCCCGATCAAGGATGCGTGCGAGCGGGTTGCCGTGCTCGTGGAGGACGCGGTCAACCAGCGCCACCTGCCGCTCGTGCTCGGCGGCGACCACTCGATCGCGATGGGCACGCTCGGGGGGATGGCAAAGGCGCGCGGCGCCGGTGCCGCGCTGTGGATCGACGCGCATGGTGACCTGAACCGGCCCTCGACCTCGCCGAGCGGGAACGTCCACGGGATGCCGCTGGCGGCGGCGTTCGGCGCTGCGGGCGACCGGTTCGCGAGCGATGTCTACCCGTCCCCGTCGGTACCCGCGCTGCGCTCGTCGGCATCCGCTCGCTCGACCCGGGCGAGCGCGACCTGATCCGGAACCTCGACGTGCGCGTCTTCACGATGAGCGAGATCGACCGGCACGGTGTCGAGCGCGTGCTCGCCGAGGCGCTCGAGTTCCTGTCGGACGCACCGTTCCTGCACGTCAGCCTCGACCTCGACGCCGTCGACCCGATGTTCGCGCCCGGCGTCGGCACCCCGGTTCGCGGCGGCCTCACCTACCGCGAGGCCCATCTGGCACTCGAGCTCGTGGCGGCGGCCGGGGTCCTCGACTCGCTCGACGTCGTCGAGGTCAACCCGATCCTCGACCGCGAGAACGAGACCGCGAAGCTCGCCGTCGAGCTCGTCGCGAGCGCGCTCGGCAAGCGCATTCTCTTAGGCCGGCGAAGCCTTCCGACCGCTCGACCGGCTGCTCGGCGCCGTTGCCCGACGGCTCGTAGAACAGGGTGCCCTGCAGCTCCTCGGGCAGGCAGTCGACCGCGAAGCCCGCCTCGTCCGAGTGCGGATAGACGTAGCCCTCGCCGCGACCGAGCTTCTTCGCGCCCGCATACGACGCCGACCGGAGCGCTGCGGGCGGCAGCAGGTGTCCTCGCTCCCGCACCTCCTGCGTGGCTCTGCCGAGTGCGACGTAGGAGGCGTTCGACTTGGGCGCGCGCGCGAGGTACACGGCGGCCTGCGCGAGGTTGAGGCGCGCTTCCGGCAGCCCGACGTGCTCGACCGCCTGAGCCGCTGCGACCGCGACGAGCAGCGCCTGCGGGTCGGCGTTCCCGATGTCCTCCGAGGCGAGCACGATCATCCGGCGGGCGATGAACCGGCCGTCCTCGCCGCCTTCGAGCATCGCCGCGAGGTAGTAGACCGACGCCTGCACGTCGCCGGCGCGCGTCGACTTGATCCACGCCGAGATGAAGTCGTAGTGCTTGTCGCCCCCCTTGTCGTACGCCAGCGGCCGCTTGCGCGCCGCGTCGTCGACGTGGCGCTCGGCGAGCGGCCGGCCTTCGGCCCGCGCCGTCTCGACCGACAGCTGCAGGATGTTCAGCGCGTTTCGTGCATCGCCGCCCGCGCGCCGTGCGATCAGCTCCTCGACGTCGAGCGGGACCTCGGCCTGGAGCGACACGGCGCCGCGCCGGATCACCTCGCGCAGCGTCTCCTCCGAGTGTGCGTGCAGCTCGTAGATCTGCGCGCGCGAGAGCAGCGCGGAGTTGACCTCGAAGTACGGGTTCTCGGTCGTCGCCCCGATCAGCGTCAAGAGGCCGTCCTCGACTCCCGGCAGCAGCGCGTCCTGCTGCGCCTTGTTGAAGCGGTGGATCTCGTCGAGGAAGAGGATCGTGCGCCGGCCACTCGCCCCGAGGCGCTCACGGGCGCGGGCCAGCACGTCGCGCACGTTCGAGACCGTCGCCGACACCGCAGACAGCTCCTCGAACTCGGCCCCGGTCGAGTGCGCGACGATGCGCGCCAGCGTCGTCTTGCCCGACCCCGGCGGCCCGAAGAGGATCATGGACGGCACGCGGTCCTGCTCGATCGCCAGGCGAAGGGCCCGGCCCGGCCCGATCACGTGCTCCTGGCCCGCGAACTCGTCGATCGTGCCGGGCCGGAGCCGCTGGGCGAGCGGAGCCGAGGCGTCGAGCCGGCGCCCCGCGGCCTCGCTGAAGAGGTCACCCACGCCGGAAGTATGCTCTCGGACGTGAGTGAGCTCTGGCGTTTCGGTAGCTACGAGCGCATCGCCGCGCGATTTGCGCCGGTGCAGGACCAGCTCCTGGAGGCGGCTCGGGTGAAGGCCGGCGAGCGCCTGCTCGACCTGGCGACGGGCACGGGCGAGGTGGCGGTGCGCGCTGCCCGAGCCGGCGCGGTCGTCACGGCAATCGACATTGCAGAGCCGATGATCGAGAAGGCGCGCCGCCGCGCCGGCGAGCAAAGGGTCGAGATCGCGTTCGATCTCGGCGACATCGAATACCTGCCGTACGAGGACGCCTGCTTCGACGTGGTCACCTCGAACTTCGGGCTCGTCTTCGCGCCCGACCACGCGAACGTCGCCGCCGAGCTCGCGCGGGTCACGTGCGACGGCGGACGTGTCGTCTTCACCGCGTGGAAGCCCAACCCCAAGCTCGGGGAGCTGTACCGCACCTTCACCGACGAGCCGATCGAGGGCCGCGAGTCGTACGAGTGGGGACGCGAAGACCACGTCGAGGACATGCTCGGCGAGGAGTTCGAGCTCGACTTCTCGGACGGCACGCTCTGGCTGGAGGCCGAGTCGGGCGAGGAGATCTGGACGCTGTTCTCGGAGTCGGCGCCGCCGGTGATCTCGCTGCTCAAGCGGCTCGACGCGGCGCGTGCCGAAGAGTTCCACCGGGCGTTCGTTGAGCTGTACGACAGCTACCGCACCGCGGACGGCGATGTGCGCGCACCGCGCCGCTACCTGCTCGTGCACGGCCGCCGCAAGTGAGCGACACGGCTGAGCTGCTGCGGGAGCTGATCCGTCTCGACACGACGAATCCACCCGGGAACGAGACGGCGGCGGCGCATCTGCTCCGCGACTACCTGGAGGCGGCCGGCGTGGAGTGCGAGCTCTTCGCCCGCGTTCCCGAGCGCGCGAACCTCGTCGCGCGCATCCGCGGCCGCGGCGACGGGCCGTCGCTCGCCCTGCTCTCGCACACCGACGTGGTGCTCGCCGACGGGCGCGAGTGGGAGCACGACCCGTTCGGCGGCGAGCTTGTCGACGGCGAGGTGTGGGGTCGCGGCGCGCTCGACATGAAAGGGAGGTCGCGGCGAGCGCCGTCGCGCTCGCAAGCCTGGCCCGCGAAGGCTGGCGCGGCTCGGGCGACCTGATCTTCATCGCTGCCGCCGACGAGGAGGTCGGGGACGGCTTCGGCCTGGAATGGCTCGTCGAGGCGCATCCGGATGCCGTGCGCGCCGACTACTCGGTCAACGAGGGGGCGGGCGACCGCGTCGAGCTGGGCGGCAAGGTGCTGTATCTCTGCTCGACCGCCGAGAAGATGAGCTCGCCGTTCGTGCTGCGGGTGCACGGGCGCAGCGGTCACGCCTCGATGCCTGGGATCGCCGACAACGCGCTCGTCAAGGCGGCACCGCTCGTCGCCCGGCTCGGGGCGTTCGAGGTCGAGCCGCAGCTGATCCCCGAAGTCGAAGGGTTCCTGGCGGCGCTGCTCGGCGAGGTGCCGCCCACCGCTGCCGCGCTCGGTGCGGCTCGTGCGGTCGCGCCGCTCGCGGGCGAGCTGATCGAGCCGCTCCTCGGCATGACCGTCGCGCCGACGATGGCGAGCGCCTCCGGAAAGCGGAACGTGATCCCGGCGCTCTGCGAGATCACGGTCGACGTGCGGCTGCTCCCCGGCCAGACGCCCGCGCAGGCCGAGACGGCGCTCCGTGCGTGGCTCGGAGAGGGCGACTACGAGCTCGTCAATACCGAGGCGCAGGGCGGCACGCGCTCCGAGATCGGCGGCCCGCTCTGGGACGCAGTCCACGTTCGTGGCCGCCGAGGAGCCCGGCGCGGTCGCGGCCCCGATCTGCGTTGCCGGCTTCACCGACTCCCACTGGCTGCGCGAGGCGTTCGGGACCGTCGCGTACGGGTTCTTCCCGGCGCGCGCGCTCGACCCCGAGACGGCTGCCCGGCTGATCCACTCGGCCAACGAGCGCGTGCCGGTGAGCGATCTCGAGCTGGGGACACGCTGGCTGCGGCACGCTGCGCAGTCCGTCTGCGCCTGACTGCGATGCTCGAGCTGTTCGAGGCGGCCGGGACGTTCGAGGCGCTCGAGCGCTACCTGGCCGACGAGCTGCGCGACGGTCTGGTCGCCGACGTCTACCTCGGCTACGGGCTCTCGGACATGTTGCGCCGCGAGCCACGGCCCGCTCCGCCCGAGCCGTGCCGGCTGCCCTTGCTCGCCGCGCGCGTCCGGAAGCAGGCTGAACGCGACGAGCCGAAGCGAACGCCGTTCAGGGTCGGCGCGTGGGTCGCGAGCTGGTCGCCGCAGGACTATTCGGCGGCGGTCGGCGAGGTGCGTGCGGCGATCGCGCGCGGCGACGTCTACCAGGTAAATCTCGTCCAGCACCTCTCCGCCGAGTTCGGCGGTGACCCGGCCGGGCTGGCGGCGGCGCTCGCGGCTCTACGCCCACTCCACCCGAGGCCGCTTGTCGGCGACGGCTGGGCGATCGTCTCCGCCTCCCCGGAGCTGTTCCTGTCGCGGCGCGGGCGGACGATCCGGACGATGCCGATCAAGGGCACGCGCCCGCTCGGCCAGGACGTCGACGACGCGAAGGACGCCGCCGAGCACCTGATGATCGTCGACCTCGAGCGGAACGACCTCTCGCGGGTCTGCGAGCCCGGGTCGATCCGCTGGCCGGAGCTGATGGCGCAGCACGCGCTGGCCGGCGTCACGCACCTCGTCTCGACGGTCGAGGGACGCCTGCTCGAACACGCCGGGCTCGCGGAGATCCTGGCCGCGACGTTCCCCGGCGGTTCGATCACCGGTGCGCCGAAGATCGCGGCTCTCGACCAGATTGCGCGCTCGAGCCGGTCGGCCGGGGCGCGTCGATGGGCGCGATCGGGACGATCCTGCCGAACGGCGACTTCGACCTGGCGCTGACGATCCGCACGTTCGCCGTGGCAGACGGGCGCGTGCACCTCTGGGCCGGCGGGGGGATCGTCTGGGACTCCGATCCGGAGGCGGAGGTCGAGGAGTCGTGGGTCAAGGCGCGGCCGCTCCTCGCGGCCGTGGGCTCGCTGGTCGCGGCATGACGCTGCTCGCCGTCGCAGTCGCGGGACGCGGTCTCGTCGACCCGGGGGAACCGGTGTTCCGCGCCGACGACGAGGCGCTGCTTCGCGGCGCCGCCGCCTTCGAGACCGTCCGCACCTACGACGGCAGGCCGTTCCTGCTCGAGCGGCATCTGGCCCGGTTGCGCTTCTCGATCGAAGCGCTCGCGTTGCCGCCCGTAGCCGGGGTCGACGAGCTGGTCGAGCTCGTCCTGGGCGCGGCCCCGCCCGACCACGTGCTGCGCCTCTACCGCACCGGCCAGGCGCTCGTCGTCACTGCTGCGTCATTGCCGCTAGGGCTCGAGGAGCTGCGGGCGCGTGGCCTCGCGCTGCAGGTGGTGGAGAGCGCGCCCCCGGCGCTCCTCGCCGGAGCGAAGACGACGAGCTACGACCACGCCTTCGCCGCGCGCCGTGCCGCCGAGCGTGCCGGAGCCGACGATGCGCTCTTCGTCGCGGGTCGACTCGTGCTCGAGACGTCGACTGCAAATATCTGGTGGCGGCGCGGCGAGGAGGCGTTCACGCCGGCGGTCCAGGCAGGTGTGCTGCCCGGGGTGACCCGCGAGCTCGTCCTGGAGCTCGCCGATGCGCGCGAGGGCGACTTTCCCGTCTCCGAGCTCGCCGGAGCCGATGAGGCGTTCACCACCTCGTCGATCCGCGAGGTGATTCCCGTCGTCTCGCTCGACGGGCGCCCGATCGGGACGGGGACGCCCGGTCGCCTCGCCGCTCGGTTGCAGGCCGCACTGCGGCTACGCTCCCGACGGTGAGCGATCGCGTCCGGCTCGGCGGAATGGCGCTGGCAAACGGCGTTCTCGTGCACGGGCCACGGGCCTGGGCCTGTGCCGTGCGGACCGACGACGGCACGCTGAAGGTCGCGGCCCGGCGCAAGCGGCTGCGGGCGGCCGATGTCACCAATCCGATCCTGCGCGGCCCGGCGAAGTTCGTCGAGGTGCTCGCGCTGCTTCCGCAGGTCAAGCAGGCGCTGCCCGAGGCGCGCCTGCCGCTCGAACGGCCCCGCGTGCTCGCCACGATGGCCGGCAGCGCATTCGTCCTGCAGGGCATCAAGCGCTCGCGGCTGCGCCCGGCCGCTCGCGAGCTCTTGTCGGGCGTGCTTTCGCTCGCGCCGGCTGCGCTCGCGCTCCGAGGCGGCGAGCTGGCCGAGTATCACGGCGCCGAGCACGTCTCGATCGGGACGTACGAGCACGGCGAAGCGCGGCCGAAAGAACACGAGCGCTGCGGGTCGCACCTGATCGGCCCGATGCTCCTGACCACCGCTGCCGGCAATGTCGCTGCCGAGCGCGTCCCCGTCCGTCTCCGGCCCATCGCACGCGCGGCGGCTGCGATCGGCGCGCTCACTGCGTCGACCGAGATCTTCGGCTGGATGACGCGCCATCCTGGCCATCCGGTCTCGCGGGCGCTCGCGCTGCCGGGCCACGAGCTGCAGCACCGTCTCGGCACGCGCGAGCCTACACCTGCGCAGCTCGAGGTCGCGGAAGCCGCCTTGCGTGCCTGTCTCGAGCTCGAGGAGCCGGCGTGATCACGACGCGTAAGCGGCTCGACCCCACCGTGTTCGACCTGCCGGTCGAGAAGATGCGCGCCGGCTACTACACCGACGCGTACTTCAACCACGCGCGCGCCACGCTCCTGCAGGACGGCCGCAGGCCGCAGGTGACGATGCAGGTCTTCCAGAAGAACCACTCGTACCTCGGCGGCATGGACGAGGCGATCGCGATCCTCAAGCTCTGCGCCGACGACTGGAGCTCGCTTGTCGTGCACGCCCTCTATGACGGCGACCTGCTCGAGCCCTACGAACCGGTGTTGACGATCGCGGGCGACTATACGACGTTCGCCCATCTCGAGACCGTCTACCTGGGCACGCTCGCGCGGCGGACGCTGATCACGACCAACGTCGTGCGGGTGCTCGAGGCGGCGAACGGCAAGCCGATCATCTTCATGCCGGCGCGTCACGATCATCATCGCGTCCAGACGGGCGACGGCTACGCCGCGTACGTCGCCGGCCAGGTGGTCGGCGCCCCGGTGGGCGTGACGACCGACGAGCAAGCCTCCTGGTGGGGCGGCACCGGCCTCGGCACCGTGCCGCACGCGCTGGTCGCCGCCTACGACGGCGACACGGTCGTCGCGGCGAGGCACTTCGCCGACTGGGCGCCCGCCGACATGAACGTGACGGTGCTCGTCGACTTCGAGAACGACTCGGTGCGCACTGCGCTCGAGGTGGCACGCGCGCTCGGTCCGCGCCTCTGGGGCGTTCGCCTCGACACGTCGGAGTCGCTCGTCGACCGGTCGCTCTGGGACGAGCTCGGCGACTTCCAGCCCACCGGCGTCAACCCGCGCCTCGTGCACAAGGTGCGCGACGTGCTCGACGCCGACGGATTCGGCGACGTGAAGATCGTCGTCTCCGGCGGCTTCACCGTCGACAAGATCGAGGAGTTCGAGGCGGCCGGTGTGCCCGTCGACGCGTACGGCGTCGGCTCGTCGCTCATTCGTGGCTCCAACGACTTCACCGGCGACATCGTTGTCACCGACGGGCGGCCGTCGGCCAAGTTCGGCCGGTGGCTCAGGCCGAACCCGCGGCTGGAGCGCGTCACGTGAGGCGCGTTCTCTGGGACGTCGACACGCAGGTCGACTTCATGCGCCCGGACGGCAAGCTTGCCGTACCCGGTGCCGACGAGACCGCGCCGGCAATGGCCAGCCTTGTTGACGCGGCGCGCGCCGCCGGGATCCCGCACGTCGCGTCGGCCGACGACCACGAGCTCACCGACGAGGAGATCTCGGAGGAGCCCGACTACCTCTCGACGTATCCGCCGCACTGCCTGCGTGGCACCGCCGGCGCCGACAAGATCCACGAGACACGCCAGCTCGACCCGGTGCCGCTCGGGTTGACGGTGGTGCCGGACAGGTGGCTACGCGGAACGGAGTTTCTGCTGCTGAAGAAGAACTTCGACGTCTTCACGAACCCGAACGTCGACCGGCTGCTCGACCTGCTCGATCCCGAGGAGATCGTGCTCTTCGGTGTCGCGACCGACGTCTGCGACGACGCCGCGATCCGCGGGCTCGTCGCACGTGGACGCACGGTGACGTTCGTGGAAGACGCGGCGAGGGGGCTCGACGAGGCGCGGACGGCGGCCTGCCTCGAGGCGTGGCGCTCGATCGGTGTCCGGTTCGCCACGACCGGCGAGGTGCTCGACACCTTTAGCTCGGCGCCGGCGTTGCCGATGGGTTGAGGATGCTGATCGCGACCAGCGTGTCGAAGTTCGTCTCGGATTTCGCCCTCACGTGGCTGCCGGTGATGTTCTTCGCGCTGATGTGCGTGGTCGTCTACCTGCTCTGGCGGACGATCAAGCTGATGCCGCGCGTCAAGCCGATGGAGATCGCGCCGGGGTCGGAGTCGTCGGTCACCTGGGCGGACGTCGCCGGTCTCGACGAGGCCAAGGAAGACCTGCAGGAGATCGTCGACTTCCTCCGCGACCCGCAGAAGTTCGAGTCGCTCGGGGCGCGAGTGCCGAAGGGGATCCTCTTCCACGGGCCGCCCGGAACCGGCAAGACACTGGCCGCCAAGGCGGTCGCGCACGAATCGGGTGCGCGCTTCTACGCCCAGAGCGCCTCGGCGTTTGTCGAGATGTTTGCCGGGCTCGGCGCCGCCCGTATCCGCAAGCTCTTCGAGGAGGCGCGGAAGAACGCGCCGTCGATCGTCTTCATCGACGAGCTGGACGCCGTCGGCCAGGCGCGCAGCGGGCACTCGTTCAACCGCGAGCAGGATCAGACCCTGAACCAGCTGCTCGTCGAGCTCGACGGGTTCGGCCCGCGCGACCAGGTGGTGGTGATGGGCGCGTCGAACCGGCTTCAGGACCTCGACACCGCGCTCCTGCGGCCGGGCCGCTTCGACCGGCAGATCCTGATCCAGCCGCCCGACCTGAAGGGACGCAGGGCGATTCTCGGCGTGCACACCCGCGGCAAGCCGCTGGCGCCCGACGTCGACCTGGAGGGGATCGCGCGCCAGACCTCCGGGCTTACGGGCGCGGACCTGGCGAACATCTGCAACGAGGCCGCGATCGGCGCGGGGCGCAAGGGCGGCAAGACGATCGCGATGGACGACTTCGAGGTGGCGCTCGAGCGGGTGATCGCCGGCCTGCAGCAGCGCCGCGTCGTCACCGACAAGGAGAAGCGCATCCTTGCGTACCACGAAGGAGGCCACGCACTCGTCTCGCACCTCGTCGGCAAGGAGCCTCAGAAGGCGACGATCGTCGCCCGCGGCGCCGCGCTCGGGTACGTGCTGCACCTGCCGGAAGAGGAGCGCTATCTGGAGACGAAGGAAGAGCTGCTCGACTGGATGGTGATGGCGCTCGCCGGGCGCGCTGCGGAGGAGCTTGTCTTCGGCCGGGTCACGAACGGTGCGGCGAACGACCTCGAGAAGGTGACCGGGATCGCCCGCGCGATGGTCTTCGAGTGGGGTATGGGCGAGTCGGTCACCTCG
The DNA here is from genome assembly GCA_963785895.1 of uncultured Actinomycetes bacterium. GTDB lineage: Bacteria > Actinomycetota > Thermoleophilia > Gaiellales > Gaiellaceae > PALSA-600. The sequence goes on along the minus strand of CAWAXB010000005.1, from coordinate 16,775 downwards.
CGCACGATGCGCGCCGACAACTATGCGCTCTCGGAGGAGACGAAGCGTCTGCGCGACACCGAGCAGGCGCAGCTGACCGACCGCGGCTACGCCGAGGCGCTCCGCCTGCTCGCGAAGCATCGTGCCGCCCTCGACCGGATCGCCGGCGCGCTGCTCGACAAGGAGACGCTGACGCGCGAGGAGCTTGTCGAGATCTTCCGCGGCGTCGAGCCGGACTCGCGCTCGTCCGACTCGGTCGGTGTCGTGCGCGTCCTCGGCGCGGAGCCCGGCGCAATCCTCTAGCTTCCTCTGCGTGCAGCCCGCACGCAGCGTTCATCACGTCGGCATCGCCGTCGAGAGCCTCGACGATGCGATCGCCCGCTACGAGCAGCTCTTCGGCGCGATTCTCGAGCACCGCGAGTCGCTCGCCGATCAGGGGGTCGAGGCCGCGTCCGTGCTCGTCGGGTCGAGCCGGCTCGAGCTGCTCCGGCCGCTCGGGCCCGACACCCCGGTGGGGCGCTTCCTGGCCAGGCGCGGCCCGGGGATGCACCACGTCGCCTTCGAGGTCGCCGATCTTCCGGCGGAGCTCGCCCGGCTGCGTGCCGGCGGAGTCGAGTTGATCGACGAGGAACCGCGCAGCGGCCTCTTCGGCCTGCAGGTCGCGTTCGTCCACCCGGATGCGACCGGCGGCGTTCTGGCAGAGTTGGTGTCGAGGACATGAACAATGCCGAGCGGATCAGGATCGAGATCGCCTTCGACGGCCAGCAGGTGCTGTCGATTCTCGTCCCGCTGCAGATCGCCGACGACCTCGATCGCTCCCTCGCCGGCGACAACGGCAGCGCCTATTCCTTCGAGGCCGACGACGGGCGGTACACGATCTCGCTCCCCCGGGTCGTCTACGTGAAGCGATTCGCTCGCGAGAGCCGCGTCGGCTTCGGCTCTGTCGCGTAGCCCGAGCGGGTTACAGGGAACCTCGGGCGGGGAGAATCGATCGGGATGACCGATCCGGCGGCCGAGCGGAAGGAGAGCGAGACGAAGCGCGTGCGCGTCCTGGTCGAGCGTGCGCAGGCCGGCGACCGTGCGGCCCTCGAGGATCTCTACCTGATCCACTTCGACCGGATCTACGGCTACCTGCACGTCAGCGTCGGCAACCGGCACGACGCCGAGGACCTGACGACCCAGACGTTCCTGAAGATGCTCGAGTCGATCGGCAAGTTCCGCTGGCAGTCGGCGCCATTCTCGGCCTGGCTGTTCCGGATCGCGCACAACCTCGCGATGGATCATTTCCGGGCGCGAAGGCGCTGGCAGCCCGAGGAGGAGGTGCCGGAGCCCGAGGCCGACGAGTCGACGTCCGCCGAGGCGGGCGCGCTCGAGGCGATCGGGCACTCGGCGATGCTCGATCTGATCGAGGATCTCTCGCACGAGCAGCAGCAGGTGCTGACGCTCAAGTTTGTCTTCAACTTCGCGAATGCAGAGGCCGCGACGATCCTCGGCAAGACCGAAGGCGCGATCAAGTCGCTCCAGCACCGCGCGCTCGTCTCGCTGCAGAAGCAGATCGAGAAGCGCGAGGGGTAAGAGTCTCGTAGCTACCCTGCGGCCGTGGCACTCGAGGTCGGCATCGTCGGCCCGTCCGGCGGCGGCAAGACATCGCTCTTCACCGCGCTGACCAAGACGGGCGGCGGCGAGTACGGGAAGACCAACGTCGGCATGGCGCCGATCGCCGACGAGCGCCTGCAGGCGCTCGCCGCCGTGGTCAAGGCGCGCAAGATCACGCCTGCGACGATCCGGGTGCAGGACATCCCAGGCTCGGGTGCTGCGCAGCTCGGCAACCTGCGGCAGGTCGATGCGCTGCTGGTGGTGCTGCGCGGCTTCGGCGCCGGGGCCACGCCCGACGACGACCTCGAGACGTTCAGGCTCGAGCTGCTCGTCGCCGACCGCGACCACGTCGAGCGCCGGCTCGAACGGGTCGAGAAGCAGGCCAAGTCGGGCGACGCGAAGATCCGGGCCGAGCTCGAGGAGCTGAAGAAGGTGCTCGCTCATGTCGACGCCGGCGGTGCGCTCGCCGACTACGACGGCGAGCTGCCGGGCGAGCTCGAGCCGCTCACCACCAAGCCGCTGATCGCGGTCGTGAACGGTCCGGGAGGCATCGACCTGAAGCTCGAGGCGGAGCTCGCCGACCTGCCCGACGAAGAGGCCGACGCCTTCCGCGACGGCAGCGAGTCCGCGCTCGACGAGATCGCGGGACGGCTGGCCCGCTCGCTCGACCTGATCACGTTCTTCACCGCCGGAGAGCAGGACACCCGCGCGTGGACGCTCCGGAGCGGGCAGACCGCACTCGACGCGGCCGCCGCCATCCACACCGACATCGCCCGAGGCTTCATCCGCTGCGAGGTCGTGAACTGGCAGGACCTCGTCGAGGCCGGCTCGCACGCGGAGGTCGCAAAGCGCGGCAAGCAGGGCCTCGAGGGCAAGACCTACGTCGTGCGCGACGGCGACGTCCTGAACATCCGCTTCAACATCTGAGGCCCTTAAAAGGGCTGTCAGACACCATTTCGCCTGCTTGCGCAGGCCTTCTAGACCGAGATCAGGGCCACGCCCGCGAGCGTGAGGACGATCCCGGCGCGTTGCGTGGGCGCCACGCGCTCGCGGAGGACGGCCGCTGCGAGCAGCACCGTCACGATCGGGTAGAGCGAGGCGAGCACCGAGGTCAGGCTGACCAGCCCGTGGCCCGACGCCGCGGCGAAGAGGAGGTTGCCGAGGGTGTCGCCGATCCCCACCGCCACGACGATCGCGAGCTCCTTCCGGCCGAGCTTCAGGCTCGGGCGGTCGGCCGCGACGGCGGCCATCACGATGCCGAGCGCGGTCAGGCGGAAGACGAGCGATGCCCACCAGAAGTCGACCGCCCCGGCGGCGTGCATCCACGGGAAGTAGAAGCCGAAGCCGATCGCGGCGAGCAGCGCCAGCCCGACGCCCGCGGCGACGCGGTGCGCGCCTTCGTGCTGCTCGATCGACGCGAGGCCGACGCCGGCGAGTGCGCACGCGATGCCCGCGTACTGGGTGGGCGAGGGCCGGTCGCCGGTCGCGATCCCGAAGACGACCGGGACGATCGCCGACACGCCGGCGATCGGCGCGACGACGCTCATCGCCCCGATCGCCATGCCGCGGTAGTAGGCGAAGAGCCCGAGCATCCCGCCGAGCGAGGCGGCGCTGGCGAAGAGCACCGCCCAGCCGGCGGGGCCCTGACCGCGAATCGCGATCGCGAGTCCGATCGCCAGGCAGCCGCCGATCTGCGCCCAGAAGAGCACGCGCAGCATCCCGAGCGTCCGGCTGAGCAGCGGCCCGACGAAGTCGGCGACGCCCCATGCCAGGCTCGCACCGAGTGCGAGTAGGAGCGCGGTCAATCGACCCTGCGGGTCGCGGCAACCGCGTCGAGCTGGTTCGCGTGGTAGAGCACCGAGGCCTCGGCGGTGCGCGCGGCGCGCGCGTCGTGATGCGTGGCGATGCAGTGGAGGAGCTCGGCGCGCTGCCCGGACGTCAGCCCGTCGGCGCGCTCTTCGACGAGGCGCAGCCCGAGGTGGACGTGGCCGAGCAGCCGGCCCTCCTCGGTGAGAGCGAACGCCGGGCCGCGGCCGAGCTCGAGGGTGCGGCCGATGTCGTGCAGGAGTGCTGCCGCGAGCAGCAGGTCGGCCCGAAGCCGGGGGTGGAGCTGCGCCGTCTCGCGGCAGAGCGTCGCCACCCCGACCGTGTGCTCGAGCAGCCCGCCGGCGTACGAGTGGTGATCCTCGGGCGTTGCGGGGTAGACGCTCAGGTCACGGTCGCGCAGCACCGCGTGCACCGTCGCCGCCAGACCGGGGTGCGACACCTCGGCGACCAGGAACTCGAGGAACCCGGCGATCTCGTCGGCGTCACGTCGCAGCGCGGGCGTGAGCGACGCCGGGTCGACATCGGCCGCCTCGAGCGAGCGCACATCGAGCTGCAGACGGTCGCGGAACTTCTCGACGCGGCCGAGCACGCGCACGGCGTCGCCCTCCGCAAACCGTCCGTCGAGGAGCTCGACGTCGTTCCACACGCGCGCCTCGATCGAGCCCGTCGGATCGACGAGCTGGAGCGCCAGGTACGCGGCGCCGCCCTTGGTGCGGAGCTTGCGCTTCGTCCGGACGGCATAGACGGCCTCGACGACCCGGTCCTCTGCGAGCTCCGCGATCGTCACGAGGCTCAGTCTACGGTCGCGCCCAGATACGAAAGCCGCCCGCGTCACTGCCCTCGGCAACCTCGTCGAGCACTGCGGCCGCCTCCTTGCGGCGCCAGCCGAGCGCGCCTGCGAGGTCGGCGGCCGTCAGCTCGTCGTTCGCGGCCAGGACGGCCCGGGCGAGGTCGCGGCGGGCTTCGGGTTGAGCCGGCAGGCGTTCCGGCAGCGGCCACTTGCGGGCCAGCAGGTCGTGTGCGATCGCGCCCCAGGGGCCGTCCTGCTCGACCAGGTGAGAGTTGGTGAGTACGAGTTCCCGGTGCAGGGTGGCGATCGCCTTGTCGACGGACTTCTTCTCGGCGCCGACGAGCTCCCGGAGCTGCGGGCCGGTCAGCGGGCCCTCGCCGGCGACCGCGCCGGCGACGGCCGCCTCCAAGCCTTCGAGCTCGGCGACCCCCTTCGCGGCAACAAGCACCGGGACGAGCCGGGGTGCGACACAGGTTGCGGCCCGCGTCAGATGCTTGCCCACGCACGCGAGCCCCTGAGCGGGCAGCTCGTCCTTTGCCCCCCAGAGAAAGCCCATCTCCTTGGTCCAGGTCACGAAGGTCCCGTCGGGTGAGCGGACGCTCCAATTCCGCTCCGGGGTGCCGTTCACCTGCTCCCAGAGCGACGGCAGGACGACGTCCGGCTTCGGGAACACGAGCGCCAGCCCGACCTTGTCGATCCAGGCGGCCGCCTGCGGGAGGGTGCGGACCCGTGCCATGGCGTGAGACTAGAGTCAGGGCATGCCCGTCGTCAGGCCGTTCAGTGCGCTCCGCTACGACCCGCAGGTCGCGGGGCCGCTCGACGCGCTTGTCGCGCCGCCGTACGACGTGATCGGCCCCGAGGCACGGGTCGAGTACCTCACCCGCAGCCCTTACAACGTCGTCCACCTGACGCTGCCGGAGTCGGCGGAAGCCGCGGCTCGGGCTCTGGCCGCCTGGCGTGGCGCCGGCGTGCTCGAATCCGCGCCCAGCGGCTACTGGTGGGTGGCCCAGGACTACACGGGGCCCGACGGCGTTGCCCGCACTCGCGAGGGCTTTGCCGCGTCCGTCGAGGCCTCGCCGTACGCACAGGGGGACGTGCTGCCGCACGAACGCACGCACGCCGGCCCGAAGGAGGACCGCCTGCGCCTGCTGCGCGCGACGCGCACACAGCTCGAACCGATCTTCCTGCTCTACGACGCCGACGCCCCGTTCTCCCGGCCCGGCACCGAGCCGGCGCTGGACGTGACCGAGAGCGATGTGCGCACCCGTGTCTGGCCGATCGCGGCCGGCGAGGTGACGATCGACGCGCCGCTCCTGATCGCCGACGGCCACCACCGCTACGAGACCGCGGTCGCCTTCCGCGAGGAGGAGCCGAGCGCGACGCACACCTTCGCCATCCTCGTGTCGTCCCGTGCGCCCGGCCTCGAGATCTTCCCGACCCATCGCATCGTCCAGCAGCTCGGCTACGTGCCTGGGGACGAGGTCGACGGTCCGGGCGACGGTGTGACGCTCTACCGAAGCGGCCGCTATCTGCGTGTGCGCACCGACGACGACTTCGGGCCCCGCGTGGTCGAGTCGTTCGCGCCGGAAGGCGTCAGCTACACGGCGTCGGCCGCCGAGGCGGTCGCGGCGGTCGACACGGGCGCCGCGCAGGCCGCCTTCCTGCTGCAGCCGGTGACCGTCGAGCAAGTGTCGCGCTTCGCGCACGCAGGCGAGACGATGCCCCAGAAGTCGACGTTCTTCTTCCCGAAGCTCACCTCTGGCCTGTTCTTCCACCCGGTCGGCAGCTGACGCCGTTGACCGACTGGCTCACCCTCTGCCGCGCGGCGCGCGACGACGTCGCTCGCGTGCTGGTCGAGCTGCCGGGCCGCGCCGAGCGTGAGCCGGTGGTCGGGCACGGCGAGGGTGGCGACGACACGACCGCGATCGACGCGGCGGCCGAGACGGCGATTCTCGATCGGTTCCGCGGTGAGGACGTGACGCTGGTCAGCGAGGAGGTCGGCGTGCTCGGCAACGGCCGCTGGACGGTCGTCGTCGACCCGATCGACGGTTCGATCAACGCGAAGCGCGGTATTCCGTTCTTCTCGATCTCGATCGCGGTCGCCGACGGCAGCACGATGGACGACGTCGTCTTCGGATACGTCCACGACTTCGGGAGCGGCGAGGAGTGGACAGCCACCCGCGGTGGCGGAGCTCTGCTGAACGGCAAGCCGTTCACGGAGCGTCCCAAGGACACGCTCGAGATCCTCTCGTTCGAGGCGACGACGACCGCCTACGTCTCCGAGTTCGCAGCGCGGTTCGACGGGATCGCACACCGTCTGCGTGTGATGGGCTCGCTCGCGATCACCCTTTGCCATCTCGCGGCCGGCCGGGTCGACGGTGTCGTCTCGCTCAAGCCGGCCCGTTCGGTCGACATCGCCGCTGCCCAGCTGCTCGTGCGCGAGCAGGGCCTCGCAATCGACCTGCCCGAGGCTTCGCCGTTCGGCAGCGCTCCACTGGACCTCGTCGGCCGCTCGCGGGTGGCGGCCGCGGGCAACGCGGAGCTCTGCCGGAAGCTGTCGCAGGCCCTGATCCTCTAGATAGTTGCTCCGTGCGGCGGCCAGCTCGGGCCGCAGCTCGCATGCCGACGTCGTCAGGAGCAGGTCGAAGGGGTCTGACGACTCCGCGAGCTCGAGCGCCTCGCGCCCATTCGCGGCGACGGCGACGTCGAAGCCCGCCGTTCGTAGCACCTCGGAGGTCAGCTCGCGCACCATCGTACGGTCCTCGACGAGCAGGATGCGGCCGGTGCCGGTGACGTAGCCCTGGTCGGCAGCGGCGAGCCCGGGCTCGGCTCGGCGACCCCTTCGGCGGCCGGAAGCAGCACCTCGACGGCCGTGCCGGCGCCAGGATGCGAATCCCCGTAAGGAGTCGATCGTCTAGCCTGGGTCAGGTGGTCACAGAGGAGGAGATTCTCGAGGCGCTCGGGAAGGTGTTCGACCCCGAGTTGCGGCGCCCCGTCACCGAGCTCAACATGGTGCGGGGGATCGAGATCGACGGCTCCGAGGTGGAGGTGACGATCGCCCTGACGGTCGTCGGCTGCCCGCTTCGATCGAGCTTCGAGGATCAGGTCGCGCAGTATGTGGGGTCGCTGCCGAACGTCTCGAAGGTGTCGCTGCGCTTCGACGTGATGTCGCCCGACGAACGCGCGGCGCTGACACTGAGGTTGCGCGGCGGCACGGAGAAGCGCGGCATCCAGCTGTCGCCTGCCACCCGCGTGCTGGCGGTCGCCTCGGGCAAGGGCGGTGTCGGCAAGTCGACGGTCACCACCAACATCGCCGCCGCGCTCGCACTGCTCGGGCGCGAGGTCGGGATTCTCGACGCGGACATCTACGGCCACTCGATTCCGCACATGCTTGGCATCCGCCAGAAGCCGGTTGTCGTCGACAAGATGATCGTTCCGCCGGTGGCGCACAATCTGCGCCTGATGTCGATCGGCTTCTTCCTCGACGACAACGAGCCGGTGATGTGGCGCGGCCCGATGTTGCATCGCGCGCTCGAGCAGTTCCTGCAGGACGTGCATTGGGGCGAGCTGGACGTGCTCGTCGTCGACATGCCGCCCGGCACCGGCGACGTCTCGATCTCGCTCGGGCAGTTGCTGCCGCGCGCTGAGGCCGTGGTCGTCACGACACCGCAGCCGCTGGCACAGGAGGTCGCGTCGCGCGCCGCGACGATGGCGCAGAAGACAGGGCTCCGTGTGGCCGGTGTGATCGAGAACATGACGTCTGACGTGTTTGGCTCGGGCGGCGGCGGTAGCCTCGCCGAGGAGCTCGGCGTCCCGCTGCTTGGCGAAGTGCCTCTGGATGTGGCGCTCCGCGAGTCGGCTGATGCGGGCATCCCGCTCGTTGTCAGCGACCCGGACAGCGAGGCGTCCCGTGCCATCTTCGAGATCGCGCGGCTGATCGACGAGTCCAGGGTTGGCGGGTTCACGAGCACGTTGCCGCTCCTCACCTGACATACGTTGGCCGCCGCGGCGTTTTTCGACCTCGATCGGACACTCATCCAACGGTCGTCGGCGCTCGCGCTCGCGCCTGCGTTCCGGGCGCGCGGGCTGATCTCACGGCAGGACCTCGTCAAGTCGATCTTCTGGCAGCTGCTCTTCGCCGCGCGCGGAGCGGGCGCCAAGCGGGTCCGCGTGGCAGCCGAGGACGGGATGCGCATCCTCGAGGGCTTCTCCGTCGACGAGATGCGACGGCTGGTCGGTGACGAGATGGAGGCTGTGCTGCGCCCGCTCGTCTACGCCGAGCCGCTACGGCTCGTCCAGCAGCATCGGATGCGCGGCCAACGCGTCTACGTTGTCTCGGCGACGCTGCAGGAGATCGTCGACCAGATCGCCGGCGACCTCGGGTTCGACGGTGCGATCGGCTCGACCTGTGAGATCGTCGACGGGGTGTACACCGGTAAGACACTGCGCGCGGCCCATGGCGACGGCAAGGCACGCGCGCTGCGCGAGCTGGCGGCTGCCGAGGGGATCGATCTGACGGCGTCGACCGCGTACTCCGATTCGTATACCGACCTGCCGTTCCTCGAGGCGGTCGGGCATCCCGTCGCCGTCAACCCGGACCGGAAGCTGCGGCGCATCGCGCGCGACCGTGGCTGGCCGTCGATCGAGTTCTCCGAGCGTGCTGCCTGACGAGGCCCGCCCGCGGCTCGCGGCGCTGGGGTTCGCGCCACGCGACGTCGACACGCTGGCACGGCACTTTCTCGACGCCGAGCGCCGCGGCCTCGAAGGGCATGGACTGTCGCGGATCGAGTGGCTCGAGACGTGGACCGAGCTTCCCACCGCCGCCCGCCCGCGCCGCCTCGTCTCCGAGCCGGGCTACGAGCGCTGGGACGGCAACGGCGCGCTCGGGTACCTCGTGCTCGAGGAGGTCGTCGAGGCGCAGCTCGCCTCGCCGCCCGGCCATGCGCGCGTCGTCGTCTGCTCGCGCACGTTTCCCACCGGTTCGCTCGGCTACTGGGTGCGCCGGCTGGCGGAGGGCGGCCTGGTCGCGCTGCTCACCGCCACCTCGCCGCGCCGGCTTGCCTCACCCGCGGGCGGGCCGCCGCTCACCGGCACGAACCCCCTGGCGATCGCGATTCCCTCCAGCGACGGCCGCCCGGTGGTCGCCGACGTCTCGATGGGCGCCGTCACGCACGGCGACGGTGCTGGCCGGCAAGGCCCGGCCCGAGCAGCTCGTGCCGTTCGGCGGCGAGCAGGCGTACAAGGCGTTCGCGCTCGCCGTGGGTCTGCAGCTGGCTGTCGATGCACTCGACGCCGGAGGACGAGCACGGCGCGGTGTTGATCGTCGCCGCGCCCGAGTCCGATCCCGTGCCGGGCTGAGGGCCCTCGCCGACGGGGTTCGTCTTCCGGGGGACGCCGCCGGCGCGTCTAGGCCGGGAAGCCGGGCTCGCCGCGGATCGCGGTGAAGTCTTTGTCGCGCTGCGCCTGACCGGCCCAGCGGGGCTCGAGCTCGACGGCGCGCTGCAGGTGAAGGAGCGCGTCCAGGTGCCGCCCGCCCCGGCGCTTCCATGCACGCGAGGTTGTAGAGCAGCGCGGGATGGTCGGGCTTGCTCGGCGAGCGCCTCCTGATGGAGTCGCGATCGCCTCCTCCCAGCGTCCTGCGTTGATGAGCGGGACGGCGGCGAACATCGTCTCCCAGGCGGAGACCGTGTAGGCGACGCCGGGCTTGCCGCCGACGGCGAGCACCACGGTGTCGGCGTCGATCGCGACCGCCCCGCGCTGCAACGCGGGGTCGCTGACGAATACGAGCTGACCGGCGCCGAGCTCGTGCTCGTTGCCGTCGACGGTGAACCGTGCGCGTCCGCGCAGGACGAGGTAGATCTCCTCGTGCCCGAGCACGCCCTCGCTGTGCTCCTCGACGATCTGCCCGCCCGCCTCGCGCGCCGTGTAGGCGTTGACGCCGAACGCGCGGATGTCGAAGTGCCGCCGCACCGGCCGCCAGACGAAGCCGTCGTCCAGCTCGATCCGCTCCAGGTCGTCGACGTGCACGACGTTCATGCGATCGCCTCGGCGAAGCGCCGGTCGCCGCGGAGCGAGTCGAGGTCGGCGTCGTCGCGGGCGTAGCCTGCGCACCTCGCGCGCATTCAGCGCGAGGGCGTGGCGCAGGTGCACGAGCGCGGCGTCGGTGTCGCCTGCGAGCGCCTCGAAGCAGGCGGCGTTGTAGTGGCTCTTCCAGTCGGAAGGGCTGCCGGTCGAGCCTTGCGACTGCACGATCGCTCGCCCGGCTGCGAGCTCGCCACGCCGGCGGTACGCGTTCGCCACGTGAAGCTCTCCCAGCCGCCCGGCGAGAACGCCTTGCCGATCTTGCCGCCGACGCGAGGACGGTCGTGCCCGGCCTCCTGCGGCGATCGCTTCGCGGAGCAGCTCCGGCGGAGCGTGCACGAGCGTGCCGGCGGGCGCGTCGAACGTCTCGCTCGTCGAGGGTGAAGCGTCGCGCGGCCGCGCGACGACGACGTAGAGCTCCTCGGGGCCGCCGTCCTCCTCGTGCGGCTCGATCACGCTGGTCGCCGGCCTCGTCGCCGGTCCAGGCGTTGATGCCGAACGGCGCGGAAGCCGAGCTGCGTGCCGGAGCGGCGCAGGACCGGCGCTCCCGGGCGACTGCGACCGGTCGAGCTCGTCGAGCGATGACGATCTCGTAGCCGCTCATCGCGCGCGCGAGCTCCTCGAGCACGACCGGGTCGATCCGCTCGACGCCGTCGACGCGCTCCTCGAGGTTCTCCGTTCCCGCCCAGGCGCCGAAGCGCTCCTCGAGCTCGCCGTCGTAGCCGAGCTTCGCCAGCCGCTCGGCGAGCTCGGCGCGCAGCTCGTCGTCGACGTCGACCCACCGCTCGCGCGGCGTCTTGCCGAACAGCAGGTCGTGCAGCCCGTAGAGGCGCGCGCAGCTCCGCGACCGGCTGCGGGTGGTCGTCGACGCGCAGGTCGACGAGGACGTCGGACAGGCCCGCGTAGCCGCCGTCGCGCTCGACGACGAGCAGCGCCGCCGACTGCTGGCCGCGCCGGTCGCCGCCGGCCGCCTGCGCGGCGGCGAGGCACTCGAGCAGCCGCTCGGCGAGCGGCCGGCCGCGGTCGCGGTGAACGTCGTCGCGAGCGCGGTCGACCGTCTCCTCGCCGACGAGGATGTTCCCCTGCGCCGCGAAGCCCGGCCCGGCGATGCCGCCCGCCCAGTCCATGCACTCGCGAGCCGGTGTAGGTCGCGCTGCCGCCCGTGGGCGTCGACGACGCCGAGCTGGCGGTCGTCGCGGCCGTCGTCCGCGTCGGTCAGGCGCGCGACGACCTCCTCGGCGGAGAGGCCTTCGCGCGAGCAGCGCCAGCCCGTCGGGGCCGTAGCGCGGGTTGGCGTAGGCCTGGGTCGCGACCGCGCCGACGCCCGGCTCCGCCCACGGCACGACCGAGCCGACCGCGAGGAACTTCGACTGCGTCGCGACGCCCCACTGCCCCGCGTCGAGGTCGCAGCGCGGCGATCGAGTAGGTGGCGACGACGCTCTAGCCATAGGTGAGCTCGGTCAGGTCGAGGTCGAGCAGCGCGGGGTCGGTGACGAGCGCGACGGCGACCTCGGGGCGCGCGAGCGCCGCCTTCACCTCCGTCCGCCGTGGCGGCGCGGACGACGACGGGCCGGCCGCGCGTGCGCCTCGCGCAGCGCGTCCGTCGTCGAGCGCGTCGAGCACGAGCGCCTCGTCGAGGTCGAGCTCGCCCTCGAGCGCGATCTCCGGCACGCGGCGGCCCGTCGCCCCGAACCAGCGCTCCCTCACAGCTCGACGAGTCTCCCGGGCTCGAGTTCTCGCTCGACCTGCGCGCTCGTCAGCGTCGCGAGCGCGTCCGGCGTGCCGGTCGAGCAGCCCGAACGTGCCCCAGTGGCACGGGACGCAGCGCGGGTTGCCGAGCAGCTCGAGCGCGAGCGCGGCCTCGTCCGGCCCCATCGTGAAGTGGTCGCCGATCGGCAGCACCGCGACGTCGGGCTCGTAGAGGCGGGCGATCAGCTCCATGTCGCCGAACACGCACGTGTCGCCGGCGAAGTAGACCGAGCTTGCCGTCGACGTCGACGACGAACCCGGCGGCCTCGCCCGCGTACGTCGCCGTCGGGCGCCGAGCTCGAGTGGAAGGCGTTCGTCATCGTGAACTTGACGCCGGCGACCTCGACGCGTGCCGCCCTTGTTGAGCCGGATCGCCTCGCCGACGTGCGACGCCCTGCGCTGTGAGCCAGCCCATCAGCTCGACCATGCGCGAGCACGGCTGCGCCGAGCTGCTTCTGCAGCGCCGACGACGTCGCCGGCATGGTCGCAGTGGCCGTGCGTGACGGCGATCACGTCGACGCGCTCGGGCTCCTCTCGGCCTCGGGGGTCGTGGGTTGCCGCTGCAGGAACGGGTCGATGTAGATGCGCTTGCCGCCGTCCGTGTCGATGCCGGAACGACGCGTGGCCGAGCCAGGTGAGTGATGCCATGAGCGAGCCCTTTCTTCCGAGTGAACGGCGTGAGCATAGAAGGACCGTCCGGTCCGAGGGCGAAGCTATGTGCTCAGTGGGACGCCGCGCTCTTCCGGCCTGCTCGCTGTCGTCGCCGCGCTCGCCGACGGCCATGGAGCGCACGGGCTCGCCTTCGACGCGCTGCTCGCTGCGATCCCGTTCGCGGCCGTCGCGGCGCTGTCGCGTTCGGCGCGTACCTCGAGCGGCGCGACGACGGTCGCCGGCGGCTTGCAGGCGCTGCTGTGGACGCTCGCGCTCGACGCTGCTCGTGCTCTCGTGCGCCGCGCGTTCGCCGGCGACGCAGACGCACACGCTGCCGCCGCTCGGCCGCGTCGGCGCTCGTCGCTGCCTCGCGGTCTTCGCGCTCAAGGCCGTCGTGGCGATCGCGCCGCACGCGCCGGCTCGCGCTTCGCCCGGCGAAGCCTAGCGGTCGTCTGCCGTCACGCCTGCGCAGCGCCTCGCGACCACGGTTCGACAACCGTCGGCGCACGTCACGCTCCTAGCGTCCGGCTAGACAGCGGCAGCGCTCGCGCCGCGTGGCGGGCGACGTCGATCAGCGGCTGCACGGCGAAGAACGAGCCGACCGTGACCACGAGGCAGATCGCCACGCCGGTGCCCAGCAAGAGCTCGCGGGGCGGCGCGCCCCTGCCGGCGGCGGGCGCGAGCTGCAGCTCGGCCGCGTCGCGGAAGTACATCGCCCGCACGATCCCGAGGTAGTAGTAGGCCGAGATCATCGTCGCGATCACGCCGGCGACGATCAGCCACCACCAGCCGCGCTCGTACGCGGCGGCGAAGACGTAGAACTTGCCGATGAAGCCGCCGGTCAGCGGGAAGCCGAGGAAGCCGAGCATGAAGACCCACATCGAGACGCCCAGGAACGGCCGCTCCCAGCCGAAGCCGGCGAGGTTCTGCAAGCGTCACCGGCACGCCGAGCTCGCGCTCGCGCGCCGCGACGATCGCGAACGCGCCGAGCGACATCGCCGAGTACGGGATCAGGTAGTAGAGGAGCGCCCGCGCGCCGAGCGCGTTCGCCGCGGCGACGGCGATCAGCATGAAGCCGGCGTGCGAGACCGACGAGTAGGCGAGGATCCGCTTCACGTTCCGCTGCACGAGCGCGGCGATGTTTCCCCAGGCGAGCGAGACGATCGCGATCACGGCGATCGCGCACCGCCCAGAGCCGCTGGTCGTGCGGAAACGCCGTCGTGAGCACGCGGTAGGTGACGACGAGCGCGGCGATCTTCGTCGCCGACGACATGAACGCGGTCACCGGCGTTGGCGCGCCCTGGTAGACGTCGGGCGTCCACATGTGGAACGGCGCCGACGACGACTTGAACGCGAGCCCGGCGATCATCATCGCGAGCCCGGCGACGAGCATCACGTCGTGCGCCGTGCCCGGCGGCGGCGATCTTGTCGAAGCACAGCTGGCCGGTCGTCGCCGTAGACGAGCGCCGAGCCGAAGAGCAGCGTCGCCGAGCCGACCGCGCCGACGACCAGGTACTTGAGCCCCGCCTCGAGCGAGCCGATCAGGTCGATGTCGATCGCGGTGAGCACGTAGAGCGCGATCGAGAACCACTCGAGGCCGAGGAACAGCGTCATCAGGTTCGACGCCTGGACGAAGAACGACATCCCGGCCGCCGGCCGCGGCGAGCAGGGCGTAGTACTCGGCGATGTGCTCCTCGCGCCACCGCTCGCTGAAGGAGATCGAGCACGGCGACGGCGCCCGCGCCTGCGATCAGCACCTGCGCCAGCGCGGCCCAGCGGTCGCGGAACATCGCGTCGTGCACGATCGCGGCGCCGTGCGCGCTCTTCACGGCGAGGAAGCGCCGCGAAGCGAACGAGGCGACGAAGCCGGCGAAGCCGATTAACGCCGCGATCGCCTTGCGCGGCCGGCGCCGCACGAACACGGCCACCATCAGCAGCAGCCCCGAGGCCGCGAGCAGCGCCAGCGACGGCGAGAGCGCGAACCAGTCGACGTGCGGCTTGACGATCATCTGCCGCTGCCCCTGAACCAGCGTCGTCGTTGCGTGGTCGCCGCCGAACGAGCGGTGCGAGATCAGGTTCGGCCAGGCCGACAGCCCGATCAGGCAGAGCACGAGCGGCACGACGACCGCCAGCTCGCCCGCCGCGCAGGTCGAGCGCCGAGTCGGAGACGGACGAGCCCACGTCCTGGTGCAGGATCCCCGAGATCCAGCGCAGCATGTACATCGCGGCGAGCACGATCGCGGCCGCGCCGATCGACCGCCCAGCCCCAGGCCTGCTGGAAGACGCCGGCGAGGATCAGGAACTCACCGGCGAACGAGGTCGAGAGCGGCACCGCGAGAGAGATGATGCCGATCGTCATCACGAGCGTCGCGAGCGCGGGCCGGCCGCGGGCCATGCCGCCGAGCCGCGAGAACTCGCCCGTCGAGGTGCGGCGCTCGATCATCCCGGCGATCAGGAACAACGTGGTCGAGATCAGCGCGTGGTTCACCATCTGCAGGACGGCGCCGTTGAAGCCCAGGTCGTTGCCGGCGAACAGCCCGAGCCCGATCAGCCCCGACTGCGCGAGCGACGAGTACATGATCACCCCACGCAGGTCCGGCGCGCGGAAGGCGAGCAGGGATCCATAGAGCAGCGAGATCGACGCGAGCACGAGCAGCACGACACGCCAGTCGTGGACGACCGCCGGGAACTTGGGGATCGCGATCCGCAGCAGGCCGTAGAGGCCGACCTTCGAGATGATCCCCGAGAGCACCGCCGACACCTCGGCCGGCGACTCGCGGTAGGTCTCGGGCAGCCACCCGTGCAGCGGGAAGAGCGGCGCCTTGATCGCGAACGCGGCGACGAAGCCGAGGAACAGCCAGGTCGACGAGCTCGTGCCCGTCTTCGTCAGGTCGAACGTGCCCTGCTGCAGGCCGTAGATGACGATCGAGGCGAGCATCAGCACCGATCCGACGATCGTGTAGATGACGAACGTCAGCGTGGCGTGCAGACGGCCCGGCGCCGCCCCAGACGCCGATCAGGACGTAGAGCGGGATCAGCATCATCTCGAAGAAGGCGTAGAAGAGCAGCAGGTCCTGCGCCGTGAAGACGCCGACGATCGCGGAGGTCAGGAGCAGCATCAACGCGAAGTAGGCCCGTGCGCGTTCACGGCCGGCCCACCAGCCGTAGATCACGCAGGCGGCCATCACGACGACCGTCGCGCCGACGAGCCAGAGCGAGTATGCGTACTGGCCGACGTGGTAGCTGACGCCGAGGTCCCGGAACCATGGATGGTTCTGGGCGAGCTGTAGCGAGCCGTCGCCGAACGAGAACTTCGACGCGGCCGTGATCCAGAATCCGACCTCGACGAGCGAGATCAGCGTCGCGAGCGAGCCGACCCAGTAGCGCGGCAGCGGCGCCAGCGCGATCAGGAGCGCGCCCGCGAACGGCACGACGATCAGGATGGTCGTGAGCCAGTCGTTCATCAGCGCGCGCTCAGGAAGACGACGGCGAGGACGGCGAGGCCCGCGGCGAGCGCGAGGACGTAGGAGCGGACGAGGCCGTTCTGCACGCGGCCGAGCCCTCGCCCGCCGAGGCCGGCGCCGCCGGTGACGGCGGTGAGCGAGCCAAGGATCAGCGGGCGCTCGACGAGCGCGTCGAGGCCGCGCGCGAGCAGGTCGCCGGAGCGATACCAGACGGCGTCGTAGAGCTCGTCCCAGTAGAACTTCTTCTCGAAGACCGGCAGTGCACGCGGCGCCTTCGCCTTGCCGGCCGCGTAGATCGCCCAGGCGACGCCGATCCCGAGCAGGCCCAGGCAGACGGCGAGGATCGAGCCGAACGTCTCCTGCCCTGCGGTTGCGTCGACGATCGGCCGGGCGACCGGTTCGAGCCAGTCGGTCAGCGGATGCCACACGGTCGCGAACTGCAAGAAGCCGCCGACGGCCGAGAGCAGCGCGAGGACGCCCACCGTCCAGCGCATCGACAGCGGACCTTCGCTGCCGTGGTGCGCGTGGAAGTGCTCGCGTGCGAACGCGCTCGGCTCGCCGGTGAAGACGATGAAGAAGAGGCGGAACGTGTAGAGACCGGTGAGCAGCGCGCCGAGCTGGCCGGCGGCGAAGAGCAC
>CAWAXB010000004.1:0-11602 GCA_963785895.1 uncultured Actinomycetes bacterium | reverse complement strand
TCAGCGAGGGCGGGTTTCCCGAGTATCAGCTCGGCGAGAACATCAGCCTCTACCTGCTCGACCTGGCGCAGATCGGCTCGCGCTTCTCGGCTCCGCACACGGCGTCGATCGCTCTGCGGGTCGCCGACGTCGCGGAGGCGCGGAAGGAGCTCGAGGAAAAAGGTGTTGCGTTCGAGGGTGAGATCTTCGACACCGGCGTCTGTCACATGGCCCACTTCCGCGATCCTGACGGCAACGTTCTGATGCTGCACCGCCGATACGCGCCGCCGGCATGAGCGAGACCATCTCCCGCGAACAGGCCCTCGCGCTCTACGAGGAGCTGCCGATGCCGTCGACCTCCGACGAGCACTGGCGCTTCACCGACCTGCGTGGCTTCGATCCCCATGCCGTGTCGGACGCTCCGCCTTCTTCCACGGCAAGCCCGCGCTGACCTCGATGTCGCCGGTCGCGTCGCCGTCAACGAGAGTGGGATCGAGATCCTCTCGGCACCCGAGGGAATCACGTTCGAGCCGCTGCCGCTCGACTATCCGTCGAAGCTGGTTCCGGCCGACGACAAGTTCGCGGCGACAACCTCGCCCGCTGGCAGCACGGCCTGCTTGTGCACGTGCCGAAGGGCGTTCAGCTCGAAAAGCCGCTCTACGTGCAGGTGACCTCGAACGGCGGCTCCCTCTACTGGCGCATGGTCGTGGTCGCCGACGAAGGCGCGCGCTTCTCGCTGATCGAGGATCTGCACTCGGCGGGCCCCGACACGCTCGCGTACACGAATGCCGTTGTCGAGCTGTTCGTCGGGCCGGCCGCGAAGATCGAGTACGTCACACTGCAGAACCTCTCGCAGGAGACCTGGCACTTCGGCCGGCACAAAGCCTGGCTGGAACGCGACAGCGAGCTCGACCTGGTGGTTGGTGGCTTCGGCTCGAAGCGCGGCAAGGTGTGGATCGAGAACGACCTCGTCGGCGCGGGCGCGACCTCACGTGTCACCGGTGCGTATTTCGCCGACGGCAGCCAGCACCTCGACTATGACACGTTCCAGGAGCACATCGGCCCGTCGACCGAGAGCGACTTCGCCTTCAAGGGGGCTTTGCGCGAGAACGCCAGCACGGTCTGGCGCGGGATGATCCGCGTCGAACAGAGCGCGCAGAAGACGAACGCCTACCAGGAGAACCGGAACCTGCTGCTCTCCGACCAGGCGCACGCCGATTCGATTCCGGGCCTCGAGATCATGGCCGACGACGTGCGCTGCACGCACGGCGCCACCCTGGGCAAGGTGAACCGCGACGAGCTCTTCTACCTGATGGCCCGCGGCCTCAGCCGCGCCCAGGCCGAACGCCTGGTCGTGCGCGGCTTCTTCCAGGACGTGCTCGACCGCATCGAGCTGGAGCCCGTGCGCGAAGCGCTCGGCGCCGCGCTCGAAGCCCGCATTCCGCAGGTGTAGTTGGGAGGGAAACCTGCGGTTTCCCTCCCAAGGCCCTCCCTTCCCTCGCCTCCCCGGTGGCGGCTACATGGTCAGCCTCCCGCCGGGCAAGCCCGGCTCCGGCCGCGACGCTCCCATTGCCGAGCGACGTGTCTGAACCGGTAGCAACCTGCTTACCGGCGTAGCCGGAGCCAGGAGGTCGCGTTCTTACGCGCGCACCAGCGGCTTGTACTTGATGCGGTGCGGCTCGAGCGCTTCGGGGCCGCGGGTCTCGGTGACCCACTCGACGTACTCGGCCCAGTCGCCTTCGAACCACGTCACCTGAGTGTCGCCTTCGAAGGCGAGGATGTGTGTCGCGACGCGGTCGAGGAACCAGCGATCATGGGTGATCACGACGGCGCAGCCGGCGAAGTCGAGCAGCGCGTCCTCGAGCGCGCGCAACGTGTCGACGTCGAGGTCGTTGGTCGGCTCGTCGAGCAGCAGCACGTTGCCGCCGCTCTTCAGCATCTTCGCCAGGTGCACGCGGTTCCGCTCGCCGCCCGAGAGCTGGCCGACCGGCTTCTGCTGGTCGCCGCCGCGGAAGTTGAACCACGACGTGTACTGGCGCGAGTTGATCTCCTTCTTGCCGAGCAGCACGAGGTCCTGGCCGCCGGAAATCTCCTTCCAGACGGTGCTCTTCGGGTCGAGGTCGGCGCGCGACTGGTCGACGTAGCCGAGCTGCACCGTGTCGCCGATCCGCAGATCGCCGCTGTCGGGCGTCTCCTGGCCGGCGATCATCCGGAAGAGCGTCGTCTTGCCGGCGCCGTTCGGGCCGATCACGCCGACGATGCCAGCCGGCGGCAGCGAGAACGTGAGGTCGTCGAAGAGCAGGCGGTCGCCGAAGCCCTTCGAGATTCCCTTCGCGTCGATCACGACGTCGCCGAGACGCGGGCCGGGCGGGATGTGGATCTCGACCTTCTCGAGCTTCACGTCGTCCTCGGCCGCGAGCAGCCGCTCGTACGCGCCGAGGCGGGCCTTCGACTTCGCCTGGCGGGCCTTCGGCGCGAGCCGCACCCATTCGAGCTCGCGCTGCAGCGTGCGCTGCCGCGCCGAGGACTGCTTCTCCTCGACGGCCAGCCGTGCCTGCTTCTGCTCGAGCCAGCCCGAGTAGTTGCCCTGGTAGGGAATGCCGCGGCCGCGGTCGAGCTCGAGGATCCAGCCGGCGACGTTGTCGAGGAAGTACCGGTCGTGGGTGACCGCGACCACCGTGCCCTTGTAGTCGGCCAGGAACCGCTCGAGCCAGTAGACGGACTCGGCATCGAGGTGGTTGGTCGGCTCGTCGAGCAGCAACAGGTCGGGCGCGGAGAGGAGCAGCCGGCAGAGCGCGACGCGGCGCCGCTCGCCACCCGACAGCGACTCGACGTCGCGATCGCCTTCCGGCAGCCGCAACGCGTCCATCGCGTGGTCGAGCTGCGACTCGAGCTCCCAGGCGCCGCGGCGGTCGATCTGGTCCTGCACGGTCGCCTGTTCGGCGAGCAGCTTGTCGAAGTCGGCGTCCGGCTCGGCGAACGCGGCGGAGATCGTGTTGAAGCGGTCGAGCAGGTCGCGTACCTCGCGCACTCCGTCTTCGACGTTCTCACGCACGCTCTTCGTGGGGTCGAGCTCAGGCTCCTGTTCGAGCAAGCCCGACAGTCGCATTCGGGGCGAGGTCGGCATTCCCGGACGAGGTCTCTTCCTTGCCGGCCATGATCCGCAGGACCGTCGACTTGCCGGAGCCGTTCGGCCCGAGCACGCCGATCTTCGCGCCCGGCAGGAACGAGAGCGAGATGTTGGCGAGCACCTGGCGCTCGGCGCCATAGAACTTGTCGACCCGGTACATGGTGAAGATGTATTCGCCACTCATATTTTCTCCCGCTCCGGCGCCGGCGGAGCCGGCACCTCGCTCTTTTCGCAACTCCGTCAAGCCTACGTTGCTCTTTTTCTCCCCGCTCCGGCGCCGGCGGAGCCGGCACCTCGCTCTTTTCGCAACTCCGTCAAGCCTACGTTGCTCTTTTTCTCCCGCTCCGGCGCCGGCGGAGCCGGCACCTCGCTCTTTTCGCAACTCCGTCAAGCCTACTGCGGTGCGCCACGATAGCGGCCTCCCTTCGAGCGACCGGTAGGGCGGGGGTACAGTGGGAGCAATGGCAGTCTCGCCCGTCTCGAAGCTCGACGTGCACAAGCTGCGCGCCGATTTCGCCGTTTTCGGCGATCTGACCAACGGCAAGCCGGTCGCCTACCTCGATTCGGCGTCGTCGGCGCAGAAGCCGCGCCAGGTGCTCGACGCGATGCGCGAGTTCTACGAGCATTCGTACGCCAACGTGCACCGCGGGGTCTACACGCTCGCCGAGGACGCGACCGCGGGCTACGAGGGTGCACGCGAAAAGGTGCGCGCGTTCATCAATGCGCCTTCGAACCGCGAGGTGATCTTCACGCGCAGCTCGACCGAGGCGCTCAACCTGATCGCGTACGCCTGGGGTCTCGACAATCTCGGCCCCGGCGACGTCGTCGTCGTCACCG
The DNA here is from genome assembly GCA_963785895.1 of uncultured Actinomycetes bacterium. Lineage (GTDB taxonomy): Bacteria > Actinomycetota > Thermoleophilia > Gaiellales > Gaiellaceae > PALSA-600. Next base: position 7,656 of record CAWAXB010000004.1, on the reverse strand, counting down.
AGCTCGAGCATCACGCGAACTTCGTCCCCTGGCAGTTCATCGCCAAGCGCACCGGCGCGACGTTCGCGCACATCCCGATCGACGACTTCGGAGAGCTGCAGCTCGACGCGCTCGACGAGATCGCGACGCGCGGCAACATCAAGGTGGTTGCCAACAACCTCGTCTCGAACACGCTCGGCACGATCAACCCGGTCGAGAAGCTCGCGGTGTGGGCGCACGAGCACGGCGCGATCATGGTCGTCGACGCGGCGCAGGCCGCGCCGCACCGGCCGATCGATGTGCAGGCGCTCGGCTGCGACTTCCTCGCGTTCTCGTCGCACAAGGTCTGCGGCCCGACCGGCGCCGGCGCGCTCTGGGGCCGGCGCAAGCTGCTCGAGGAGATGCAGCCGTTCAACTTCGGCGGCGAGATGATTCGCTCCGTCGCGCTCCGACCGCACGAGCTGGAACGAGCTGCCCTACAAGTTCGAGGCCGGCACGCCGGCGATCGCCGAGGCCTACGGCTTCGGGGATCGCGATCGACTACGTGAACGAGATCGGGCTCGAGGCGATCGAGCGCCCACGAGCACGAGCTCCCTCGTGCAGGCGATGGAGCAAGCTGTACACGAGATTCCCGGCCTGCGCATCTTCGGCCCGCCGGCCGAACGGCGCACCGGCATTGTCAGCTTCGAGCTCGGGAGCGTTGCACCCGCACGACGTGGCGCAGATCCTCAACTGGGAAGGCGTCGCGGTGCGCGCCGGGCCACCACTGCACGCAGCCGCTGATGACCCGGCTCGGCGTCGCCGCGACGACGCGCGCGAGCTTCTACCTCTACACGCTGCCCGAGGATGTCGATCGCCTGGTCGCCGGCCTGCACAAGGTCAGGGAGACATTCGGCGGTTGAGCGATCTTGGCGCGGATAAGCTCGACGGAGCCGAACAGAGAGCGCAGGCGCCGGCTCTTGATGCCCTTGGCGTCCATGCCGTTGACCGGCCCCATTTCGAACGCGAGGTCGATGAACGCGTCCTCGAGCCGGACCGTCTTCTGGCACGCGTCGATGATCGCTTCCTTGACCGCGGGAGTGAGGCAATCGCGCTCCTTCACGAAGGCGTGGAACAGGCGGATGATGCCCTCGCAGTGCAGGCTCTCGTCGCGGATCGACCAGCTGATGATCTGGCCCATGCCCTTCATCTTGTTGAAGCGCGGGAAGTTCATCAGCATCGCGAAGCTGCCGAACAGCTGCAGCCCCTCGGTGAAGCCGCCGAACATGGCGAGCGTCTTGGCGATGTCCTCGTCGGTGTCGACGCCGAACTGCTGAAGGTAATCGTGCTTGTCCTTCATCTCCTTGTACTGGAGGAAGGCGCTGTACTCGCTCTCGGGCATGCCGATCGTGTCGAGGAGGTGGCTGTAGGCGGCGATGTGCACCGTCTCCATGTTGCTGAACGCGGTCAGCATCATCTTGATCTCGGTCGGCTTGAACACGCGGGCGTATTTGTCGTGGTAGCAATCCTGCACCTCGACGTCGGCCTGGGTGAAGAAGCGGAAAATCTGGGTGAGCAGGTTGCGCTCCGACTGCTCGAGCTTCTGCGCCCAGTCGCGGCAATCCTCGCCGAGCGGCACCTCCTCGGGCATCCAGTGGATCTGCTGCTGGCGCTTCCAATATTCGAACGCCCACGGGTATTCGAACGGCTTGTACTGCTTGCGGGCTTCGAGGAGGGGCATCGGTCAGGCTCCTTTGAAATAGAAGATGAGGGCCGCGGCGAGCGCGCACAAGGCGGCCGCGACGAGGACGATGAGAAGCCGGCGGCGCCTGGTTTCCGCGCTTAGCGGGACGTTCGAGCGACGGCCTGTTGACGGATGATGGAGCCGAAGATGATGAGGCTGCTGCCCATCGGAATCCAGTCGTCCCTGGTCGCGGGAAGCCAGCCGAACCGGCTCGCCCAGCGTGGCGAAGATCACGAGGGCGCCGGCGACCAGCATGGCGACGCCGAGCCACTGCCACTTGTTGAATGGCCGAAGCGGCGGGCCGAGGTCGCCGCCGGCGTTCGGGTCGAAGCCGGACCGGTCGCGATAGCCGCTCATCGCGCGCTCCCTGGCCCATGATCGAGACCGCGACGATCAAGGTGCCGAGGATGAAGCACATGACCGCCGTGATTCGACGGCTCGATGTCCTTCGCAAGCGGACGCTCCGTCTTGTGGGGCACGAGGTAGGTGACGCCGAGAACATATTGCAGGATGCCGAGCGGCAGGATGCCGAAGTTCAGCTTCATGAGCAGCGGGGTGGCCAGCGCGAGGCGGCAATGACGGAAATGAAGAGGAAGATCGACGTGAGCACGCCCGCGACGAGCGCCACCGTCTGCTCGCGGCTGATCGGTTCACGCTCCCTCGGGATATAGCCGCTCACGACGCGAGCCCGCCGAACAGGAAGCCGGTGAGGACCGCTCCGGCGACCGGAACGAGCCCGACGATCGCGGCGATGATCGAAAGCGTGCGGTGGCGGCGGTTGCCGTGGCGCTGCGACCAGCCGAGCAGATAGAGGCTGCCCGTCATTGCGGCGACGAGGCCGACGTCGGCGCGCCAGTCCTTGAAGTTGAAGTCGGCGAGATTGTCGAAGGTGATGAAGGCGCCGACCGCGGTGACCATCGCCGCGCCCGCCGCTCCGACCCTGATCCAGTGCGCCCGGGTCTTGCTGACCACCAGGCGCCAGCACAGCGCCGCGATCGGCACCAGGAACAGGAGCAGGAAGATGAAGTTCATCAGCATCAGCGGCGGACCCTGACCCGGTCGCGATAGACGGTGTGGCTCCGCTTCGCTCCGACCCCGAACACGACGATCCCGAGGAAATAGCCGAAATCGTACCAGCCGCCGTTGTTGGGGACCGCGTAGATCGCGACCCTGGGGACGACGAGCGAGATCGCCCAGGCGACTGGAAAGATGAAGCCGTGCCACAGGCCGAGCCAGAATCCGGGTGCGTGCGGCGCGACCGCGTCGTGCGCCTCGGTCGCGGCGCAGGCGGCGAGCGCGAGGAAGGAGAGAAGGGCGAGCGTGCGCCTCATTGTCCGCGCTGCCCGATCATGTCGGCTTCGGCGGCGCTCGGGTGATAATCGAGCCCGCCGAGCGCGTGGATGGCGATGATCGCGGCGACGACGAGCATGATCACCGCGCCCTGGTTGCCGTAGCTGCTCGCGCCCAAATCTTCGGGCGCCGGCTTGCGGCGATAGAAGACGATCCCCGCGACAAGCAGCAGGACCGCGACGGCGAGCTCGATGAGGCGCGGCGTGCTCACGGCGCCGGGCGCCCCATCGCCGCGACCTGGTCGAGCCGGTTCGCGTAATTCTCGATCACCGCGGCGGTGCGCCCGACATAGGTTCGCGCATCGTCCCAGCGGCGCTGCTCGATCGCCTCGCGAACGCCGGGCAGGGTCTTGGCGCCGTAGCCGGTCAGCGTTCCCGGCGCGTAGATCAGATTCTTGTACCACGGCCGTCCGGGCAGGCCCTGCGGGTCGATCAGCAGCTGGTCGATGTCGGCAAGGCGGCGTTGATCCGCGCCTGGGTCGCGGGGGCAAGCGCGCTTTCGCGGCCGAGCACTCCGTCGGCGGCCGATGCCGAGCGCTTCAAATGGTCGACCGCGTTTTGAAGCGGAAGCATGTCGATCAGCGGCGTGATGCCCTTGTCGGCCGGAGCGACGGTCGGATCGATCGGCGCCGAGGCGAGCTTGAACACGCCCTCGCGGCGGAGGTCGGCGAGCTTGCGGTCCTTCTCGCGCTGGTTGTCGGCAAGGCTCATCACCTGATCGAGGTAGCGCGAGACCGAATTGGCGAAATCGCCGTAGCGCGCCGGCACGCGCGGCGCGTCGGCGGCGCGGAGCACCATCCGCCCGACGACCTTCGACAGCGCCGCCCCGTAAGCGAGGCCGGGGTCGTCGAAGTGCATCACGTGATAGAAAGTGTCGTAGGCCGAGTGGTAGCTTCCGCCCGCGAAATCCTCGCCCCCGAAGCCCAGGTTCACCGCGGCGATCCCGAGGTGCTGGACGAACGGCGAATAGTCGGATCCGGAGCCGAGCGGCCCCATCGGCAGGTCGCCGTTCTCGGCGTCGGAGAGGACATCGGGCCTGGCCGCGCGGGGGTCGGAGTAGGCCGCCGTCCGGACAAAAGCGCCGGCGCGATCGACCACCGGAACGCCGGTTTGCGGATCGGTCACGTCGCGCGCGACCTGGCTGACGAAATGCTGCAGGTCCTGGCTGCCCTCGGCCGACAGGAAGCCGCGGCCGTTATTGTCGGTGTTGATGTAGAGCAGCGCCTTGCGCTTCAATTCGTCGGCGTGGGTCTCGACCCATTCGGTCGAGCCGAGCAGGCTCGGCTCCTCCGCGTCCCAGCTTGCGTAGACGATCGTCCGCGCCGGCCGCCAGCCCTGGCGGGCGAGCTGGCCCAGCGCCTTGGCCTCGTTCATCAGCGCGACCTGGCCGGTCAGCGGGTCGGCGGCGCCGAACACCCAGCCGTCGCGGTGGTTGCCGCGAACGATCCACTGGTCGGGATAGAGCGACCCGCGAAGCGTCGCGATGACGTCGTAAGCGGGCTTGAGCGACCAGTCGGACTTGACCGCGAGGTGGACCTTGACCGCGTCGGTGCCGCCCCAATGATAGGCCATCGGAAGCCCGCCGCGCTCCTTGCCGGTGACGACCGGGCCGCTTAGCCCGGCGATGATCTTCGACGCGTCGGCATAGGAGATCGGAAGCGCGGGAATCTTGAGGATCGACGGCGCTTCGGCGCGGGTCAGGTGCTTTGCGCCGGGAGTGGAGCCCACGCCCGGAGTCAACGGATCGCCCGGGTACATGGTCATGTCGACCACCGAGCCGCGCTGGACTCCGCGGCCGGCCGAGCGCCGCCCAGCGGATAGGGATCGCCTTCTTCGAAGCCGTCGTCGGCCGGGTCGGAATAGATGAGGCAGCCGACCGCTCCATGCTCCTGCGCGAGCTTGGGCTTGAGCCCGCGCCAGCCGGCGCCGTAGCGGGCGAGCACGATCTTCCCGGCGACGCTGATCCCGCGCTCGGCGAGCGCGTCATAATCGTCGGGCATCCGTAATTGACGTAGACCACCGGCGCCGTGACGTCGCCGTCGCCCTGATAGGCGACATAGGGCGGAAGAGCGCCGGCCATGTGCGCCGAGCTCGGGTCCTCGGGGATCGGCGGCTCCTGACCGCCGAGCGTGACATGCTGCGGCGCGACCAGCTCGAGCGTGGTCGAGATCGGCGTCGGATAGAGCACGTCGAACTGCTCGATATGCGCGTCCCAGCCCCATTGCTTGAACAAGGCGAGCTCGAACTCGGCGTTGGCCTTGTCGTGGGGCGAGCCGACGTGGTTGGGCTCCGACGACATCTGCTGCAGCCATTGCTGCTGCTCGGCGGGGCTGATCAATGCGTCGAACGACCGCTCGAGCGCCTGGCTGTCGCCGACCGGCGCGGCGAGCGCGGGAGCGGCAGAAGCGAACGCACGGAGGCAAGAAACGCGAACTTGTGAGTGTCATCCCTTGAATATTCCCCAGCCAAGAGCGAGCGTCGCAACGCTCGCGACAATGTCGAGCGCAATGACGCCAGCACGACCGCTCCGGCGCCTTTTGCGAATTTGCGGAAGGTGAAGCCCTCCCCCTTGTGGGGAGGGTTGGGTGGGGGCGCGTCTGCGGCGTCAGCGAGACGCCGAGGATCGTATCGGCCGCAGACGCGGCCGGCTCCCCCCAACCTCCCCCACGAGGGAGGAGCATCTTGAGTCACTGGCACGCCAGACACTCGTCGTAGTCGGTCGTTGGGGCGAGCTGGATTTCCTTTAGCTCGGGCGTGTTGTCGGCTTCGACTCCGCCGGCGAAACCGGCGCGCTGGACGGACTTCGAGCGCAGGTAATAGAGGCTCTTGATGCCGAGCTCCCAGGCGCGGAAGTGGAGCATCATCAGGTCCCATTTGTCGACGTCGGCCGGGATGAACAGGTTCAGCGACTGCGCCTGGTCGATGAACGGCGTGCGGTCGGCGGCAAGCTCGATCAGCCAGCGCTGGTCGATCTCGAAGCTGGTCTTGAACACGTCCTTTTCTTCCTGGGTCAGGAAGTCGAGGTGCTGGACGCTCCCGCCCTGCTCGAGGATCGAGTTCCACACCGTCGGCTTGTCCTTCAGCTTCGTCTTGAGCACCTTCTGCAGATAGGGATTCTTGATCGAGAAGCTGCCCGACAGGGTCTTGTGGGTGTAGATGTTCGCCGGGATCGGCTCGATGCACGCGCTGGTTCCACCGGCGATGATCGAAATCGAGGCGGTCGGCGCGATCGCCATCTTGCAGCTGAAGCGCTCCATCACGCCCATGTCGGCGGCGTCGGGGCACGGGCCGCGCTCCTTCGCGAGCATCATCGACGCTTCGTCGACCTGGGCGCGGATGTGCTTGAAGATCTTGAGGTTCCAGCTCTTGGCCATCGCGCCTTCGAACGGGATCGAGCGCGCCTGGAGGAACGAGTGGAAACCCATCACCCCGAGGCCGACGCTGCGCTCGCGCTCGGCGCTGAGTATTTGGCGCGCGCCATCTCGTCGGGGGCGCGGGCGATATAGTCGGTGAGCACGTTGTCGAGGAAACGCATCACGTCCTCGATGAACTGCTTGTCCTTGTTCCACTCGTCCCAGGTTTCGAGGTTGAGCGAGGACAGGCAGCAGACCGCTGTACGGTCGGCGCCGAGATGGTCCTTGCCGGTCGGCAGCGTGATTTCCGAGCAGAGGTTGGAGGTCGAGACCTTGAGGCCGAGGTCGCGGTGATGCTTGGGCATCGACCGGTTCACCTGGTCGATGAAGATGATGTACGGCTCGCCGGTCGCGAGGCGCGTCTCGACCAGCTTCTGGAACAGCGAGCGGGCGTCGACCTTGCCGCGTTCCGACCCGTCCTTGGGGCTTCGAAGCACGAACTCCGCGCCTTCGCGGACGGCCTGCATGAACTCATCGGTGACGAGCACGCCGTGATGGAGGTTCAGCGCCTTGCGGTTGAAGTCGCCGCTGGGCTTGCGGATTTCGAGGAATTCCTCGATCTCGGGATGGGAGATGTCGAGGTAGCAGGCGGCCGAGCCGCGGCGCAGCGACCCTTGGCTGATCGCCAGAGTCAGGCTGTCCATCACCCGGACGAAGGGGATGATCCCGCTGGTCTTGCCGTTGAGGCCGACCGGCTCGCCGATCCCGCGCACGCGTCCCCAATAGGTGCCGATGCCGCCGCCCTTTGACGCCAGCCAGACGTTCTCGTTCCAGATTTCGGTGATCGCCTTGAGGCTGTCGTCGACGCTGTTCAGATAGCAGCTGATCGGAAGGCCGCGGCCGGTGCCGCCGTTGGACAGGACCGGGGTCGCCGGCATGAACCACAGCCTAGAAATATAATCGTAGACCCGCTGCGCATGCGTCTCGTCGTCGGCGTAAGCGGCGGCGACTCGCGCGAACAAATCCTGATAGGTCTCGCCCGGGAGCAGATAGCGGTCGCGCAGCGTGTCCATCCCGAATTCGGTCAGGAGCGCGTCGCGGCTCGAAGTCGGTTTCGACGGCAAACCGCGGCGCGTGGACCGCTCCTTCGGCGCCGGCTCGCTAGGACATCTTGGCGCTGGACGGCGCGGTCGAAACGTCGTCGCTCGGTACTTCTGAGGCGGTCGAAAAATCCATCGCGCTTCCCCGTCCT
>CAWAXB010000003.1:0-264516 GCA_963785895.1 uncultured Actinomycetes bacterium | reverse complement strand
ACACGCGCCACGAGCTCCCGCATCGAAAACGGCTTGACGAGGTAGTCGTCCGCCCCGATCTCGAGCGCGTGCACGCGGTCGTGCTCGGTGCCGCGCGCCGAGACGACGACGATCGGCGTGCCGATCCCTTCGGCGCGGGCGGTCTCGATCAGCTTCCAGCCGTCGAGCTCAGGGAGCATCAGGTCGAGCACGCAGACGTCCGGGTTCTCGTAGCGCAGGCGCGCGAGCCCGAGCTCGCCGCGACCGACGACGACTGGATCGAATCCGGCGGCGGAGAGGTGCCGCGCCATGCCGTCCGCGATCACGTTGTCGTCCTCGACGATCAGGACCCTGGCCACGCCCCTACGATAGACGGGAGCACGGTTCTCTCCGGTTTCGGACTGGTGACGATCTGGTGACGAGTGACCGAGACCTATGACCGCAGCTTCAACGAGCTGCGCACCGGCTTCACGGCCGCCGTCTCGCACGAGCTGCGCACGCCGCTCGCCCGTATCCTCGCGCTGCTCGAGACCGCGACGCTTCCGGGCGCGGACGTGCAGAGCCTGATCGACCAGGCCCGCGACGAGGTCGAGAGCGCGGGCGGGCTGATCGACGAGATCCTGTTCCTCTCGGAGCTCGAAAGCGGCAACGAGATCGTCTCCTTGACGCCGACCGACGTCCGTCCGGTCCTCGACGAGGTCGTCGACCGGCTAGGCGACCGGGCCGCCCGCGCCGGCGTCGCTCTGGCTGTGCACGGCGACGGCGCAGCTGCCGCTGCGCCCGCGCATGCTCCGCATCGTCGGCGAGAATCTCGCCGAGAACGCGATTCGCTACGCGGGCCACGGCTCGTCGTTTGCCTTCGCGCTCGCGCCCGGCCTGCTGGTCGCCCGTGACGACGGTGTCGGCGTCGCCGGTCGATCTGCCGCGGCTCTTCGAGCGCTTCTACCGCTCCGACGCCGCACGCAGCTCACGCGGCACGGGGCTCGGCCTCTCGATCGTCAAGCACGTCGTCGCGGCGGCGGGCGGCGACGACCGAGGCCCGCTCCACACGGGGAGCGGGCCTCGAGATCCGGTGCTCGTTCTCCGTTGCTACCGGTGAATCGTCTTGAGCGTCTTCTCGGACGCCGCGAGCACGTTCTTCGGCAGCGGCGCGAAGAGCAGCCTCGCCGTGTACTGCGGCTTCTGACCCTGCGTCAGCGCCCAGAAGATCAGCTTGCGCAGCTCGGCCGCATGCGACGTCTGCTGCGGGACGATCACGTAGGTGTAGGTCGAGATCGGGTAGGCCAGCGGGTTGGCCTTCGACGGGTTGACGATGTGCATCTCGTTGTTCGCCGGCACCTTGGGGAAGGCCGCCGCCGCGGCCTGGATGCGCCGGAGGCTCGGGTAGAGGAACTTGCCGGCGTTGTTGCGAACCGCCGCGAACCGGATGTGATTCTGGAGCGCGTAAGCGACATCGACGTAGGTGACCGCGCCGGGCGTGCGGGTGACGACACCAGTGACGCCGGAGGAGCCTTTTGCGCCGATCCCCGCCGGGAAGTTGACGGAGGTCGAGTTGCCGACCTTCGTCTTCCAGCCGCTCGAGACACCCGAGAGGTAGTCGGTGAAGTTGTAGGTCGTGCCCGACCCATCGGAGCGATAGACCGGCGTGATCTTCAGGTTCGGCATCTTCGCGCCCGCGTTCAGCGCCGCGATCGCCGGGTCGTTCCAGTTCGTGATCTGCCCGAGGAAGATCTTGGCGATCACCGCGCCGCTCAGCCTCAGGTGCACCGGGGCGCCGGGGACGTTGTAGGCGACGGAGTCGCCGAGAGGGCCCACGGGATCTGCACGCAGCCCTTGCAAGCGGCTGCCTGGTCGGGGGTGAGCGGCGCGTCCGATGCGCCGAATCGACCTGGCGATTGTGACCGCGGCGATGCCTGCGCCGGAGCCGACCGGGCTGTACTGCAGCGTGTAGCCGAAGGCCGAGCCGAGCGCCGGCGTCCAGCTCGAGACGAGTGGCGCGACGAAGGTGCTGCCGGCGGCGGTAATCGTCGTGCCGTTCGACTTGGCGGTCGCGGCGGATGCGGCGACGAGGGCGGCCGCTACGGCCGCAAGCGTGATCTTGAGTGTCTTGGTCATGCGGCCACCCTGCACGCCGGAGCGGCGCTTCGTGGGCTGCGACGTGGTTACCGTCGGGTGACAGAGTGGTGAAGACAAGTGGTGAATGGAAGCTCAGCGAGTAGCGCCGAGGCGCCGCCGCGAGCGCTCGAGCAGAAGCGCGCGGTAGGCTCGAGACCAGGATGAAGGCGATCAGCACGAACGCCATCGCCCACGCCTGCTCGTGCAGGTGTGCGTCGGGAGCCTCGGAGTACTGGAAGATCATCATCGGGATCGAGTTGACCGAATGCGTCGGGTTCCAGTCGGTCGCCTGCCCCGCGAGCGCGCAGGTGAAGAGGAGTGGCGCCGTCTCACCTGCCGCGCGGGCGATCGCCAGCGTCGTGCCGGTGAGGATGCCGCCCAACGACGTCGGCAGCACCACGCGCAACACCGTCTGCCACTTCGAGACCCCGAGCGCATAGCTCCCCTCACGGAGGTGGTTCGGCACCATCGCCAGCACCTCCATCGTCGCGCGCGCGACGAGCGGCAGCATGATGATCGCGAGCGAGAATCCCCCGGCGAAGGCGCTCTCGTGCCGCCCCCAGCCGACGATCGGCAGACGTGTTTGCACGCAGAGGGCGAAGACGAAGACGCCGATCACGATCGACGGGAAGCCGTTCAGCACGTCGAGCCACAGACGCACCTGGTCGCCTGCGCGCCGTGACGCGAACTCGCTCACGAAGATGGCGGTCAGCACCCCGGTCGGCACGGCGAGCGCGGCGCCGACGGCCACCAGGAGCAGGCTGCCAACGAGAGCGGGAGCGACGCCGCCACCGGGGCCGAAGAGCACCGGCCCCTTGGTGAAGAAGTCCCAGCTGAGCGCGCCGACGCCGCGCGAGAACACCGACCAGACGAGGATGCCGAGCACCGCGATCGCGATCCGGCCGCGAGCACCGCGACGAGCTCGGCGACCCGGTTGCACGAGCACCGCGCCGCCACGGCCGGTCGCCTTCAGCAGCAGCGCCTCGCCCGGCTGCATCAGGCTCCCGCGCTCCGGCGCTCGAAGCGCTTGACGACCCGCTGTGCGAGGAGATTGGTGATGAACGTGATCGCGAGCAGGATCAGCGCGAGGTAGATCAGCGACGCGACCGCGAGATTCGACGGCGCTCCCTGATACTGGTTGGCGATCCGGCTCGCGAGCGTGTCGCCCGGCGCGAAGATCGTCAGCTTCAAGGGGATGAAGTTGCCGATCACCTGCGTCACGGCGATCGCCTCGCCGAGCGCGCGGCCGAGGCCGAGGATCACCGCGGCGACGACGCCGCCGCGCACCGAGGGGACGACGACGGTCTTCACCATCTCCCACCGTGTCGCGCCCAGCCCGAGCGCGCCCTCCTCGAGCTCGGCCGGGACGCCGATGAAGAGCTCGCGGCAGATCGACGAGGTGATCGGGACGATCATGATCGCGACGACGACGATCGCCGAGAAGACCGTCGACTCGACGTGGTCACCGCCGTGGGCGAAGATCGGGATCCACCCGAGCAGGCGGCCGAGCAACGGCTGCAGGTGCTGCGCGTCGAACGGCGCGAGCACGTAGATGCCCCAGAGCCCGACGACGACGCTCGGCACCGCCGCGAGCATCTCGATCAGCGTGCCGATGATCCCGCGGACGGACGGCGGGGCGAGCTCGCTCAGAAACAGCCCGATCGCAATCGACAGCGGCCCGGCGATCAGCACGGCACCGAATGACGTGACGACGGTCCCGACGATCAGATCGCGCGCGCCGAACTTGTTGAGCACCGGGTTCCATTCGCCGTGCCAGAGGAACCCGAGGTGGAAGACCTGAATCGCCGGCCAGGCGCCCGCAGCGACGCGCCAGACGATCGCGGCGACGACGAGCAGCGCGAGCGCGGCAGCGAGCGCCGTCAGCCCGAAGAGCGCCGCGTCACCCGCGCGGTCGCCGGCGCCGCGGGTGCGGCGCAGCCCCGCAGGCGAGGAGAGTGAGGTCGCTGCCACGCCGCCCAGGATTCCAGCGCGGGGACCCCCGTTGGGGCGCCGTCACCACTCCGTCACATGGTGTTCACATCCTGTGTACCCCCACGTGCTGCGGGCGCCGGAACACTCCGGACGTGAACACGATGGACGCTCCGCTCGACCACCGTTCGCACGCAATCGGCCTCGTCACACCTCCTTCGGCCGCCGGGCGCTCGAACACGAGGTCGTCTTCGCGATCGACAAGCTCGCGGTGCACTACGGCAAGGTGGCCGCGATCAAGGACGTGACACTCGACATCCGCCGCAACGCGATCACGGCGCTGATCGGGCCGTCCGGCTGCGGAAAGTCGACCGTGCTCCGCTGCTTCAACCGGATGAACGATCTGATTCCGGGCGCGAAGGTCGAGGGCACGCTGCTCTACCACGGCGTCGACCTGTACGGGGCCGGCGTCGACCCGATCGAGGTTCGCCGCCGGATCGGCATGGTCTTCCAGCGGCCGAACCCGTTTCCGAAGTCGATCTACGACAACGTCGCCTACGGGCTGCGCATCCTCGGCCTCAAGGACGACCTCGACGGGCGCGTGGAACGCGCGCTGCGCAGCCGCCGCCCTCTGGGACGAGGTCAAGGACCGGCTGAAGCGCTCGGCGCTCAGCCTGTCCGGCGGCCAGCAACAGCGTCTCTGCATCGCGCGGGCGATCGCGGTCGAGCCCGACGTCGTGCTGCTCGACGAGCCGGCCTCGGCACTCGACCCGATCTCGACCTCTGCGATCGAGGATCTGATGCACGAGCTGAAGCGCGACTACACGCTCGTGATCGTCACGCACAACATGCAGCAGGCGGCGCGGGTCGCCGAGATGACGGCGTTCTTCAGCCTCGACGTGAGAGCGGACGGATCGCGGCGCGGCGTGCTGGTCGAGTACGACTCGACCGAGAAGATCTTCACGCAGCCGTCCGACGAGCGCACCGAGGGCTACGTGACCGGGCGGTTCGGCTGAGCCGATGTCGATGCGCGTGACGTTCACCGAGGAGCTGTCCCGGCTCGAAGAGTCGCTCCAGGAGGAAGGGGAGCTCGTCCTCCGCGCGTTGCGGTCGTCGCTGAACGCGCTGACGCGCGGCGACCAGGAGCTGGCCGACGAGGTGATCCGGTTCGACGACGAAGTCGACCGTCGCTACATCGCAATCGAGGAGGGCGTGCAGTCGCTGCTCGCCCGGCAGACGCCGGTGGCCGTCGATCTTCGGCTGGTGCTCGCAGTGCTCCGCATCAACCTCCACCTCGAACGGATGGCCGACTACTGCGTCACGGTCGCCAAGCTGACGAAGCTCATGCGCAACCTGAAGGTCAGCGCCGAGGCGATCGGCCGCTCGATCGACGACATGGGCCAGCGCGCCGAGCAGATGACCCGGGTTGCAATGGACGCCTTCGCCGCGCGCGACGTCGAGCAGGCCCACGCGCTCGTCGAGCTGGACGAGCTGATCGACCGCGCGAACCGCAATGCGATCGAGGACGTGCTCTCGCTCGGTCACTCGCCTGAGGAACGCGAATACGGCCTGCGCATGCTCACGGTGTCACGTTGCATCGAGCGGATCGGCGACCACGCGGTCGACATCGGCGAGCAGGTCGCCTACCTCGTGACAGGCGACTTTCGCGAGTTCAGCGACGCCTCACACCAGTAGTCAGGCGTTCTTGACGAGGATGTTGCCCACGCGATGGGCGGCGGTCTCACACGCGTCGACCGCGTCTTCGAGCGCCTCGTAGATGTCCTTCCAGCGGATCACCAGGACGGGATCGATCCGCTCGTCCTTGAACAGGCTCGCCCGAGCGGTCCGCGCGACATCGTCGGCTTCGTCTTCGATCTCCTTGATCAGGCGGATCGACTCCGACGACCCGTCGCGCGCCTTGAGCCCCGTCAGGAGCTTCGCGAGCTCCTCCGACGCGCGCACGAGCAGGGTGCACAGCTCGAACGCCTGCTTCGTCGGTGACTCGACGTCGTAGAGCCCGAGCAGCTCGGATGCGTTCTCGGCCGCATCGGCGACGTCGTCGATCGCGAACGCGAGCGCGACCAGGTCGTCGCGGTCATACGGGGTGATGAAGGCGCTGTTCGTCAGGCTCAGCAACACCGAGACGATGCGATCGGCCTCGTGCTCCAGGTCCTTGATCTCCTGCTGCGCCGGGCCGGCTGGCCAGTCGCGGAAGCGCTGGTCGACCGCCCGGACGACCTCGAGCGCCGCGTCGCCCGCACGCGCGAGCGAGCCGTGGATGTCAGTCGCTTTTCCGCCGAAGCTCAGCCTCATCAGAAGATCCAGTGCACGGGCCAGTAGAGGGCGGCCGCGACCAGCGCGGCGGCCGGGATCGTCAACAGCCAGGCGATGATGATGTTGCCCGCCACGCCCCAGCGGACGGCCGAGAACTTCTGGGTCGCCCCGGCTCCCATCACGGAGCCGGAGATCACATGTGTCGTCGACACCGGATAGCCCAGGTGGGCGGTGGCGTAGAGCACCGCGGCGGTCGACGCCTGCGCCGCGAAACCGCTCGCCGGCTCCATCTTGAAGATCCGCTGTCCCATCGTCCGCATGATGCGCCAGCCGCCTGTGTAGGTGCCGGCGCCGATCGCGAGCCCCGCGGCGACGATCACCCAGATCGGGATGTAGAAGTGGTCGATGCTGCCGTTCGCGTAGAGCGCGAGCGCGATCACGCCCATCGTCTTCTGCGCATCGTTGGCTCCGTGTGTGAACGCCACGAACGTTCCCGAGATGAGCTGCGCGTGCCGGAAGCCGCGGTTCGCAAGCCCCGGCGTGATCTTGACGAAGGCCCAGTAGATGATCAGCAGCAACAGCGCGGCGCCGATGAAGCCGACTGCGGGCGACACGAGCGACGGGCCTAGCACCTTGTCCTTGAGCCCGCCCCACTGGACGCCTTTCGAGCCCGACTGCGCGAGCGCGGCGCCGATCAGGCCGCCGATCAACGCGTGTGAGGAGGACGACGGAAGGCCGCGCCACCAGGTGAGCAGGTTCCAGACGATCGCACCGAACATCGCCGCGAGCACCGTCTTGGGCGTGGCCAGGCCGGTGTCGATGATGCCTTTTCCGATCGTCTTCGCCACCGCGGTCGTGACGAACGCGCCCGCGAGGTTCGCGACCGCAGCGATCCCGACGGCAAGCCGCGGCGAGAGCGCCCGGGTCGAGACCGAGGTGGCAACGGCGTTGGCCGTGTCGTGGAAGCCGTTCGTGAAGTCGAACGCCAGCGCGACGACGATCGTGATGGCGAGAAGGGTCACCGGTTCTTGACGAGGATCGCCTCGAGCACGTCCGCGGCGTTCTCGCAGGCGTCGACCGCCTCCTCGAGCTGCTCGTGGATGTCCTTCCAGCGGATGATCATCAGCGGGTCGGCACCCGACCGGAACAGGTCAGCGATGGCTTCCCGCGAAAGGCGGTCGCCCTCGTCCTCGAGCTCGCGCAGCGCGACCAGCTGCCGCTGACGAGTTCTTGAAGCCCTCGAGCCGCTCGACCGCTTCGTGGAGGCGTGACGCCGCACGGTGGATGACCTCCGCCTGCTCGCGCGCCTTCAGCGGCACGTCGCGCACCTCGTACGCATCGATGTTGTCGGCGGCCTCGTCGATGTGGTCGCAGACGTCGTCGATCACCGATGCGAGCTGGTACATGTCGTCACGGTCGAACGGCGTCACGAACGTCCGGTTGAGGAGGTTGATCACCTCGTGCGTGAGCCGGTCGCCCTCGTGCTCGAGCTCGCGGATGTCGCGCAGCTTCTCGCGGCCGTCGGGCCACTCCTCGAGCATCTCGACGAGCGCTCTCGCGATGTCGCGCGCGTTGGCAGACGCCTGCGTGAACAGCTCGAAGAATTCGCGCTTCTGCGGTGTCAGACGGAACGCCATTACCGGCCCGGGCTAGGAGGCGCCGGCGCGACCGCGCCAGATCAGGGCCAGGACAGGGTCGGTGGCGCGCTCGACCAGCCGGACGAGCCAGGTGATGACCGGGCGCGCCAGGCGCACGACGACGAGGGCCGCGACGGTCCCGATCGCAGCTCCGACGATCGCGTCCCCCGGATAGTGCTCACCCACGAGCACCCGGCCGACCGAGATCAGCACGGCGAGGATCAGGAAGAGCGCGCCGGCGATCGGGTCGATCAGCGCCACGGCGACCGCAATCCCGAACGCCGCCGAGGAGTGGTCGCTCGGGAACGAGGCATCGGTCTTGTGCGGGCCCCAGACGTGCGAGCCGGGATGGGTGACGAACGGCCGATCGCGGTGCCAGGCACTCGAGACGATCCTGTTGATCAGCAGCCCGAGCGCGGCCGCGCCGAGCGCCGAGCCCGCGGCGAGCTTCCACTTCCGGTCACCGCCTGGCCGGGCGAGGAACCAGAGGCAGACCGCCGCGACCGCGATCAGGATCGTGCCGTACGTCTCGATCGCGCTGAAAGGTGCGGCCGAGCCACGCATGGTGCGCGACGAACACGTTGATCGCGTGGTAGACGCGCCAATCCACGACGTCCACCCTATCCGTACTCGTAGAAGCCTCGGCCCGACTTCCGACCGAGCCGTCCGGCTTGGACGTACTGGCGCAGCAGCGGGCACGGCGCGTACTTCGGGTTGCCGAGCCCGCGCTGCAGCACCTCCATGATCGCCACGCACGTGTCGAGCCCGATCAGATCGGCGAGCGCGAGCGGCCCCAGCGGATGCGCGAAGCCGAGCTTGGCGATCGTGTCGATCGCCTCGGCCTCGGCGACCCCTTCCATCAACGTGTAGGCGGCCTCGTTGATGAACGGCATCAGGATCCGGTTCGAGACGAAGCCGGGGAAGTCGTTCGCCTCGGCCGGCTCCTTGCCCAGGTCGCGCGCGAGCTGCGACGATCGCCGCAGCCGTCTCGTCCGACGTCTGGACGGCGCGGATCACCTCGACCAGTTTCAGCACCGGCACCGGATTGAAGAAGTGCATGCCGATCACCTGCTCCGGCCGCTTCGTCACCGCCGCGAGCGACGTGATCGGGATCGAGCTCGTGTTCGAGGCGAGGATCGCGCCGTCCGGCAGCAGGTCGTCCGCGCGACGGAAGACATCCTCCTTCGCGGCGGCATCCTCGGTGATCGCCTCGATCATCAGGTCGGCGGCCACCAGCTCGGAGGCGGGCTCGATGCGCGCGAGCGTCTCGCCGGGATCCGCCCCACCCTTCGCGGCGAGCTTGGCCAGGCTCTTGCCGATCGTCCCGAGCCCGCGCTCGACCGCGCCGGGGTACGGGTCGTAGAGCGACACGCGGCGCCCGGACGCGGCGATCACCTGGGCGATGCCGCCGCCCATCTGACCGGCACCGACAACGAGAACGTGTTGAAGCTTCACCGCGCGTGAGCCTACCCTCCGCCAGGTGAACATCAGACCGGCAACCGGCAACGACGCGCTTGCGATCGAATCGCGTCCGCATCCGGGCCTGGCGCGCGGCGTACCGCCACATCTTCCCGCCGGCCGAGCTCGACGCGATGCCGGTGGACGAACGGCGCTGGCGCCCGCGGCTCGAGTCGCCGCCGGCCGGCTGGACGACGCTGGTCGCCGAGCGCGACGGAGTCGTCGTCGGCTTCGCATCGGTCGGCCCGAGCCGCGACGAGCCGGGTCTCGGCGAGCTCTATGCGATCTACGTCGATCCCGAGCAGTGGTCGTCGGGCGCCGGCCGCGCGCTGATCGAGGCGGCCGAGTCGACGCTTGCGAGCGAGTACCAGGATGCGACGCTCTGGGTGCTCGACGACAACCCGCGCGCGTGCCGCTTCTACGAGCGCGCCGGCTGGGCGGTGGACGGCGCCATGAAGGCGGAAGAGCGCTGGGGCGTGCGCGCGCCCGAGGTGCGCTACCGCAAGCGGCTCCAGACCTGAACCGGTGTCACGAGGTCACGAACCTGGTTCGAGCGTTTCGAGCAGCGCACGTTCCGTCTCGTAGCTGAGCAGCGCGCGCGCGCCGTCCAGCGTGACCCAGCGCAGCTCGTCGACCTCGCCGTCGAGCTCGCCCGGCTCACCGACCGGCGTCATCAGCCACCAGCGAACCTCCTTCGGCGCGCCGCCCGGCTCGTAGAACGTCGAGCCGAGCCCGTTGCCGAGCGCGCAGGCGAGGCCCGTCTCCTCCCGCACCTCGCGGAGCGCCGCCTGTTCCCAGGTCTCCCCCGCCTCGAGCTTGCCCTTCGGAAGCGTCCAGTCGCCATGGCGAGCGCGGTGGACGAGCAGCACGAGCCCGTCCCGTACGACAACGCCTCCGGCGGCCTGGATCACACCTCGATCAGAAGCGCGTCGCCCTGGCCGCCGCCGGAGCAGATCGCCGCCAGCCCGAGCCCGCCGCCGCTCCGCCGCAGCTCGTGCACCATCGTGGCCACGAGCCGGCCGCCCGAAGCGCCGACCGGATGGCCGAGCGCGACGGCGCCGCCGTTCACGTTCACCTGCGATTCGTCCGCGCCGAGCAGCTTCGTCGAGTTCGACGCGACCGAGGCGAACGCCTCGTTGATCTCGATCCGCTGGACGTCTCCGATCGTCTTGCCGGCACGCTCGAGCGCCATCGCACCGGCGGCCGCGGGCGTGCGGGCGAGGTAGGCGAAGTCGTCGGCGACGTAGCCCTGGGAGAGAATCGTCGCCAGCGGCTCCAGCCCCCGCCCGGCAGCCCACTCCTCGGAGCAGACGATCACGCAGCTGGCGCCGTCGTTCACACCGGGCGCGTTTCCCGGCCGTCGTCGTGCCCTGCGGGTCGAACACCGGCTTCAAGGATGCGAGCTTCTCGACGGTCGTGTCGGGGCGGATGCTCTCGTCGGCAACCACGTCGCCGACGGGCACGATCTCGTCGGCGAACCGCCCCGCCTCCTGCGCGGCCGCGGCCCGCTGAGTGCGAGCGCGCCGCCCAGGCGTCCTGCGCCTCGCGAGAGATCCCGAGCTCGCGCGAGACGTTCGAGTTCTGCACGACCATGTGCAGCCCGTCGAACGTCGAGGTGAGCGCGTCGAAGATCATCGAGTCGATCACCTCGCCGTTTCCGAGGCGGTACCCGAACCGCGCCTTCTGCAAGAGGTACGGCGCGTTCGACATCGACTCCATGCCGCCGGTGACGACGACGTCGACGTCACCCGCGCGGATCATCGAGTCGGCGATCTCAATCGCGCGGATCGACGACGCGCACACCTTGTTGATCGTGTCGGCCGGCGTCTCCTTCGGCATCCCCGCGCCGATCGACGCCTGGCGCGCCGGCGCCTGCCCTGCGCCGCCCTGCAGCACCTGGCCCATGATCACGTACTGCGGTTCGTGCGGCTCGACCCCGATCCGCTCGAGCGCCGCCTTGATCGCGAGCGTTCCGAGCTCGGTGGCCCGGTACCCGGCGAGGCCGCCGCCGAGCTTCCCGAACGGCGTGCGAACGGCGCTGACGATCACGCTTCTGCTCATGGACATGAGAGTACCGGCGACACGTCAGCGCACGAATGTGTGGCCGGACTCGAGGCGCGCCGCGAACGCGGCGAGCAGGCGCACGATCGATTCGACGTCGTCGAGGTCGCAGATTTCGTTCGGCGTGTGCATGTAGCGCAGCGGGATCGAGACGAGTGCGGTCGGGACTCCGCCCCGCACGAGGTGCAGCTCGTCGGCGTCGGTCTCGGTGGTCCGCGCGTACACCTCGAAGGCGTGCGCGATCCCTTCCGCCTCGGCGACCTCGACGAGCAGCTCGACCACCTTCTTGTTCAGCGTCGGGCCGCGCGAGATCAGCGCGCCCATTCCCAGCTCGACCGCGCCCGAGCGGCGCGCGTCGCCACCGGGATAGTCGGTCGCAGGTGTCACGTCGACCGCGATCGCAACCTGCGGCGCCAGCTCGTAGGCCGCCGGACGCGCACCGTACGACCCGATCTCCTCCTGGGCTGCCGCGACGGCGACCACGTCGACCCGCGCCTCTCTTGCCTCCGCGACCCGGCGGGCCGCCTCCAGCGCGATGTAGGCGCCGAGCCGGTTGTCGAGCGAGCGCGAGAGCAGACGGCCGTTCGGAAGCTCGACGGGCGGCCCGATCCAGACCCCGGCGTCGCCGACCCGGACGAGCCGCTCGGCATCTGCACGCGACGTGGCGCCGATGTCGATGTGCAGGTCGGCGTGCTCGGTCTTGCGGCCGATCGCGGAGCTCCTTGGGCGCGAGGCGCTTGCGTCCGATCGCAGCCGGGATCCGGCCGCTCCCGGTCAGCAGCTCGAGCCGCTGGCCGACCAACGTCTCCGCGGCGATGCCGCCGAGCGTGACGAACGAGAGCAGGCCGTTGTCGGCGATGTGCGTCACCGCGACCCCGACCTCGTCGATGTGGCCGACGAACGCCAGCGTCGGCGCACCGTCGTCGCCCGAGCGCACGCGGGCGAACGACGTGCCGAGCGTGTCCGAGGTGACCTCGGCGAAGCTGGCTGCAGCCTCGCGCCAGATGCGCGCCGGCTCCTCTTCGTGGCCCGACGGGCCAGGCGCTGTCAGCAGGGCCGTCAGGAGCTCCGGGGCGGCCATCGGTTGCGCATTCAAGCAGGAGTGCTTACATTGAGTGCCGATGACTCTCTCCGCTCCCAGCTGGTGGGCCTGGCGCCATGAGCGGGGCGGGAGCCTGCACGCCGGTCTGTAGACGACCGGCCGAGACACAGCCCGCACCGCTCCACCCCGCGACCCCGAAAGGGTCGTTTTTCGTTCCCAGCAACCGTATGACCACACCCACAGTCCTCAGCACCGACCTGCTCACCCCGCTCGGGGCCTACCTCCGGCTGCGCGGGGCCGGGCGCGCCTCCTTCCTGCTCGAGTCTGTCGACCAGGGCCGCCTCGGCCGCCACTCATTCGTCGGGTACGGCGATCGCCTCGTGTCCTTCGAGGAGGCGGAGACGCTCGACGCGCCGGTCGTCGGCTACCTCGGCTACGACCACATCGCGAAGCTCGAGCCGACGGTTCCACTCCCGGTCGACGGCCCTGCGACGCCCGAGAGCCGCTTCGTCGTCGCCGACGCCTTCCTGCGCTTCGACCACGTCACCGGCACGGCCGACGTCCTGCACGGAGATGCCGAAGCAGTCGCCACCCTGCTCGCGCCAACCCGCAGCGGAGCCGGCGCCGGCACCCGGGCAGAATGGCCCGACGACGCGTTCTCCCGACCGCACCGAGCACGAGCGCCGCGTCGAGCTCGTCAAGGAGCACATCCGGCGCGGCGACGTGTTCCAGGCCGTCCTCTCCCAACGGGCGGAACGTCCGACGAGCGCGACGCCGCTGGCCGTCTACCGCGCGATCCGGCGGATCAATCCCTCGCCCTATCTCTTCCTGCTCGAGCTCGACGACCTCGCGCTCGTCGGCTCGTCGCCCGAGACGCACGTGAAGGTCGAAGGCGACCGCGCCAGCCTGAACCCGATTGCCGGGACGACGGAGCGGGGAGAGGGCGACGCCGAGCGGCTGCTCGCCTCCGACAAGGACCGGGCCGAGCACGTGATGCTCGTCGACCTCGGCCGCAACGACCTCTCGCGCGTCTGCCTGCCCGGCACCGTGGAGGTGGAGCGGTTCCTCGAGCCGGAGCGGTTCTCGCATGTCACGCATCTCGTCTCGGAGGTCGCAGGGGAGTTGCGGCCCGGTGTGACGCCGTTCGACGTCCTGCGCGCGACGTTCCCGGCCGGCACGGTCTCGGGCGCGCCCAAGGTGCGCGCCATGCAGATCGTCTCGGAGCTCGAGGGCTACCGGCGCGGGACCTATGCGGGTGTGGTGGGCTATCACGCTCCGGGGCTCGGCCTCGACACGTGCATCGCGATCCGCACCGTGCTCTTCCGCGATGGCCGCGCCTTCCTGCAGGCGGGGGGCGGCATCGTGGCCGATTCGGACCCGGCCGCCGAGCACCGGGAGTGCCTGAACAAGCTCGCCGCCCTCGAGGCGGCGCTCGCGGTGGCGGAGGAGGCGACGTGATCCTGCTCGTCGACAACTACGACTCGTTCACCTACAACCTCGCCCATCTCTTCGGCGCGCTCGGCGCCGAGGTGCTCGTCCGGCGTAACGACGAGCTGACCGCGGAAACCGCCGAGGAGCTCGCGCCCTCGCACCTCGTCATCTCACCCGGCCCCGGGCGGCCCGAGGACGCGGGGCGAATGCCCGAGATCGTGCAGCGGCTCGCCGGCCGCGTCCCGACACTGGGCGTCTGCCTCGGCCACCAGGCGCTCGTACTGGCGTTCGGGGGCGAGGTCGGCCAGGCCCGCGAGCTCGTGCACGGCAAGGCGACCTCCGTGACCCACGACGGCCGCGGCCTCTTCGCCGGGCTGCCGGAGCCGTTCCCGGCGGGGCGCTACCACTCGCTCGCGGCCACGTCGGTGCCTCCGGTCTTCGAGATTTCCGCCACGGCGGCCGACGGCGAGGTGATGGCGGTGCGCCATCGCGAGCTGCCGATCGACGGCGTGCAGTTCCATCCAGAATCGGTGCTCACGCCGGACGGGATCGAGCTCGCGCGCAATTTCCTGCTAGGAAGCAACCAGTGATCCAGGACGCTCTCGCGCAGCTTTTGGACGGCGGAGATCTCTCGCGTGACGACGCGCGGCGGGTGATGGATTCGATCATGTCGGGTGAGGCGACGCCGGCGCAGATCGGCGGGTTCCTGGTCGCGTTACGGCTGAAGGGCGAGACGGCCGACGAGATCGCCGGCGCCGCCGAGGCGATGCGCGCCCACGTCGTCGGCGTGCGGCCGAAGCGA
Source organism: uncultured Actinomycetes bacterium (assembly GCA_963785895.1). Lineage (GTDB taxonomy): Bacteria > Actinomycetota > Thermoleophilia > Gaiellales > Gaiellaceae > PALSA-600. The sequence goes on along the minus strand of CAWAXB010000003.1, from coordinate 249,788 downwards.
GACGACCTCGTCGACACGGCCGGGACCGGCGGTGACGGAGGGCGGACGTTCAACATCTCGACGGCTGCCGCGCTCGTGGCCGCGGCCGCCGGCGCCGGCGTCGCGAAGCACGGGAACCGCTCGGTCTCGTCGCTCTCCGGCAGCGCCGACGTGCTCGAACAGCTGGGCTTCAGCCTGGAGCAGTCGCCCGAGCGGATCGCCCGGTCGATCGACGAGCTCGGCTTTGGATTCATGTTCGCCCCTACGCACCACCCGGCGATGAAGCACGCCGGTCCGGTGCGCCAGGAGCTCGCGGCCCGTACCGTGTTCAACGTGCTCGGGCCCCTGACCAACCCCGCAGGGGCGCGCGCGCAGCTCGTGGGCGTCTACTCGCCGGAGCTCGTGCCGGTGATCGCGGACGTGCTCGCGAAACTCGGGGCGCGGCGTGCGTTCGTCGTGCACGGCGCCGGCGGCATCGACGAGCTGTCTCCGGCCGGGCCGAACCTCGTCTGTGAGGTCGTCGACGGCGACGTGCGCCGGCGAGTGATCGACCCGCTCGACCTCGGTGTCGAACGCTGCGATCCTGCGGATCTGCGCGGCGGCTCCCCTGCGGAGAACGCGGCGCAGATCCGGCGGGTGTTCGAGGGAGCGGGCGGCGGTCGCCGCGCCGCCGTGCTGCTGAACGCTGCGGGCGCGATCGCCGCCGGCGGCCACGCGCAGGACCTGCGGGAGGGGCTCGCGATCGCGCGCGAGGCACTCGACTCGGGCGCCGCCGCCGCGCGTCTCGAGGAGCTCGTCGCGTTCTCACGGGAGCCGGCCGCCGTATGAAGTTCGCGGACTCGCTCGCGGCGCCGGGCTTCGGTGCGATCGCAGAGTTCAAGCGACGCTCGCCGTCGGCAGGAGATCTGCGCCCGGAAGGCGACGTCGCAACCGTCGCCCGCGCCTACGAGTTGGCCGATGCCCGCGCCATGTCGGTGCTCGTCGACGACCGCTTCGGCGGTTCCTGGGACGACCTGCGCGCCGCTCGCTCTGCGACGACGCTACCGCTGCTGGCCAAGGGCTTCTTCTCGACCCCGTCGCACTACGAGCAGGCGCGCGACGCGGGCGCCGACGCCGTGCTGGTGCTGCTGCGCGACCTGGACGACGCAGCCGCCGCAAGGCTGTTGCGTACGGCGGTCGAGCTCGGCTTGGACACCCTCGTCGAAGCGCATGACGCCGGGGAGCTCGAGCGCGCAGTCGCGCTCGACGCGCCGGTGATCGGCGTCAACGCGCGCGACCTCTCGTCGTTCGCGATCGATCGTCGCGCCCAGCTCGCACTCCTCGCGACAGCGCCCCGCGACCGGATCGTGGTCGCAGAGAGCGGCATCGCGACCCGGGCCCAGGCTGCGGCCGCCGAGCTGGCGGGCGCCCGGGCGATCCTCGTCGGCTCGACGCTGATGCGCGCCCGAGACCCGGGCGCCAAGCTGGCCGACATCGTCGCGCGGCCGCTCGTCAAGGTGTGCGGCCTCACGCGGCAGGACGACGTCGACGCGGCGGTCGAGGCGGGCGCCGACCTGGTCGGATTCATCCTCGCCGACGAGAGCCCGCGCCGGGCCGCCGGGCTGCTCGACGCGCCCGACACCGTGCTCCGCGTGGCGGTCTTCGTTGGCGAGACCGCCGAGACGGACGCCGACCTCGTGCAGTTCTACGGACGTCACGACGGTCACCGCTCACGCGACGCCGAGCTCCTGCGCGATGGTGAACTGGTGGCAACCGTTGTCGACCTTCCCTGGGGCGAGAGTGATTCGACGCATCTCGAACGCGCGCGTGCGGCGCCGGGGCGCGTGATGCTCGCCGGCGGGCTCGGCGCGGACAACGTGCGCGCGGCGATCGACGCGGTCCGGCCGTGGGCCGTCGACTCGGCGCGCTCGACGGAGTCGGCTCCCGGCGTCAAGGATCACACCGCGCTGCGGGCGTGGGTCGAGGCGGCACGGTGAGCGCCACCTTCGGCGCCTACGGCGGGAGGTATGTGCCCGAGACGCTGATCCCGGCGCTCGACGAGCTGACCGCGGCGTGGACGTCGCTGCAGAACGACGACGGCTTCCACAACGAGCTGCACGAGTTGCTGGCCACGTATGCGGGCCGCCCGACACCACTGACGCGCGTCGAGCGCTTCGCGCCCGGCCGGCGGATGTACCTGAAGCGCGAGGACCTGCTGCACACGGGCGCGCACAAGCTCAACAACGCGCTCGGCCAGGCCGTCGTGGCGCGCCGGCTCGGCAAGCGGCGGATCGTCGCCGAGACCGGCGCGGGCCAGCACGGCGTCGCCACCGCGACCGTGTGCGCGCGCTTCGGGCTCGAGTGCATCGTCTACATGGGCAGCGAGGACATGCGCCGCCAGGCGCCGAACGTCGAGCGGATGCGCCTGCTCGGCGCGGAGGTCCGCCCGGTCGAGTTCGGCACGCGCACGCTGAAGGAGGCGACGAGCGAGGCGATCCGCGACTGGATCGCCAACGTCGCCGACACCTACTACCTGATCGGCTCGTGCGTCGGCCCCGCGCCCTACCCGGAGCTCGTGCGAGAGCTCCAGCGTGTGATCGGCCGGGAAGCGCGTGAGCAGATTCTCGCGGCCGAAGGACGGCTGCCGGACACGGTCGTCGCCTGCGTCGGCGGCGGGTCGAACGCGATCGGGATGTTCTACGACTTCGTCCCGGACGAGGAGGTGCGGCTGGTCGGCGTCGAGGCGGCGGGCGCCGCGTCGCTGGGCTCCGGCCGCCCGGGCGTCCTCCATGGCGCGCGCTCGTCGATCCTCGCCGACGGCGACGGCCAGATCCTCGACGCGCACTCGATCTCGGCCGGCCTCGACTACCCGGGCGTCGGGCCCGAGCATGCCTTCCTCCGCGACTCGGGCCGCGCGCAGTACGTGACCGCCACCGACGACGATGCGCTGGCGGCGTTCCACCGTCTCTGCGAGACCGAGGGCATCGTCCCGGCGCTCGAGTCGTCACATGCGCTTGCGCGCGGCCTCGACACCGACGGCGAGCTGATCCTCGTCTGCCTCTCGGGCCGCGGCGACAAGGACCTGGCCGAGGTGCTCGCGCGATGAGGAAGGTACTCGTCGTGTACCTGATGGCGATGCCCGATTCGGCGGTGCTCGCCGAGGCGGCGGTAGAGGCCGGCGCCGACATCGTCGAGCTGGGCGTTCCGTTCTCGGACCCGCTCGCGGACGGCCCGGTGATCCGGCGTGCCGGTGAGCAGTCGCTCGCCGCCGGAATGCGTCCGGCGCGCTGCCTCGAGGTGCTGGCCGAGATCCGCGCCCGGGTCGGTGTGCCGCTGATTCCGATGACCTATTCCTCGATCCTCGATGCCTACGGCTGGGACCGATTCGACCGCGATGCGCGGGCGGCGGGCGCGACCTCGCTGATCGTCGCCGACCTGCCCGTCGACGTGCGACCCGAGACACGCCGGGTCCAGCTCGTCGCCCCGACGTCGACCGACGAGCGCATCCGTCTGGCCGCAGGGGCGACCGACGGCTGGCTGTACCTCGTCACCGTCACCGGGACGACGGGCGCCCGCACCGAGCTTGCCCCCACGCTCGCGCCGCTGGCCGAGCGCGCACGCGCCGTCACCGATCTGCCGCTCTACGCCGGCTTCGGGATCTCGACACCCGCACAGGCGCGAGCTGCTGCGGAGCTGGCAGACGGCGTCGTCGTCGGCTCTCGCGCCGTCGAGGCAGCCGAGGACGGGCCCGGCGAGCTGGCACGGTTCGTCCGCTCGCTCCGCAAGGCGCTCGACAGCATCCCCTCGACCGTCTAGTGCACCCAGCACCGGGGCCTACCCGCTCGCGGGTGTTACGTGACGCAGTCGCGATCGGGCTGGCGGTCGGCGCCTACGGCCTCTCCTTCGGGGCCGCAGCAGTCACGGCCGGGCTGAGCACGCTGCAGGCGTGCGTGCTCTCGCTGGTCGCCTTCACCGGCGCATCGCAGTTCGCTCTGGTCGGGGTGCTGGGCGCGGGCGGCTCTGCCGCCGCCGGCGTGGCCGGCAGCCTCCTGCTCGGCTCGCGCAACACGCTCTATGGCGTGCGGCTCTCGTCGCTGCTCGGCATCCACGGCCCGAAGCGCTATCTCGCCGCCCAGGTGACGATCGACGAGACGACCGCGATGGGTACGGCGGCGCCACCGGAGGCTCGCGGCGTCGCGTTCTGGGCCACCGCCGTGTCGGTGTACGGGTTCTGGAACCTCTCGACGCTGCTCGGAGCGCTCGGCGCGGGTGCGGTCGACACGTCGGCGCTCGGGCTCGACGCCGCCGTCGGCGCGGCCTTCCTGGCCCTGCTCGCCCCGCAGATCCGCGACCGTGTGGGGCTCAGGGTCGCGCTCGGGGGCGCGTTGCTCGCCGCGGCGGCGATCCCGCTGACGCCTGCCGGCCTTCCCGTGCTGATCGCAGGACTCGCCGTCCTGCCGGCGGTGCTGCGCCGATGACCTGGATCGCGGTGCTCGTGACCTCCGGCGGGTGTTACGCCCTGAAGGCGCTGGGCTGGTCGGTTCCGGCGCGCTGGCTCCGCGCCGAGCGGCTGCAGCGATCGGCGGCGCTTCTGCCGCTCGCGCTCCTCGCTGCGCTCGTCGTCGTGCAGGCGCTCGGCAGCGGCCGCTCGCTCTCGATCGACGCGCGCTCGGCCGGGCTCGCCGTCGCGGGCGTCGCGGTGCTCCGGCGCGCACCGTTCGTGGTCGTCGTGCTCGTCGCGGCAGCGACCGCCGCGCTTGTTCGAGCGCTTTAGACTCGGCGAACGTGAGCAGCGTCACCGTCGTCGGTGCGGGAGTGTTCGGCGCGTCGACCGCCCGGGAGCTGGCGCGCCGCGGCTGGGACGTGACGCTGGTCGAGCAGTACACGCCCGGCACCGTGCTCTCCGGGTCGGGCGGCGACACGCGCCTCTCCCGCACCGCGCATGGAGGGGTCGAGTGGTACACGAACCTTTCCTGGCGGGCCCGCACGCTCTGGCTGGAGCTCCAGCAGCAAAGCGGCACCCGCATCTGGGAGCCGGTGGGCGTCGCCTGGTTCGCGCGGCGCGCCGACGGGTTCGAAGCGCAGAGCCGCGAGGTGCTGGAGCGCGCCGGGATCCCCTGCGAATGGCTGAGCCCCGACGAAGCGCGCAGGCTCTACCCGTCGCTCAATACCGACGATCTGGAGGCGGTGTTGTTCGAGCCGGAAGCGGGTGTCATGCACGCGCGCCGCGCGACCCAGCTCCTCGTCGAGGATGGGCAGCGGGAAGGCGTGCGGCTGAAGAGCGGACGCCTGACGCCGGCTGACGCCCCACGCACCGATGCCGTCGTGTGGGCCTGCGGCTCGTGGCTACCACAGTTCTTTCCGGCGTTGCTCGACATCAAGATCTCGCGTCGCGACGTCTTCTTCTTCGCCACCGACAGCTCGTGGAGCGGCACGCCCGGATTCTGCGACTACGACGCCGCCTTCTACGGCCACGGTGAGATCGCCGGGCTCGGAAGCAAGGTCGCGCCCGACTTCTCGCAGTACGAGATCGATCCCGACACGGTCGAGCGGCTGCCGCTCGCGGAGTTCGAGCGGGCTGCGCGCGACTACGCGGCGATGCGCTTCCCGGCGCTCGCCGGCGCACCCGTCGTCGGCTCCCGCGTCTGCCAGTACGACCTGACCGGCGACACGCACTTCGTCTTCGGACAACACCCGGAGCGCGAGTCGTGGTGGCTCCTCGGCGGCGGGTCGGGGCACGGCTTCAAGCACGGCCCAGCTCTCGGAGAGTACGTCGCCGACTGCCTCGAGGAGCCGGGCCGTACCCGAGCCGTTCCACGCGCTCGGCGTGCGCACCGGCGACGCCGGGCTGCGCACCGCAACGATCGGCTAACGCCGGCCGCGCCCCGCCCTCCGCGTACCGCGCCGCAACTGATCGGCAGCGTGCCCGGCGCCCACGGGGCGCCGGGCACGCTCGCCCACCACCCCGCGCTCTGCGACTATCGGACGCTTGCCGACCGCCACCCGCAAACGGCTCGTCCTGATCGCGTGCATTCTCGGCTCGGTGATCGTGTTCGTCGACGGGTCGGTGGTCAACGTCGCGTTGCCTGCGATCCAACGCGATCTCGGCGGCGGGCTCGCGCTCCAGCAGTGGGTCGTCGATGCGTACCTGCTGACGCTCGGATCGCTGCTGCTCGTCGGCGGCTCGCTCGGCGACCTCTTCGGCGAGCGCAAGCTCTTTCTGATCGGCATCGTCGCCTTCGGCGTGACGTCGGTGCTCTGCGCCGGCGCCCCCGACGGCACCGTGCTGATTCTCGCCCGCGGTCTCCAGGGGGTGGCCGGGGCGCTCCTCACACCGGCCGGGCTGGCCGTGATCGCCAGAACGTTCAGCGGCGAGGAGCGTGGCGCCGCGATCGGCAGCTGGACCGCGTGGACGGGGATCGCGTTCGTGATCGGACCGATCGTCGGCGGCTGGCTGGTCACGACCGCTTCGTGGCGCTGGGTGTTCCTGATCAACGTGCCGCTCGCAGCCGTCACCGGGGCGCTCGTCGCCTACGCGGTTCCGAAGAGCCCCCCGGTGAGCGCCCGTGCGAGGGTCGACATCGTGGGCGCCGTTCTCTGCGCCATCGGGCTCGGCGGCCCCGTGTTCGCGCTGATCGAGCAACCGAGGCGCGGCATGGGCGACCCCATCATCCTGCTCGCCCTGTTCGGCGGCCTCGCCGTCTTCTTCGCCTTTGTCCTCTGGGAGTGGAAGACGGCGAATGCGATGCTCCCGCTGCGCCTGTTCGCGCGGCGCAACTTCTCGTTCACCAACCTCGAGACGCTGATGGTGTACGCAGGGCTGTCGACGCTGACCTTCTTCCTCGTGCTCTTCCTGCAACAGCAGTCGGGCTACACCGCCCTGAAGAGCGGCTTCGCTCTCCTCCCGATCACGATCGTGATGTTCTTCGGCTCCCCGCGCTTCGGCAGGCTGTCGATGCGCCTCGGCCCACGCCTGTTCATGGGCGCCGGGCCGCTCATCGGCGCCGCGGGCCTGATCGGGCTGATCCGCCTTGGGACGAGCTTCTCCTACTGGCTCGAGCTGCTGCCACCGCTGGTGCTCTTCTCGATCGGGCTGTCGATGATCGTCGCACCGCTCACCGCAACGGTGCTCGCCGATGCCGGCGAGCACGACGCCGGCATCGCGAGTGGCGTCAACAACGCGGTCGCCCGCGTCGCCGGGCTACTCGGGATCGCAGTCGTCGGAGCAGCGGTCGCAGGCAGCGACAACCGGCTCGACCTCTCCGGCTTCCGCCTCTCGATGGCGATCACCGCGGCCCTCGTCGCGATGGGCGGCGCGATCGGCATCGCCGGGATCAGAAACCCGCCCCGAACCGACCGGACATGAGCGCGGGCGCCGTCACACACGCCGCCGAGATCGTCTTCGACGGGGTGACGAAGCGCTACCCGGGCCGCGACCAGCCCGCAATCGACGATCTGTCGCTCGAGATCCCCGCCGGCACGTTCTGTGTGCTCGTCGGCCCGTCGGGCGGCGGCAAGACGACCGCGCTCAAGCTCGTCAACCGGCTGATCCCGTTCGACTCGGGCGAGATTCGCATCGACGGTCGCAGCATCGCCGACTTCCCGGTCACGGAGCTCAGGCGGGGGATCGGCTACGTGATCCAGCAGATCGGGCTCTTCCCGCACGTCACCGTCGGCGACAACATCGGGACCGTGCCGGGCCTGCTCGGCTGGCCGAAACAGCGGATCGCCGCGCGCACGGCGGAGCTGCTCGAGCTCGTCGGGCTCGAGCAGAGCGATGGGAAGCGCTATCCCGCACAGCTCTCCGGCGGCCAGCGCCAGCGCGTCGGGCTCGCGCGGGCACTCGCCGCCGACCCGCCGCTGCTGCTGATGGACGAGCCGTTCGGCGCGCTCGACCCGATCACGCGACTCCGGCTGCAGACGGAGCTGCGCCGCCTGCACGAGGAGGTCGGCAAGACGATCATCTTCGTCACACACGACGTCGACGAGGCGATCCACATGGGCGACCGGATCGCAATCCTGCGCGAGGGCGGCGTGCTTGTGCAGTACGACACGCCGGACGCGATCCTCGGCCATCCGGCCGACGACTTCGTCAAGCAGTTCGTCGGCGAAGACCGCGCGCTCCGCCGCCTCGCGCTCCGCACGCTGGCCGATGTGCAGCTCTCGCCGGCGGCGGCAGATGAACACGGCCTGCGTGTTTCGAAAAGCACCACGCTGCGGAACGCCGTCAGCCAGATGCTCGAGACGAACACCGACCGCGTGGTGGTGGTCGACGGCGACGCCGTGCTCGGCGTCTTCAGCCTGGCCGACGCAGGAGGGCTGCTGTAGGCGGCTCCGTCGTCATCCCGAACTTCGGCCGCGGAAGCGCCTGCGTTCGCGGTGACCACACCTTCTGCTGGGACTGGGTGCGCGCGCACTGGGGAGACACGCTCCAGCCGGCGCTCGTCCAGCACATCGAGCTGACGGCAATCGCGGTCGGCATCGGCTTTGCGCTCGCCTTCCCGCTCGCGCTCATCGCCCACCGTCACCAGCGGCTCGAGCAGCCGATCGGCATCCTCTCGGCGCTCCTCTACACGATCCCGAGCCTCGCGCTCTTCCAGCTGCTCGTGCCGTTCACCGGGCTGACCTGGACAACCGTCGAGATCGCGCTCGTCTCGTACACGCTCGTGATGCTCTTCCCGAACATCGTCGCCGGCCTGCACAGCGCGCCCGACGACGTGATCGACGCGGCCCGCGGCATGGGCCTCACCCGCCGCCAGGTGCTCCTACGCGTCGAGTTGCCGCTCGCTGTGCCGGCGATCGTCGGCGGCCTGCGCATCGCAGTGGTGTCGACGGTCGCGATCGCGACGATCGCCGCGTTCCTGCTGCCCGACGGGCTCGGCTATCCGATCTTCCTCGCGCTCAAGGAACCGACGCCGTTCAAGACGGAGATCTACTCGGCGGGCCTGCTCGCCGTGGCGCTCGCGCTTGCCTGCGACGGCCTGCTCGTCGTCCTCAAGCGGGCGCTCGTCCCCTGGGCGCGGAAGGGAGTCGCATGACCGTCGCAGACGCGGCGAGCCTGCACACGTTCGTCGACGCGGCGCGCTTCATCGCCGACAACCCGGGCTTGCTGGCGACGAAGACGCTCGAGCAGCTCGAGCTCTCCGGCGCCGCGCTGCTGATCGCGGTCGCGATTGCACTGCCGGTCGGAGTGCTGCTCGGGCACTTCCACCGTGGGTTGGGGATCGCGATCGGGGCGTCGATCCTCGGACGCGGCCTGCCGAGCCTCGTGCTGATCGCAGCCTTCCTGACCCTGCTCGGCATCGGCTTCGTGAACAACATGGTCGCGCTGGCCGTGCTCGGGAGCGGCCCGATCCTCACAAATGCGTACGACAGCGTCGAGCGGGTCGACCGCGATGCGGTCGAGGCGGCACGCGGAATGGGCCTGACCGGCGGCCAGATCCTGCGCCGGATCGAGTTGCCGCTCGCGCTACCACTGCTCTTCGCCGGCATCCGCATCTCGGCGGTGACGATCGTCGCGACGGCGCCGATCGCCGCAATCGCCGGCGGCGGCGGCCTGGGTGACATCATTGTCAACCAGGCCAGTTACCGGCTCGCAGGCGTGATCGGCGCGTCGATCTGCGTGATGGCGCTCTCCGCCGCGGTCTTCGTTGCTCTGGCCGGGTTGCAGTTCGCCGTGACGCCCAGGGGCCTTCGCGGTACTAGTCTCCTCGACTTCAACTCCTGAAAGGAGCTGCAGTGATCCGCAAACACACACGCCGTGCCGCCAAGGCGGCATTCGCAATCAGCCTCGGAGTCGCGATCGTGATCGGCGTGCTGGCGGCCGCCTTCGCGCGGCCGGCCCAGTCCGCCGGCACGACGATCACGATCGGGACCAAGAACTTCCCCGAACAGTTCATCCTCGGACAGCTCTACAAGCAGGCGCTCGAATCGAAGGGCTTCACCGTCAAGTACCAGGAGAACATCGGCTCGACCGAGCTGGTTCAGACCGCGCTGACGAGCAACAAGATCAACATGTACCCGGAGTACACAGGTGTGATCGTCCAGGACGTCTTCCACCACGCGCTGTCGGCCAAGACAGCCCAGGGGACGTACCTGCTGGCGAAGAAGCTGGAGGCGAAGAAGGGCTTCAGCGTGCTCAAGCCGACGCCGTTCTTCGACTCCGACGTCGTCGCCGTCACGAACGCAACAGCGAAGCGCTACGGGCTCAAGTCGATCGGCGACCTGAAGAAGGCGCCGGCCTTCAAGTTCGGCGGCTTCCCGGAATGCAAGACGCGCAACACGTGCTTCGTCGGCTACACGAAGCAGTACGGGCTCAAGAACGCAACGTTCGTGCCGCTGGCGGGTATCTCGGCGTACGCGGCGCTCGACTCGGGCCAGGTGCTCGCAGCCGACGTGTTCTCGACCGACCCGCCGCTCGGGAAGGGCTCGAAATACACGGTGCTGCTCGACCCGAAGCACGTGGCCGGGTTCCAGAACGTCGTCCCGATCGTCAAGGCGTCGCTCGCAGCCGCGCTCGGTGCGAAGTTCACACGCACCGTCAACGCGGTGTCGGCGAAGCTGTCGCAGAACGCGATCGTCGCGATGAACCGGGCGGTGATCGTCGACAAGCAGTCCGCCGCCAAGGTCGCCAAGGCGTTCCTGAAGGCGAACGGGCTGCTCTAGCGATGCACATCGTCGTTCTCGGCGGGGGGTCCTCGGGCGAACATTTCGTCGGGGCCCTCCGCCGGCTCGACAAGTCAAGCCGCGTGACCGTCGTCGAGCGGCGACTCGTCGGCGGCGAGTGCTCGTACTGGGCGTGCATGCCCACGAAGACGATGCTGCGCGCGCCGGAACTACGGGCGGCCGCCCGGAACACCTACGGGGCGCTCGACCCGGGCCCCCTCGACGTCCAGCGACTGTTTGCCTGGCGAGACCTGGTTGCCGAACGCGACGACGCGTCGCAGGTCGAGTGGCTGGAGTCCATGGACACCGGGCTCGTGCGCGGCGACGCGACGGTGATCCGCCCGGGCGCTCTCCAAGTCGGGCAGACGGAGCTGCTCTACGACAGGCTGGTGATCGCCACCGGATCGTCGCCGGCCATCCCGCCGCTCGACGGCCTGGATCGGGTGGAGTACTGGACGAACGTCGAGGCAACCGAGACGACCGAGGTGCCGGACCGGCTCACGGTGCTCGGCGGCGGGCCGGTCGGCTGCGAGCTCGCACAGTTCTTCCAGCGGGCCGGCTCGCAGGTGACGCTCGTACAGGGCAACACGCGGCTGCTCCCTCGGGTCGATGCCGATGCGGCGGCACTGGTCGAGCAGGCGCTTCGCGCCGACGGCGTCGACGTGCGCCTGAATGTCCGGCCGGAATCCACAGCAAGTACCGGTCTGGTACTCGGTGACGGCTCCGAGGTGGTGTTCGACCGGCTCCTGCTCGCGACCGGCCGGCGGCCGAACGTCGACGGGCTCGACGCACTCGACCTCGAGATCACGCCCCGCGGGATCGCCGTCGACGAGCGGCTGCACGCCGCCGAGAACGTGTGGGCGATCGGCGATGTCACCGGAATCGCGCCGTTCACGCACGTCGGCAAGTATCACGCACGTGTTGCTGCGTACGACGTGGCAGGGCGTGAAGCGCGCGCCGACCACCGCGCGATCCCCGCGACGATCTTCACCGACCCGCAGGTGGCGACCGTCGGCGACACCACAGGCGGGGTCAGCTCGACCTGGGACTTGCAATCGGTGCCGCGCCTTTCGACCTACGAGCGCCCGAAGCAGCCCGGATTTCTCAAGGTCGTCGCCGATCCGGAGCGGCGCGTGCTCACCGGCGCCGTCGCGGTTGGCCCCGAGTCCGGTGAGTGGTTGCAGCAGCTGACGCTCGCGATCCGCGCGGAGACTCCAATCGAGGTGCTGCTGGACGTGATCCAGCCCTACCCGACGTTCAGCGAAGGGATCTTCCTGGCACTGCGTGAGCTGAACCTCGACCTGTAGAGAATCATCTGGCCTTTACGGGAGGCGCTCGCCGAGCACGCGACCGGCGCCCAGCGAGCCGAGCAGGAGCATCGCGGCCAGACCGGCGAACCACGACGACGCCTCGCGCTTGACGTGGTGCCGGACGATCGACGAGCCGAGCTCCTTGTACACCTCTTGCACCTGAGCCGTGGTCCCGGCCCGATAGGTCCGCCCGCCGGTCTCATGGGCGATCGCAGCCAGCGTCACCGGATCCGGCAGCACGTTGATCCGGCGGCCCCCGTTGCCGAGGCCCCCGCCATAGCCATAGCCACCGCCGAAGGGGCCGATCCCGAGCGTCCCGTGGCTCGTTCCCAACGCCACGGTGAACACCCGGATGCCGGCGGTACGCGCACGCCCGGCTCCCTCGAGCGGCGTCAGGAGCCCGCGCGTCTGCGCGCCGTCGGAGAGCAGGACGATCGCGCCGGGCACGGTGCCGTCCTTGGCGCGTGGCGCACCCTCCAGCGACGCCTTGACGACCTGCACCGCAACCGCGACACCGTCTCCGATCGCGGTGCCCGCATCCGGCACGAGCAGCTGGATTCCCTCGTGCAGAATCGTGCGGTCGGTGGTCGGGGCGACGAGCACGTCCGGTTCGGTGCTGAACGAGACGAGCCCGAGCTTGACGCTCCGCGGGACGCGGTCGGCGAACAGATCCATTGCGCGCTGCGCCGCACCGAGCCTCGTCGGGCGCACGTCGGCGGCCCGCATCGAGCCCGATACGTCGACGAGCAGCACGATCGTCGCGCGCTCGGCGGGCTTCGACACCGTTGCCTGCGGCCGTGCGAGCGCCGTCGCCGCGGCCGCCAGGGCGAGCAGGAAGAGCGCAAGCGGCAGGAAGCGCAGCGGGCGGCGCCGCACCGGAGCGACTGCCGCCAGCAGCTCGAGGTTCGTGAACGCCACGGCGTACCGCGTGCGACGGCGGTCGACCCACCGGGCGAAACCGGCGGCAGCCGGAACGATCAGCAGCGCCAGCAGGAACCACGGCGACGAGAAGCTCATGGCGCGCACTCCACCCCGACCTGCACGACCGCGTGCAGGTCGATCGAGAGGGCGTCGGGCGCCGACACGGTGACGACCGACTGCTTACCTGCGATCGTCGCCGTGACGTGAATCAGGGTGCCGGCGGCCAGGTTCGGCGGCTTCTTCACACGGAACGCGGTTGCGTGCCACGAGCCCGTGAGCTGCTCCCCGGGGTTGCAGCGCACCTTCGCGAAGCTCACCTGCCCCGGCCGGACGACGAGGATCCGCGACCGGAACTCGAGTGACGGGCCGGCGGGCGTAACCCGGGCCGAGACCGTCGAGCGCCCGCCTCCACCCTGGGTCGGGACACAGCCCAGCAGCGGCTGGAAAGCCTCGACACGGCCGCTCGTAGAGACCGCTCGGAACAGCGCGTTGCGCGTCGTCGTCACCCCGGGCTGCACCGGCGCACCCAGCCGGCCCTCGAACTCGACGCGCACGGCGCGCGAGGTCGTCTGGGAGTCGAGCCCACCGACAACGCTCCTGCCGCCGGGGCAGGAGAGCAGGTACCGCACGGTGCCGTGCGCCGGGACCAGCACCCAGGGGCCGGGAACGCGAATGCAGGCGGTGATGCCCCTGCACTCGCCGGTCGCGTTGCCCGCCGGCGCGAACCCTGCTCCGACGGCGAGCGCCGCAACGAGCGCACCGAGAGCTCTCAGCATCGATCTCACACGAGCCTCCGGAACCATGCTCCCGACAGGACGCCTCCGACCAGCATGAACACGAGCCCGCCGCCGGCCAGGGCCGAGGTCACCTCGACGGCCTTGCGCTGAGTTCCCACGCGCGAGCCGAGCTCCTCGAGCGTTTGCCGGACGTCGACGGAGCGAGCGCCGGGGACGTAGCGGCCGCCGCTGCCGCGGGCGATCGTTTGGAGCACGGCCGGCTGTACCGGAACCTCGATCCGCTCGGTGTACCCACCCTGGATGTCCTGCTCGACGACGCCGTCCGGCGTGCCGACCCCGACTGCCGTGACCGGGACGCCGGCGGCCTTCGCCCGCGCTGCGGCCTGCTGGGGCGTGACGCGGCCGGCGGTCTGGCCACCGTCGGAAAAGAGCACGACGACCGCCGGCGGTCGCTTGTCGGTCGACTGGCCGGGCACCGTCTTCGCGACCGCCACGGCGCGGGCAACCGCAGTCGCGAGCGCCGTGCCCTGTGGCCCGGTCCTGGCCCGTGCGAGCGCCGCCCGCACGCTCGCACGGTCGTGGGTCGGAGGGACGACGACGCTCGCGTGATCCGAGAAGGTGACCACGGAGACCTGATAGCCCGCGGGCAGGGCGTCGACGTACCGCTCGGCCGCAGCGCGGGCGGCCACGAGACGCGTCGGCTGCGAATCGGTCGCGGCCATCGATCCGGAGACGTCCAGCACGAGGATGACGGTGGCCTCCTGGCGCTGCTCGGTCACCATCGCCTGTGGTCGCGCGAAGCCGACGAGCAGCAACGCGACGCCCACGAGCAGCAACGCAGCGGGGATGTGCCGCCGCCACGAGCTCGGCCGCGCGACCATGTTCGGCAGCAAGTCCGGCTGTGCCCAGGCCGCGGCCCGGCCGTCGCGGCGGCGCTCGAACCACAGGTACGCCGCAACCGCGGCCGGAAGCGCCAGCAGAGAGAACAGGAGCGCCGGCGCGGCGAAGCTCATCGAACGCGTTTCCCTCTGCGCAGGAACGTCGTCAGCGGCCGCAGCCAATCGCCTTCGGTCGAGAGCGCGACGTGCATGACTCCGGCAGAGGCCAGGCTCGCGACAAGCCCACGGCGCTCCTCGGCGGCGGCCACGGAGAACCGCCGGCGGAGGTCGCGGTCGCTCGTGTCGACGCGTAGCCGGCGGCCTGTTTCCGGATCGACCAGGCGAAGCTCGCCGACATCGGGCAGATCCTGCTCGCGCGGGTCGCGCACCTCGACCGCCAGCACCGTGTGCCTGCCCGCGAGCTGCAAGAGCGGCGCGCGCCACTCGAGCGGCCCCCGGAAGTCCGACACGACGATCACGAGCGAGCGTTGCACCGCGACGCGGCCGGTCAGCTCGAGCGCGTCGCGTAGCGAGCCCGCCCCGCTCTGGGGCAGGTCGCGCAGCAGGCGGAGGGTGTCGAGCAGCGCGAGCCGCCCCTGCCTCGGCCGCTCAACGGACGGCGTGCTGCCGAAGACGACGGTGCCGAGGCGGTTCCCCCGCCGGGTCGCGGCGTAGCCGATCGCCACGGCAACCCCTTCCGCCACATCCGCCTTGCGCCGGTCGGCCGTCCCGAACGACATCGACGCCGACGCGTCGAGCACGAGCCAGGTGACGAGCACGCGCTCCGCCAGCTCGACACGCACATGCGGCTCGCCGGTTCTCGCCGTGACGTTCCACTCGATCCGCCGCACGTCGTCGCCGGGCTGGTACGGGCGTACCTGCCACAGTTCGCTCCCCACCCCTGCGAACGCCGAGCGGTAGTCGCCGGCAAGCAGCCCGTCGACCCGGCGTCCGACCGACAGCTCGAGCGCTCGCAACGACGCGGACGACAACGGCCCAGGTCCCGGCCGGCCCGGGCTGCGGATCGGAGCGAACGGATCGTTCGTCGCCATCAGGCGGCGTTCGACCGGCCGAGGTCGATCTGCGGGACAGGAATGGCGGCGAGGACGCGCTCCAGGATCGCGTCCGGGGACACCTCCTCGGCGAGCGCGCGGTACGAGAGCACGAGCCGGTGCCGGAAAGCATCACGGACGAGCGCCTCCAGGTCTGCCGCGAGCACGTAGTCGCGGCCACGGACGAGTGCGAGCGCGCGGCCGGACGCGACGAGGCTGATCGGGCCGCGAGGGCTTGCGCCGAACGAGACGTACTCGGCGACATCGTCGAGCCCACGCTCGCGCGGGTGGCGGGTCGCCGTGGCGACGTCCACGGTCCAGCTGATCAATGCCGGGTCGACGTAGATCCCGTTGACGCGCTGCTGGAGCTCCCGCAACTCCTCGAGCGAGATCATCTGCTCGAGCTGAGGCGCGGCCTCGAGCGACCGCGCGACGACCGTGAGCTCCTCGTCGTGGGACGGATAGTCGACGAGCACCTTGAGCATGAACCGGTCGACCTGCGCCTCGGGCAACGGATACGTGCCTTCGGATTCGATCGGGTTCTGGGTGGCGAGCACGAGGAATGGGCTCGGCACCGGATGGGTCTGGTGCCCGATCGTCACCTGACGCTCCTGCATCACTTCGAGGAGCGCCGACTGCACCTTCGCGGGCGCGCGGTTGATCTCGTCGGCGAGCAGGAAGTTGCAGAAGACCGGCCCCAGCTCGGTCTCGAAGTCGGCGCGGTCGGGTCGGTAGATGCGCGTGCCGACGAGATCCGACGGCACGAGGTCAGGGGTGAACTGCACACGCTGGAACGAGCCACCGAGGACCGCCGCGGCGGTCTTGATCGTCAGCGTCTTCGCGAGACCGGGCACCCCTTCGATCAGCACGTGGCCGCCGGCGAGCAGGCAGACGAGCACCCGCTCGAGCATCTCCTCCTGCCCCGCGATCACCCGCCGGATCTCGAAAAGCGCCTGTTCGAGCTTGCCTCCGACCTCTTCCACCTCTGGCCTCCTGGCTCGGGGGTTTTCTCGGTCTTACAGCATCTACCCGCTACCTAAGGATCCGCTTTGGAAGTTCTCGTTAAGAGGTGTTCCGGTTTTCACTGCCGAGGTCGGTCGCTGCCGGCGCGCGACACCGCTTACCTCGGCCTCCCGTGCCACGGCATCTGCGATCGCAGGGCCGACGCGCCGGTCGAACACGCTCGGAAGCACGTAGTCGGCGGCGAGATGCTCAGGCTCGACGACGGCAGCAAGCGCCTGCGCCGCGGCGAGCTCCATCGAGGGCGTGATTGCAGTCGCCCGCACGTCGAGTGCGCCGCGGAAGATGCCGGGGAACGCGAGCACGTTGTTGATCTGGTTCGGATAGTCGGACCGGCCCGTGCCGATCACGGCGACGAGATCCATGATCTCCTCGGGCGAGACCTCCGGCGTCGGGTTCGCCATGGCAAAGACGATCGCGGACTCGGCCATCGTCGAGATCGCCTGCACGCTCACCGCACCCGGGCCGGAGAGCCCGATGTAGGCGTCGGCGCCGGCGAGCAGC
This sequence comes from uncultured Actinomycetes bacterium, assembly GCA_963785895.1. Lineage (GTDB taxonomy): Bacteria > Actinomycetota > Thermoleophilia > Gaiellales > Gaiellaceae > PALSA-600. The sequence goes on along the minus strand of CAWAXB010000003.1, from coordinate 232,743 downwards.
TCGTCGGCCGAGCCGCGCAGCCGCAGGCCGTTCGTCTCGGAGGCCAGCCTGGCGCCGGTCTCGCCAAGATCCGGGCGACCTTCGTAGAGAGCGCCGTCACGGTCGCAGACGACGACGTTGGCCAGGCCGGCGGCCGTAAGCATCCGGGCGGTGGCCGAGCCGGCCGCACCGGCGCCGGTGACCACCACACTCGCGTCTTCGACCCGCTTTCCCACCACGCGCAGTGCGTTCAACAACGCAGCGAGCACGACGATCGCCGTGCCGTGCTGGTCGTCGTGAAAGACGGGGATGTCGAGCGCCTCGCGCAGCCTGTCTTCGATCTCGAAGCAGCGGGGCGCGGCAATGTCTTCGAGGTTGATTCCTCCGAAGACCGGCGCGAGCGCGATCACGGTCCGGACGATCTCGTCCGGGTCGGTGGTCGCGAGACAGACGGGCCAGGCGTCGACCCCACCGAACTCCTTGAAGAGGACGGCCTTGCCCTCCATCACCGGCAACGCCGCCTCGGGCCCGATGTCGCCAAGCCCGAGCACCGCCGTCCCGTCGGTCACGACCGCGACCGTGTTCTGCTTGATCGTCAGGTTCCAGACCAGCTCGGGCTCGTCGGCGATCGCACGGCAGATCCGCGCCACGCCCGGCGTATAGGTCATCGAGAGATCGTCACGCGTCTTCAGCGGCGCCTTGGGCGTCACCTCGAGCTTGCCGCCCAGATGCGTCAGGAACGTCCGGTCGGAGACATGCTCGACCTCGATGCCCTCGAGCGCCCGCACCATCGTCACGATCAACTCGACGTGCGCCTCGTCGGCGGCGAGGACCGTGACGTCGCGAACCTTCTTTCCGTGCTCGGCCCGGACGAGGTCGATCGAGCCCAGCGACCCGCCGGCGTTGCCCACGGCTTCGGCCAGCCGCGCAAACGAGCCGGGCTGGTCTTCGAGATGGACCCGCAGAATCGAGCTGAACGAGGCCGAGAGATGGACGGGCTGCGCGGCCATCACCGGTGGCTGTCCACGAACGCCAGAACCCGGTGCCAGGCGTCGTCGGACGCCTCGGCGAAGTCGGCCTGCTTGCGGTCGAAGAAGCTGTGCGGCGCGCCGTCGTACGTGACGATCTCGTGCTCGACGCCTGCCGCGGTCAGCGCGCGGTCGAACTCGGCGTTGTCGGCCGCGGTGATGTGCTGGTCTTCGCCCGCCTGAAGCGCGAGGATCGGGCACTCGATCTCAGCCGTGCGCTGGATCACGCTGGGCCCGCCGCGCTCGCGCGTCGGGCTGCCGTAGAAGCCGACAGCGCCGGCGAGGCCGTGCCCGGATGCGGCGGCGAGCCACGAGTTGCTGCCGCCGAAGCAGTAGCCGACGGTGAACACCGACGTGCACCCGAGCCCGCCCAGGCGTTCGACCGCAGCCCGCGTATCGGCCTGCACACCATCGCCGCTGGTCTGGTCGACGTGCGGCGGGTAGTCGAACTCGGCGTCGCGCTTCCCCACGCCCGCGGTACGCCCGAAGTAGTCGATCGCGATCGCCGCGAAGCCACGCTCGGCAAAGCGCAGTGCCAGCTCTTCGTAGAAGGAGTAGAGCCCGCGCACGTCCGGGAGGATCACGACCCCTACGGCCGACGGCTCATCGGGGGTGGCGAGGAACGCGGCCAGCTCGTTGCCGTCGGCGGCGCGCAGGACGAGGTCGTCGTGCGAGACGGCTGCGCCCTTCAGCACGGGGATCGGCGGCGCCGAGTCGGTGTCGAAGCACATGGTTCGTAGGTTAGTACGGCAGTTCGATGCCGCTGACGTCGACGCCCGAGCGACTTTGCGAGGCGGACGCCGTTCTCGAGGTCGTCCTTGAGCATCCGGATGTCGGTCTCGCGCATCAACGCACCGATGAACTCGCGGGCCTTCGGACGCCAGAGGGCGTGCTTGGCGAAGAGCGGCAGGAGCCGGTTCGCGGCATCGACCAGGGTCATGTGCACGCTGCGGCCAGCGCCTTCGAGCAGGACACGCTCGTACGCCATCCCGGCGCCGTGATGGATCCCGTCGTCGATCGCGAGGCGGTTGCAGAGATCCTCGAGCACGGTGCCACGCGACGAGCGCGCGATCATCCGGAAGCGGGGGATGATCAGCCGTTCGTAGAAGACCTGCATGAGGAAGACCTTCTCCTCGAGCGTGTCCGCGTCGAGCGTCATGTGCGCGAGCGAATCGAGATACGGATCGCGCTCGGCCATCCCACCCGCCTCGTGGATCAGCTTGAGCCATGCCTCGGTGTGGCGCGACTCGTCCTGCACCATCGTCGTGTAGTAGAGCTTCGCCTCGTGGTCGGGAGCGATCGCAAAGAGCTGAGTCGCCATCTCCACCGCCAGCTCGTCCGCCTGCAGCTGCTGCGTGACCACCGAGCGCCAGAGATCCTTGCGCCGCGCGAGCTTCTGCGGCGAGCCCGTGTACTCCGGGATCGGTGGGATCTCACCCCACGGCAGGTCGCGCACCTGCCACTCGGCTCGCTTCGCGAGCTCGTAGTAGCGGGAGACGCCCTGCAGGTCCCGTTGGGTCTCGCCCGCGGGCGACTCGGCGCCGTCGACCGGCGTCTGCTCGGTGGCTTCCATCGGAGAGAGCCTAATCGTGTTTAGTAGGAGGATGGCTTCGGAGGTGCTCGCCGCCGACCCGTTCTCGAGCTACGCGCGGTCGATCAACCCGCAGTTCGTCCGGATGCTGCGCGCGATCGGCTTCGACCGGCGCTGGGCGCGCGCCGAGGGCGCCTACCTCTGGGACAGCGACGGCACGCGCTTCCTCGACCTGCTCGGCGGGTACGGGATGTTCAACGTCGGCCGCAACAACCCGCGCGTGCGCGCGGCGCTCGTCGAAGCGCTCGCGCTCGAGACGCCCGGCTCGGTCCAGCTCGGCGTGAACGCGCTCTCAGGCGCGCTCGCGGACGAGCTGCTGAAGCGCCTGCCGGCCCGACTCGGCAAAGTGCTGTTCACGAACTCGGGCACCGAGGCGGTCGAGGCGGCGATCAAGATGGCGCGCGGCGCGACGGGACGACCGCGCGTGCTTGCGCTCGAGCACGCGTTCCACGGGCTGACGGTGGGCTCGCTCGCGGCGGGTGACGCCGGCGAGTTCAAGGCGCCGTTCGGCCCGTCCCCTCCCGGCTTCGACCACGTGCCGCTCGGCGACCTCGACGCACTGGAACGCGAGCTCCGCCGCGAGGACGTTGCGCTGTTCATCGTCGAGCCCGTGCAGGGCAAGGGTGTCAACCTCCCCGAGCCGGGCTATCTCCCAGCTGCGCAGCGGCTGTGCCGCGACCACGGGACGCTGTTCTGCGTCGACGAGGTGCAGACCGGTCTTGGACGCACCGGCCGCCTCTTCGCGTTCGAGCACGAGGGGCTCGAGCCCGACATGGTCACGATCGCGAAGTCGATCTCGGGCGGGTACATCCCGTCGGGGGCCCTCGCCCTGCGCACAGAGGATCTGCTGCGCGTGTTCGACTCGCTCGAGCACGCGGTGCTGCACGGTTCGACGTTCGCGCCGAACGATCTGGCGATGGTCGCCGGCCTGGCGACGTTGCGCGAGCTCGACGAGGAGCGGCTCGTCGAGCGGTCGCACACGCTCGGTGAGCGCCTGCTCGACGCGACCCGGCCCCTCGTCGACCGCTACGAGGTCGTGCGCGACGTACGCGGTCGCGGGCTGATGTGGGCGATCGAGTTCGGGGAGCCTGCGACCGGCAGCCGCTCGTGGCGCGCGGTCGAGCGCGCCCAACCGGGGCTCTTCGCGCAGTTCGTCGTCGTCCCGCTCTTCGGCGACCACCACATCCTCTCGCAAGTGGCCGGCCACGGTCTGAACGTCGTCAAGGGCCTCCCCCCGCTGACGCTGACCGCGGACGATGTCGACGAGTTCGCCGCGGCGCTCGACGCGGTGCTTGCAAAGGCCGAGCGAATACCGCGTGCGGCGGCCCGTTTTGCACTCAAGCTCGGGGTCTCGTCGCTCGCTCGGCGCTGAGGTGTTTCTGATGGGAGACAACTGGTAGATTCGACTCCTGTCGATAAGCGAGCGTTGGCCACGGGGGAAACGTTGGCGATGAAGCACCTGTTCGAGAATCACGATTTCGTGACAGAGCGGGGTTCCCAGCTCATTGACGTGACGGACGACGTCATGGCGGCGGTTGAGCGCGCGAATGTCGAGAACGGCATGGCTCTCGTCTACTCGCCGCACACGACCTGCGCGATCGTGATCAACGAGCGAGAGGCAGGGTTCTTCGAGGACTTCAACGAGCTGCTCGCAGAGCTTGCGCCGAGCGAGCGCTACTACCGCCACGACGACCTCGAGATCCGCACCGAGGGAATCGAGAGCGACACGGCCGAATATCCCAACGGCCACTCCCACCTGCGCGGCGGCCTGCTCTCGTCGTCGTCGCAGACCATCCCGATCGTCGACCGGAAACTGATGCTCGGCACCTGGCAGCACATCTTCTTCTGCGAACTCGACCGATCCCGTCCGAGAAAGCTCTTCATCCAGGTCATCGGAGAATGAGCGTGGGCGCACTCCGCGTACCGGCGGACCTGCACCTTCCGCGCTCGTCGGCGATCCTGCCTCTGGCGGCAGGCGAGAACTTCAAGGTCGCGCCACTCCTAGCCGGCCGCCGCATCCGCTTTCACCTGACGTCGATCTACGGCTTCGCGCGGCTTGCCGACCAGCTGGGCGACGAGGTGCCGGGCGATCGGACCGCGCTGCTCGACGAGCTCGAACGCCAGCTGCACGAGGCCTTCGACGGCGAGCCGTCCCATCCACTGCTTCGGCGGGTCGCCAAGACGGTTCGCGAGTGCGAGCTGCCGCGGGGACCGTTCCTGCGCCTGATCGAGGCGAACCGGCTCGACCAGCACCGGAGACGCTATGCGACGTTCGACGAGCTGCTCGGGTACTGCGACCTCTCCGCGAACCCGGTCGGCGAGCTCGTGCTGCACGCCTTCGGCTCGGCGACGCCGGAGCAGATCGCCCTCTCCGACAAGGTCTGCAGCGCCCTTCAGCTGGCGGAGCACTGGCAAGACGTGGGCGAGGACTACGCACGAGGCCGCGTCTACCTGCCGGCCGAGGATCTCGAGCGCTTCGCGGTCCGCGACGACGATCTCGGCGCCGGCCGTTCGAGTGACGCGCTGCGCAGCCTGCTTGCCTTCGAGGTGAAGCGCGCACGGCAGCTGCTGGATGCAGGCGCACCACTCGTCGGCACGCTGCACGGGCGGGCCCGTGTCGCGGTCGCAGGCTATGTCGGCGGCGGACGGGCCGCGCTCGACGCGCTCGACGCCGGCGGGCACGAGGTGCTCGCCGGCTCGCCAAGACCGAGCAGAGGGCGACGCCTGCGCGCCGCCCTCCATGCATACGGGGCCGCCGCATGACGCCGGACGTCCTTGCCGCGTACGACCACTGCCGGTCGGTCGCGCGCGCGTCGGGCTCGAGCTTCTACAGCGGCATGCGCCTGCTGCCGGCGGACCGCCGGGCCGAGCTCTTCGCGATCTACGCCCTCGCCCGCACGATCGACGACGTCGCCGACGGTCCGCTGCCCGCCGGGCAGAAGCTCGAGCAGCTCGACCGCATCCGCCGCGAGCTCGAGCAGATCGATGCGGCCACCGACCCGGTGCTGGTCGCGGTCGCCGACGCCGCCAAGCGCCGGCCGATCCCGCTCGAAGCGTTCGGCGAGCTCGTCGACGGCGCGGAGCTCGATGCGCACGGCCAAGTGATCGAGACGTTCGGCGAGCTCGAGCACTACTGCCGCTGCGTCGCGGGCTCGATCGGCCGGCTCGCGCTCGGCGTCTTCGACGTCAGCGACCGCGCCGCGGCAGCGAGCCTCGCCGACGAGCTCGGCGTCGCGCTCCAGCTGACCAACATCGTGCGCGACGTTCGCCAGGACGAAACCGACGGGCGCGTGTATCTGCCGAGAGAGGATCTCGAGCGCTTCGGTTGCCGCATCGTCGAAGGCCGCATCGACGGCCCGCTCGAGCTGGTGCTCGCCTTCGAAGCGCAACGCGCACTGGAACGGATCGACCGCTCGATCGGGCTGGTGCGGCTGCTCGACCGCCGCAGCGCCGCGTGCGTGATCGCAATGGCGGGCTCCTACCGCCGCCTGCTCCAGCGCATGGCCGCCCGGCCTCAGCTGCCGATGCGCGGCCGCGTCTCGCTGCGGGCGTGGGAGAAGGGCCTCGTCCTCGCCCGCAGCATGATCGGAGCGGCTGCGTGACGAGGCCGCGGATCGCCGTGGTCGGCGGCGGCCTGGCAGGCATCGCCGCCGCGCTCGGCTGCGCCCAGGGCGGCGCGGCCGTCACGCTCTACGAGAGCCGGCGCCGGCTCGGCGGCGCCACGTTCTCGGTCGAGCGCGACGGGCGCTGGCTCGACAACGGCCAGCACGTCGCGCTCCGCTGCTGCACCGCTTACCGCGCCTTGCTCGAGCGGCTCGGGGTTTCCGAGCTGATCGACTGGCAGCCCCGGCTTCGGATCCCCGTCCTGCGGCAGGACGCCGGCCCGGCCTACCTGCGCCGCAACATGCTGCCGGCGCCGCTGCACCTGGGCGGGGCCCTCCTTCGCTACGCGCCGCTTCGGCCGGGCGAGCGCTTCGCCGCGCTGCGAGCGGCGACGTCGCTTCGGCGGCTCGACCCCGGCGACGCCTCACTCGACGCCGAGACGTTCGGCGACTGGCTGCGCGCCCATGGCCAGTCCGAACGCGCAATCGCCGGTCTGTGGAACCTGATCGCGCTCCCGACGCTCAACCTGCCGGCGGACGAGGCGTCGCTGCAGCAATCGGTGCAGGTGTTTCGCACCGGGCTGCTGGATTCGGCCGATGCCGCAGACGTCGGGATTCCGCGCGTGCCGCTGCAGCAACTACACGGAGACGCCGCGACAGCGGCCCTGGAGGACGCGGGCGTGCGCATCGAGCTCGGCACGCCGGTGGGCGGCATCGAGCCGGGCCGGGTGTTGCTCGGCGGCGGCGCAGTCGAGGTCGACGCGGCGATCGTCGCCGTTCCGAACCACGATGCGGCGTTGCTGCTCGCGCCAGAGGCCGTCGACGTCGACGCGATCACGGCGCTCGGGTCGAGCCCGATCGTCAACCTGCACGTCCACTACGACCGCCGTGTGCTCGACGAGCCGTTTGCGGCCACGCGTGGGCTCACCGGTGCAGTGGCTGTTCGACCGCACGGAGTCGTCCGGCACCCAGTCGGGCCAGCTCGTCTCGCTGTCGCTGTCGGGTGCGGACGATGAGATCGACGCGCCGCTCGACGCGTTGCGTGCGCGATACCTGCCGGCGCTCGAACGGCTGCTTCCGGCGGCGCGCGAGGCGACCGTGCTCGACGTCTTCGCGATCCGCGAGCCGCGCGCAACATTCCGAGTCGCTCCCGGAACGCACGCGCTACGGCCCGGCGCCCGCACCCGGCAGCCCGGCCTCTATCTGGCAGGAGCATGGACCGACACCGGTTGGCCGGCGACGATGGAGAGCGCGGTGCGCAGCGGCAACGCGGCCGCACACGCCCTGCTCAGCGATCTGCGCTCCCGCCGGCCCGTGCCCGACGAGCACATCGGAGCGGCTGCATGACGACGCTCGCAGCTTCCCCCCGCCTGGACGCCCTCGAACGCGGCCGTCAGCACCTGCTGGCCCTGCAGCACTCAGGCGGCTGGTGGAAGGGCGAGCTGGAGACGAACGTGACGATCGACGCCGAGGATCTCTTCCTGCGGACGTACCTCGGCCTCCCCGACGCGCGCCTGTTCGAGGCGACCGCACGCTGGATCCGCTCGAAGCAGCGTGAGGACGGGAGCTGGGCGACGTTCTACGGCGGGCCCGGCGACCTCTCGACGACGGTCGAGGCATACCTCGCGCTGCGCCTCGTCGGCGACTCGGCCGACGACGTGCACATGCGGAGCGCGGCCGCCTTCGCGCGGGAGGCCGGCGGTGTCGAGGGCACACGTGTGCTCACCCGAATGTGGATGGCCCTGCTCGGCCTCTGGTCGTGGCGCGAGGTTCCGGTGATCCCGCCCGAGCAGATCCTGCTGCCCGCCCGCGCGCCGCTGAGCGTCTACTCGTTCGGCTGCTGGGCGCGACAGACGATCGTGGCCCTGTCGGTCTGCTGCGCCCTCCGCCCGCAGGTCCGGGTCGAGGTCGAGGTCGGCGAGCTGCGCACGGGCTCGACGCGGCCCGCGCCCACCGACCCGGCCAGCAAGGCGTTTGGCCTGCTCGACCGGGCGCTGCGCGGCTACGAGCGGCTTCCTGCCCGCGCGCTCCGCCGCCGCGCGTTGCAGGCCGCGGAACGCTGGATCGTCGAGCGCCAGGAACGCGACGGCTCGTGGGGAGGCATCCAGCCGCCGTGGGTCTGGTCGATCATTGCGCTGCACGCGCTCGGCTACGAGCTCGATCACCCCGTGCTCGCCGCCGCGCTCACCGGCCTCGACCACTTCACGATCGAGGACGCCAGCGGTCGCCGGATCGAGGCCTGCCAGTCGCCCTGCTGGGACACCGCGTTCGCCATGCTGGCGCTCCTCGACTCGGGCCTCGAGCCCGAGGACGAGGCGATCCAGCGTGCGGGCCGCTGGCTGGTCGGCACGGAGGTGCGCGTCCGGGGCGACTGGTCGATCAAGCGGCCCGAGCTCGAGCCGGGCGGCTTCCCGTTCGAGTTCGCGAACGACAACTACCCGGATGTCGACGACACGGCCCTGATCGTGCTGGCGCTCCGGCGCGCCGGGGTCAGCGACAACGGCGCGATCGCCCGCGGCATCAACTGGATGGTCGGGATGCAGAGCTCGACCGGCGGCTGGGCCGCGTTCGACGTCGACAACGCGAGCCGGCTACCGCTGAAGCTTCCCTTCTCCGACTTCGGCGCCGTCACCGATCCGCCGAGCGCCGACGTGACCGCGCACGTACTCGAGTTCCTCGGCCTCGAAGGCCGGGCCGGCGAGCCGGCCGCGCAACGCGGGATCGAGTATCTCCTGCGCGAGCAGGAGGACGACGGCTCATGGTTCGGACGCTGGGGCGCGAACTACCTGTACGGCACCGGCGCCGCCGTTCCCGCGCTCGCCGCCTGCGGGCTCGGCGACCATCCTGCGGTCGCGCGCGCGGTCGCCTGGCTCGAGCGGGTGCAGAATCCGGACGGAGGCTTCGGCGAAGACCTTCGCTCGTATCGCGACCCCGCGTGGCGGGGGCACGGGCCGTCCACCGCGTCGCAGACCGCGTGGGGCCTCCTCGCGCTGCATGCTGCGGGCTCCGCCGGACCGGCTCTCGACCGGGCGGTCGACTGGCTCGTCTCGACGCAGCGCGCCGACGGCAGCTGGGACGAGCCGTACTTCACGGGCACCGGCTTCCCGGGTGACTTCTACTTGAACTACCACCTCTACCGCGACGTGTTCCCGGTGCTTGCACTCGGCCGCATCCTCGGAGGCGACCGGTGAGAGACCTGCTGGTGCTCACCGCACTGCGCGTCGAGGAGCGCGCCCTGCACCTCCCTGCAGGCAACCGCGTGCTCCGCACGGGGATGGGCCCCGAACGGGCACGGATCGGCGCCGCGCGCGGGCTTGCGGTCGAAGCACGCGGAGTCGCGATCGCCGGCCTCTGCGCCGCCGTCTCCCCCGCGCTCCGCGCCGGCGACGTCGTGCTGGCGAGCGAGCTCCGGTGCGACGGCGCGGCGCCGTTCGCGGTGCCGGGCAGCGCGATGCTCGCGGCGGCGCTCCGCCGTCGGGGCCTGCGAGTGCATGTCGGACCGCTGCGCTCGCTCGACCACCTGGCCGGGCCGGGCGAGCGAACGGGACTGCAGGATGAGGGCGCGCTGGCGGTCGACATGGAATCGGCGTGGCTCGCGGAAGCTGCCGGCGGCAGGCCGCTCGTCGTGTTGCGCGTCGTGGTGGAGGCCTCGACGCGAAGGCTCCTCGACCCGCGCACGCTCGCTTCGTCTCTCCGCGCCCTCCGCAGCTTGCGCCTCGCAAGCGAGGTGCTCGGCGAGTGGACCGCGTCGTTTGCCCCACGCCGCGTCTTGCTCGCCGGGCCGCGTTCGTTCTGTGCGGGGGTGGAGCGTGCGATCGAGGTGGTCGAGCTGGCGCTCCAGCAGCGGGGCGCCCCGGTCTACGTCCGCAAGCAGATCGTGCACAACGAGCATGTCGTCGCCGACCTCGAACGGCGCGGCGCGGTATTCGTCGAAGAGCTCGACCAGGTTCCCGAAGGCGCCACAGTCGTCTTCTCAGCGCATGGCGTCTCGCCCGAGGTGAAGAGCGAGGCAGCCGGCCGGCGCCTCGACGTGATCGACGCGACGTGCCCGCTCGTCAACAAGGTGCACGCCGAGGCGAGGCGGTTCGCGGCCGACGGGCACACGGTGTTCCTCGTCGGCCACAACGGGCACGAGGAGGTCGAGGGGACGTACGGCGAGGCGCCGGAGGCGATCACGATCGTCGAGACGCTGGCGGACGTCGAGCACGTCGAGGCGCTCGATCCGGAGCGCGTTTCGTTCCTCACCCAGACCACGCTTGCGGTCGACGAGACGAACGAGATCGTCGATGCGCTCCGCGGCCGCTTCCCGTTGCTGCGCGGTCCGCGCTCCGACGACATCTGTTATGCGACGACCAACCGGCAGCAGGCTGTCCGCGCGGTGGCGCAGGCGGCCGATACCGTTCTGGTCGTGGGCTCGCGCACGTCGTCCAACTCACGCCGGCTCGTCGAGGTGGCCGAGCGGGAAGGCACCCGCGCCTACCTGATCGACGACGAGAGCGACGTCGACCTGGCCTGGCTGACGGATGCCGCCACGGTCGGCGTGACCGCCGGAGCATCCGCCCCCGAATCGCTCGTCCGTGGCCTGATCGACGCGATCGGGACGCTCGGCCCGGTCGAGGTCGAAGAGCGAACGACGACCACCGAGTCGATCCAGTTCCGCGTTCCGAAGGAGGTACTGGCCCCATGAAATACGCAGCATCAACCCAACGATCCATGCGGGTTCCTCGGGCGTCGCTGCGGGTGCGGCGCCGGAGGGAACAGTATGGGGATACGGGCCCGGAAGGCGCCGTGCACGGAGCGACGTCAGGCGTCGGCGGAGCCGGGCTCCGCCCGGCGGGAGCCGGCACCGGCGAGGGACGCGCATGAGTATCCCGTTGCGTCAAAACGTTGCCATTGCGCGCTACCTGCTGAAGCAACGCGTGAAGCGCAACGACAAGTTCCCGCTGCTCGTGGAGCTCGAGCCGCTGTTCCAGTGCAACCTCGCCTGCTCGTTCTGCGGAAAGATCCAGTATCCGGAACACATCCTCAAGAAGCGGATGCCGATCGAGCAGGCGCTGGAGGCGATCGAGGAGTGCGGCGCACCGATGGTGTCGATCGCGGGCGGCGAGCCACTCGTGCACACGGAGATCCACGAGCTCGCGGCGAAGCTGATCGAGCGCAAGAAGTTCGTCTTCCTCTGCACGAACGGGATCCTGATGAAGAAGAAGCTGGATCTGTTCAGGCCGTCGCCGTACTTCGCCTGGGTCGTCCACCTCGACGGCATGCGCGAACGGCACGACCAGTTCGTCGAGCGCGCCGGCACGTTCGACAAGGCAGTCGACGCGATCAAGGAAGCGCAGCGGCGGGGATTCCGCGTCAACACGAACACGACGTTCCTGACGACCGACACTCCGAAGACGGTGCGCGACGTGCTCGACTTCCTGAACGACGAGCTGAAGGTCGACCAGATGATGCTGTCGCCCGCGTACGCCTACGAGAAGGCGCCCGACCAGGAGCACTTCCCGGGCGTCGCCCAGGCGCGCAAGCTCTTCAGCGCCGCCTTCGCCGACGGCAAGCGCAAGGGGTGGCGGCTCAACCATACGCCGCTGTTCCTCGACTTCCTCGAGGGCAAGGCCGACTTCCAATGCACGCCCTGGGGGATCCCGAGCTACTCGCTCTTCGGCTGGCAGCGGCCCTGCTACCTGATGGCCGACGGGTACACAACCACATACAGGGAGTTGCTCGAGACCACCGACTGGTCGAAGTACGGCCGCGGCCGCGACCCGCGCTGCGACAACTGCATGGCACATTGCGGCTACGAGCCGACGGCGGTACTCGCCTCGACGCGCTCGGTCAAGCAGACGGCGCGCGCGCTCGTCGCGAACCGGTAAATCTGGAGGGAGATCTCAACATGGAACGCTGGCATCTACCGACCGTCGCACCATCGTCCGACAAGGCGCAAGACCGCCAGCCCGGGCCGGACGCACCGCGGGTTCCCACTCCCGGCCGGTCGAAGCCGCGCGTGCTCTTCTCGGAGCCCGAATGCCGCGCCGTCGTGATCGACCTGCTCGAGGGTGAGGCAATCGACGAGCACGCGGTCCGTGAGCGCGCGGTGATCGAGGTCGTCGCCGGCCGGATCGTCTTGACGGTGCCCGGCGAGGCCGCAGAGTGCGAGGCCGGGACGCTGATCAGCCTCGAGCCCGGCGAGCGCCATCTGGTGCGCGCACTCGCCGACACGCGCCTTTTGCTGATCCTGACGCCGTGGCCCGCCCGGGACCGCGAGCGAGACGACGTCAAGGACGCGCGGCACGTGCCGCGCAACGCTGTGGTCCCGCCCGTCGAGGGCTGACAGCTCTGCTCACGACTTCGGCAGGCCGCGCCGGAGCACCTCGACGAGAACGACTGCGTCGTTGTGCTCCTCGTCGTGCGCGGAATAGACGAGGGTCAGGGCCCCGGCCCGCGCGCGGCGCCGAAGCTCGGCGAGCTTCGGCCGCTGCAGGCCCAACTCGGCGAGGTAGCGGCGCCGAAACTCGTCGAAGCGCGCCGGCTCGTGCCCGAACCACTCGCGCAGACCGGCGCTCGGAGCCAACTCCTTCTCCCACGCGTCGAGCTGCGCCTTCTGCTTCGAGACGCCTCGAGGCCAGAGACGGTCGATCAGCACGCGATAGCCGTCCGAGGGCAAGGCATCGTCGTAGGCACGCTTCATCCGGACGTCCACTCGTCCATCCTTGCCCATCGGGCCTACCCGCCGTCGCGCCTGACAGAATCCTCGGGTGCGGAGCGGCGTCATCGCCTTCGGCGCGGTGGCCGGGCTCGGCGCCGCGAACGGCGGCTTCTTCCCGTCGAGTTGGGGCCCGGCGGTCGTCCTGCTCGCCTGGGCCATGTTCGTCGCGCTCATGCTCGCACGGCCGGCGACCTTCCCTGCGCGGGGCACCATCTACTTCGGCCTCGCCTGCGCGGGGGCCGGCTGGACCGCGCTCGGCGCCGCGTGGTCGAGCAGCACGACGTCGACGATGCTCGAAGCGGAACGCGCGCTCGTCGCCGTCGCCGCACTCGCGGCGATCCTCGTGTCGCTCGACCGCCGCTGGACCCTGCGCGGCGTTGTCGCGGCCGTGTCGCTGCTCTCCGCGTGGAATCTTCTCTCACGCGGCGGCAGCCAGCTCAGCGGCGGCAATGCCAACCCGGTCGGCTACGCGAACGCGCTGGGCGCGCTCGCCGCCGTCGCAATCCTCCTGGCGCTGCGCGAGCGCAAGACCTGGCCGGCGCTCGTGCTGCTCGTTCCGGAGCTGGTGGTCTCGGGCTCGCGTGGAGGCCTGCTCGCACTCGGGCTCGGGCTCGCGATCGGACTGGTTCGGCGCCCGGTGCTCGTCGTTCCCGCGGCGGCGCTCGTGCTCGCGCTCGGCTGGGTCGCGCAGGGGCCGCGGCACGAGTACTACCGCGTGGCACTCGACGAGGTTCGCGCCGCACCCATCGTCGGCACCGGCGCCGGGACCTGGGACGGATGGTGGTTGCAGCACCGCCCCACCCCGAACTCGGCACTCGACGCGCACTCGGTGTACCTCGAGACAGCGGGCGAGGAAGGGCTGATCGGTCTGGCGCTCTTGTGCGCGCTCCTCGCCGTTCCGCTTGCCGGACGGCCCCGCGACCGCCTTGCCCTCGCCGCCTACGCCGCCTTCCTCATCCACGCCGCCGTCGACTGGGATCGAGAGCTGCCCGCCCTCTGGGTCGCCGGGCTCGTGGTCGGGGCTGCGCTCCTGCCCGAGGAGCAGGTGCGACTCGGGGCCCGGCGGACGTGGGCGCTCGCCACCGCTGCGCTCGCCCTCGGCGGGCTCGGGGCGCTCTCGGGCATCGCCCAGCTCTCGCTCTCCCGCGCGCAGGACGCCGCGCGTTCGCACGACCTGGCGCGAACGGTGACGCTCACACGCCGCGCGGCACGCTTCGAGCCCTGGTCGTCGCGCCCGCTCGAGGTGCTCGGACAGGCGCAGGCCGACGCGGGCGAACGCGCGGCCGCGAGCGCGACGTTCCGTGAGGCGCTCGCGAAGGATCCGAACAGGTGGCAGCTGTGGCACGACCTCGCCGCTGCAAGCGGCAGCCGCCGGGCGGGTGACGAGGCGCGACGCCTCAACCCGCTCGGCGGCTGACACTCCGAGCTACGAGATGTGCAGGCTCACGAGCCGGCGCGACGAAATGCCGGCGAGCACGTTGTCGTTCGCCTTCCGTGCACGCACGAACATCGTGAGGAGATAGCCCTTCTGCAGGGGAAGCTTGGCGGTCGGCTGAATCGTCAGCGTTGCCACGCCCTCCTGATTGGTCTGAACCTCCGCCGGTTGCGTGATGCGCCCGAACGGAACGGCGGTGACATAGACGAGAGCGCCGTTGACGACGAACCCGGTCGTCGCCTCGGTTACCTGCACCTGCATCTGCAGCGGCTGGCGCGAGGTGATCGTCGCCGGCGAGAACTTCACGCCACTGACGACGAGACGGTACGGCGGTGCAAGCGACGTCACCGGCACCGAGGTCTTGCCGTCAGGCAGCTTGACCTGCCCGGCCGGCCCGGCAGGGGCCTTGGCGGTGACCGCCGCGGTTTGCGCAGAGGTGGCACTGCTCTTGCCGTCGGTGTTCGCGGCCGTCACGGCCACGCGAATCGTCTTGCCGATGTCGGCGGCGACCAGGACGTACGTCGGATTCGTCGCACCCGAGATCGCGGCGCAGTTCGCACCGTTTGCGTCACAACGTTCCCACGCGTACGTGTATGCGACGGTTGACGAGCTCGTCCACGAGCCGTTGCTGGCCGTGAGCGTGCTGCCCTCCTGTGCGGTGCCGGAGATCGCGGGCGCCCCCGTGTTGGTGGGTGCGTACTGGGCGGCGGCCGCATTGGCGGACGCGGCGTTCGCGGTTGCGGTCCCGGACGCTGCGCCGCCGATGGTCGCGAAGAGCACGGCGACCGCAACTAGCAAGCCGGTGATACCGGCCACGCCCAGGAAGCGGCGGTTGAGTGACATGCAAGCTCCTTTCAGCTCTCGTTCGTCTACGAGTCAGTGCTTCGTTTGACGAACCTCTGCCGTCGCCTGCGGTGTCTCAAACCAGCTCTAACAGAACCCTTACTCTGCGCTCTAACAAACGCTTTACGCCTGTTGCCAGCGCGGGCACGCGGCCCCGGTCGGCTACGGTGAGGAAGAACCGGCTGGGCTGACGTCTCGAGCGTCGCGCCGGATACCTATCGGAAGGGGCGCGGCACGCCAATGCGCACCGCGATCGTGTCAACCTATCCCCCGCGCGCCTGTGGCATCGGCGCCTTCGCGGCCGACGTCCGCGCAGCGCTCCTCGGGGTCGATGGGATCGACCGCATGGAGAAGGTGATCGTCGTCAACGAGCCGACCCGCCCGCAGCGGCCGGGGCTGGTCGCGACGATCGCGCAAGCGGTACGCGGCGACTACGTCCGCGCGGCCCGGATCCTCGGCCGTCTCGACGTCGATGTCGTGCTGCTTCAGCACGAGTACGGCATCTACGGCGGCACCGACGGCGAGTACGTGCTCTCGCTGGCGGACGAGCTCTCACAGCCGCTCGTTGTGACGCTCCACACCGTGCTCTCCGAGCCGACGGCACACCAGGCGACCGTGCTCGCCGCCCTCTGCGGCCGTGCAGAGCGCGTGATCGTGATGACCGACACCGCGCGCCGCCTGCTTGTGGAAAGCGACGCGTGCGTGGCGGACAAGATTCGCGTCGTCCCCCACGGGGCGCCGCCGGTGCTCGCACAGCGTGCAGCCGAGCGTGCGTTGTCTCACCGGAGCGCGGATGCCGAGCGCTTTGTGCTCTCGACGTTCGGGCTGCTCTCGGCAGGCAAGGGGATCGAGACGGTGATCGAAGCGCTGCCGTCGATCGTCGACCGGCATCCAGAGGTGTCGTACGTGATCGCTGGACGGACTCACCCGGACGTCGCGCATCGCGAAGGCGAGCGCTACCGGTTGAAGCTCGAGCAGCTGGCGCTCGACCTCGGGCTCCAGGAGCACGTCGAGTTCGACGACCGGTTCCTCGCAGTCGGTGAGATCGCCGATCTCCTCGCCGCCACCGACGTCTTCGTCACGCCCTACAGCGGCCGCGAGCAGATCTCGTCCGGAGCGCTCACCTTCGGCATCGCCGCCGGGTGCGGCGTCGTCTCGACGCCGTACTGGTACGCCCAGGATCTGCTCGCATCGGGCGCCGGGCAGCTGGTGCCCTTCGCAGACCCCGCGGCACTGGCCGACGCCGTCTGCCGTTACATCGAGGAGCCGGGCCTCCTGGCCGAGGCGCGGGCGGAGTCACAGCGCATCGGGGCGCGCCTCGCGTGGCCGTCGGTGGCGGAGGCGACGGCGGCGGTGCTCCGCGAGGCTGTCGAGCTGTCGCCGCCCAGGCGTCGCCCCTCGACACAACCAGACTCACAACTGGGGGCCCTGCGGACGGACCACCTGCTCACCCTGGTCGACAACGTCGGCATCATGCAGCACGCCAACGGCGCGATCCCGAACCGCGCCACCGGCTACTGCGTCGACGACGTTGCCCGGCTGGCGGTTGTCGCCTACGAGCTCGCCCGGCGCGGCGACGAGCGGGTGTGGACGTCGGTCGTGTACCGCGCGCTCGCGTTTCTTCAAGATGCGGCCGATCCGCCCCGCGGGATGCGGAACTTCATGGGGTACGACCGGCGCTGGCTCGACGAGCCGCATCTGGGCGATCACGTGGGGCGCTCGATCTGGGCGCTCGGTGAGCTGCTCTCGACTGCCTGGGTGCCGGCCGTGGTGGGGCCGACACGCCGGCTGCTCGAGACGATCGTCGGGACGCTCGGGCCGGACATGTCGCTGCGCACGGCCGCCTATGCCGCAGTCGGCTTGGCGCGCCTCGACTCCGACCGTCTCCAGCCGGCGGGAAGGCACTGCTCGAACGCGCCGTCGAGCAGTTGGCGGCGGCCTACGAGCGGAGCGCCTCACCCGACTGGTGCTGGTTCGAGGACGCGCTCGCCTACGACAACGCGATGCTGCCTCACGCCCTGATCACCGGTGGGGGCGCGCTCGGCCGGGACGACGCGATCGAGACCGGGCTGACCGCGCTTCGCTGGCTCGGCGACGAGTCCGGGCTCGACGAGGGACGCTCCGTCTCACGGGCCATCTCGGCCGTCACCGCGCCGGGCCCGTTCCGTGCGCCGGAGACGAACAGCCGCTCGACGCTTCCGCCTTCGTCGCGGCCGAGCTCGCGGCGTTTGCGGTCACCAACGATCCCGACCACGCCGCGCGCGCGCGAACCGCGTTCGAGTGGTTCCTCGGACGCAACCGGCTTGGACGCCCGCTGTACGACTTCGCGACGGGAGGCTGCAGCGACGGCCTCGGCGACGAGACGACGAACGACAACCAGGGGGCCGAGTCGACCCTTGCGCTACACCGCGCCGCCCTGCTGCTCGACGCCGCACGATTGCCGGCCGTGCTTCGCCCGCGCGCTCGCGAGCCGATCCCCGTAGGGACGGCTCGTTGACACCGCGGACAGGACAGGCGCGTGAGCTATTCGTCCGGCACGAATCGAATCCGATCCTCACGGCGGACAGCTGGCCGTATCCCGCAAACGTCGTCTTCAACCCCGCGGCAACGATCGTCGACGGCGAGACCGTCCTCCTCACGCGCGTCGAGGACCTGAGAGGGATCTCTCATCTCACCGTTGCGCGCTCGTCGAACGGCGTCGACGGCTGGCGCGTCGCAGATGAGCCGCTGCTCGCCCCCGCGCCGGGGTCAAGAGCGAGGAGTGGGGCTTCGAAGATCCACGAACGGTCTGGGTCGAGGAGCTCGATCGGTTCGTGATCACCTGCACGGCCTACGGGCCCGCAGGCCCGGCGGTGTATCTCGCGACCACGAAGGATTTCGTGTCGGTCGAGCGCCACGGGATCGTGATGAACCCGGAGGACAAGAACGCCGCGATCCTCCCGGAACGAGTGGACGGCAAGTGGGTCCTCTTCCACAGGCCCACGACCGGCTTCGGAGATCACACATCCGGGCATCCTCCTCTCCCGCTCGCCCGACCTGGTGAGCTGGAGCCGGCCCGAACGGGTCATGCAGACACGGCCCGGCGCCTGGTGGGACTCGATGCGCATCGGGATCGGCCCCCCGCTGCTCAAGACCGACCACGGCTGGCTGCTCATCTACCACGGCGTGAAGGAGACCGTCACGGGCGGGATCTACCGCGTCGGCGCGCGCGCTCCTCGACCTCGAGACCCGGCGCAGGTGCTCGGCCGCGCCCCGGGCTGGATCATGGGCCCGCTCGAGCTGTACGAGCGGACGGGCGACGTCCCCAACGCGGTCTTTCCGTGCGGCCTGATTCACGATCTGCCGTCAGGCGAGCTGCGCCTGTACTACGGCGCCGCCGACACGTCGATCTGCCTCGCGACAGCGCAGATCGACGACGTGCTGGCGGCAATCGAGCGCTAACGAGCTCTAAGCGCCGAGCGATCCGCCCTGCTTCGAGGCGGCGCGCTTCTCGACGCGACGCTCCTTGAGCGTCTTCTGCGCCGGCTTCTTGGCCAGCTTCTTGGGCTTCTGTCCACCCTTCACAATCTGACTCCTGACTGCCGCGAACGCGGCGTCACGTGCAAAGGTTGACGAACTCGCTCAGTGTCGCACACACCGCGGACGGGCCGCCGCCCACTCGAATATCGTCCGGGCATGGGCATGGTCGATCACGACCGCGTGCAGCTGCTCTTCGGGGCTTCGCCGGTCCATCCGCTCGCACGGTTGAGCGACCACCTCGGCGGCAGGGTCGAGATCTGGGCGAAGCGCGAGGACTGCAACTCGGGCCTGGCCTACGGCGGCAACAAGGTGCGCAAGCTCGAGTACCTCGCCGCCGACGCGCTGGCGCAGGGCTGCGACACGCTCGTCTCGATCGGCGGCGTCCAGTCGAACCACACGCGACAGGTCGCTGCCGTCGCTGCCCATCTGGGCCTGAAGTGCGTGCTGGTGCAAGAGCGATGGGTCGATTGGCCCGACGTGGTCTACGACAAGGTCGGGAACATCGTGCTCTCACGGATCATGGGCGCCGACGTTCGCCTCGACCCTGCCGGGTTCGACATCGGCATCCGCCCCAGCTGGGAGCAGGCGCTGGCCGATGTCGAAGCGGCGGGCGGCAAGCCGTACCCGATCCCCGCCGGCGCGTCCGATCATCCGCTCGGCGGCCTCGGCTTTGCGCGCTGGGCGCAGGAGCTCGAACGGCAGGAGCGGGAGCTCGCCGTCTTCTTCGACACGATCGTCGTGTGTGCCGTCACGGGCTCGACGCACGCGGGCATGATCGCCGGCTTCGCGGCGCAGGAGCGCCCGCGCACCGTGCTCGGCATCGACGCCTCCGCCACGGTCGAGCAGACGCGCGCGCAGATCGCGCGGATCGCTCGGCAGACCGCTGTGGCGATCGGGCTCGAGCGCGAGCTCCGCGACGACGAGATCGTCCTGCTCGACGAGTGGCACGCCGGCACCTACGGCATCCCCGACGCGAAGACGATCGAGGCGATCCGCCTCTGTGCACGGCTCGAGGGCGTGATCACCGACCCGGTCTACGAAGGCAAGTCGATGGCCGCGCTGATCGACCTCGTCCGGTCGGGCCGGATCGAGCCCGGTTCGCGCGTGCTCTACGCGCACCTCGGCGGGCAGCCGGCGCTGAACGCGTACGCGGGCGCGTTCTAGTGGTCTCTCCGGGAAGTCCGGTGCTGATTGGCCGCGCGAAAACCGAGCAGCGCAAGGACGCAGGGAGCGAGGACGCGGCGATGCGAAGCGTTTGCAGCCGGCCAAGCAGTGGCGTACTTGCTGGAGCGACGACTAGCATCGTGGGGAAGCTCGCCGTCACGGAGTTCATCACCATCGACGGCGTCATCGAGGACCCAGGCGGCGGCGAGGGCTTCGAGCGTGGTGGTTGGGCGTTCAAGTTCGAGCGAGGCGCCGAAGGCGACACGTTCAAGCTCGACGAACTGATGGCCAGCGACGCGCAGCTGCTCGGCCGGCGCACCTACGAAGGGTTCGCCAAGGCGTGGCCGTCGATCGAGGACGAGGCCGGCTTCGCGGCCAAGATGAACGCGATGCCGAAGTTCGTCGTCTCGACGACGCTCGATCGCTGCGACTGGAACAACACGACGTTACTCGACGGCGACCTTGCAGTCGGGGTCGCAAGGCTGAAGGAGCAGTTCGAGGGCGACATCCTCGTCGCGGGCAGCGCTCAGCTGGTGCAGTCCCTGCTGACGCTCGGCCTGGTCGACGAGCTGAGGCTGATGGTCTTTCCGATCGTGCTCGGCGCCGGCAAGCATCTTTTCGGAGACGGCGCCGCGGCCGCCTTCACCCTCGTCGACACGCGCCCCGCCGGAGCCTGTGTGATCCTCACGTTCCAGCGCACCTAGATGATTGATTCCGTGTGCGTCGCACCGGACTAGGAATCAAGCCTCTAGAGCTCACGCCGGCAGGATGCGCGACAGGTCCCAGACGCGAGGTGTGTCGCAGGCGAGGCGTAGCAAGACGCCCGGCGTCGACCGCTCGGCGGCGAACCGCGCACCGTCGGCGGCCCCCAGATAACGCCCTGCGATCGCCGCTCGGGCCGAGCTGACGTCGCCCTCGACCAGCTCGGCCACTCCGCGCACCTCAACCCCACGGAACGGTCGAACCGCTTCGAAGACGACGAGCGAACATCGCGGATCGTGCGCCAGATGCCGAAGCTTCAGATCGCCCTCGGCGATCACCACCTCGAACACCGCGTCGTGCCAGCGAAACCACACGGGCGAGACGAGCGCGCTCCCGTCCTTGCGGTAGGTCGTCAGCACGGCGGGCGACGGAGCCTCGAGCAGCGAGCGGATCTCCGCGAGCAACGCCTCGACCATGTCGAAAGCTCAGGCGAGCTCGCGGGCGCGAGCGAGCAGGGCCGTCTCCGCAGCCGACTCTTGCTCCCGCGCCGCTTCGCTCCAGCTCTCGTGCGCGGCCAGCGTGCCGTCGATTCCTTCGAGCATGGCATCCATCGCGGCCTCGGACGACGAGCCTGACTGACGACGCTCGGCGGCGCACGCCGCGGGATCGAGTGCATTCCGAAGCGTTGCCTCGTCGATCTCGACCGGCCTTCCGATCGCGGCCTCGGACGCCGCGGCGAGGCGGCCCGGTGTCAGCCCCGACGGGGGCGCGCCGGACTCGACGAGGTCGCGAACGGCACGCCCGACGACCTTGTGCGCGCTCCGGTAGTCGATCTCCCCCGTGAGCGCGAGGACGTCGGCGACATCGGCGGCCGTGACGAAGCTCTCGCGCGCGATCTGTGCGAAGCGCTCGGTCCGCAGCTCGATGCCGTCGAGGACGGACGCGGTCAGCCGGGCGATCGCGACCGCCTCGTCGAGGGCTCGTGGGACGGTGCCGTTGAGCACGTGGAAGTGATCTGTCCGGGCAGAGCCGGTATGCAGAGCGACGAAGGCGCTCATCACATCGCCGGCAGCCTGACCGGCCTGCGTCCGGATCGCAACGAGCGCGTAGGGGTTCTTCTTCTGCGGCATCAGCGCGCTCGCGCGGCTGTGCGAATCGGCTAGCTCGACCAGCCCGAACTCCTGGCTCGCGTAGATCTCGAGGTCCTGGCCGAGCTGGCTCTGATGCGTTGCGGCGATCGCGAGCGTGGCGAGCAGCTCCAGGTACACGTCGGCCTGCCACGCCGCGTCCTTGGCATGCTCGACGAGCCGGTCGCAGCCCAGGAGCTCGGCGAGTCGAGTCCGGTCGAGCGACCAGCGTGAGCCGGCGCTTCCGCCGGCCCCGGCCACGCTTGCCCCGAGCGCTGCATACGACGCACGCGCACGGTCGCCGTCGCGAAGCGCCGGGTAGGCGTACGCCAGAAGCAGGTGACCGACGCTCGTCGGCTGTGCCGGCTGAAGGTAGGTGTAGTCGGTCGCCAGCGCGGTGCGCGTCGCGCGCGCATGACGCGCGAGCGACGCTGCCTGGTCGACGAGCGCGTCGTGCAGCTCGCGCGTTCGGGTGCGGGCCGTCAGCCGTAGTGCGACGCGAAACGCCTCGCGCCGTGGACGGCCGGCGCTCAGCCACCCGGCTGCCGCTCGTCCAACGCGCCGCTCGAGCTCGGCCTCGCGTGCGTTGAACGCGTCGCCGAGCGACGGGTCCCACGGGAACTCGTCGCCGGGAATCGCATGGAGCTCGAGCAGCCCGCGCAAGAGCGCCTTCGCGTCCTCGCCCGCCAGGTCCCCGCCCTCGACGAGCGCGACGGCGTGCGCGAGATCCGCCAGTGAGAGCCCGCGGGCAAGGCGTGGGCCGTGTGCGCTCTCCGCCGCGTACGCGGCCGCCACGAGCTCGCCCGCAGCACCGCCCCGCAGGCGTCCGCCCCGCCCCAGCTCCTCCGCCTCCTTCACGTGACGGAGCCTAGATGGTCGATCGGTACTTCGAGCGGCTCAGGCGGCCCAGGAGAACTCGGAGGTCGAGAGTGCCGACTTTCCCTCGTACTCGATGCCGAAGGCGCTGATCCGGGAGCGTTTCGCCTCCGCCATCGTCAGGTCGGATGCCACGGGATGGAACATGCCCGCGAAGCGGATCGGCTCGCCGGTCTCGATACCGAACGGCACGACATCCTCGATCTCGAAGTCGATCGCTTTTCCGATGCGGACGCTGTGCCGTACGCCGTCGTCCACGACCTCGATCGGCGCGCGCTCCACACCGAGCATCTCGCCGACGAGCGGCGCGAGCCCGGCCATCGGCCCGCCGAGCTGCCCCGTGAAGACCTTCACGAGCTTGTCGGCCTGCTCGTCCGTCGCCTGCTCGTCGACGAACACCCCGAGGCGCCAGTTTCCGTCGGTCATCACCTTCGGCGAGTCGGCGATCGCCGCGATCTTGAGCCCGCCGATGTCGGTACCCTCGATCTCCCCCTCGCGGATGTTGAAGACGAGGGTCACTCGACAGAAGTCGTACGTGGCTCCGTGGTCGAAGGACAGGTTGCACGGGCACATGAGCTCGCACGAGCACGTCTCGGCGTAGCTCCCGCTCAGCTTCCAGGACATCGCCGTCTCCTCCAGTCTGGGAAAGCGATTCTCTGCCCCGGAACCGGTCCGGCCAATCCGGCTCGAAGCGAATCCTCGACTGTGGTCGAGAGAAGACAGGAGCTTGGTCCGAGATCGCCCCTAACCGCGACTCATTCCATCGGGCCGGCGATCCAGGGGTCGATGCCGGGATCAGCACCCGTGGCGACCGTTGTGAGCCGCCCGAGGTAGTGGTCCCAGCCGTGTGCATGCGAAGCGGCCGCCTCGGAGCTCGGCAGGTTGCGGTGGCTGAACCGCAGCAGCGTGCCGTCGCCGTTCGGAATCAGCTCGTACTCGATCGTGGTCGAGCCGGGCGCGACAGGGCCGCCGTCCTCTGCTTCCCAGCCCCAGGTGTGCACGAGCCGGTGCGGCGGATCGATCTCCACGAACTCGCCGCTCGCGATGTGACCCGGGATCACCTCCACGCGATAACGCCCGCCGGGACGCAGGTCGAACGTCGCCGACCGGCCCATCCAGCGCGTTGCCTGCTCAGGGTCGACGAGCAGCTCCCAGACTGTTTCGGGGCTCGCGTCGATCGCGATCTCCCGCTCGACCGCGATGCTCTCAGTGGTTGCGTCCACGTTTACGGCTCTCCTTCCGTTCCGCTTCGCGTTTGAGTGCCCCGAGCCGTTCGTCCCAGAACTCCTCCAGGAACGTCTTCAGCTCTCCCAGGCCCTCCGGTCTCGCCCGATAGAGGCGTCGTGTGCCGTTCCGGCGCTCAGTCACGAGCCCGGCCTCCTTCAAGACATTCAGGTGTTGGGAGATCGCGGGGCGCGTCACGTCGAACTGCGCGGCAATCTCGCCCGCCGACAGCTCGTCATCGCGCACGAGCCTCAGGATCTGGCGCCGGCGTGGCTCCGCAATCGCCTTCAGGCTTGCTTCCATCCTTCTATTTAAGCAACCTCTTACGTAAGTGTCAACTTACGATAGGGGCCGGAGGGCGGTGAGCCCACCCTCCGGCCCTCGTCGATCAGGCCCCTCCGCTGACAGGATCCGGCCGGACGATCACGGTGTCCGCGACCTCGAGAATCTCGATCGCCGGCATGTCGACGCGCGCTGCATGCTCGAGGATCTTCTCGCGAGACGACGCTTCGTAGATGCACACCGTCCCGAACGTCCCGTCATCCTCGTGAACGACGTACGAACGGATCCACCGGATGTCGTTCGGCATCTCGTTGTCGGCGACGTCCAGCGACCGTTTTCCCGTCGCTTGCAGCTCTTCGAGGTTGGCCCACCGCGACGGCCGGCGGATCGCGTACAGCCTCACCGTCAACCTCCCTTTCCCGAGCAGGTCACGGTCGGGTTCCACATCGAGAACTCGCCGTGCGGGTTGTGCTTCCAGAACCACGCGTGCAGCGAGTAGTACGCCGGCAGCCCGAAGCGGTTGCCCGCGGGAGTGAAGTTGAACGTCTGCCCGAAGAGCGTGGGCGGCTTCGGGTGATGAAGGTCCCACGCGGCCTTCAGCACGACGTACTCGAGGGCGGCGAGTCGCAGCTTGCCGCGCCCGAGCGGTTCGTAGACGAGTGCCTCGGGCTTGTTCGCATCCACAGCGCCGTCCGCGACCAGCGCCTTCTTGGCGTAGTGGAGGCCCATGGCGCCCATCGCAGGCATGTCGTCCATGGCGATGCACGCGACACCGTTTCTGTCCTTGAGCAATGCGTAGCCCGCGCGCTTCGCGACGGCAAGGTCGTGGTACTTCACGGTCGCCCGTTTCGCGTCCGTGGCCGTGCTCACGTTGCCTGCACTTGCGATCGCCGCGAGCGCCGCGAAGCAGGCGACGGCCAGCAGCACCGCCGGCGCAACAACAACGTTGCGATGGTTCCCTCTCATAGTCACCCCTTGGTCGAGTTTCATCGACCGTAGGCGTGCGCCTGTCCGACGGCATCGGGGGACAGCGCCCATGTTGCGCGCCGCCGGTACCGATCTTTCAGCGCACGGCGAGCGCGCCGAGCGTAACGGCGCGCCGGCCTGCCTCCCGCCTGTCGCGCGCTCCGAGCTTCGTCAAGATTGCTGCAACGTGATGCTCCGCCGTCCGCAGCGAGACGACGAGCTCGTCGGCGATCTCGGCGTTCGTCAGCCCGTCGCCGAGCAGCGCGAGGACCTCGAGCTGACGCGCAGTCAGGTGCGCGGGGTTGTCCCGCGTCGCCCGTCGCGGGCCGCGTGGAACGCGGAGGCCTAGATCCCGCATCCGCCGGGCGATCCGGTCGCAGAGCGGTACGGCGCCGAGATTCCTTGCGATCTCCACGCCCTCGGCAAGCGACTGGGGATCGTCGAGCAGGGACAGCATGAGCGCGGCGTCGTAGGTCCAACCGATCTTCCCGAATGCGTCGGCGGCAGCGCGCCAGTCCCTGCGCTGCATGGCCACGTACGCGGGTGAGTCACCGGCTCGGGCCGCGTCGGTCTCCACACCGGAAACGGCGGCCCATGCCGCGAGGCGCATCTCGATTGCACCCGTCGGCGCGCTCGCGCGAAGTTCTTCGAGCCGTTCGACGGGCGGGCTGCTCCCGTGCAGCAACGCATGCTCCGCGAGGAGCTCGACCACCGGAGCGATCCGGAAGAGCTCGCCGGTTCGCTCTACTTCGACGGTCAGCTCCACAAGGCGTGCGTCTGCGCCGCCGTCGCCGCGCCGTACCGCCAGCTCGGCCAGCACCGTCTTGGCAACGAGCTCCGGAACCGTCCTCCCCGTTTCGATCCGGCCGCGGGCGGCCCTCTCGGCGGCGTCCCACTCGCCGGCACGCAGGCGCAGCCACGCGATCGTTGTCGCGTTGTACGTCGCGAGGTTGTCCACTTCGTGCTCCTGCGCGTATGCGAGCGCTTTCTGTGCGTACTCGAGCGCCGGCTGTGGGCGAGCCCACGTCATGTGCGTGTACGCAATGTTGCTGAGCGCCCGCGCGGCTTCGTGCGGGTTGCGAACACGATCGGCCACGTCATGCGCGTGCAGCAGCGTCCCGACATCGTCGGGGTCGAGCTGCATCTCGGTCGATCCGAGAGTCACGAGCGCGTGTGCGCGCGTCTGCTCGTCACCGAGGCGCGTGGCGAGCTCGAGCGCACGCCTACCCCACGAGAGCGACCCCTCGGCGTCGTCGTTCAGCATCGCGAGCTGCGCGACGCCGCTGTAGGCGCGCGCCAGCTCGCTCGAGTCCCCGAGCGGTTCGAGGATCGAGGCTGCCTCATCCGCGGTCGCGCGCGCGGTAGCCCCGTCCCCGACGAACCAATGGAGCCTCGAAAGGAGGCGCATACAGCGGCCGACGCCTTCCTCGTTGGCGAGCTCACGGTGAATGTCCATCGCGCTCTGGACTGCAGCGAATGCCTCGTCGAGGTTGCCGACGTAATAGGCAGTCGTCGTGAGCTCCTCGAGCATGGATGCTTGCTCGGAGGGCGGCAAGAGGTCGATGAAGTCCAGCGCCCGGCGGTAGTGCGCGAGTGCCTCGCAGTTCGACTCGACTGCGGCCGCGCGCCGCGCCGCGACGAGCGCGTACTCCCCGACAACGCTTTCGGCGCCGGCCTCTTCCGCATGGTGCACGATGTCCGCAGGGTTGCTGTGTGTCGCAAGCAGCGCCTCGAGCACCTGAGCATGCAGCTGGCGCCGGGTCGCCGCGGTCAGGCTTTCGCGGATCGCGTGTCGCGCGAGCTCGTGACGGAAGCGCACATGCTTCGGCCGAACTTCCAGCAGATGGCGCCGCTCGGGCTCCTCCGCCGCCTCGACCCAGTCGGGCACGGCAGTGTCGAGGACGGCGGTGGAGATACGCCCCGGCACGACGGAGATCAGCTCGACGAGCTTCCTGCCTGCATCCCCGAGGCTCGCTGCGCGACCGACGACTGAAGCTGCGATCGACGGCGGGACCGCCGCGCCTTCGTCGCACTCGGCCAGCTCCGACACGAAGAACGGATTGCCTCGGGTGGCGGCGTAGATCGCTCCCGCACGCTCGCCGGCGATCGCGGCTACTGCCGCTTCCGAGAGCGGGGCCAGCTCGACGAACGAGGTCGCCCCCGCGGGAATCGACCCGATCGCCGCCGCGAGCGGGTGACCGGGTGGGGTCTCGCCGGTTCGTGATGTGAGCACCAGCAACGCGGGCAGCGACGTGACTCGGCGCGCGAGGACGGTGATCATGTCGAGCGTGGCCTTGTCGGCCCAGTGGACGTCTTCGAGCACGAGCACTGTCGGCCGTGGAGGAAGCGCGAGCTCCTCGACCAGCAGCCGGTGGATCTCGTACGGAGGCGCGTCCGCGGCAATCGCCTCGGCGAGCGAGGTCGACACGCTGCCGATCAGGTCACGGAGCGGTCCGAGCGGGCGTGGGATCGAGAGGTCGTCACACGAGCCGAGCAGGACGCGAATGTGCGCCCCCAGCTCGGCGACAAAGCGCTCGACGAGCGCGCTCTTCCCGATCCCCGGCTCGCCGCTGACGACAACGACGCGCCCGCAGCCGGCGGCGGCGTCGTCGCGTGCCGCCGAGAGGAGCGTGAGTGCGTGTTCGCGTTCGAGGAGCTCCATCTTGAGACGTTAGTCACGAGGAGGTACGTGACCGAACACTGTGCACTAGGCGAAAGACCCGTAGTCGGTTTTCGCGAGATGGGCGGTGCTGCCGATGCGCGGCGCGGGCCGTCGCCCTACCGTCGAACGACAACGGAACAAAGGAGCAAAAACCGTGCACCCTGCCTTCAGAGAAGAGCTCATGCGAGACCAGAAGCGAGAGATTGCCGAGGCAATCCGCTTTGCCCACCTGCAGCAGCCGGCGGCTGATCCCTCACCGCCGCCGCCGCGCCTGCGGCTCAAGTGGATCGCACGTCGGCGTGTGCGCCACGCCGCCTGCTGACCGATCAGGCCCGGCGGCGTGCACGAACCACGGCGTCGACACCGGAGTGAGTTGCGGCCCTCGGACGATCCTCGGCAACGATCAATTCCCAGTTGTCTGTCGCAAGGGCGGGAATCACGATGTCAAGAGAGACCTGCACCTGACCGGCCGCAGGAGTCGGGTCTCCGGTGGCCGGGTCGATGGGCTGGTGTCCGACAAGTAACAGCGTTCCGCCGGGAGCGACCGCTGCTGCCATCCGCCTGACCATCTCGGTCACCGATCCAGCTATGTGGACGTACAAGGAGGCTACGAGGTCATAGCGGCCTGGTTCAGGGGTCCAGGTTCCGAGGTCGGCCTCGACCCAGTCGATGCGCCCGGCGAGGTCCGGCCCGGCGGCCTCGGCCGTCGATCTCCCGTGGGCGAGAGCGGCAGCGGAGAAGTCGACCGCCGTGACCTGCCACCCATGCGCGGCCAGCCAGAGCGCATCGGAGCCGTGACCGCAGCCCGCATCGAGGGCGAGGCCAGGCTTCACGCCGCCGAGCTCGGAAGTCAGATGCTCGTTCGCGGGTCGATGCGCGACCCGATCCGCACGCTCGCTCAAGGTCGTGGACCAGAGCCGTTCCCAGAAGTCGCGGTCGTACGTTGGCTCCGTCACGATGTCGGGCCGATCGTAACGAGTCGGGTGTTATGGAGATCGGGGTCGAGCCGCCTTCAGCCACTCAACCCTGAGAGACAACGACCCGCCGTATCGGCCGGTCGCAGCAAGTCGTTTATAGCGGGGGCAGGATTTGAACCTGCGACCTCCGGGTTATGAGCCCGGCGAGCTACCTGACTGCTCCACCCCGCGACGCGGCCGGGATTGTAGCACCCGCGAATCGCGATTTCCGGCCGTTACGATGCGCTCGATGACGCTCACAACCTGGCTTGCGCTGGCCTTCCTGCTCGTCGCCGTGCTCGGGTCGACGGCGTTCGCAGCGCTGCGCGCCTGGCGTGCGTGGCGCAGTTTTCGCGCGTTCCACCGCCGTGCACTCAATGCGGTCGCTGACGTGATGCACACGGCCGACGCCGCAGAGACGCACGCGGCATCGTTGACCGCCGGCGCCGAGAGGCTGAACCGCGCCTCGGAGCAGTTGCAGGAGTCACTCGCCGAGCTCGCAGCACTTCGTGAGGCCGCGGGTGAGGCAGGAGCGTTGCTCGCCGCGGTCCGCGGCGTCGTCCCGCGCAAGTAATGCGTGTCGCCGCAATCGACCTCGGCACGAACTCGACTCGCCTGCTCGTCGCCGAGGTCGACCTCGAGGCTGGGCGGAGCGAAGAGCTCGTGCGCCGGACCGTCGTCACCGGGCTCGGCGAGGGAGTCGACGAACGCCGCCGCCTCCTCCCTCTCCCGATCGCGCGCGTCCGGAACGCGCTCACGAACTTCCGGCGCGAGCTCGAGGCGCTCGGCGCCGAGCGAACGCTGGCGGTGGCGACCAGCGCCGTGCGCGATGCCGAGAATGGCGAGGCGTTCCT
The DNA here is from genome assembly GCA_963785895.1 of uncultured Actinomycetes bacterium. Classification (GTDB taxonomy): domain Bacteria; phylum Actinomycetota; class Thermoleophilia; order Gaiellales; family Gaiellaceae; genus PALSA-600. The sequence goes on along the minus strand of CAWAXB010000003.1, from coordinate 203,230 downwards.
GGGCGAGATCGAATGGTCGTACGGCTTTGCGACGCGGCTGCTCAGCGGCGACGAGGAGGCGGAGCTCACGCTCGCCGGCGCCGGCCCGCTCGCGCCGGGCACCTTGCTGCTCGACGTCGGCGGCGGCTCGACCGAGTTGACCGCCGGGAGCTTCCGTACGAGCCTCGACATCGGCTCGGTCCGGTTGACCGAACGCTTCCTGCACGGTGACCCGCCCACACCTGCAGAGCTGAACGCAGCTTCGGACGCAATCTGCTCGCAGCTCCCCAGCCTCGACGTGTCCGACGCGATCGGCGTCGCCGGCACCGTCGGCCAGCTGGCGGTGCTGGCCGGTTCCGACGACCTCTCGGCTGACGACGTCGATCGCCTGACGGGCGAGCTTGCGGCCCTCCCCCTCTCCGACCTGCGGCAGATTCGCGGCCTCGTCCCAGAGCGAGCGCCGGTGATCGTCGCCGGCGCGCTGATCGTGCGCGAGGCGCTCCGTCGCTACGGGCTCGGCCGGATCCGGTTCAGCGTCCGCGACCTGCTGGACGGCGTCGCGCTCGCCGCGGCGGCGCTTCCGGAAACCGACGACGGCGCCGCGCCGCCCGGCGCCTATACGTGTTGTTGAGGCCATTCTGATCTAAATACTTGCGCACTCAACCTTTTGCTGTTACGATCCTTGCGTAGTCAAGGATCTAGTCTCGACAAAGGGAGAAACCATGAGCACGATCGAGCAGGTAGAGCAGGCGATTCCAACCGGGACGTGGATCGCGGACACGGTCCATTCCGGCATCACGTTCGAGGTTCCCTACGCGGTTGCGACCTTCCGCGGCGAGGTGCCCGCCTTCGAGGCGTCGCTCGTCGACGGCACGCTGACCGGCGTCGCGCAGATCGCCAGCCTCACGGTCAAGGACGAGAACCTCCAGGCACACCTCGCGTCACCCGAGTTCTTCGACGCCGAGCGTCATCCCGAGGTCACGTTCGTGTCGAGCACGATCCGCCGCGACGGCGACCGCGTCGAGCTGCCGGGCGAGATGACGATCAAGGGCATCACCCGCCCCGCCACCCTCGCCGGCACGATCACCGGCCCGACGGTCGACCACTTCGGCGCAACGCGCGTCGGACTCCAGCTGGAGACGACCGTCGACCGCACGCAGTTCGGGATGACCTGGAACATGCCGCTTCCAAACGGCGAACCTGCACTCTCGAACGACGTCACGCTGAAGGCCGAGCTGACCCTGGTCGGCCAGGAAGGTTGACGATGAACGTCCTTGCGATCAGTGGATCGCTCCGCGCCGACTCCCACAACACGGCCCTCCTCCGCGCCCTGCGCGAGGAGGCGCCGTCCGGCGTGGAGATCGAGCTGTGGGACGGCCTGCGGGAGATCCCGCCCTATGACGCCGACGCCGACGGGACGCCCGGCCCGGCCACGGTCGACGCGCTGCGCGCGCTCGTGCGAGAGGCCGACGCCGTGTTCGTTGCCACACCCGAATACAACTCCTCGGTTCCCGGCGCGCTGAAGAACGCCCTCGACTGGGCGTCGCGGCCGATCGCCACGAACGCCTTCCGCAACAAGCCGGTCGCGGTGATCGCCTCGAGTACGGGTGCGTTCGGCGGCGTCTGGGCCGCTGCCGAGCTCCGCAAGGTGCTCGGAGCGATGGGTGCCCGCGTTGCCGAGGTCGAGCTCGCCGTCGGCCATGCGGCCGAGAGGTTCGACGGCGCCGGGGAGCTGGCCGACGACGACGTGCGCGAGGGACTGCGCGACGCGCTCGAGACGCTCGTCGCCGAAGTGTCGCCCGAGCTCGTCGCCGCTTAGCTGTCCGCCGCGTCGTCTTCGTCTTCGGCGAGGCGGCGCTGGATCGCCGACCGCGAGAGGACGCCGACGAGCTTGCCGTCCTCGACCACCGGGACGCGCTCGTAATCCTGCTCCTCGAGAAAGCCGAACGCGCGGTCGAGCGGCATCGCGGAGTCGATCGTTGCGTTCGGGAGCTCGGCGATCTCTCCGAGCGTCGTCTGCTCCGGGTCGCGACCGGCGGCGACGACCTCACGTACCAGCGTCTTTCGAGTGACGACGCCGACGAGCGCCCCTTCGTCGCAGACGAGCACCGCGCGCACGGCGTCGCGCGAGAGCACCTCGCCGGCCTCGCGCGCGTTCGCACTCACCTCGAGGGCGAACGGCTCCGGCACCATCGCGTCGCGCGCGAGCTGCGCCGTCACGGGTAAACGCCGCGCGCCTCGAGCGCGCCGAGACTTCGCGAATCGCCGCAACGAGCGCGGCGTCGCGCAGGGAGATCCGACGCTCCTCGGAGACGCTCCAGACACGATCGAACGCGTCGGACATCTTGTCGGCAAGGCGCCGGCGAATCTCGTCGCGATCCCAGAAGAGCCGGCCGAGGTCCTGCACCCATTCGAAGTACGAGACGGTCACGCCGCCTGCGTTGGTGAGGATGTCGGGCAGCACCGGAATGCCGCGGTCGGCGAGGATCCGGTCGCCTTCGACCGACGTCGGGCCGTTCGCTCCCTCGACGAGGAGCTTGCAGTGCAGGTTGGCGGCGTTGTCTCCGCGGACCTGATCCTCGCGCGCCGCGAGCACGAGGATGTCGCATTCGAGCTCGAGCAGTTCCTCGTTGGAGACCCGCTCGACGCCGGTCTCGTAGCCTTCGAGCGAGCCGTGCTCGGCGACGTATGCATGCAGCGACGGGATGTCGAGCCCGCCCTCGGAGTGCACGCCACCGGAGATGTCTGCGACGCCGACGACCCGCGCACCGTGGTCGTGCAGCTCGGTGGCGGCGATCCCACCGACGTTGCCGAAGCCCTGCACGACGCAACGCTGCTCCGACAGGTTCCAGCCGAGGCGGCCGCAGGCGCGCTCGATCACCATCACGACGCCGGCGCCCGTCGCCTCGTGGCGGAAGACGGAGCCGCCGATCGAGATCGGCTTGCCGGTGACGATCTCGGGCACCGCATAGCCCTTCTGCATCGAGTAGGTGTCCATCATCCACGCCATCGTCTGCTCGTTCGTCGCCATGTCGGGCGCGGGAATGTCGAGCTGCGGGCCGATGAACGGCGCGAGCTCGGCGGTGAACCGGCGTGTGATCCGCGAGAGCTCCGGCATCGAGAGCTCGCGTGGCGTTGCAACGCACCCCGCCCTTCGCGCCACCGTACGGCAAGCGGAGCAGCGCGCACTTCCACGTCATCCACATTGCGAGCGCGGCGCACTCGCCGAGATCGACCGCCATGTCGTAGCGAATGCCGCCCTTGGTCGGCCCGAGCACCGACGAGTGCTGCACGCGGTAGGCGGGGAACGACGCGTACGAACCGTCGTCGAGCCGCACGGGCAGCGTCAGGATCACGGCACGCTCGGGATGCGCCAGGCGCGTCGCGACGAAGTCCGGTACCTCGGCCAGCTCGAGCGCGTGCGCAAGCTGAGTTGCGGCCTGCGCATAGAGCGGCGTCTCCCACTCGAGGTTGGATGCCGGGTGGGTGACCTGGGCCACGGCGTGAGCGTACTCCAACCCCCGTCCCGATGGCTTGTTGAGTGGCTCTCAGACCCGCCGCAAAACGACGAGCGACCGTGACTCGACGGTGACGTCGGCGCCCGGCACGAGCCGCTCCGCATCGCAGCGTCCCGGTCGCGAGCTCGACCTCCCAGTGCGTCCCGAAGCGCCGGGCCGGCAGCCGGAAGCGATCTCCTCGAAGTGCGCGTTGAAGAGCAGCAGGAACGAGTCGTCGCGCAGCTCGCTCGCCGTGCGGCGTCTCTGATCGCCGAGCTCGTCGCCGTTCAGGAACACCCCGATCGCCCGCGAGCCTCGGTGTTGTCCCAGTCGCGCCGCGTCATCCGGCGCCCGTCGGGACGCATCCACCACACGTCCGGGCAGCTGCTCGCCGCGTGCCCTCGAAGAACCGCGTCCGGCGGAAGACCGGGTGCGCGCGGCGCAGCTCGATCAGCTGCCTCGTGAACGCGAGCAGCTCCTGGTCGCACGCGCCCCAGTCGAACCACGAGATCTCGTTGTCCTGGCACCACGCGTTGTTGTTGCCGCCCTGCGACCGCCCCCACTCGTCGCCGCCGAGCAGCATCGGCACGCCCTGCGAGAGCAGCAGCGTGGCGAGGAAGTTGCGCTGCTGGCGCGCGCGCAGCGCGTTGATCGCCGGATCGTCGGTCGGCCCCTCGACGCCGCAGTTCCAGCGAGCGGTTGTCGTCGGTGCCGTCGCGGTTCCCCTCGCCGTTCGCCTCGTTGTGCTTCTCGTTGTACGAGACGAGATCGCGCAGCGTGAACCCGTCGTGCGCGGTGATGAAGTTGATCGACGCGAACGGCTTGCGGCCGTCGCGTCTCGTAGAGGTCGGCCGAGCCGCCGAAGCGCGAGGCGAACTCGGCGACGCGTCGCGTCGCCCGCGCCAGAAGTCGCGCATCGTGTCGCGGTAGATGCCGTTCCACTCCGACCAGAGGATCGGGAAGTTGCCCGACCTGGTAGCCGCCCGGCCCGACGTCCCACGGCTCGGCGATCAGCTTCACCTGGGAGAGCACCGGGTCCTGGTGGATGATGTCGAAGAACGCCGACAGCCGGTCGACGTCGTAGAACTCGCGCGCGAGCGCCGACGCGAGGTCGAAGCGGAAGCCGTCGACGTGGCACTCGGTCACGAAGTAGCGCAGCGAGTCCATGATCAGCCGCAGCACGCTCGGGTGCACCGGGTTGAGCGTGTTCCCGGTGCCGGTGTAGTCCATGTAGAAGCGCGGCGTCGTCGGGCACGAGGCGGTAGTAGCTCTGGTTGTCGACGCCGCGGAAGCTGAGCATCGGCCCGAGGTGGTTGCCCTCGGCGGTGTGGTTGTAGACGACGTCGAGGATCACCTCGATGCCCGGCGCGGTGCAGCGCCTTGACCATGCCCTTGAACTCGCGCACCTGGTCGCCGGTCGCCGCGTAGAGCGAGTGCGGCGCGAGGTAGCCGATCGTCGAGTAGCCCCAGTAGTTCGTCAGCCCGCGGTCGTGCGAGGAAGCCCTCGTCGATGATGTGGTGCACCGGCAGCAGCTCGACCGCGGTCACGCCGAGCGACGTCAGGTACGCGATCGCGTCCGGCGCTCGCGAGGCCGCCGTACGTGCCGCGCAGATCCTCGCGCACGCCGTCGCGGAGCTTCGTGAACCCCTTGACGTGCAGCTCGTAGATCACGCGTCTCGTTCAACGGCGTGCGCGGCCGGACGCAGCTCGTCGTCCTCCCAGTCGAACGACGGATCGATGACGACGCACTTCGGCATCGCGGGCGCCGAGTCGGACTCGTCGATCGTCAGGTCGGCGTCGTCTGCGCCCGCGCCGGGCACGTACGGCAGCGTGTTCGCGGCGTCGCCAGTCGACCGCGCCGTCGATCGCCTTCGCGTACGGGTCGATCAGCAGCTTCGCCGGGTTGAAGCGGCTGCCCGTCGCCGGGCTCGTACGGCCCGTGCACGCGGTAGCCGTAGTGCTGGCCGGGCCGACGCCGGGCAGGTAGCAGTGCCAGTTGAACGCGGTGCGCTCGCGCAGCTCGATGCGCTCCTCGTTGCCGTGCTCGTCGAAGAGGCAGAGCTCGACCCGCTCCGCGTTCTCGGAGAAGAGCGAGAAGTTCGTGCCGTCGCCGTCCCACTCCGGGCCGAGCGGGAACGGCGTGCCCGGTCCAGACCTGACGCGTCGACATCGCGCGGCACCGTACCCGTGGCGGCCGATGCCGTCCGCGGCGCCGCGACGATCAGGAGTGATCCGCGACGAGCTCAGGCGGCTGATCAGCTGGAGCGAGCGCCACCGACGCCTCGTCGGCAGGCTCGTGCTCGTGCTCGTCGCTGACGGCCGTCGTCGACGCCGTCGGGACGGTCGCCGTCTACTTCCTCGAGCGCGGCGTCGCCGGCGGCGACATCCACTCGCTCGGCGACGCGCTCTTCTTCACGACCGTGCAGCTGCTGACGGTCTCGTCGCAGATCAAGAACCCGCTCACCGCGGGCGGCCGGATCGTCGACGTGCTGCTCGAGCTGTGGGCGGTGATCGTCGTCGCCGGCTCGGCCGGCGCGATCGCGAGCTTCTTCCAGTCGCCGACCGTCAGCCGGTCGGCGTCGGACGAAGCCAGAGCACGGAGAGCGGCGGCAGCGTCACATCGGCCGAGAACGGCTGGTCGTGCCAGCCGCGGCCCGCCGGCCTTCACCGCGCCGAGGTTGCCGACGCCGGTGCCGCCGTAGTGCGCCGAGTCGGTGTTCAGCGACCTCGCTCCAGCACGCCGCCGCGCGGCAGCCCGACGCGGTAGCCCTCGCGCGGCACCGGCGAGAGGTTCGCGATGCAGACGAGCTGCGCTCGCGCCGTCGCGCGAGACGCGCATGAACGCGACGCACGTTGTTCGACGGCGTCGTTCGGCTCGATCCAGCGCGAAGCCCTCGGGCGAGAAGTCGACCTCCCAGAGCGCGGGCTCGGCGCGGTAGAGCCGGTTCAGGTCGCGGATCAGGTCGCGCATGCCGGCGTGCTCGGCGTGCTCGAGCAGCCACCACGGCAGCTCGGTCGTCGTCGGTCCACTCCCACGGCGATCGCGAGCTCGCCGCCCATGAACAGCAGCTTCTTGCCGGGATGCGCCCACATGTACGCGTAGAGCGCGCGCAGGTTCGCCATCTGCTGCCAGCGGTCGCCCGGCATCTTCTGCAGCAGCGAGCCCTTGCCGTGCACGACCTCGTCGTGCGAGAGCGGCAGGATGAAGTTCTCGGTCCACGCGTAGACGAGCGAGAACGTCAGCTCGTGATGGTGGTAGCGGCGGTGGATCGGGTCCTGCTGGAAGTAGCGCGAGCGTGTCGTGCATCCACCCCATGTTCCACTTGAAGCCGAAGCCGAGCCCGCCGACGTACGTCGGTCGCGAGACGCCCGGCCACGCGGTCGACTCCTCGGCCGCCGAGATGACGCCCGGCTCGCGCGCGTGCACGAGCTCGTTCAGCTCCTTCAGGAACGCGACCGCGTCGAGATCCTCGCGGCCGCCGAACTCGTTCGGCACCCACTCGCCCTGCCTTGCGCGAGTAGTCGAGGTAGAGCATCGACGCGACGGCGTCGACGCGCAGGCCGTCGGCGTGGTACTCGCGCAGCCAGAAGAGCGCGTTCGCGAGCAGGAAGTTCTGCACCTCGCTGCGACCGAGGTTGAAGACGAGCGTGCCCCAGTCCGGGATGCGAGCCGCGGCGCGGGTCGGCGTGCTCGTAGAGCGCGGTGCCGTCGAAGCGCGCGAGCGCCCACTCGTCGCGCGGGAAGTGCGCCGGCACCCAGTCGAGGATCACGCCGATCCCGGCCGCGTGCAGGTGGTCGACGAAGTAGCGGAAGTCGTCGGGCGAGCCCAGCGTCGACGAGCGGCGCGTAGTAGCCGGTCACCTGGTAGCCCCACGAGCCCGAGAACGGGTGCTGCATGACCGGCATCAGCTCGACGTGCGTGAAGCCGAGGTCGCTGCACGTACGGTCGCGAGCTGCGTCGGCGAGCTCGCGCCAGCCGAGGCCGTGCGCGCCACGACGGCGCGTGCACCTCGTAGATCGAGATCGGGCGCTCGAGCTGCTCGCGCGACGCGGCGCTCGTCGATCCAGTCGGCGTCGCTGCCAGTCGTACGTCGACTCGAAGACGACCGACGCGGTCTTCGGCGGCACCTCGGCCTCGAACGCGAGCGGGTCGGCCTTCTCGCGGCCGTCGAGGTCGTACTTGTAGCGCTGGCCCGACCTCGGCGCCGTCGACGACGCCCTCCCAGATGCCGGTCTCGCCGACCGGCTGCGAGCAGGTCGCGCGGCCGGGTCCCAGTCGTTGAAGTCGCCGACGACGCTGACCTGCCGCGCGTTCGGCGCCCAGACCGCGAAGCGCGACGCCCCCGTCGACCGGAGTGCGCGCCGAGCTTCTCGTAGAGCTCGCTCGTGCCGGCCCGGCGCCGCGCGAGCCAGATGTCGAGCTCGCCGAACGCGCTCGCGCGTGCCTGCGTCACGCGGCGAGCCTCCTCGTCGAGCATGCGCACGATGCCGGCGACGGGGATGCCGATCCAGTCGGGCCGGTTGTTCAGCTCGTAGCGCAGCTCGTACACGGCCTTCTCGAGCTCGAACACGGCGAGCAGCTTCTCGAGCGCGCGCGCCCGACGGGACGAGCGACGGGTCGACCGTCGCGCGGTAGCCGGCGAGGAACTCGGCGCGCGCCCGCTCCTCCCAGCCGTCCGGCGGCTCGATGCCGCGCAGGAGCTGCGCCGCCGACGCCGCGTAGGAGAACGAGCGCAGCATGCCCGGCGACGTCGCGCAGCGGGCTGCGCTTCCGCCGCCGCTCGGGGAGCGAGCGCGCCGGCTCGCCCTCGAAGTCGAGGATCACCCAGTCGTCGTCCGCCCACAGCGTCTGGCCGAGGTGGAAGTCGCCGTGGTGGCGGATCACCTGCCCGGCGCCGCCGATGTTCGTCAGCAGACGCGAGCCGCTCGCGCACCTCCTCGCCGCGGCCGCGGATCGGCGTCGACGTCGGCGTTGTCGTCGGGCAGGTCGAGGAAGATCTCTCGATCTCCTCGTCGACCGTCGCGGTGAGCAGGCCGAGCGACTCGGACGACGGCTGCTCGGGCGCGAAGCTCGGGTCGCTCGATCGGCTGCCGAGCACGGTGTGCATCTGCGCCGGTCACCTCGCCGAGGCGGCGCAGGCTGCGCGAGGAACGCCTCGGCGCCGTCGCCCATCGCGTCGAGCGCGAGCTCCCAGCCGTCGACGCCGCCGCGGACGAACCGCTGCAGGATCCCGAGCGTCGCGTCCATCGGCCGCCCGGAGTACGCGTACCAGCCGGCGAGCTGCGCGATGTTCTCGAAGCCGTGCTCGGTGAGGAAGCGCAGCAGCTCGAGCTCGGGGTTGATGCCCGGCCTCGAGCCGGCGGAAGACCTTCAGGATCAGCTCCTCGTCGAAGACGATCGACGTGTTCGACTGCTCGGCGCCGATCGGGCGCGCCTCGCGCAGCTCCTGCCCGAGCCCGGCGAACCCCTCGACCGGCGCCGAACTCGACGATGCCCTCGCTCGGCGGGCAGCGTCGCTCCGGCGCGGATCATGTGCACGAGCTCGCGCACCTGGCGCGGGTCGTCGAGCGCGTCGAGCCCGCCGTCGACCAGCAGCTGGTAGGTCTCGTGCGTGCCGGTGTCGAAGCGGATCTCGACGAGTTGCAGCTCGAGCGGCGGGTCCGCCTCGCGCAGCACCGCGCGGTCGACGCACCGACGCATGCGTCACCTCCCGCGGCTTCGAGCCGAACCAGCGCTGGCGACGAGACGAACTCGATCAGGTCGTGCTCGTCGTCACAATGAGTCGTCCTTCCGCAGCTGGAACCAGAAGAACCCGCGCGGGCCGAGCGTCAGAAGATAGGGCAGCTCGCCGATGCGCGGGAATGCCGTCTGCCCGAACATCTCGACCGGGATCAGCCCCTCGTAGCGGGACAGGTCGAGCTCGACCGCCTGCGCCGAGCGCGCGACGTTGTGCACGCAGAGTACGACGTCGTCCTCGTACGTGCGCACGTGGGCGAAGATCCGCGGGTTGTCGGGACGCAGCGCCTCGTAGGTTCCGAGCCCGAAGACGGGATGCTGCTTGCGCAGCGCGATCAGGCGGCGAAGCCAGCGAAGCAGTGAGTTCGGCTGCCGCAGCTGCGCCTCGACGTTGACGGCCTGGTAGCCGTAGACGGGATCCATCAGCGGCGGCAGGTAGAGCTGTGCAAAGTCAGCGCGCGAGAAGCCGCCGTTGCGGTCGCCGGTCCACTGCATCGGCGTGCGCACGCCGTCGCGATCGCCGAGGAAGATGTTGTCGCCCATCCCGATCTCGTCGCCGTAGTAGAGGACGGGCGAGCCGGGGAGCGAGAAGAGCATCGCGTGCATCAGCTCGATCTCGTCGCGGCCGTTGTCGAGCAGCGGTGCGAGCCGGCGGCGGATGCCGAGGTTGAGCTTCATGCGCGGATCCTTCGCGTACTCCTCGTACAGGTAGTCGCGCTCCTCGTCGGTGACCATCTCGAGCGTCAACTCGTCGTGGTTGCGCAGGAAGAGCCCCCACTGCGCGGTGTCGGGGATCGGCGGCGTCTGCTCGAGGATCTCGATGATCGGCAACGCGTCCTCGCGGCGGATCCCCATGAACATGCGCGGCATCACGGGGAAGTGGAACGCCATCTGGCACTCGTCGCCTTCGCCGAAGTACTGCACGACGTCGTTGGGCCACTGGTTCGCCTCGGCGAGCAGGACGCGATCCTGGTAGCGGGCGTCCACCTCGGCACGCACGCGCCGCAGGAACGCGTGCGTCTCGGGCAGGTTCTCACCGTTCGTCCCGTCTCGCTCGAACAGGTACGGCACCGCATCGAGCCGGAAGCCGTCGAGCCCGAGGTCGAGCCAGAAACGCAGGACGTTCAGCATCTGCTCCTGCACCTCGGGGTTGTCGTAGTTCAGGTCCGGCTGGTGCGAGAAGAACCGGTGCCAGTAGTACTGGCCGCGCACCGGGTCCCACGTCCAGTTCGACGGCTCGGTGTCGACGAAGATGATGCGCGCTTCGCTCCAGCGCTGATCGTCGTCGCCCCACACATACCAGTCGCCGTACGGCCCGTCGGGCTCGGCGCGGCTCGCCTGGAACCACGGGTGGTCCGACGACGTGTGGTTCATGACGAGGTCGGAGATCACGCGCAGTCCGCGCTGGTGCGCCTGGTCGATGAAGAACTTGAAGTCGTCGATCGTCCCGTAGTCGGGATGAATGGCGAAGAAGTCGGCGATGTCGTAGCCGCCGTCGCGAAGCGGGCTCGGGTAGCACGGGAGCAACCAGAGGCAGTCGATGCCGATCTCCTGCAGGTAGTCGAGCTTGTCGGTGAGCCCCCGGAAGTCGCCGGAGCCGTCGTCGTTGCCGTCGTAGAAACCTCGCAGGTGGATCTCGTAGAAGACGGCCGTCTTGAACCAGAGCGGCTCGCGCTCGAACCAGTTTCCGGGCTCAGACATCCACACCTGTCTCAAAAGGATGGGTAGCTACCACCCCTACGACTTCCCGACCGAAAGCACGCGAAAGCGTCAAGTCCCTGCTCAACGCGTAGGCCTTCCGGACATGCCCGGCGGCAGCCACCGTCACGGACGCTCCACAGGTGTCACGGCGCGACCTTCAGGAGGTGCGCCTTGCCCGGTTCGAGCTTCACGTAGTTTCGGCCGGCGCGCCAGGAGAACGCGCTGCCCGTGAGCAGCTCGCGTGCGTCGAAGGCCGGCGGATAGCCGAGCCCGACCGGGATCGTGCAGACGCCTTCCTGGGCCGCGAATGGATCGATGTTGACCACACAGACGAGATCATCCTTGGCGTAGGCGACCAGTGCGTCGTTCTCGGTCTCGAGCCACTGGATGTTGTCGACGCGCTGCAGCGCCGGCTCCGCGCGCCGCACACGGTTGATCGTCCCGATCAGCGGCAGCAGCGGCCCATCGAGCGTCCGCCGCTTCGCCTCGTATTTCTCCGAGTCGAGGTACTCCTCCGAACCGGGATGCACCGGCGCCGCCTCGAACGCCTCGAACCCCGAGTAGATGCCGTACGACGGTGACAGCGTCGCGGCGAGCACGAGCCGCGCCTCGAACGCCGGCGGCCCGCCCTGCTGCAGATACTCGTGCAGGATGTCGGGCGTGTTGACGAACGCGTTCGGCCGGTAGAACTGCGACCAGGCCACGAGCTGCGCGACGAACTCCGCCAGCTCCGCCTTGGTGTTCTTCCAGGTGAAGTACGTGTAGCTCTGGGAGAAGCCGAGCTTGGCGAGCGTCGTCATCATCGACGGTCGCGTGAACGCCTCGGCGAGGAAGATCACGTCCGGGTGGGCGGCGCGCACCTCGCGGATCAGCCACTCCCAGAATGGCGCCGGCTTCGTGTGCGGGTTGTCGACGCGGAAGACCGTGACTCCCCGGCCGACCCAGTGCAGCACGGTGTCGAGGAGCGCCTGCCACAGGCCGCGCCAGTCCTCCGACTCGAAGTTGACGTTGTAGATGTCCTGGTAGCGCTTGGGCGGGTTCTCGGCGTACTTCAACGTCCCGTCGGGACGGCGATTGAACCACTCCGGATGCTCGCGCAGCCACGGATGGTCGGGCGAGCACTGGATCGCGAAGTCGAGCGCGATCTCGAGCCCGGCGGCCCGTGCGGCGGCGACGAGCGCGTCGAACTCCTCCTCCGTCCCGAGCTCGGGATGAATGGCCTCGTGCCCACCGTCGCCCGAGCCGATCGCCCACGGCGAGCCGACGTCCCCGTCCTTCGCGGACGCTGCGTTGTTGCGGCCCTTGCGATTCGTGGCGCCGATCGGATGGATCGGCGGGAAGTAGACGACGTCGAAGCCCAGCTTCGCGAGCTGGGGCAGGAGCGCCGTCACGCCACTGAACCCTCCCCACGAACGCGGGAAGAGCTCGTACCAGGCACCGAAACGCGCGAGCGCCCGGTCGACATCCACCTCGAACGGCGTCGAGACCACGTCGCCGTGCCTGTCGGTTGACGTGACCGCCAGGCCCTCGTCGAGGCTCACCGCGTCACGACCGAGCAGAACTGCGACCTCGGCGAGCTCGGCACGAAGGTCGGTCTCTCCAGCCTCGACCTTGCGCCTCACCTCGTCCTGCCAGGTTGCGACCCGGTCGGTCCACGCGCCGATCCCGAACTGCCAGCGTCCCGGGCGGTCGACGGTGAACGACCCACTCCAGCGGTCGTTGCCGAGCGGCCGCAGCGGCTCCTCGCGCCACGTCCGCTCGCCGGGGCCGCGAACCCGCACCGCGCCGGCCAGGGTGTCGTGCCCGTCCGTGAACACGGTCGCGTACACGTCGACGGCGTCGCCAACCGTCCGCTTCGCGGCATAGCGGCCACAATCGACGATCGGCTCGATCGCCTGGATCTGGATCCGGGCCGGCGGTTGGGTGGACTTCGGAAGGGGCACTCTGCGTGACATTCTCAGTCGCTGCTCGCTCTTAAACGTATGACGCTCAAACGTTCCTCCGGCATCCTGCTGCATCCGACCTCGTTGCCGAACGGGGTACTCGACCGCGAGGCGTACCGATTCGTGGATTGGCTCGCGGCCGCGGGACAGCAGTGGTGGCAGGTCCTGCCGCTCGGGCCGCCCGAGAGCGTGACGGGCTCGCCCTACATGTCGCCCTCGGCCTTCGCGGGCTCGCCCGGCCTGCTGGCGCGGCCACGGGCACGGGTCTCACGCACCGACGCGCAGGCCTTCCACGAACAGCACCGCTACTGGGTGGACGACTGGCTCGCCTACGGCGGCTCGCTCGACGACCAGGTTCGCTTCGAGCGCGAATGGCGTGCGCTCCGATCGTATGCCGCCGCGCGCGGCATCCGGCTCCTCGGAGACGTGCCGATCTACGTGGCGCACTCGAGCGCCGACCACCTCGCTCATCCCGGACTCTTCCGGGTTGACGAGGTGGCTGGAGTCCCACCCGACCTGTTCACGAAGACAGGTCAGCTCTGGGGCAATCCGCTCTACGACTGGCGCGCACTACGCGCCGACGGCTATCGCTGGTGGATCGAGCGGTTGCGCCGCACGTTCGAGCTCGTCGATCTCACACGCCTCGACCACTTCCGGGGGTTCGTGGCGTACTGGGCCGTCCCGGCGCGCAACCGGACGGCCGCCGCCGGACGCTGGCGGCGCGGCCCTGGAGCAGCCCTGTTCGACGCGGCGGAGCGGGCGCTCGGCGAGCTGCCGGTCGTCGCCGAGGACCTCGGCGTGATCACCGAGCCCGTCGCCCGGTTGCGCCGCCGGCTCGCGTTTCCGGGCATGGTCGTGCTGCAATTCGCTCTCCGTGCAGGCCCGGCGAGCCCGCACCGGCTGGAGAACCACGAGCGGCACTCCGTCGTCTACACCGGCACACACGACAACGACACGACGCGCGGGTGGTGGGAGTCCCTCTCCGATGCCGACCGGTCGCGCAGCGGGCTCGATCCCGACGACCCCGCCTGGTCGCTGATCGAGCGTGCCTGGTCCTCACGCGCCGCGCTGGCGATCACTCCGCTCCAGGATGTGCTCGGGCTCGGCGCCGAGGCGCGGATGAACCTGCCCGGCACCGAGTCGGGCAACTGGCAGTGGCGGTTCGCCACGGGCGCTACGACGGCGACGCTGGCGGGACGCTTGCGCGCACTCACGGCGAGCGCCGCCCGCAGTGCTTGAAGTGCCGGGGGAGGGACTCGAACCCCCAAATCCCGAAGGACAGCCGGTTTTAAGCCGGCCGCGTCTACCGGTTCCGCCACCCCGGCCGGGCGCGGTTCAGGCTAAGCGGGTCACTGCGTCGACGGCCCCATCCCGGGGTGGTCGGCCGAGAGCGGGATCCCCTCAGGCCCCTTGCCGCGGTATTCCGAGCGGAAGGCGGTGAAAGCTTTCTTCGTCGCGGCGTTCCACGCCGGGCACACCGCGAGGTGTCCCTGGCCGTAGTACCCCGCCTGCCCGTAGGTGTTGGGGTCACCCGTCCAGGCGCTGATCGCGATCTTCGTGCCGAGCTTCGGGTATGGCGTCCCGAACTCGGCGATCGGCTGCTCCTGGTAGAAGGCGCTGAGCGCGGTCACGGTCGACTTCGGCACCTGCGACCCCCACCAAAGGATGACGCCGCCGTGCTCCTCGTTGTGGACGACCATGCGCGGATTGATGGGATCGGTGTAGAAGCCCCAGACCGCCCAGAGCGGATAGTGCTGGCCGTTCGAGGGCGGATCGGTGTTCCACGGAAACTTCTTCGTCAGGCTGGTCACGTGCACGGGCTGGCCCTTCGGCACGTACGCCTTGACCGTCTTGAAGTTGCAGTTGGCTGCCGTCATCAGCTTGGCGACGTTCTTCGCGCCGCTCGAGCCCCGGCCCCCACCCAGCAGGATCACGGCGACCACCACGATCAGCGCGACAACGCCGGAGCCAGCGACGGCATAGAGCATCGTCCGGCCGCGCTGACCGAGGTCGGCGCCCGGCGCCGGCCGGTTCTTCGCTCCGTGCGGCCGGTGCTTGGGTGCCTGAACGTGCCGCGGGGGCGGCGGAGTGCGCGGTTTCTTCGCCATCGGGCGCCCATTCAAGCGGAAACGGCGATCTCCTCGTATCGATCCCCACCGAAGAACGCGGCGACCGCTGCATGGTCCTCGGCGATCGGGCAGCGCGGGAGGGCGCCGATGAATGCCCGGCCGTACGCCCGGGTGCGCAGACGAGGATCGAGGATCGCCACCACGCCGCGATCGGCGTGGCTGCGGATCAGGCGGCCGAACCCCTGCCGGAGCTGCAGCATCGCCGTCGGCAGCGCGTAGTCGCGGAACCAGTCGCCACCGGCGCGCTCGACCGCCTCGCACCGCGCCTCGTGCAAGGGGTCGCCCGGCGCGGAGAAGGGGAGCTTGTCGATCACGAGCAGCGACAGGGACTCGCCCGGCACGTCGACCCCCTGCCAGAAGGTCGAGGTCGCGATCAGCACCGAGTCGACCTCGGAGCGGAACCGTTCCAGCAGTCGCTCGCGCGGCTCCTCGCCCTGCACGAGCACGTCGTACGGCACCCGGCCGCGGACGCGCTCCCGGTAGGCGTCGAGCGCGCGGTAGCTCGACGTGAGCACGAGCGCCCGCCCGGCGGACAGCTCGAGCAGCGCGACGATCTCGCCGGCGGCCCGCTCCGAGAAGTCGGCGCTGCGCGGGTCGGGCATCGAGCGCGGGATGTAGATCAGCGCCTGCTCGCCGAAGTCGTAGGGGGAGCCGACGATCGCCTCGCGCGCATCGTCCACACCGAGGCGGCGGCGGACGAACGACGCATCCTCTCCCGTCGTCAGCGTCGCGGAGACGATCACCGCCGTTGGCCCGTCGTGCCAGAGACGTTCGCGCAACTCGCCCGACACGTCGACCGGCGCCCACGCGAGCACGTCCGGCTCGGCCCACACCACGCGTTCCGCCTCACCCGGCTCGAGGCACGCCTCGACCTGGTCGGCGAGCCCGAGCGCCCGGCGGGCGAGCGCGTCGAGATCCTCTCCCTGCCCCTGCAGCACACCCGCGAGGTCGCCGAGGGCGTCGATCAGCATCAGCGCCGGCTCGGCCGGCACCTCGCGCACGCGCTTGCGTCCCGCCGGCGGCGCGACCGCGCGCAGCAAGCGCTCGCCGCTCCGCTCGATCCGGTCGACCTGCCGTGCCGGGAGCGTCTTCAGCCCCTCGCGGCACGCCCGCTCGACGTCGAGCGCCAGCCGGCGCAGGCGCGGCACGAGAGACGCGGCCGCCCAGCCACGACGCGGCCGACTCCTCGAGCCGGTGCCCTTCGTCGAACACGACCGCGTCGTGCTCGGGCAGTACTCCGCCTCCCGAGGCGATGTGCGCGAAGTAGAGAGCGTGGTTGGCGATCACGAGATCCGCCTCACCGGCTCGCCCACGAGCCGCCTCGGCGAAGCACGTCGAGACGAAGGGGCAACGCCGCCCGGAGCAGCGGTCGGCGCCCACGGCAAGCTCTGCCCAGAGTGCGGCCGACGGCTCGACGGGCAGCTCCGCGCGGTCGCCCGTCTCGGTCTCGTCGAGCCACCCCTGCATTGCCTCCCACGCCTGGCCGTCTCGCCCGCCCGCCATCAGGAACGGCTGGAACCCCTGGAGCTGGCGGCGGCAGAGGTAGTTCTGCCGTCCCTTGAGAACGGCGACGGTGACCTCGCGGCCGAGTGCTGCGGCGGCGAGCGGCACGTCCTTCGCGAGCAGCTGCTCCTGCAAGGCCTTCGTCGCCGTTGCGACGACGACGCGGCGCCCCGACTCGAGGGCCGGCACCAGATACGCGAGGCTCTTGCCAACCCCTGTTCCCGCCTCGGCCACCAGGTGCTCGCCCGTGGCCAGCGCCTGCTCGACGGCCGACGCGAGCGCGGCCTGCTCGGCCCGTGGCTCGTAGTCGGGCAGGGCGCGCTCGAGCGCGCCCCCGGCACCGAAGAACGAGCCGATGACGTCGTCCATCTCCGGCCAGGGTACGCGAGCGAACGGACGTTCCCTGGGAGCATCGCCCTCGAAGTCGGAAAAAACCGCTCGTTGCGGGAATCTGGCTGACCTGGCTCTTGACCGTCCAGCCCGCCCTCGTTAGGTTCTCCCCGTCGGATCCGGTAGCTCTTCGGAGTCGTCGGATCCGGCATCAGCCCCGGTAGGTCTTCGGACTCGCTGGGGCTGATTTTTTGCGTGGCCCGGCGTCCCGCCGCACCGTCCGATGCGACCTCTATCGTCGTTCGGCTCATGGCAGCGACGTTCCTCATCCTCGGGCTTCTCGCCGGCGGCGCCGTCGTCTACCTCTGGTCACGAGGGCAGATCGCGACGGAACGGCGCAGCAGTGCCGAAAAGCTCGCGCTGGTCAAAGATGCCCAGGAAGGTTGGGAGGCTCGGGTCAAGGCTGTCACGGGCGACGCGCTCTCGAAGAGCCAGACCTCGCTGCTCGAACTGGCCGAGGCCAAGCTGGCTCCGATCAAGGAGACGCTGACCAAGTTCGAATCGCAGGCACGCCAGCTCGAGGAGCACCGCCTCAAGGCCGTCACCGCTGTCGGCGAACAGCTGCGTGCCGTCGCGGAGGGCCAGGAGAAGCTGCGCACCGAGACCGGCAGCCTCGTCACGGCGCTGCGCGCCCCCCACGTCCGCGGTAGCTGGGGCGAGGTGCAGCTGAAGCGGGTCGTCGAGCTAGCCGGCATGGTCGACTACTGCGACTTCCGGACACAGGAGAGCGGGCGCGACGACGAGGGTCATCTGCTGCGCCCGGATCTCGTCGTGAAGCTTCCGGGCGGCAAGAGCGTCGTCGTCGACTCCAAGGCGCCGATGGAGGCGTACTTCGACTCGATCAGCTGCGACGACGTCGAGCTCAAGCGCGCGCATCTGGCCCGCCACGCCGCCCAGATGCGCGAGCACATCGGCAAGCTCGGGCAGAAGCGCTACTGGCGCCAGTTCGACCCGTCGCCGGAGTTCGTCGTCATGTTTGTCGACGAAGGGCTGTACCGCGCCGCGCTCGACCAGGACGGCTCGCTCTTCGACGCGGGCGCCGAGTCCGGCGTGATCATCGCGTCGCCGGCGACGCTCATCGGCCTCCTGCGCACGGTCGCCTACGGCTGGCAGCAGGAGACGGTCGCCGAGAGCGCCCGCGCCATCTCCACGCTCGGCCGCGAGCTCTACGAACGCCTCGGGGTCTTCGGCGGCCATTTCGCGAAGGTCGGGCGCAGCCTCGACACCGCCGTGGGTGCCTTCAACCAGGCCGTCAGCTCGTTCGAGACGCGCCTGCTGGTGACCGCGCGCAAGTTCCCGGAGCACGGGGTGACCAACGACGAGCTTCCAGAGACGAAGCAGATCGAGCGCAAGCCCGTCGTCCTGACGGCGGCTGAGCTCCCGCCGGAAGACGTGATCGCGCTTCCCCGCGCGAACGCCGACGCGGCCTGAGCGGGAACGTTCTCGGGCCTTCCGACGTTTACTCTCTTGGCAGATTCGATCTCGAGAGGAGCACGTTGAACGACCAGAACGTTCGTGAGCTGATCATCATCGGCGGTGGCCCCGCCGGATACACGGCCGCGCTCTACGCAGCGCGCGCCGACCTGGAGCCGCTCGTGATCGAGGGCTTCGCCTGGGGCGGCCAGCTGATGATCACAAGCGATGTCGAGAACTACCCGGGCTATGCCGACGGCGTGATGGGGCCGTCGATGATGTCCGACTTCCGCCGGCAGGCAGAACGCTTCGGCGCCGAGTTCGTGACCGACGACGTGACGCGCGTCGACTTCTCGTCCCAGCCCCACCGCGTGTGGGTGGGCGACGACGAGTACGCGCGCCAAGACCGTCGTGGTCGCCACCGGTGCCAGCGCGCGCTGGCTGGGCATCGAGTCGGAGCAGCGGCACAAGGGCCGCGGCGTCTCAGCTTGCGCAACGTGCGACGCATCGTTCTTCCGGGAGAAGGACGTTTACGTGGTCGGTGGCGGCGACTCCGCATTCGAGGAGGCGCTCTTCCTGACCAAGTTCGCCACGCGCGTGCATCTTGTGCATCGCCGCGACGAGTTTCGCGCGTCGAGGATCATGGTCGATCGCGCAGAGGCGAACGACAAGCTCGACTTCATTCTCAGTACGGTCGTCGACGAGATCCTCGGCGATGCCAACGGTCGAGGGTCTGCGGCTTCGCAGCACCGAGACCGGCGAGACCTGGGAGGTCGCCGGCCGACGGCCTCTTCGTCGCGATCGGCCACGATCCCAACACCGCGCTGTTCGTCGACCAGCTCGACCACGACGGCAACGGCTACCTCGTCACGCATCCCGGCTCGACCGAGACGAACGTGCCGGGCGTGTTCGCGGCCGGCGACGTCCAGGACCACACCTACCGCCAGGCAATCACCGCGGCGGGATCGGGCTGCATGGCAGCCCTCGACGCCGAGCAGTTCCTCGCAACGCTCGAGGGTCATCCAGGCACCGCGGCAACAGCCGAAGCCGCCGAGGTCTGATCGTCCGGCGCTGCGGGCTAGCCTCGTAGTGTGACCGAGGCTCGCCCGCAATGGATCGACCTCGTCGACCCGTCCGAAGACGAGCTGCGCGCGCACCTTCCGGAGAGCATCCACGCGACCGCGATCGCCGCGCTCCTCGAGCCGCACGTCCACGACGACGAGCCTCGCCCGCGCATCGAGTCGCACGGCGATTACGTGCTCGGGATCCTGCTGCTGCCGGTCGAGGTGCCGACGGAGGACCGGCTCTACTACCAGGAGATCGACTTCGTCGTCACCCGCGACACGCTCGTCTCCGTCTCGAAGACGCCCCCCGGAGAGCAGCCGTTCGACCCGAAGCCGGCGAAGGAGGCGTGCAAGGCGCACGAGGACGTCGGGCATGTTCGCCTTCCACCTGGTCGACGAGGTCGCCGAGCGCTACCTCGACCTGCTCGACGCGCTCGACGACGAGATCGACGAGCTCGAGGACATGATCGGCGAGGAGTCGGCTCAACGGTCGGACGGCGGCTCCGCGGGATCCGCCACGACGTGCTGGGTATCCGCCGCACGCTCAGCCCGACCCGCGACGCGGTGCACAAGATCGTCGACGGCCGCGTCGAGCTCGACGACGACGAGCTCTTCCCGCGCGACGTCGAGATCGCATTTGGCAACGCCTACGACAAGCTGCTCCGCGCGTCGGAGGCGCTCGACTCGTCACGCGACTCGCTCGGCGGCGTGCGCGACTACCTGCAGGGGAAGATCGCGAACGACCAGAACGAGGTGATGAAGCGGCTGACGCTGATCGCGTCGCTGCTCCTCGTCCCCACCTTCATCGTCGGCCTCTACGGCCAGAACTTCCATGACATCCCGGAGCTCCACTGGGCGTTCGGCTACTGGTGGACGTGGGGCTGGATCCTCGGCACCACCGTGCTCCAGCTCGTCTTCTTCCGCTGGAAACGCTGGATCTAGGCATTCTCGAAGTTCACCCGGCTACCTTTCTGGCCCGTGCCGTACTACATCTGTCCCGCAGTGCAAGGAGCGCTCCGTCGACATCGACGCGCGCGACGGGTTCTCCGACCAGTCGCCCGCGTGCCAGCACTGCGGCTTCGGCTTTCTCTTCGAGTTGCTCGACGACTACTATCCCGGCGCCCGACACCGGGCTTCGTCGTCACCGACCAGGAGCGGCGCGTGCTCGCGATCGGGCGCGGCGTCTTCGAGCTGACCGGCTTCCCCGAGTCCGACCTGATGGGCCGGGATGTCGTCGAGGCACTGACCCTCTCCGACCCGAAGCCGGTCGAGCTGGCCCGCGAGTGGGGCGTCCGCCGGCTCGGCGAGCAGCTCTCGATCCGCACGCGCGGCCGGCAGCGAGAAACACAGTCGTCGCCGACGTCTTCCCGGCGTACGACGACGACGGCGGCCTGCTCGTCGCCTGACCCCGAACGCGGCTGACGGAACAACGCCGGCAGGTGTCAGACACGGCTCGACGGGCACAGGACCGCGGCTGCCAGCGGGCATCGCTCGCAGCGCGGCCTCCGTGCGTCGCAGATCCGGCGGCCGTGCCAGATCAGCAGATGCGGCAAACGCGCCCAGTCGGCGCGCGGCACGAGCCGCATCGAGGTCCCGCTCGATCTTCACCGGATCCTCCTGCCTGGTGAAGCCGAGCCGCTGCGAGATGCGGCGCACGTGCGTGTCGACGACGATTCCCTGCGCCGCTCCGCGCTCGGCCGAGACGACGTTCGCGGTCTTGCGCGCGACCCCTGGCAGGCGCAGCAGCTCGTCGAACGATTCGGGTACCTGACCGTCGTGCTCCTCGATCAGGATCTTCATCGTGCCGCGCAGCGACTTCGCCTTCTGCCGGAAGAAGCCGGTCTGGAAGATGTCGCGCTCGAGCTCGGCGACCGGGACGGCGAGGTAGTCCTCGGGCCGCCGGTACTTGTGGAACAGCTTCTCGGTCACGCGGTTGACGTTCACGTCCGTCGTCTGGGCCGAGAGCATCACCGACACGAGCAGCTCGAGCGGGCTCGCGAAGGTCAGCGCGATCTTCGCGTCGGCGTGCTCGAGCGCGAGCAGCTCGATCACCGGGCGCACGCGCTCCTTCTTCGGGCCGACGCGCTTGCGCGCTTCCCGGACGTAGCTGCGTGCCATCAGCCGGCGACGAGCACGGGCTCTTCGAGCGGCCAGGGCCCGCCGCCAAGCCTCGGTCCGGCGCAGACGAGGTCGAGCGCCGGGCAGCCGGCGCAGGTGAAGTCGCTCGGGGTCGGCACGAACTCGCCGCGGTCGATGCGCGCGATCGCGGCAGACAGCTCGGCTTCCAGTTCCGGCAGCTCCGACCGCTCGAAGGTCGTCGAAACGACGGCGTCCGGCCGCTCGAGGAAGTGGTAGACGACCTCGACCTCGTCCGCTCCAGCGCGGAAGCAGGCGAGCGCGTAGACGAGCCGCTGGACGTGGTAGTCATCTTCCACGATCTCTTCCGGCGACGCCCTCGGCGAGCGAGTTCGTCTTGTAGTCGAGCACCAGCGCCCGCGCGCCGTCGCGCCAGAGCACATCGAGGCGCCCGTGCAGCAGCACGCCGTCGTGCTCGAACGCGAACGGCCGCTCGGGCTGCGCACCTGGGAGCGTTGCTATACGAGCCGCGAGCTCCGAGCCGCAGTACGCGTCGACGAACCGGCCGATTCGCTCCAGCTCCTCGCCGGTCACGGCCGGATACCAGCCGCGCACCAGGTCGAGCTCGGGGGGTGCGGGCGCGGCAAGATCGACGAGCTCGAGCAGACGGTGCACCGCGTCCCCGATCTCGGTTGCCTTCGAGCCCCGTCGCACCCGGCAACGTCCCTCGCTCTTCGCGCAGCCCCGCAACACGCTCGACGTAGTAGCGGTACGAGCAACGCTCGAAGAGCGCGAGCGCCGAATAGGAAAGGCGCCGGACGCGGTGCAGCGGCGGCAGCGGCGGCGGAACGAGCTCCGGCAGCCGGTAGCCCACAGGTGAGCTGTGCGCCGGCAGCTCCGCGAACAGGGCCAGCTGACCCACTTCGTCAAACGGCAGACCGGGCTCGGCGGGCGCGCCGTTTGCGGTGTCCGACCAGCGGTCGACCGTGAGCACGAACCGCGCATCGCCACGCTCCAGCTCGATCGGCTCATCGCTCGCACCGTCGATCGCTCCGGTCGCCCGCAGCCGCTCCAACACCCATCCGATCGGCGTCTCACGGTCCTGCGACCGCTCGCTATCGATCGCTCCCGAGACGATCAACCGGTCGACTGCGCGCGTCATCGCGACGTAGTAGAGGCGCAGGCGCTCGTCGTGATCGTCGCGCTTCTCCGCCGCGCGCACCTCCTCGTAGTCGAACACGCCCTTGCGCTTGCCCGACTTCGGGTCGACGACGCGGAAGCCGAAGCTCCCGTCGGGCCGCACCAGGATCTCGTCGGTCGAAGGCCCGCCCGCGGCGTCGCGTCCCGCGTCGGCGACGATCACGACCTTGAACTCGAGGCCTTTGGCGGCGTGAATCGTCAGCAGGCGCACGGCGTCCGCCCCCTCCTCCTCGGAGACCGCCTCGAGCTGCGAGGCGCCCACGGCCTCCTGGCTCCGGATGAACCCGACGAAGCCTTCGATGTCGGCGCCGCGCAGCTCCTCGTACGAGCGCGCGAGCCGCATCAGCTTGCGCAGGTTGGCGTAGCGCCGGCGCCCGTCCCACTGGGCGAGCACGGCCAGGTCGTAGTCGTGCGCGGAGATGATCTCCTCGCACAGCCGCTCGAGTGTCAACCGGTTCGACGCGGCGACGAGACGCTCGTAGCGCTGCTTGAACGCACGGACGAGCCGCCGGTCGTCGTCGCTCAGGGCATCGGGCAGCGAGCGCTCGATCCCCGAGTAGAGCGGCCGCTTGCCGGCGTGCCGCCGGATCAGCACGATCGCGTCATTCGACACTCCCACGAACGGCGACGCGAGGACGGTTGCGAGCGCCTCGTCGTCGTAGCGGTTGTGCAGCAGGCGCAGGTACGAGAGCAGATCGACGACCTGCTGCTGGCCGAAGTAGCCGCGACCGGTGGCACGGTATGTCGGCAGGTCCTGGGCGCGCAGCGCGGCTTCGTAGCGCTCCGCGTCGGTGCCGGCGGCAAACAGCAGCACGATCTCGCCCGGGCTTGCACTACCGGTGTCGACGAGCTCGCGCACGCGGCGGGCGATCGCCCGCGCCTCACCGTCGCGCCATTTCACGCCGGCGTCGCGATAGCTGCGCTTGTCGCTGACGAGCAACTCGACCGGATGTCCGAAGACCGGGTCGGAGAACTCGCCGGATGCCGCGAGCGGCTGGTAGCCCGCGCCGAACTCCTCTCCGAAGAGGTGGTTGACAGCCGCGAGCACTTCGGGCCGCGAGCGGTAGTTGCGCGCCAGCGGCAGGCGGACGGCGGCAGCTTCACGACGCGCGCGGAAGACGCCGACGTCCGCGTGCCGGAAGCCGTAGATCGACTGGAACTCGTCGCCGACGAAGAAGACGTCGGCCGCGCCGGGCCCACCGCGCAGGAGATCGACGATGTCGCACTGCAGGCGATTGGTGTCCTGGAACTCGTCGACCATGATCGACCGGAAGCGCAGCTGCTCCGTCTCGCGGATCGCGTCGTTTTCGCGCAGGAGCTCGCGCGCGAGCAGCTGCAGGTCCTCGAAGTCGAGCGCAGACTCACGTTGCTTCGCCGCCGCGTACTCGGTGGCGAATAGGTCGAGCAGCTCCTGCAGCAGCTCGCTGTCGCGCGCTGCGAGCTCCTCGAGCGCCGCCTGTTGCAGGCGGTCACGCGCAGCACGGAACTCGGCAGCGCGCTCTCCCTGCGCAGCGAGCTCTGCGAGGTCGAGCAGCTGCTCGGGATTCGGCCCGAGCGCCAGCGCGAGGCTCGCGGAGGCACGCTGCCTGTCGGTCGCGTCGGCATCGGCTGCGAGAGCCCCCGCAGCGGCGCGCAGCTCCTCGAGCCGCTCGGGAACTCCGGCATGTGCTCCGAGCTCGAGCGTCAGGTCGCGCCCGGCCGAGCGCAGCGTCTCGTAGACGCCGGTCAGCATCCGGCGCAGGCCCTGACCGCTGTAGGTGGCCAGCAGGCGCAGCCGTTCCGGATCGTGCGAGGCGCAGAACGACGCGAGCGCCCGCTCGAACGCCTCGCCCCTGATCACGGCCGCCTGCTCGTCCGCGAGCTCGTGGAAGCGCGGGTCGAGGCCGACGGCAAACGGGTGCGCGTGCAGAAGGCGCGAGCAGAAGCCGTGGATGGTCGAGATCCACGCGCCGTCGAGGCGCCGGGCGAGATCGTGGCGGCCGCGTTCGTGCAACGCGGCCCGGATCCGCGCGCGCAACTCGCCGGCGGCCTTGCGTGTGTAGGTGATCACGAGCACCGACTCGACGTCGAGCCCGTCGTCGCAGACAGCGCGCACGAACCGCTCGACGAGCACGCTCGTCTTGCCCGTTCCGGCGCCCGCCGAGACGAACACCTCCCCGACCGCCTCGACCGCCGCAGCTTGCTGGTCGTTCATGCGCGTCCCTCGCCCGGCGGTCGGGCTGACACGAGGCATCTCATGGACGCTCGATCCGGCACATCGTCCAGAGGTCGCACCAGGTGGGACAGGTGCCGCCCTTCGGGTCGTGCCGCACGTCGCCCGACCGGATCCGCTGCGCGTAGTCGTGCGCCCGCTGGCGCGAGTTCTCCACGAGCCCCCAGAACTCCTCGTCCGGGAGATAGTCGTTGCGCTGGAAGCCCGGCAGATCCTCTTCTGCCTCGGAGAGCAACAGGCCGCGCGTGACGCGGGCACCGGCCAGGGCCCGGTAGACGCCGCCGAGCGGCTCGATGCCGACGAGATCGCGCAGCACGAGCATGTAGAGCGGGATCTGGAGCTTCAGCTCCTCGTCGATCTGCTTCGCCGAGTGGACGGTTCGCCCCGACTTGTAGTCCTGCACGATCCCCCGTGCGCTGTACGGGTCGACGTCGATGCGGTCGATCTTGCCGCTCAGATAGAGATCGTCGCCCAGCGGCAGCCCGCGCTGCAGCTCGGGCGCCGAGCGCTCCGAGCCGAAGCCCACTTCGAACCGCCGGGGCTGCAACTGCAGCGGGGACGCGGACTCATCCCGGACGAATCCCTCGAGGTCGCGCCAGAGGCTCTCCCTCAGCTCGGCCGCCTGCAGGTCGGTCAGCTCGAGGCGCACGCCGCCGCTCAACGCCTCCGTGAGGCAGCGGCCAAGGAACGCGACCGCACGCTCGACATTCTCCGGCGTAACACGGTCGTGTCCGAGCTCCTTCGGCAACCCAGCGTAGAACTTGTGCAGCGCACTGTGCGCCACCGACCCACGCAGCATCGGGTCGACGACCGCGTCGATCGTCTTCGGCGAGACGACGCGCTCGAAGAGCCACGCCGACGAACAGTCGGCAAACCGCTCGAGCTCGGTGACACCGAAGGTCGACCGCGACCCGAGCCAGTCGAGCAGCACGCTGCTCGACAGCTTCGTCTCGCGCCGGAACGCGTTGCGTGCGCGCGTGAGCCGGCGCTGCCAGTCGTTCGCGTCGGCGAGTGCACGTGCCGTGTCGGAGTCGGTCACCGACAGCCGGGCGAGCGCCCGCACCCGTTCGCGGTCGGTGGGTGCCGCCTCGAGCCCCCAGGTGAGCGCCGACAGCGGTCGCCGCGACGTCGCACGCGCCACATCCTCCGGGTCGAAGAGGGCGGCGACCTCCTCCCAGAACGGGCTCGGCTCGCGGGGCGCCCCGTCGTCGGTCGCAGCCTCTCGGACGAGGTAGAGGCGGCGGCTGGCCCGTGTGCAGGCGGTGTAGAAGAGGTACCGGTCGCGACTGACCTGATCGGGCCGCTCGAGCCGGCCGCCCAGCTCGCGGCGCGCGTCGTCGTCGAGGAACGGCGAGACACGCGAGCGGCGCGGCAGCGAGCCTTCCTCGAGCCCGAGCAGGAAGACGGTGTCGAAGCTGCGCGTGCGCGCACGCAGCAGGTCGAGCACCGCGACCCGCCCGGCCTCGCCCGCAGCCCCCAGACGCACCTCCGCGCGCTCGAGCGCCGAGACGATCTCGTCGGGCTCGATCTCGCCGGCGAGCACGGTGAAGCCGTCGAGCTCGTCGAGCAGCTGGAGCACCGCTCCGTACGAGCGAAGGTCGAGCCGCGACGTCTCGCCCACCGGCGGGGCCTCGGTGCCGTACGCCGACCGGAGCATCGAACGGATCAACGAGCGCACAGCCGCGGTCTGCGAGCCGGAGGCGCGCAGCTCGGCGAGCTGCGGCACGGGCGCCTCCCGCAGCTTCTCGGCCTCCTCCTCGACCCGGCCGGGCGTGTGGATCGCCCGGCCGCGCAGGCGGCCCTCCACGAAGTCGACCGAGCCGCGCCCGATTCCGGAGTACGGCGAGCGCAGGAACGCGAACAGCTCACGGCGGCCCGCGTCGAGCCACGCATAGCGGAGCAGCTCGAGCAACGCGTGCCCGAACGGCGTGGCGCCCAGCCGCACCTGCGACTCGACGGCAAACGGCACGCCGAGCCCGCCGAGCACAGTCTCGAGCGGCACGCGCCAGCCCTCGACCGACGGAACGACGAGCGCCAGGCGTTCGGGCTGAACACCGGCGCGAATCAGCGCCGAGCAGCTCGTCGCCGACCAGCTCGAGCGTGCCCCGGATTCCGGCGCCTTCGAGAAAGCGAACGGCACCCTCCAGCGGCACGCGCTCGGGCTCCTCGTCGAAGAGCGTGCGCTCGAGGTGCGCGAGCGCTGCCGGGACGTCGCCGCTCGAGCGCGCCGGCAGCTCCTGGATCCCGCCGCCGGCGAGGGCGGACAGGTCGTCGGCAGTGCGGCGCAACGAGGCAAACGCCGTTCGCCCCGGTTCGTACGGGAGCGAGACGTGGACGTCGGCCCGGCCTGCGAGCGCCTCGAGCAGCGACCATTCGGCCGCGGTCAGGTCCTCGAACCCGTACGCGTAGACCGGCTCGCCGTGCCAGGCTCCGAGCTCGGACTGCAGGCGCTCGACCGCCCGGCGGCGGACGAGATCGCGATCCCACAGGACGAGGCGGTCGAGCTCTGTGTTGTAGGCGGTGTAGAGCGCGGCCAGGTCGCCGGACAGGTCATCGGGATCGAGCAGCCCGGATTCGAGCTCGCCCAGCGTGTGCAGAAGCGAGTCGGCGAACCCGCCGGTGCGGGCGGAGCGCGAGAGGCCGTTCAGGGCGATGTCGCCCAGCGCCCGCCGCACGACGAGCGTGCGCTGGGCGGAGGTGACGACGGGACGCGCCCGCGGATCGCCGGCCGCGAGCTGCCCGAACAGATCGTCGAAGGTGCCGATCGAGCCACCGAGCAGGCAGCCACAGCGTGCGAGCAGGTCGCGCTCCACCCGGTCGACGTCCGACCGGTTCGGCACGATCAGAACCGGCTCGTCGTCCAGGCGCGCCAGATAGCGCTCGAGCAGGAGCGCGACCTTGCCGGCATGCGCAGGCCCTGCGAGAAGGGAGAGTCCCACCTTCCCATCGTAGAGCGGCCGCAGGACGGTCCCGGCGGCCGCTCTACGCGGTTTTTTCGCTCTCTGCGCTACGAGCGGCTGCGATTAAGCGGTGGCGGCCTTCGGCCGGCGGCCACGCCGGGCGGCCGCACGGCCGGGCATCTTGCCGGCGCAGGCGTCGCACAGATCCGCGACCTTCGACCCGCGACGCGCGTCCGAATACGTCACGCGCAAAGCCGCACCCTGCGCCTCATCGACCTCTTTCCCGCAACTGTCACAAACGAGCACTGTTTTCCGGGCCAATTTCGCCTCCTCAGGTAATCGAGATCGGAGTTCTACCTGAATTTGCCCCGAAGAGCGAGCCAAGTTGAATTCCACGATAAGCGATGGAGAAATCCTCGACTCGATTCGGCTGAGTGCAACACAATCCGATGTTCTCCTTCGCCGCTAATCTTCGCGGCCGATGGACGCGAAGACGATCGTCGTGCTCGAGGGCGACCAGACCGGTCAGGAACTCCTAGAGGAATCGTTACGCGTACTCGCGCCCGATGTGCTCGGAATCGGCATCGACCTACCGCGCTTTGACCTCTCGCTCGCCCGGCGCCGCGCCACCGACAACGGCGTCGTCCACGAGGCGGCGGCGGCGATCCGCGAGCACGGCCTCGGCCTGAAAGCAGCCACGGTCACCCCCGAGATTCGCGGCGACGTCGGCTCGCCGAACCGGATTCTCCGCGAGGAGATCGGGGGCAAGGTGATCGTGCGCACCGGACGCCGGATCCCCGGTGTCGTCCCGCTCGGCGGCGTACACGCCCCGATCGCCGTGGTGCGCATGGCGGTCGGCGATGCGTACGGGGCGAAGGAGTGGCGCGAGGGAACAGGGTCGACCGAGGTCGCCTACCGCACCGAACGCATCGAGCGCACCGTCTGCCGCGCGGTGGCGGAGTTCGCGTTTCGCGAGGCTGAGCGCAACGACGCGCGGGTCTTCGGCGGCCCGAAGTACACGGTCTCGCCCACCTATGAGGGGATGCTCAAAGAGGAGATGGACGCCGCCGCCGAGCGTCATCCCTCGGTGGCGTACGAGCCACAACTCATCGACGCGACATTTGCGCTGCTGATCTCCTCGGCCGGTGACCCGCTCGTGATTCCGGCGCTCAACCGCGACGGCGACATCCTCTCCGACCTTGTCCTGCCGCTCTTCGGCTCGATCGCCGGCTCCGAGTCGATGCTCGTGGCCTTCGACGGCGAGGAGCTCGAGCCGACCGCGCTGATGGCCGAGGCGGCGCACGGCACCGCCCCCTCGTTGCAGGGCAAGAACGTGGCGAACCCGATGGCGATGATCCTGGCCGCGGCGGCGCTGCTCTCACAGACCAGCGACGGGCGGGCCATCGCCGCGGGGCGGGCGGTGCGCGAGTCGGCGCTCGAAGCCGTCGCGCAGGGAACGAAGACCGCCGATCTCGGCGGCCACGCCTCGTCGAGCGAGTTCACCGACGAGGTGATCCGCCGGACGCGGGCAAAGCTCGAGGCTGGGTTAGAGGCTCGGTGAGAGCCTCTTAGCTATCGAGAAGGCGGCGCTGCCAGAACTTGAATGCAACGATCGTGGCGGCGCCGACCAAGATCAGGCCTAGCGCGGCGAAGAGCCCGTAATGGTCGATCGCGTCGGCGACCGCCTTGCCGAAGATCCACGCGATGCCCGCGACGAGCGCCGCCCAGGCGATGCCGCCGGCGGCGTTCCAGCAGAAGAAGCGCCACCACGTCATGTGGCTGATCCCAGCCATCCAGGCAGCCGTGACGCGCAGGATTGCGATGAAGCGGCCGAAGAACACCGCCTTCGCACCGTGCCGCAGGAAGAACCGCTCCGCGGGGGGCAGCGCCTTCGCTGCGCGGCGGGCGACGACGTCCCAGCGTTCGAGCAGTCTGCGGCCGCCGAATCGTCCGAGCCCATAACCGATGTTGTCGCCGACGATCGCGCCTGCCGCTGCGACGACGATCACCGACCCGAGCGAGTAGTGACCGAGCTTGGCCAGCACCGCCGCCGTGACGAGAGCGGTCTCGCCGGGAACCGGCACACCGGCCGATTCGACGGCGACCGCAGCGAAGAGCAATACGAGCCCGTACGAGAGCAGCAGGTGCGTCACGGGGTCAGTCTAAGGAGGCGCACTCCGGCGGGTCCGGTAGCGTCGCGGGCCAATGCGTGTCGGGATCCCTCATGAGACCGCTCCCGGTGAGCGGCGTGTTGCGCTGGTGCCGGAGACGGTCGGCCGGCTTGGTGAGGGGATCGAGGTGGTGGTCGAGCCCGGGGCTGGTGCTGCCGCGTCGTTTTCCGATGAGGCCTATCGCGAGGCGGGTGCGTCGATCGGCGACCCGTGGTCGGCGGATCTGATTGCGAAGGTCGCGGCGCCGAACGCTGAAGAGGTTGCTCGCCTCCACGAGGGCCAGCTGTTGATCGCGTTCCTGCAGCCGCTGACGGATCCCACCGGTGTAGGGCGTCTTTCTGCGGCGGGGGTGCATGCGTTTGCGCTCGAGTCGGTGCCGCGGATCACGCGGGCCCAGCCGATGGATGCTCTGTCGTCTCAGGCGACGGTGTCGGGCTACAAGGCGGTTCTGGTCGCGGCGGATCGCCTGCCGCGCTTCTTTCCGATGCTGATGACGGCTGCGGGCACGATCCCGCCCGCCAAGGTCCTGGTGCTCGGCGCCGGTGTGGCGGGCCTGCAGGCGATCGCGACCGCACGGCGGCTCGGCGCGGTCGTTTCGGCGTTCGACGTCCGCCCCGCCGTGCGCGAACAGGTCGAGTCGCTCGGCGCGACCTTCCTCGACGTGGGTGTGCAGGGCGAGGAGACGGAAGGCGGCTACGCCCGCGAACTGACACCCGAGCAGCAGGCCGCTCAGCAGGCTGAGCTGCAGGCGCGCATCCCGCAGTTCGACGCGATCGTCACGACCGCGGCGATTCCGGGCCGGCCGGCACCGACGCTGATCACGGCCGAGGCTGCGCGCGCGCTGCGGCCCGGCTCGGTAATCGTCGACCTCGCCGCCGAGACGGGCGGCAACTGCGAGCTGACGAGGCCGGGCGAGGAGATCGTCGAGGGAGGCGTCACGATCGTAGGCACGACCAATTTTCCCGCGACGATGCCGACGCATGCGAGCCAGCTGCTCTCGCGCAACGTCGCGTCCCTGATCGGCCTGTTCGTGACGGACGGCCAGGTCGCGCTCGACTGGGACGACGAGATCGTCGCCGGCGCCTGCGTGACACGCAAGGAGGCACTCGTATGAGTCACACCGCGACGCTCGTGACCGAGCTGACGGTGCTGGTGCTGGCGATCTTCCTCGGGTTCGAGGTGATCTCGAAGGTGCCGACGATGCTGCACACGCCGTTGATGTCGGGCACGAACGCGATTCACGGGATCGTGCTCGTCGGCGCGCTGATCGTCGCGGGCTCGTCGAGCCAGGACGGTCTGGTGCGCGTGATCGGGTTCGTGGCCGTCGTGCTCGCGGCCGCCAACGTCGTCGGCGGCTTCGTCGTCACCGACCGCATGCTCGAGATGTTCAAGAAGAAGAAGGAACCGGCGGCGGGCGACTGATGGGCAGCAACGGCATCAATCTGCTCTACCTGGTGACGATCGTCTGCTTCGTGCTGGCGCTCCGTTTCCTCTCGTCTCCTGCGCACGCGCGCCGCGGCAACCAGATCGGCGCGGCCGGCATGGTGGTCGCGATCGTCGCGACGCTGCTGAAGTCGGGCGTGCACATCACCTGGCTGATGGTGATCGGCGCGGCGATCGGCGGCGCGTTCGGTGCGGTTGCGGCGCGCCGGGTGAAGATGACCGCGATGCCGCAGATGGTGGCGCTGTTCAACGGCGTCGGCGGCGGCGCGGCCGCGCTCGTGGCGCTCGCCGAGTTCCACCGCATCGCACCGCCCCCGGGCCGCCTGCACGCCGACATCTCCGTCGCGATCCTCCTCTCGGCGCTGATCGGCGGGATCTCGTTCGCAGGCTCCGCGATCGCCTTCGCGAAGCTGCAGGAGCTGATCAAGGGCCGCCCGATCGTCTATCCCGGCCAGAAGCTCGTGAACGCCGCCGTCTTCGGTGCCTGCCTTGCAGCCGCGGTCGCGGTCGTGGCCGGCGCGGAGCACAGCTGGCTGCTCTGGGCGATGGTCGGAGGCGCCCTCGTCTTCGGCGTCATGTTCGTGCTGCCGATCGGCGGCGCCGACATGCCGGTCGTGATCTCGCTGCTGAACGCCTTCACCGGCCTGGCCGCTGCCGCGACGGGCTTCGAGCTGGAGAACAACGTGCTGATCGTCAGCGGGATGCTGGTCGGCGCCTCGGGCACGTTCCTCACGATCATGATGGGCCGTGCGATGAACCGCTCGATCACGAACGTCCTCTTCGGGGCGTTCGGCCAGGTCAGCAGCTCTGCTTCGGCGGGCGGCGGCGAGGAGATCACGATCCGCTCGACGACCGCCGACGACGTGGCCGTCATGCTGGCTTACGCGAACAAGGTCGTCGTCGTCCCGGGCTACGGCATGGCGGTCGCGCAGGCGCAGCACGACGTGCGGGCGCTCTCCGACCTGCTCGAGTCGCGCGGTGTCGAGGTGACGTACGCGATCCACCCGGTCGCCGGCCGGATGCCCGGCCACATGAACGTGCTGCTTGCCGAGGCGAACGTTCCGTACACGCAGCTGAAGGAGATGGACGAGGCAAACGGCGAGTTCGCGCGCACCGACGTGTCGCTCGTGATCGGCGCCAACGACGTCGTCAACCCCGACGCACGCAACAACGCCGGCAGCCCGATCTACGGCATGCCGATCCTGAACGTCGACCAGTCTCAGGCAACCGTCGTGCTCAAGCGCTCGATGAACCCTGGCTTCGCAGGCATCGAAAACCCGCTCTTCGGGCACCCGAAGACCGTGATGCTGTTCGGCGACGCAAAAGACTCTGTCGCAAAGCTCACCGCCGGCGTCAAGGCATTGTGACCGCTGTCCCGGTCTTTACCGGGGCACATCTGGAGCGCGCGGTGTCGCCGGCGCGCGCAGTCGACGCGGTGCGCGACGCGTTCGTCGCGCATGCCCGCGGTGAGTGGACGATGCCGCCGAAGGTCTACGTCACGAACTACCCCGCGGGCGACTTCCGCGCGATGCCGGCACTCGGCGGTGGGTTCGCGATGCTGAAGTGGATCAATTCGTTTCCGGGCAATCCGTCGCAGGGGCTACCGACCGTGAGCGGCCTCGTGCTGCTCTCGGACGCCGAGAACGGGCAGCTGCGGGCCGTGTTCGACGCGGCGGCGGTGACGGCGCTCCGCACCGGCGCGGCCGCCGTGCTCGCGGCCGAGGTGCTCGGACGTGGCGACGCGAGGAGTGCTGCGGTGATCGGCGCGGGCGTCAACGGACAGGCGGCGGCGCGCACGTTCGTCGCGCGCGGTCATGAGGTCGCCCTATGGGACGTCGACGCGAAACGTGCGCACCGCGCGGCGGACGAGCTGGGCGCGACCGTCGCGCCGTCGCTGGCCGAGGCGCTTGCCGCAGACGTCGTCGTGACGGTGACTCCCGGCCACGAGGTGCTGCTCGCCGAAGGAACGCTCTCACCCGGCCAGCACGTCTCCCTGATGGGCGCGGACGGCCCGGGCAAGGCTGAGGCCGCGGGAGCAGAGCTGGCGCGCTGCCGGCTCTTCTGCGACGACTGGGAGCAGGCGAGCCACGGCGGGGAGCTGGCGCACGCCGTCGAGGCGGGGCTCGTCGGGCGTGAAGACGCGACGCAGCTCGGCGAGGTGCTGACGG
Organism: uncultured Actinomycetes bacterium; assembly: GCA_963785895.1. GTDB lineage: Bacteria > Actinomycetota > Thermoleophilia > Gaiellales > Gaiellaceae > PALSA-600. Next base: position 169,702 of record CAWAXB010000003.1, on the reverse strand, counting down.
GAGCCGCAAGCGGCCGCCGCAGTGACGACGAGATCACCGCGTTCGACTCGACGGGTCTCGCGATCCAGGACCTGGCGATCGCGATCGCTGCGTTCGAGCAAGCCGGCGAGCTGGCCGGTCTCGGCTCGCTCGAGCTCTAGAACCGCGCCGGGTCGAACAGCTCCAGCTCGGAGGGCTGGTCGCCGAGGATGGCGCGCGCGACGAGGTCGCCGCAGGCGAAGCCGGGCGCGTTGCCGTGCCCCGAGTAGCCACCGGCCACCCAGACGTGCTCGCGGCCGGGAACGCGGCCGACCAGCGGCACCAGGTCGGGCGTCGTCCCCCAGATGCCGGCCCATCGATGCGTGACGGCGGGCCGGCGGCCGACAAGCTGCTCGACCAGCTCGTCAAGAGCCGTCTGCACTCTGGCGGTCGTCTCCTCGACGTCGGTGCTCTCGTCTGCGAACGCGACGTCGCGCTGGCCGCCGATCACCAGGCGCCCGTCGGGCAACTGATGCCAGTAGTCGTAGCCGTCGCGCGCGTAGTGCGGGCGCTCGTAGAGGCGTTCGGGCAGCGGCTCGGTGGATAGCACCTGGCCGCGCGTCGGCACGACGAGCTCGGCGAGCTCCGGCAGCAGGCTCGACGTGAATCCGTCGCCGGCGACCACGATCAGGTCGGCATCGAGCTCATCGACGGAGACGCGATCGTGCTCGCGCACGTCGGTGCCCGCTGCGGCGGCGTGCGTGGCAAGGCGGCGTACCCAGCGGGCCGGGTAGAGGGCGCCGTCGGGCGGATGGTGGATCGCACCGCGGTACAGGCTGTCCAGCGGCGAGGCGAGCTCCTCGAGCCACTCGACCGCGAACCCGTCCTCCTGGAGGGCGTCGTGCTCACGGCGCAGCGCCTCGAGCTCCGCGTCGTCGGCAGCCAGCCGGAGGCTGCCGACGCGGCGGAACGCATCGCCTGCGAGCTCCTCGATGCGGTCAAGCGCGCGTTCGGTCAGCGCCATCAATACGCGGGCACGCTCGCGCCCGAGGTCGCGGCGAGCGATGTCGTACGGCGTGGCGGCCCCGCGGAGGGCGAAGCCGCCGTTCCGGCCGCTCGCGCCGCCGGCAATCTCACGCGCCTCGTGCAGACGCACCCGGACGCCCCGCTCCGCCAGCGTCAGCGCACACGAGCAGCCGGTGACACCACCCCCGATCACCGCCACCTCCGCGCGCCCGTCGAACCGCGCGGCCGGGAGGTCGGGCTTCGGCTCCTCGAGCCAGTACGACGCCGTGGTCACGATCGCCGATGCTACTTCCCATGCACCGTGCTGTAAGAATCCACCGTCAATGAACGCACGCGCCGACCTCTTGGTCTCCGAAGCCTGGCGCTCGCTTCGGGCGAACCTGTCGACGACCGTCGCCGCAACGATGACCGTGCTGATCGGCATGTTCCTGCTCGGGCTGTTCATCGCGCTCGGCACGTGGACGGTCTCGTGGTCGAACCACGTGAAGCGGGAGCTCGTCGTCAAGGTCTATTTCGCCAAGAACGCATCCACGGCGGAGGAGACACGCGTCGCGAAGGCGCTCGCGCAGAATCCGTACGTCAAGCCCGGCGGAGTTGTCTACGTCTCGAAGGAACAGGCGCTCAAGATCATGACGCGCCGCTTCCCGGATCTGGCTGAGGGGTTGGCCTCGAATCCGGAGCCCGACGCGTTCGAGGTGACGCCGAAACGCGCCGAGGACGTCAACAAGCTCTACGACTCGATCGTCCTGCCCCATAAGCCTGCGGGTGTCTACCGGGTGAACGACGGACGACAGATCTCGCACCGCATCCTTCAGGTCGCCCACGTGATCGAGGCGATCTTCACGATTGCCACAGTCGTGCTCCTGCTCGCGTCGGTCTTGCTGATCGCGAACACGATCCGGCTCTCGATCTTCTCGCGACGGCGCGAAATCGAGGTGATGAAGCTCGTCGGCGCCACCAACTGGTTCATCCGTGGACCGTTCATGCTCGAGGGCCTCTTCTGCGGCCTCGCAGGCTCACTGCTCGCCGTGCTCCTGCTGCTCGTCGGGAAGGCTGTGGCGCTGCCCTCGATCCTGCCGCACCTCTCCACCGGTTCAGACGTGCAGGCATGGAGCTTTCCGCTAATCGCGGCGATCTTGCTCGGAATGGGCCTCGGGATCGGAGCGATCGGCTCGGGTCTGACGATCCGCCGTTTCTTGCGCGTCTGAGAGACGCTACTCGAAGCCCTGCGAGTCGATCTTGTCGGGCTTGACGGTCACGATCACGCGCTTCTCGTCCGGCTGCAGGTACGGGTACTTGTCCTGACCGAGGTACTTCTTCGCCAGCTGGTCGATGTGGTCGTAGGCGCCTTCCTCGGTGATCTCGGCCGTGCCCGTGACGCTGACGTATCCGGCCTGCTGGTTCTCGGACGGCAGCACCGTCACGGAGACCCGCGGATCGCGGCGGAGATGCCGTTCCTTCGCGCGACCGATCGCCGTGTTGAAGATCACGTTCTCGCCGTCGGTATCGATCCACACCGGCGTCGCGTGCGGCGAACCGTCCTCTCGAAGCGTCACGACCGTTCCCCAGTTCTTCCCTCGAAAGAGCTCTGCTTGCTTCTCGCCTAGCCTCGGCATTGCATCCCCCCTTAATTGAAGTAATCGCACGTCGATGCTACTCCGGGCGCATCACCTGCCGGAACACGCCGTCGGCCTGGACGATCGCGCCGAGCAGCTCGAGCTCCGCCAGGGCCGCCCCGACGTCACCGGCGCTCAGGCCGATCCTCCGTACAAGCTCGTCGATGCCGGCCGGCCCGTCCGCGACCACAGCCCGCACGCGCTCGAGCCGCGGCTCGAGCGCACCGGCGCCCGTCGCGGAAGGCACGGTGCCGGGATCGAGCCCGAGCACGGCAAGGACATCCCCGACGCACGTGACCGGGACGGCCCCGAGCCGCAGTAGGTGGTTCGTGCCGCGCGACAGCTGGCTCGTGATCTCGCCCGGCACGGCCAGCACCTCGCGGCCCTCGTCGAGCGCCAGGTCGGCGGTGATCAGCGCACCGCTTCGCTCTCGCGCTTCGACCACCACCGTTGCATCGGCGAGGCCCGCGACGATCCGGTTTCGGGCCGGAAAGCGCCAGGGAGCCGGCTCGACACCCGGCGCGTACTCGGACACGATCAGTCCGGTCGCGGCGATCTCGGCGGCCAGCGTCGCATGTGCGCGCGGATAGTCACGGTCGATGCCGCAGCCGAGCACGGCGACCGTCGGGCCCGCCTCGAGCGCGCCGCGATGCGCCTGCGCGTCGATCCCCCGCGCCAGCCCCGAGATCACGACTGCGCCGGCGCGGGTCAGATCGCGCGCCAGCTGCGCCGCAACCTCGCTTCCATACGCCGAGCAGGCGCGTGCGCCGACGATCGCAACCGTCGGTGCGTCGACCAGCGAAAGCGGAGCCGGGCCGCGCACGAACAACCCCGGCGGCGGATCGTGAATCGTGCTCAGGCGCTGCGGAAAGCGGTGGTCGCTGCGGGCGACCCACCGTAGGCCGCGTTCGGCAAGGCTGCGCAGAAACGCCGCCTCGTCGAAGCCGCGACGGAAGAGGTCGAACCGGCGTGACCGCGGCGCGTCGATCAGATGCGTTCCCGTGTTCGCGGCGAACACCGCTGTCGCAAGCTCGGTCATTCGACGAGCTCCTTCGGCGGGCGGTACGAGAGCGCCTCCGCGAGGTGCTCCGGCTCCACGGCCTCGGAGGCAGCGAGGGCCGCGACGGTGACGGCGACGCGAGCGACGCGGGCCCGCCCGCGGCCGGAGAGTGGCAGGCGCTCGACGGCGCGCGTCAAGAGCTCGTTTGCAGCGGGCGTGAGCTCCGGACGCTCCTCCTGGAGCCTCGCACGCGCCTGGAGCACGCGCTCCGCGACGACCCTGGACGGCTCGCCGGGCGGAGCCGCGAGCTCGTCGCCGCGCGGCCTCGGCACGGTCAGTGCCAGGTCGAAGCGGTCGAGCAGGGCACGGGAGAGCCGCTCGCGGTAGCGCTGGACACGCTGAGGCGAGCAGGCACATCTCGCCGCCGGGTCGCCGCGTGCTCCGCAGGGGCAGAGGTTCATCGTCCCGACCAGCTGAAACCGCGCCGGAAACACCGCACGGCCGAGCACCCGGGCGACGAAGACCACACCGTCCTCGAGCGGCTGGCGGAGCGATTCGAGCACCGGGCGCGCGAACTCGGGCAGCTCGTCGAGGAACAGAACGCCGCAGTGGGCGAGACTCGCCTCCCCGGGTTGCGGCCCGCGACCGCCGCCTCCGACGATCGCCGCCGTGGATGCCGAGTGGTGCGGAGCCCGGAACGGCGGCACGCGTACCAGCCCGGTCGACGGCGCGAGCACGCCGGAGACGGAGTGGATGCGCGTCACCTCGAGCGCCCGGTCGTCGTCGAGCCGCGGCAGAATCCCCGGCAAGCGGCGTGCCAGCATCGTCTTTCCCGTCCCCGGCGGCCCCGCGAGCAGCAGGTTGTGACCACCTGCGGCGGCGATCTCGAGCGCACGCCGCCCGCGTTCCTGCCCGCGCACGTCCGCGAGGTCGGGCACGAATGGCGGCGGCGGCGAGACGGGCTCGGGCCACCCAGGCGGCTCGCGGAGCCCGGAGAGGCAGGCAACCGCATCGGCAAGGTGGAGCACCGCAATCGGCTCGACGCCGGCGAGCGCGACTTCGGATGCCGACTCGGACGCGCAGACCAGGTGCCTCAGATGACCGCGACGCACCCCTTCGGCGGCCACAAGCGCGCCCGGCACGGGCCGCACCCGCCCGTCGAGTGCGAGCTCACCGAAAGCAGCGACGCCGTCGAGTGCGCCGGGCGGCAGCTGGTCAGAGGCGGCCAGGATCGCAAGCGCGATCGGCAGGTCGAATCCCGACCCCTCCTTGCGGAGCGACGCCGGAGCGAGATTGACGGTGATCCGCCGGATCGGAAACTCGAGCTCGGACGCCGAGATCCCACTCCGCACCCTCTCCTTGGCCTCCTGACAGGCACGGTCGGCAAGGCCCACGATCGCGAAACCCGGCTGCGCCCGCTCGAGCCGAGCCTCGACCTCAACCCGGCGCGGCTCGAGGCCGACCAGCGCATGCGTGACGGTCCGTGCGAGCACGTTGCCACGCTAGGCGACGAATACCTACGTGTCTGTGTCAGATTCGAAAAGAGTTACGCGCGGCGCGCAACGAGCACGTCTTCGTAGTACTCGCCCGCCCGGCGGCCCGTGCGGCGGTTCACGTGCCGCTGGTAGCGCTGCTCGAGCACGAGCCCCGCCCGATCGAGGATCTCCGGGTAGAGGTCGCGGCGGTCGTTGACGACGATCACCACACGTCCCCGCGGCCGGAGCGCCTCGGCAGACGCCGCGAACACCCCCGAGATGCCGTCCACATACGCCGCGAGTGCCGCCCTTGACGTCCCGCGCGCCGCGGCTCCGATCTCGCGACCGCGCAGGTCGTCGAGCCCAAGCAGCTCGTACGCGTAGCGGTGCTGCTCGTGGTAGTCGATCAGGCCCGGATACGGCGGCGACGTGACGACCGTGTCGAACGGCCCCGGCAGCTCCAGCTCGCGCGCGTCGCCGTGCAGCACCTCGGTCGAGCGCTTCGTGCGCACGCGGCCGAACTCCTTGAGGCGGGCGAGCGTGTCGAGGGTGTAGCGGCGGATGAAGTGGTCGGCACGGTCGATCGGCCGGCATTCCCGCCGGTGCTTGAAGCACCAGTACGGATCGAGCTGCGGCTCCTTCGGGAAATCCAGGTCGAAGTGGGCTGTGCGGCGCGCGGAACGCGCTGCCCGCGCCAGGATGACCCGCAGCACGTCGGCATGCTCGTAGTCGCCCGCCAGGGAGCGAAAGCGAAGCAGCTGCTCGCGCGCGGCCGGCGCAAACCACTTCCGCACATAAGCGTTCGCAGGGCTCGCCTCACCCTCGCCGCGCTCGAAGCGACCGAGCGCGTCGCGCAACTCCCGCTCGACGACGAACGGGTTGTACGCGCCCGTCTTCACGCGCATCAGCAGGCAGTTGAACGCCGCGATGTCCACGCCGGCGGAGTCGAGCCCGCTCTCGAGCGCCTGCACCAGCGTCGTGCCCGAGCCCGCAAACGGGTCGAGCACCCTCCCCCGCACCGGCACGTGCCGCCGGAAGAGCTCCTCGACGAGCTGGGGGATGTACTTGCCGAGATAGGGGTGCAGTCGATGAACGTGCTTCGTCCGCAGCCGCTCCGGCAGGTCGCTCTCGGACCATGACAGATCGAGGTCGAGGCCGGCATAGATCTGCGCCTGGGTGACTCCCATCCATCCAGGTTCCACGTCGCGGCCGCCGGGCCTCCTGCCACGATAGTCCCGTGCCACCGCGGATCACGGTCGTCGGCTCGGCGAACATCGACCTCGTTGCGCGCTGCGCTCGCCTGCCGCAGCCCGGAGAGACGATTGGCGGCGCACGCTTCTCGCGCCTGCCGGGCGGAAAGGGCGCGAACCAGGCGGTCGCCGCGGCCCGGCTCGGCGCCGACGTTCGCTTCGTCGGGCGGGTCGGCACCGACCGGCTCGTGCTCGAGTCGCTCGAGCGCGAGGGCGTCGACATTTCGGGCGTGCACGCCGACGGCGGCGAGAGCGGGGTCGCGCTGATCTTCGTCGACGACGCCGGCGAGAACGTGATCGTCGTCGCGCCCGGCGCCAACGAGCGGCTGGAGCCGACAGACATCGTGCTCGCACCCACCGACGCCGTGCTCGTGCAGCAGGAGATCCCGGTCGAGGCGATCCTCGCCGCCGCGGATCAGGCGCCGTTTCTCTGCCTCAACGCTGCGCCCGCACGGCCGATCCCGTCGAAGCTCGTGGAACGCGCCGACCTCGTGGTCGTCAACCGCTTCGAGCTCGACGCGCTGCCCACGACGCCCTGCGCTCACCGCGCTGACGCTGGGCGCCGAAGGTGCGATGCTGCTCGAGTCGGGACAGGAAGTCGCACGCGCCACGCCTCCCAAGGTGCACGCCGTCGACGGCACGGGCGCCGGCGATGCCTTCTGCGCCGCGCTACTCGTCTCGCTGCTGCTCGACCGCGACCGGGAGGACGCGCTCCGCTTCGCCTGCGCGGCGGGCGCGTTCGCCGCCTCCCGCGCCGGCGCGCAGGCGTCGTTCCCGACCGCCGCGCAGGTTCAACAGTTGCTCTAGAACGCGTTCGGCACGTGCTCGATCCGGCCGGCGCGGTCGGCGACGATGTCGAAACGCACCTCGAGCCCCCGGGCCTCGGGATGTTGCCCGAGCCATGCGGCCGCCGCGCTGCGCACCCGGCTCGCCTTCAGCCCGGTCACGGCCTCCAGCGGATCGCCGAACGCCGTCCCGGTCTTCGACTTCACCTCGCAGAAGACGAGCGTGCCTCCTCGACGCGCAACGAGATCCAGCTCGCCGCCGCCGAGCCAGACGTTGGCATCGAGGATGCGGTAGCCGCGCAGGCGATACCACCACGCGGCACGGCGCTCTGCCTCGTTGCGCGGCGGGTTTCTATCCCTCTGCGGCAACGAGCTCGACGCCCGCCTCCGTGCGGTACGCCAGCGCGCGGAACGACCGGCGATGGATCTCGCACGGGCCTCGCTCGCGCACGACGCGCGTGTGCGCCGGCGTGATGTAGCCGACGTGCGAGGCGAAGCCGTATGCGGGATAGAGCGCGTCGGCCGCGCGCATGTAGCGGTCGCGCGTCACCTTCGCCACGATCGACGCCGCGGCGATCGCAGCGCTCTTCGTATCGCCGTCGACGAGCGCGCGATGAGGCGGCGCGAGCGGGCCGAGCTTGAAGCCGTCGACGAGCGAGACATCGGCGGGCTGGCACGCCTGAAGCGCAGCCCGCAGGCCACTCAGGTTCGAGCGATGCAGCCCGTCGCGGTCGATCACACCCGGTGGGAACACGTGCACGGACACGCGCTCGGCGCACGCGAGGACGGCGCGGTACAGCTCCTCGCGCATCGCCTCGCCGACCTGTTTCGAGTCGTTCAGGAAGGCGAGCGGGCGAACGCGATGGTCACGCAGGCAGTCGTAGTCGAGCAGGACGCCCGCGACGACGAGCGGCCCGGCAAGCGGCCCCCGCCCGGCCTCGTCGGCGCCGGCGACGAAGCGGACGCCGAGGTTGCGATCGAACCGCAGGAGCTTCTGGCCGGTCCGTCTGGGCGCCACCCCGTCGAGGATAGCCCCGCTTCCCGACGCCTCCCCGCCTGTTGACCGCTTCTTGCAGAGAAGTCACAGCGGGAGCACGCAGTCGACGTTGCGCCGCCGGAGCTGCACCACCCAGCGGCCGTCGCGCTGCGCCACGTAAAGCTCGTCGCAGGTCGCGGCCGTGTGATGGATCAGGCAGATGAAGTCGGGCCGCGTCGACATCCCCGCCGGAGATTTGAACCCCGAGCTGCAGTCGATCTTCGATCCCTGGTCGTCGTGCGTCCGCGCCCACGCCTTGGCGTGCGCGAGTGCCGTGTTGTGGGCCGCCGTGCCGCACCCTGCCGCGACGAAGGCGATCGCAGCTCCGAGCGCCGCGAGCCGTCTCAGCGCTGGCGCAGCTCGCGAACGCGAGCCTTCTTGCCGACCTTGCCGCGCAGGTAGTAGAGCTTCGCGCGGTTGACGTCGCCGATCGCCTGCACCTCGATCTTGTCGATCTTCGGCGAGTGCAACGGGAAGGTCCGCTCGACCCCGACACCGAAGGAGTTCTTCCGCACCGTGAAGGTCTCGCGGGCGCCGGCGCCCTGACGCTTGATCACGATTCCCTCGAACACCTGGATCCGCTGGCGGGTGCCCTCGATGACGCGGAAATGCACGCGTACCGTGTCGCCCGCCTTGAACTGCGGGACTTCACGCAGCTGCGCGCGCTCGATGTCCTGGATGACGGTGCTCATAGCAAGGAAGGCCCGTGGGCCGCGGGCATCGTAGCGAAAACCGGCCTGGCTACCTGACCGAGATGCGCTTCGGCGGCCAGTAGGTCGCCAGCACCTTGCCGATCAGGTTCTTCCGGGGCACCGTGCCCCAGGCGCGCGAATCGCAGGAAGACGCCCGGTTGTCGCCCATCATGAAGTACTGGCCCTTCGCGATCGTCATCCGGGCGATCGTGCGATCGTCGCGGCGACCCTTCTGGATATACGGCTCGTTCAAGCGCTTTCCGTTGATGTAGACATACCCCTCGCGCTCCTCCCAGGTGTCGCCCGGCAACCCGACCAGACGCTTCACGAACGTCCCGCCGGCGCCGCAGCGCACTGCCGCCAGCGGCGGCGTCTTGAAGACCACGATGTCGTTTCGCTTCGGCGACCAGAGCCGGTAACAGAAGCGGCACGCGAGCACCCGGTCGGAAAAGCGTGCCTCACAGCCCGGGGACGGCTTCGCGCAGTGCAGCGTCGGCTCCATCGAGCTCGACGGGATCCGGTATGGATTGACCACCCAGGCTTTGATCGCGAGCACGATCGCGATCGCGCCGACGATCGTTACGAGCCAGTCGATCGTCAGGCGCCAGCCGTGAGGCAAGCCCTGGGTCAGGCGGTCGATCGGGTTCCTCAACGCACGTGCTCCTTCCGCCAGCTCTCGATCCGCGCGTGGTCACCCGAAAGCAGCACGTCGGGGACCCGCCAGCCGCGGAACTCCGCCGGCCGTGTGTAGTGAGGGTACTCAAGTCCGCCGCCGAGCTCCGCCGAGAACGACTCCAGCTCGCCCGAGCCCTCGCTGAGTGCTCCCGGCAGTCGGCGCGCGATCGCGTCGACCAGCACCATCGCGGGCAGGTCGCCGTTCGACAGGACGTATGGGCCGATCGAGATCGCGTCGGTGGCCAGATGCCGGACGATCCGCTCGTCGAAGCCTTCGAAGCGAGCCGAGAGCAGCGTCACGTGCGGCTCGGCCGTGAGCTCCTCCACGATCTCCTGGGTCAGCTGCCTGCCCTGGGGCGACAGCGCGATCACGCGCTGCGGCGGCGGCCCGCCGTACGCGGCGTCGAGCGACGCAGCGACCACGTCGACGCGCAGCACCATGCCCGCTCCGCCGCCGTACGGCTCGTCGTCGACCTGGCCGCCACGCAGGGGAGTCGTCTCACGATAGGAGAAGAGCCGCAGATCGAGCTCGCCGCCCAGCACCGTCGCGACCGGGCGCTGCTCGGTGAGCCAGGCGAATGCATGCGGGACGAGCGTGAAGACGTCGAGCTGCATCAGCCGGCGAAACCTGTCGCGACGACGATCCGCCCGGCGCCGACGTCGACGCTGCGCACGCAGTCGGAGACCATCGGCAGCAGCACCCCCGAGTCGAGCACGAGCACGTCGTTGGCAATCCCCGGCGTCACGTCCGTGACGCTTCCGAGCGCGCGACCCGTCTCCTCCACCACGGCGAACCCGAGCAACTCGAAGACGTAGAACTCGTCCTCGCCCGTCGGCGGCAGCTCCGAGCGCTCGATCTCCAGCGGAGCCCCGCGCTCGACGGTGCGGTCGAGCTTCACGACCGGCCGGCCCTGCGCCCGCCGCGCGCCGACGACCTCGACCTGCCTGCCCCCGGCCAGGAACCTCGCGCCGATCTTCCACCAACGCTCGTCGGAGCTGGGCTGCTCGACGTAGAAGGAGCCGTCGAGCCCGTGCGGCTTCCCGACGCGGCCGATCGCGACACGGTCGCTCACCGGATGCTCTCGAAGTAGCGGATCGCCTCGTCGCGGTCGACAGCGACACGCACATTCTCGGCGACGAATTCCTCGGCCTTCGGCCAGTCGCTCGCCAGGATCTCGGCCGCAAGCTTCTCGACGTCGAGGCCGGTACTCCGAAACCGCGGCTCGCCCTCGTCGACCAACAACCAGAAAGCCGCGACGCGCCCCTCGTAGGCCATCCCGACGGAGCCGGCGTTGACCACGCGTAGATCGCCCACCTTCCGATCGAACTGATGATGGGTGTGACCGATTACCACCGTGCCGTCGACCCCGGCGAAGAGCCTTGCGACTTCGTCGTCGGGTGTGATCGCGGTCGTCATCAGCTCGTCGTCGGCTGGCGTCGCGTGGCAGTAGAGGACGCCGTCGAGGTCGACCGTCATCGGCAGTGACCTCGCCCACTCTGCATGCGCCGGACCGATCAGGTCGGCATCGCGCCCATGGAGGCCGCGTTCGGCGTTGCCGCGAATGCACATCGCATCGAGGGAGCGAACCAGCTCGATCGTCTCGCGCGGGCACGGGCCACCGAGAAAGTCACCCCCGAAGACGATCGCGTCGACGCGTTCGTCCGCCACCTCGGCGAGCACCGCCTCCAGGGCCCACGGCATCGCATGCACGTCGTACAGCGCCGCGACCTTCACCGCTATTCAGGATCGGCGATCTCGACCATGACGCGGCGCCCTTCGCGTACGGCGCTCGCGCGCACGAGCGTCCGCAAGGCGCGCACGATCCTGCCCTGGCGGCCGACCACCTTGCCGACGTCGTCGGCTGCGACATGCAGAACGAGCACGAGCACACCGTCGCGCTCCTCGCTCTCCACGCGCACCGCGTCCGGGTCGTCGACCAGCTCGCGCGCCAGGTACGCGAGCAGATCGGCTATTTGGAGATTCCTGAGATCTTGATCAGCTTGGCGACTGCCTCGGTGGGCTGGGCGCCCTTGCCGAGCCAGGCGGAGACCTTCTCCGCGTCGAGGTCGATCGTCGAGGGGTCGGTCTGCGGGTTGTAGCGACCGACGATCTCGAGGAACTTGCCGTCACGCGGCGAGCGCGAGTCGGCGGCGACGACGCGGTAGATCGGATTCTTCTTCGAGCCCACCCGAGTGAGCCTGAGCTTCACAGCCATTGGTGTCCTTTACCTCCGTCCGGCCTTCTTTTTCTTGCGCTTCGACGACGCCTTCCGCGTGGCGGAGGGCTTGTTGCCGGGCGCCTGCTGGTTCGGGAGGGCCGGCATCTTCCCCCGCCCCATCTGCTTCATCATCTTCTCCATCTGCTTCCGTGCGTCAAGCAGCTGGTTCACCTGCTGCACGGTCGCTCCGGAGCCGTTCGCGATCCGGATTCGCCGCTTCCCATCGATCACGATAGGGCTACGGCGCTCCTGCGGCGTCATCGAGAGCACGATCGCCTCGACCCGCCCCAGCTGATTCTCGTCGACATCGACGTCGCCGATCGACGCATCCATGCCCGGAATCATCTTGAGGACGCCCTTCAGCGGCCCCATCCGGCGCAACATCTTGTAGGCGCTGAGGAAGTCGTCGAACGTGAACTGGCCGGCGCGCATGCGCTTCTCCATCTCGGCCTGCTCGTCTTCTTCCACCGCCGCCTCGGCGCGTTCGATCAACGTCAGCACGTCGCCCATGCCGAGGATCCGCGAGGCCATCCGGTCGGGATGGAAGGCCTCCAGCGCGTCGAGCTTCTCGCCCGTCGACGCGAACTTGATCGGCTTGCCGGTGACGGCCTTGACGCTGAGCGCTGCGCCACCCCGCGCGTCGCCGTCGAGCTTGGTGAGGATGACGCCGTCGAAGGCGATCCGCTTCTCGAACGCCTCCGCGACGTTCACCGCCTCCTGCCCGGTCATCGCGTCCACGACGAGCAGCACGTTCGTCGGCTTCGCCTCGTCGCGCACCCGCGCGAGCTCGTCCATCAGCTCAGAGTCGATCTGCAGGCGGCCCGCCGTGTCGACGATCACCGTGTCGAGCCCGGCGGAGCGCGCGCGCTCGAGCCCGCTGCGCGTCGCCTCGACCGCGTCCTTGGTCTCGGTCCGGTAGACGGGCACGTCGATCTGCTTGCCGAGCTGCTCGAGCTGGTCGATCGCGGCCGGACGCTGCAGGTCGGCGGCCACGAGCCCCGGCTTGCGACCCTGCTTGCGCAGGTGCAGCGCGAGCTTCGCCGCCGTCGTCGTCTTGCCCGAGCCCTGGAGTCCGGCGAGCAGGATGACCGTGAACTTGCCGAACGCGAGCCCCGATTCGCCCTCGCCCATCAGCTGCGTGAGCTCGTCGTGGACGACCTTCACGACCTGCTGGCCCGGGGTCAGGCTCTTGAGGACGTCCTCGCCGAGCGCCCGCTCGCGGACCCGCGCGACGAAGTCGCGCACGACCGTGAAGTTGACGTCGGCTTCGAGCAGCGCGAGACGGATCTCGCGCATCGCGCGCGAGATCGATTCCTCGTCGAGCTTGCCCTTCTTCCGAAGGTCTCCGAGGGCACTTTGCAGCTTGTCCGAGAGGCTGTCGAACACGACGGCGCATGGTAGCTGCGGTGCCTCTAGACTCCCGCCATGCCCTACTCAGCCGCCGACGGGCGCTACGACGCGCATGCCGTACCGCCGCGCCGGCCGCAGCGGGTTGAAGCTGCCGGCGATCTCGCTCGGGCTCTGGCACAACTTCGGCGGCGACCGACCCCTACGAGACGAGCCGCGCGATCCTGCGCCGCGCCTTCGACCTCGGCATCACCCACTTCGACCTGGCCAACAACTACGGGCCGCCCTACGGCTCGGCCGAGGAGACGTTCGGCCGGATCTGCGCGACGACCTGCGGCCGTACCGCGACGAGCTCGTCATCTCGACGAAGGCGGGCTACGACATGTGGCCCGGCCCGTACGGCGAGTGGGGCTCGCGCAAGTACCTGCTCGCCTCGCTCGACCAGTCGCTCGCGCGCATGGGCGCTCGACTACGTCGACATCTTCTACTCCCACCGCTTCGACCCCGACACGCCGCTCGAAGAGACGATGGGCGCGCTCGACACCGCCGTCCGCTCCGGTCGAGCGCTCTACGCCGGCATCTCGTCGTACTCGCCCGAGAAGACCCGCGAAGCGGCGGCGATCCTCGACGCGCTCGGCACGCCGCTCCTGATCCACCAGCCGTCGTACTCGCTGCTCAACCGCTGGATCGAGCCGGAGCTGCTCGACACGCTCGGCGAGCTCGGCGTCGGCTGCATCGGCTTCTCGCCGCTCGCGCAGGGAATGCTCACCGACAAGTACCTCGAACGGGATCCCGGCGGGCTCGCGGGCCGCGCGAGAACAGCGTCGCTCTCACCCGACCTGCTCACCGACGACACCCTGGCGAAGATCCGGCGCTGAACGAGATCGCCGGCAGCCGCGGCCAGTCGCTCGCCCAGCTTGCGCTGGCCTGGACGCTGCGCGATCCGCGCATGACCTCGACGCTGGTCGGGGCATCGAGCGTCGCGCAGCTCGACGACTCGCTCGGCGCGCTCGACATGCCTGGCTTCTCCGACGACGAGCTGGCCGAGATCGACCGCTACGCGCACCGACGCCCAGATCAACCTCTGGGCAGGCTCAAGCCAGCGAACTACGCGAGCGCTCGGGCAAAGTCGGCCGGGTCGAACGGGCGCAGGTCGTCGAGACCCTCGCCGACGCCGACCAGCTTCACGGGCAGCCCGAGCTCGTAGGCGATCGCAACCGCGATGCCGCCTTTCGCCGAGCCGTCGAGCTTCGTCAGCGCGACGCCGGTCACGCCGACCGCCTCGTTGAAGAGCCGCGCCTGCTGCAGCCCGTTCTGGCCGGTCGTCGCGTCGACGACGAGCAGCACCTCGTGCGGCGCGCCCTCACGGCGGCCCGCGATCACCCGGCGCACCTTCGACAGCTCGTCCATCAGGTTCGTCTGCGTGTGCAGCCGGCCCGCGGTGTCGACGATCACGACGCCGCGCTCGGCGCCGACCGCGTCGTAGGCGACCGCCGCCGGGTCGCCGCCGCGCTCGCCGCCGACGAACCGGGCGCCCGAGCGCTGCGCCCAGATCTCGAGCTGCTCCTCCGCGGCCGCGCGGAACGTGTCGGCCGCGCCGAGCGTCACGGCGTGCCCGTGCTCGCGCAGCTTCTGCGCGAGCTTGCCGATCGTGGTCGTCTTGCCGGTGCCGTTGACGCCGACGACGAGGATCACCGCCGGCTCGTGCGCGGATGTCGAGCGTCGGGGGCTCGCCGAAGCAGCGCGGCGATCTCCTCGGCGAGCGCCGCGTTCAGGTCGGTCAGATCCTGGCGCGCCTCGAGGCGCCGGATCAGCTCGGCCGTCGCGCGCACGCCGACGTCGGCGTAGATCAGCGCCTCTTCGAGCCGCTCCCACGAGGCGTCGTCCGACGGGTCGAACGCCGCGACCTGTAGCTGCTCGGTGAGCGCGCGCCGCGACTTGCCGAGCGATTCGCGCAGCCGGCCGAAGAGGCCGCGCCGCTCCTCGTCGCTCTCGCGCGGGCGCGTCGGCCTCCCCCAGCAGCTCTCCCCAGCTTCTCGCCATGACCGCCGGACGTTAGCCTGCCGCGGCCGCATCGGGCCGGACGTGCCTCAGGCGGCGCGGCGGTGGGAGTGCCGGTAGCCGGCGAGCGCTGCCGTGCTCGCGACCGCGACGCGGCCGTTCGTCGAGAAGACGTTGTCGGGCCAGTCGTGCCGCCGGCGACGGAGCTGCGTGAACCAGCCGTGCGCATCCCGCTCGACGAGGAACAGCTCCACCGAGAGTCCCTCGAGCACGAATGCGCGCTTCCAGACGAACCGCTTCTCGTCAACCCATTGCAGGTCGAGTGCGTCGACGCGGCGACCAGTCGCGCGCCGGGATAGAGCAGATCGAGGTCGGCATGCTCGCGGGGCGCCTCGAGCCCGCGCAGCTCCTCGCCCCAGCCGCCCGAGACCCACGTCCTGACGCCCTTCGCCCAGAGCAGGTCGACGGCGCGCAGGACGAAGTCGAGGTCGTTCACGCGGTCGCGGCGACTGCTTGTTCTTCGCGGGGTAGGCGGCGCGAAACGATCTGCGAGACGCCGTCTGGGCCCATCGTGACGCCGTAGAGCACGTCGGCGGCCTCCATCGTGCGCTTCTGGTGCGTGATCACGATGAACTGGGCGCGGTCGGCGTACGTGCGCAAGAGCTCGGTGAACCGGCCGATGTTCGTGTCGTCGAGCGCGGCTTCGACCTCGTCGAGCAGGTAGAACGGGCTCGGGCGCGCGAGGAAGAGCGAGAACAGGAATGCGATCGCCCCCAGCGCCTTCTCGCCGCCCGAAAGCAGCGAGAGCCGGGTCACCCGCTTGCCGGCGGGCCGCAGCTCGACCTCGATTCCCGGCTCCTCCCCATCCTCTTCGCCCTCGGTCATGCGCAGGCGGCCCTCGCCGCCCGGGAACAGCGTCGCCGCGACCTCATGGAAGTGGTGCTCGACCGCAGCGAAGGTCTCGGCGAACCGCGTCTCGACGGTGCGGGTCAGGTCGTCACGGAGCTTCTCGAGCTCTTCGAGGCTCTTCTCGAGGTCGGCGCGCTGGACGGACAGCTCCTCGAGCCGCTCCTTCTCGGCGTCGTACTCCTCCTTCGCGAGCGGATTGACCTGGCCGAGCTGCTCGCGGCGCCGTTCGTAGCGCGCCAGCTTCTCGGCCAGCTCGTCGCGGTTTTCGCCCTCGGCAGGCTCGGCTGCCGCAGCTTCGAGACGTCGCTGGGCCTCGTCACGCTCCGCGTCGGTTCGCGCGAGCTCGACGTCGATCGCCGACAGCCGCTCGCCGGCGTGTGCGGCGGCCTGCCGCAGCTCGACCTCCTCGGCGCCGAGCCGGCGCAACTCGGCGCCCAGATGGGTGGTGCGCGCGGCCTGGGCCTCGGCCCGTTCGCGCACCGGCGCCTCGAACCGCTCGACGTCGAGCGCAAGTGCTGCCTCGAGCCGCGTCGCGCCGCCGACGAGCCGCTGCAGCACCAGCTCGTTCGGGCGCCGGCTGTGAGCCGGGCCAGAATCGGCGAGCGCACGGGCGGCGCTCCGCGCGCGCTCGGCGGCGTCCTCCGCGGACTCGGCAGCGACCGCGGCTCGAGCCGACAGCTCCTCGGCCTGCGGCTGCGGCAGATCGGCGACGTTGCCGGCGGCGCCGGATGTGCGGCCGTTCGCCCGCCGCTCGGCCGCGAGCGCCCGCGCGCCGACGTCGGCCACGGCACGCCGCAGCTCGGCCTCGCGCGTCGAGATGCCGTGCAGGTCTTCGGCGAGCCGGCCGGCGCGTTCGGCGAGTGGCGTCTCGAGCCGGGCGGCCGCTGCTGCGGCAACCCTCAAGGTCTCATCGAGCCTTTCGGAGCCGGCGACCAGACGCTGCAGCTGGGCAGGATCGGCGCGGCGCACCGTGCGCAGGTGGGCGACCGGCGCGAACGCATCAGCGGCCACACGCGCCCGTTCGGCGGCGGTCTCGGCGGCACGGGCCGCCTCCGTCGCCCGCACGGCGAGCTCCTCGGCCTCGGCGTGCAGCTCGCGGCGGCGGGCATCGAGCTCGAGCAGGACGGCCTCGGCCGTCTCGCCGGCGAACCACAGCTCGCCACGCTGCGGGTCCCAGCCGATCCCGTCGGCGGTCACCGCCGGCACGTTGGAGGCGAGCAGCGCGTCGCGCTCGACAACCGGGAGGTTGGCGAGCGCGCGCGGATCGCCACCGACGAGCACGAGCAGCGACCCGAGCCCTGACGACATCGCCTGCTCGACGAGTGCGAGCGCGCGGGCGGGGCTGTCGGCCAGGATCGCCGACGCACGGTGCGCGAGCGACGCAGCCACCGACCGCTCGGTGCCGGCTTCGACCTCGAGCAACTGCAGCGCGAGCCGCTCGCCTGCTTCGGCAAGGGCGCGCGCGGCCGGGGGCAGTCCTTCACGCTCGGCCAGCGACTGCTCGAGTGCGGCCAGACGCTCGCGCGCGAGCGACACGCGCGCCTCGAGGTCTTCACGCTCCCGCGCGGCCGCGCGGGCGGCGGCATCGGCGTCGTCCGCGGTGCGGCCGAGTTGCTCCGGCGTGGGCCCGCTCGGCGCCTGCCGCGCCTCCGCAAGCTCCGACTGCAGCTCGCCAAGCAGGCGCTGCGCCGATTCGTGCCGCACGCCCAGCCGTTGCGCAGCGCCGCGTAGCGCAAGCAGCGCGTCGCGGCTCCCACCGGTAAGCAGCGACTCGGCCTGTGCGCGCGCCTGCAGGATCTCGTCGAGCTCGCCGGCCAGCACGCCCTGTGCCTCGCGCTCGATCGCGGCGACCCTCGCCCAGCGCTCTTCCGCTTCGACGAGCAGCCGTGCGCGCTCTGCGGCCGCCGTCTGCGCGGCCGCGGCGGCAGTGCGCGCGGCCGTCTCGAGCTCGGCAGAGGCCGACGGGTCGAACGCGCGCGCAGCGTCGAGCTCGGCCCGAAGCTGCGCCGAGAGAGACGCCGCCGACTCGCGACGCAGCACGATCCGCTCCCCCCCGCTCCGCAGGCGGTAGAGCGCGGCGGTTGCCTGCTCGCGGCCCCCAGCGGAATCGGTCAGCTCCTCCTCGGCCCGTTCGCGCTCGGCGACCAGCGCCGCAATCTTCTCGTCGAGCAGCCGCCGCTCCTCGGCGGTGGCGACGCGGCGGCCCTCGGCCTCCGCACGGCGGGCTGTGAGGCGCGTCAGGTCGAGCGTCGCGATCGCCGCCTGCAGGCGCGCAATCTCGACCCCGAGCTTCTCGGCGCGCTCGGCGGCGGTCGCCTGCAAGGCAAGCGGGCGGAGCCGCTTGCGTACCTCGTCCTCGAGGTCGCGTGCACGCTCCACCTGGATCCCCACACGCGCGAGCTTCAGCTCGGCGCGATGCCGGCGACGCTTGAAGCGTCCGAGCCCGGCGGCCTCCTCGATCAGCTCGCGCCGCTCCTGCGGCTTCGAGTTGAGCACGGTCTCGACACGGCCCTGTGAGATGACGGAGCGCAGGCCGCCGCCGAGTCCGACGTCCGAGAGGAGCTCGACGAGGTCGATGCGCCGAACCGGCGTCTTGTTGACGAGATACTGGCCCTCGCCGCCGCGCTGCAGCCTGCGCGTGACCGACACCTCGGAGTACGGGAGATCCGGCCAGGCGCCGTCGGCGTTGTCGAACAGCAGGTCGACCTCGCAGACATCGATCTGCTGGCGGCCGACCGAGCCGGCGAACAGGACGTCGTCGGGCTTCTCGGCGCGCAGCTCGCCCGGGCTCATCGAGCCGGTCGCCCAAAGGATCGAGTCGGAGACGTTGGACTTGCCGGACCCGTTCGGGCCGACGACGACGGCGACGCCCGGCTCGAGCCGGATCTCGACCGGATCCACGAACGACTTGAACCCGCGCAGCTTGATCGATTTCAGGTGCACGAAAGAGTGAGGCTATCGGGCCTTCCGGATGGGCCCCCTCAAGCGCCGATCGACGCGAGTGCCTCCAGCGCCGCCGCCTGCTCCGCGTCCTTCTTCGAGCGGCCGGTGCCACGGCCGGCGATCTCGCCGTCGACAAGCGCCGCGACGGTGAAGATGCGTTCATGGGGCGGCCCGATGACCGCCAGGGTCTCGTAGGACGCGGCCTGTCCGCGGCTCGCCACGAGCTCCTGCAAGCGGGTCTTCGGATCGGGCCCCTCGGCGATCGACCGGGCAACCTCGTCCGAGAATGCCTCCGCGATCGCGCCGCGAATCGGTTTGAGGCCGTGTTCGAGGAAGAGCGCGGCGAGCACCGCCTCCAGGGCCGCCGCGAGCACGCGCGTGCTCTGCCGCAGATCGGTGTTGGCCGCCTCGTCGGCCACGATCCGGGCGCCGAGATCGAGCTCGCGCGCGATCCGGGCGCAGGCCTGCCGCGACACGACGTCCGCCCGGATCCGGCTCAGGTGCCCTTCGTCCAGATCCGGGTACCGCTCGTACAACCACGCGACGATCGAGAGCCCGAGGACGCTGTCTCCGAGAAACTCGAGCCGCTCGTACGAGTCGTCCCTCGTCTCGACCGACGAAGGATGCATGAACGCCTTCGCCGCGCGCTCGGGCGGCAGGCCGTCGATCAGACGGCGGAGCCCCTCGAGCCGCGGCGTGGCGTCAGTCCTACTGGTGCGAGGAGACGTAGTCGACGGCCTGGCCGACAGTCGTGATCTTCTGCGCGTCCTCGTCGGAGATCTTGATCCCGAACTGATCCTCGAGCTCCATGATCAACTCGACCAGGTCGAGCGAGTCGGCGTCCAGGTCCTCCTGGAACGACGCCTCTTCAGTGATCTGATCCTCTTCGACGCCGAGCTGTTCCGTCAAGACTTCCTTGACGCGCTCGAAGACCTCTTCACGCGACGCAGCCATGTCACCTCAATTTGTTGGGGGGCGGTACACGAAACTTTCCTGAAAAAGTGTCTCTCTAAAACCGCGCGATCATACACGGACGCGCTGACCGAGCCGCTCGTCTAGCCGCTCGACCACGCCGTGCTCGACCCCGCGCGCTGCCAGCTTGATCGCGTTCGCCACGGCGCGGCGCCCGCTGTTTCCGTGGGCGATCACCGCCAGGCCCCGCAGCCCGAGCAGGTACGCGCCGCCATAGGTGTCCGGGTCGAACCGTGTCCGCAGCCGCTTCGCCGCAGGCCGGATCAGGAGACCGCCCAGCTTGCCGGTGGCAGTCGACGCGATCTCGGCGCGCAGCGCGTCGAGCAGGTCCTTGATCGCGCCCTCGAGCAGCTTCAAGGCGATGTTGCCCGTGAACCCGTCGGCGACGATGACGTCCGCAGCACCTCGAAGCAGCTCACGGCTCTCGACGTTGCCGCCGAAGTTCAGGTCGCTGCTCCGAAGCAGCGCGTGCGCGTCGAGAACGAGCGCGTTGCCCTTCTCGTCCTCCTCGCCGATCGAGAGCAGCCGCACCTCGGGATTCGGGATGTCGAGCAACTCCTGGCAGAAGATCGAGCCCATGTGGGCGAACTGCAGCAGATGCTCTGCCCGCGCATCGGCGTTGGCGCCGGCGTCGAGCAGCACCGACGGCCCCTCGCGCGCGGGGATCGGCACCGCGATCGCCGGCCGCATGACGCCCGGAAGACGGCGCAGGTGCAACAGCCCCGCAGCCAGCATCGCACCAGTGTTCCCCGCCGAGACGACCGCGTCGGTCGACCCGTCCGCGACCGAGCGGACGGCCGCGACGAGGCTCGAGTCCGGCTTGGCGCGCACCGCGTCGGCCGGCTTGTCGGCCATCTCGATCACCTCGGTCGTCTCGACCAGCGGCAGCCCGTGCGTGTCGAGGCCCGCCGGGCCGAAGAGCGTGACGTCGACGCCGTCCGCAGCCGCAGCGAGCGCACCGAGGACCACCTCGCCCGGCGCATTGTCGCCGCCGAGCGCGTCGACTGCGACGCGGGGCCGCGCGGAGGACATTGCCTGCCGGGCCGCCTTACGGCGCCTGGAGGCGGAGCGGTTCGATCTCGCGACCCTTGTACGTGCCGCAGGTGGGGCAGATGTGATGCGGGCGCTTCGGTGAACCGCACTGCGGGCACGAATTGACGCGCGGCGCCTCGAGCTTGTGGGTCGCCCGGCGCTGATCGCGGCGTGCTTTCGATGTTTTCCTCTTGGGGACGGCCATAGCGTCGCGCAGTGTAGCGAGGATCGCGACCGGGCCTCATCGCCTGGCTGCCGGGCGGCTCCCGGCCATGGCGCACAATTGTGCTGTGACGCTCGACGACCTGACCCCGGCCGACTGGCAGGCGTGCGCGCGGATCTACGAAGAGGGCCTCGACGAGGGGACGTTCGAGGAGACCGTGCCGTCGTGGGAGTCGTGGGACGCGACCCATCTCGCCGCACCGCGGCTCGTCGCACGCGACGGAGGCGCCGTGCTCGGTTGGGCCGCGCTCGCGCCCATCTCACGCCGCGAGTGCTACCACGGCGTGGCCGAGAACTCGATCTACGTGGCCCGATCCACACGTGGCCGCGGCGTCGGCCGGGCACTGCTCGCCGAGCTCGTGCGACGCGCGGAGGCGGCCGGCATCTGGACGATCCAGGCCGGCATCCTGGCCGGCAACGACGCGTCGGTGCGGCTGCACGAGTCCTGCGGGTTCCGGCTGATCGGGGTACGCGAGCGGCTGGCCCAGAAACGTGGCGTCTGGCGCGACGCGCTGCTGATGGAGCGCCGCGCGCCGGATTAGTCGGAGTCGACCCGCAGCTCTTCGAGTGCGGCCCAGCGTGGATCGGCAACCACCTCGTCATGTGTGTGCGGCTCGTCGTTCAGGTTCTTGCCGCAGACGTCGCAGAGCCCGGCGCAATCGGGCCGGCAGAGGATCTTCTCGGGCAGCGCGAGCGCGATCGCGTCGCGGGCCCAGGCGGAGAGGTCGATGTTGTCTCCCTCGATGTACGGGGTTGCCATCTCCTCCTCCTTGGAGTCCGCGTCCTGGTACTCGGTGCCGCGGATCGGCAGCTCGAGCACGGCGTCGCCGAGGCAGCGGTAGCACGGGCCGTGCACCACGCACCGTGAAGCCGAGGTTGAAGACCGTCCCCGTGGTCGCGCGCGTGATCTCGAACGCGGCCGGCACCTCGGCGGGCACCGGCAGATAACGCTGGCCGCCGAAATCGAAGGCGGCCAGCTCGATCTCGACCTCGTCTTGGTACTGCTCACCGGGACGGAGCTTCACCTGGCGAAGGCTGAAACTCGTCATGGCTCGAGGGTAGCGCCGTCAACCGAGCCCCGCGCCAACCTGGCTACGGGCCGGTGTCTGAGACCTCGCTATCGCTAGTAGTTCGAGCCGTTGTCGGAGAGGTCTACCGGGCCGATCCCGGCGACAACCGACTCCTGCGACCGCTCGTGCAAGCGCTCGCGGCCGCGGCGCACGGCGACGAGGAACTTGTCGAGGTTCGTCTCGAGCGTGGCGAGCATTCCGTCGGCCCAGTCCTCCATCTCGAGGCGCATCTCGCGCGCCTGCCGGCGGGCCTCGTCGATGATCTCCTGCGCCTGGCGCTCGGCCAGCTTGACGATCTCGGTCTGTGACGCCTCGCGGACTGCCTGCTCACGGGCCTCCTGGAGGAGGCGGTCCTGCTCGCGCTTGGCCTCGGCGAGCATCTCCTGCCGCTCCTTGACGATCCACCGGGCCTGCTTGATCTCTTCCGGGATCGTTGCACGCATCTGGTCGAGGATGTCGTAGATCTCCTCGCGGTCGATGCGAACCTGGTCGGTCAGCGGCACCGCTTTCGCGTTGTGCACGAGGTCGTCGAGCTTGTCGATGAGTACGAGGACGTCCATGAGATCGCAGTCTACTCCTGGTCGGACAACGGAGCGCCGCCTCGGCCGCTCGGGAACATTTCCTTCAGCCGGCGCGCGACGGCCGCCGGAACCAGCTCCTCGACAGTTCCCCCGAACGAGGCAATTTCCTTCACGCCGCTCGAGGAAACGAAGCTCACCTGCGGGCTCGCCATCACGTAGACCGTCTCGATGTCGGGCGCGAGGTGCCGGTTCAGCTGGTTCATCTGGAACTCCCACTCGAAGTCGGAGAGCACGCGGAGCCCCTTCACGATCACCTTCGCCTCCCAGCGCCGGGCAAAGTCGACAACGAGCTCGCTGAAGACGTCGACCTCGACGTTCTCGGTCGGGCCGAGTGCTTCGCGCAGGAAGTCGACCCGCTCCTCGACGGTGAACATCGGCGTCTTGTGGTGCGGGTTGCCCACCACGCCGACGACGACGCGATCGAAGATGCGGGCCGCGCGTGCGATCACGTCGACGTGCCCGTTCGTGACGGGGTCGTACGTGCCGGGATAGATGGCGGTGATCATTGTTCGAACAGGGTCAGACGTGCGGAACCGTACTTGCGCGATGTTCGCTGTGCGAGGCCTTCGACCTCCGGCGGGTCGGCGCGTCCCGAGCTCTCCCACACGAGCAGCCCGTCAGGACTCACCAGGCGGGCCAGGTGAGGCACCAGGCGGGCCGGGTCGTAGTCGTACGGCGGATCGAGGAGCACGAGGTCGAACGTGCGCCGCTCCTGCACGACGGCGCGCACGGCGTCCTGGCAGAGAACGGTGCCGCGCAGGCGGAGCTTCTCGAGGTTGGCGCCGATCGTCCGGCAGGCATCGCGGCTCGATTCGACGAATGTCGCGCTCCCGGCGCCGCGGCTGAGCGCCTCGAGCCCCATCGCCCCCGATCCCGCGAACAGGTCGAGGACGTCGGCTCCGTCGACCGGCCCGATCAGGTTGAACGCGTTCTCGCGCACGCGATCGGACGTCGGCCGGGTCTCGCGCCCCGCCGGCGCTGCGATCCGCTGGCCGCGGTGGGTGCCGGCGATGATCCTCATCCAGCGAGGCTAGGCGGCGAGGCCGGCGCCCGCTGTGAGACGGTCGGCGTCGTCCTGCCAGGGGCCGTCGTCGTGCCGCAGCTCGCTCGCGAGCGCACGGGCGCGCTCGATCAGGTCGCGGTCGGCGCGCAGCCTGGTGAAGCGCAGGTCGCTCCAGCCCGACTGGCGCGTGCCGAGCAGCTGCCCCTCGCCACGCAGCTCCAGGTCGATCTCGGCCAGCTCGAACCCGTCGGTCGTGTCGACCAGCGCCCCCAGCCTCGATTGCGCCACATCGGTCAGCTCGAGCTTGTCGCGCGAGATGAGCAGGCAGTAGCTCTGCTCGCCGCCGCGGCCGACGCGCCCGCGCAGCTGGTGCAGCTGGGCGAGCCCGAACCGGTCGGCCTCCTGCACGATCATGATCGTCGCGTTCGGCACGTCGACGCCCACCTCGATCACGGTCGTCGCGACGAGCACGTCGAGCTCCCCCGCTTTGAACTGCGCCATCACCTCGCGCCGGTCGGCTGGCTTCAGCCTTCCGTGTAGCAGGCCTACGCGGTAGCCGGCCAGCTCGGCGCGCCGCAGCCGCTCTGCCTCGACCTCGGCGGCGCGCGCGAGGCGCGTCTCCGACTGCTCGATCAGCGGGCAGACGACGTAGGCCTGGCGGCCCGCATCGAGATGGACGCGCAGCCGCGCATACGCATCGTGCGAGCGCTCAGCCCCGACCCAGGCGGTGACGATCGGCTTGCGGTTGGCCGGTGGCTTCGCGATCTCGCTCACGGCCAGGTCGCCGTAGATCGTCAGGGCCAGCGTGCGCGGGATCGGCGTCGCGGTCATGTGCAGCACGTGGGGCGACCGCCCTTCGGCCAGCGCCTTCCGTTGCTCGACCCCGAACCGATGCTGCTCGTCGACGACGGCGACCGCCAGGTCGGCGAACTCGACGTCGCGCTGAATCAGCGCATGGGTCCCGACCGCGATCTGCGCCACGCCGTTCGCGATCTCGGAGCGAATCTTCTTCGAGCCCGACGAGCCGGTGAGCAGCACGCAACGCACGCCCAGCTGCGCACAGAGCGGCTCGAGCGTCAGGAAGTGCTGTTCGGCGAGCGTCTCGGTCGGCGCCATCAGCGCACCCTGCCGGCCGTGCTCGACCGCGCGGAGCAGTGCGTAGAGCGCGACGACGGTCTTCCCCGAGCCCACGTCGCCCTGCAGCAGCCGCTGCATCGGCACGCGCTGGGCGAGATCGAGATCGAGCTCTGTGATCGCCCGCTCCTGGTGGTCGGTGAGCGTGAACGGCAGAACGTCGCGGTAGCGGCGCGTCAGCTCGCCCGGTTCCGGCAGCGGCGTCGCGACCACGTCCTCGTCACGCGAGCGGGCGACCACGAGCTGCAGGGTGAAGAGCTCGTCGAGCGCCAGCCGCCGCCGAGCGAGCTCGGCGGCTTCGACGTGTCTCCGGGAAGTGGATCGCGGCGAGCGCATCGCAGCGCAACGGCAGCTCGAGCTCCGCCGGCAGAGGATCGGGCAGGAACCGTCCGTACTGCGTGAGTGCGCTGCGCGAGAGCTCGCGCAGCTTCGTCGACGGCACGTGCTCGCTCGCGGGGTAGACGGGCGCGAAGTCGGCGGTGGCGCGTGCGGTCCCGATGTCGAATGTCTTCACGTCGAACCCGTAGCGGCCGAGCTTGCCGCGCAGACGAAGGTGGGTGCCGGGCGTCAGCTTCTCGACCAGCCACGGCTGGTTGAACCACGACGCGCCGATCGAGCCGCTCGCGTCCCGCACCTGCGCCGTCACGATCGTGCGTCGGCCGCCGATCCGGCGCGAGCTGACCTTCACGACCTCGCCGGCGATCGCAACCTCGTCATCTCCCCAGAGCTCGGAGATCGCGATCTCGTCGACCGCCTGCTCGTACCGGCGCGGGCGATGCAACAGCAGATCGAGCACGGTTTCGATGCCCAGGGCGCGCAAGCGCTTCGCGAGCGTCACGCCCACGCCGGTCAACGTCTCGATCCCGAGCTCGGCGACACGGTCGGGCGCGAGCCAGCCGCGCGGCCTTGGCCACTCGCGCTGGACCACACCTGTGAAACCCGCGTGCATTCGGGTCATCGTCGCCACCGGGACCGAGGATAGGACCCGGACCGGACGGCATGCATCTCAGTCGGGGTCGTCGACCCAGAAAAAGCCGACTGTCCCGGGTCCTGCGTGCGTGCCGACGACCGCGCCGAGCGTCGTCGCGATCTCGATCCGCGCCTGCGGCCGGACGTGCTCGACCAGCTCGCGCAGAGCCGCGAGCCGCTCGGGCGCGGCGGCGTGCGCAATCCCGACCCGCAGCGACGGCGAGTCGGTCGAGGTCGACTCGAAGATCGCGCGGAACTCTGCGAACGCCTTCGCATTGCCGCGCACACGCTTCAGCGGCACGACCTCACCATCGCGGATCGTCAGGATCGGCTTCACGTTCAGGAGGTTTCCGGCCAGCGCCGCGGCACGGCCGATCCGCCCGCCCTTCGCCAGGTAGTCGAGCGTGCTGACCGTGAAGAGCAGCTGGTGCTCCTCGCCGTACCGGGCGACGAAGGCGTCGATCTCCTCGTCGGTCGTCCCGCGCTCGAGCCGGCGCTGGACGCCCAGTGCGAGCAGCGCCACCGATGCCGACACGGTGCGCGTGTCGATCACCCGTACACGGTCGCCGCCGGCGAGCTCCGCGGCAGCCTGCGCGCTGGCGAACGTTCCCGAGAGCGTCGACGAGATCTGCAGCGAGAGGACGCGGTCGTAGCGCGAAACGAGTTCCTCGTAGACGGCGTAGAAGTCGCCCGGCGTCGGCTGTGAGGTCGTCGGCAGCTCGGCCGCCGTACGCAGCCGCTCGTAGAAGAGCTCCGGGCCGATCTCGACACCGTCCTTGAAGCTCTCGTCGCCGAAGCGCACGTAGAGCGGCACGACGCGAAAGTTCTCGAAGCGCATGGGCGCTTCCGGGAAATCGGCAGTCGAGTCGAGGACGACGGCGGTATTTGCAGCAGTCAGCTTCATTCTGCGGCCAGCAGCAGCGGGTAGTGCGGCTGCCCGCCGGCGTGCACCTCCAGCTCGAGCTCCGGATGCTCCGCCGCCAGCTCGGCGAGCAGTGCGTCGAGCGACGGCGGCTCGTCACCGGTCAGCAGCGTGAGCACGTCGCGCGGCGTCGCGAGCAGCCGGTCGAGCACCGCACGCGCGACCTCCTCGAACGTCTCTCCTCCGGCGACCGGTTCGCCCTCGGCCAGGCCGAGCCAGGTTCCCGAGCGGACCGGCACGCCGTTCAACTCGACGTCGCGCGAGGAGATGGTGACCGCACCGGTTGCGACCACCTCGGCCGCGCGCGCCATCGTTTCGGCGTTCTCGACTGCCCCCGCTCCCGCGTCGAATGCGACCAGCGCCGCCAGGCCGCCCTGCAACGATTCCGTCGGCACGACGCGCACCGTCTTCCCGGCGTGCTCGGCGGCCTGTTCCGCCGCCATGATCACGTTGCGGTTGTTCGGCAGCACCACCACGTCGGCCGCTGCGGCCGACTCGATCGCGGCCAGCAGGTCGGCGGTGGCGGGATTCATCGTCGAGCCGCCGTCGACCACCGTCGCGCCGAGGCTCTCGAACAGAGACCGGTTGCCCGCACCGGCCGCGACCGCCACGACGACGGTGCGCTGTGAGGAGTCGGGCACCGCGTGCAGCAGGCGCTCTTCGCGCTCGTGCGTCTGGGCATGCATGTTCGCCACTTCGACACCGCCGACGACACCGCGCAGCACACCGAGCGAGAGCGCACGCCCGGGATCGTCCGTATGGACATGGACCTTGAGCGCCGACCGGTCGCCCACGACGAGCAGCGAATCGCCGATCCGGGCGAGCTCCGCCTCGAGCGAATCGAGATCGAGATCGTCGCCCTCGACCACGAACACCGTGCAGTACCGATACTGAGACAGCTCCTGGTGGACAGCGTCGAAGCCGATCTCGGCCACGTGCTCCGGGGCTTCCGGCAGCGCCTCGCCGCTCAGCACGGATGCGATCCCGCGGACGATCTCGACGAGCCCGGCCGCACCGGCATCGACCACACCCGCCTCACGCAGCACCGGCAGCATGTCGCGCGTCCGCGCCACCGTCTCGTCGCCCGTGGCCACGACCTCGGCGAGCGACGCACCGCGGTCGGCGGCATCCGCCATCGCCCGGATCGCAGTCAGCATCGTCCCCTCGACCGGCTTGCGCACGGCGCGGTAGGCCGCATCGCTCGCCGACCGGAACGCGCGTGCGAGATCGTCGGATTCGGCAAGGCTCTCGGTGGCTCCGCGGACGATCTGCGAGAGGATCACCCCCGAGTTTCCGCGCGCGCCCATCAGCGCCGCACGCGACACCTCCTTCGCCAGTCCGGCGCGATCGTCCGGACCCTCGCCCGCAAGTGACTCCGAGATGGCGCGCACCGTCAGCGTCAGATTCGTTCCCGTGTCGCCGTCGGGAACGGGATAGACGTTCAGGTCGTCGATGCGGCTGCGGTGCGACTCGATAGCGAGCCGGGCGCCGTCGACGAGCTGGCGAACGCGCGCTCTCATGCGCCGCTCCGCACGCGTTGGATGACGACCTCGACGGCGGCGACCGCAAGCCCGGTGAGCCTCGTCACTTCATAGGCGACCTGCGAGCGCACCGTCGCCGCGACCTCGGCGAGGTTCAACCCGTGCTCCACGACGACATGGAGCTCGATCCGGAGCGCCGAGGGCCCGCCGTCGACGGCGATGCCTTCGCGCCTGAACAGCCGGCCGACGCGCGTCCCCGACGAGAGCCCGACGATCC
Source organism: uncultured Actinomycetes bacterium (assembly GCA_963785895.1). Lineage (GTDB taxonomy): Bacteria > Actinomycetota > Thermoleophilia > Gaiellales > Gaiellaceae > PALSA-600. The sequence continues at coordinate 141,107 of CAWAXB010000003.1, read as the reverse complement.
CGTAACACCCGAGCGCCGTTTCGGCCACGATCTCGGCGACCGCGTCACGCGAGATCGTCAGACGGCCCAGGTCGAGGTCCAGCGTGAGTTCGTCCGCCACGGTCCTGATTAGACCGCAATTCCCCCTGCGACGGTTGCGACCATCTCTTTGAGCGCCTCCGCCGAGAGCGGCTGCACCCGATGACGCCCCTAGCGCCGCCGGGCGGGAGGAGCGGTTGCACCCGATGACACCTCTAGCGCCTCCGGCTCGTCGCTGGGCGTGCGGCGCCGGAGGGGACAGTGCGCGAGCACGGCCCCGGAGAGCGACGTGCGGCCAGCGGCGAGAGCAGTCGCGGAGCCCGGCTCCGCCGGGCGGGAGCGACTGCGCCCGGTGGCGCTAGGAGAGGCTGCGCCCGGTGGCGCTAGAGGAGCTAGACGGCTTTGACGACTTTGTTGCCCTTGAGGCAACGAGTGCAGACGTACGCCCGCTTCGCGGAGCCGTCGAGCAGGACGCGCACGCGCTGCAGGTTCGGGTCGAACCGCCGCTTCGTGGCGACCATCGAATGGGAGCGGTGGTTGCCGAAGGACGGCTTCTTCCCACAGATTGCGCAGATCTTGCTCATCGCGGCGTGGAGTGTAGCGGCTAGACGCGGTTATCTAGGCCCGCGCGCTTGCCCGCAGCCGGGCGAACAGGTCTGCCATCTCGAGCGCGGAGCGGGCCGCGTCGGCGCCCTTGCCGATCCGCGCCTCGGCCTGCTCGACGTTCTCGACGGTCAGAACCCCGAACGCAACCGGAACGCCCGTCTCGATCGCAGCGAGCTGCAGGCCCGACGCGCACTCTCCGGCGACGTAGTCGAAGTGCGGCGTCTCGCCACGCACCACGGCGCCGAGCGCGACGATGCACGCGTAGCGGCGCGTCTTGGCCAGAGCCATGGCCGCAAGCGGCAGCTCGAACGCCCCGGGCACCGGCATGACCGTGATCCCGTCCTGGGCAACGCCTGCCTCGGTCAGCGCGTCGATCGCGCTCTTCAGCATGTGCGTCGTGACACCGCCGTTGAAGCGCGAGACGACGATCCCGACCGAGCGCCGGTTGCCGAGCGGGGTCCCCTCGAGCACGGTGTAGCCCTCCGGAACCTCGATCTCGCCCCGCACGTGCTCCACGCTCACATCGGCGGGCGACTCTTCGATCACCGCGGCCGACTCGGCCGCCGGCCAGCCGGCGAAGGGATCGGACGGAGCGGCACCGTTCTCGTCCTGCGCGAGCTCGGGCTGCCGCGCTCGCCGCGCGGTCGTCGGTGTCGCTCACGTCGGCATCGCGCACATCAGGATCGTTCGCATCGCGGTCGTCGATCTCGCTCACGGGGTCTCCGGTTCGTAGTCGAGGTTCTTGAGGTCTTGGTGGTGCAGTCGGTGGCCGAGCTTATCCCGCTTGGTTGTCAGGTACCGGGCGTTCTCCTTCTGCGGCGCTACCTCGATCGGTACCTGCGCGACGACCGTCAGGCCGAAGCCGTCGATCCCGGTCAGCTTCTTCGGGTTGTTCGTGAGGATGCGCAGCGTGGTCAGCCCGAGGTCGGAGAGGATCTGGTTGCCGATGCCGTAGTCGCGCGCATCGGCGGGGAAGCCGAGCTCGAGGTTCGCCTCGACCGTGTCGAAGCCCTGCTCCTGCAGCTCGTAGGCGCGCAGCTTGTTCAAGAGGCCGATGCCGCGTCCCTCTTGCGCCATGTAGAGGAGCACTCCGATCCCCTCGTCCTCGATCTGCGTCAACGCCTGCTCGAGCTGCTCGCCACAGTCGCAGCGCAGCGAGTGGAAGACGTCGCCCGTGAGGCATTCGGAGTGGACGCGCACGAGCACGTTCTCGGCGCCGTCGACTGCTCCCTTCACGAGCGCGACATGTGTCTTTCCCGTCAACGTCTCGCGAAACGCGACGGCGGTGAACTCCCCGAACTCGGTCGGCAGGCGCACCTCCGCTCCGCGCTCCACGAGCTTCTCGGTGCGGCGGCGATGTTCGACCAGGTCGGCGACCGTGATCATCTTCAGGCCGTGCCGTTCGCAGTATGGGATCAGGTCGGAGACACGCGCCATCGTTCCGTCGTCGTTCATCACCTCGCAGACGACGCCCGACGGGGTGAGCCCGGCGAGGCGCGCCAGGTCGACCGCCGCCTCGGTCTGGCCGATGCGCTCCAGCACGCCGCCCGGCTTTGCACGAAGCGGGAAGACGTGCCCGGGCTGCACCAGGTCGTGCGCCGTCGAGTCGGGGTGAATCGCAACCTGGATCGTCCGGCTCCGATCGGCGGCCGAGATGCCGGTCGTGACCCCTTCTCGAGCCTCGACCGAAACCGTGAACGCTGTTCCGAGCGGAGCCTCGTTGTGGTCGGTCATCGGGCGCAGGCCGAGCAGGTCGGCGCGCTCCTCGGTAAGGCAGAGGCAGATCAGTCCGCGCGCGTGCGTCGCCATGAAGTTGATCGCGTCGGGCGTCGCGAACTGCGACGCGATCACGAGGTCGCCCTCGTTCTCGCGATCGGGATCGTCGACGACGACCACCATGCGTCCCTCGCGAATCTCCTCGATCGCCACCTCAATCGTTGCGAACGGGGTCGTCACAGCCATGGGTGAACGTTAGCGGGGGAGCAGCTTCTCGACGTACTTGGCCAGGACGTCGACCTCGAGGTTCACTGTTCGCCCGGGCTCGAGCTCGCCCAGGGTGGTGTGCTGGAGGGTGTGCGGGATCAGTGCCACCGCGAACCCTGCCGTGTCCACGCCCGCGACCGTGAGGCTCGTCCCCTGCACCGTGATCGAGCCCTTCTCGACGACGTAGCGAAGCAGTCCGGCGGGTGCGTCGAACCAGACGCGCTGCCCGTCGCCCTCCGCCTCGACACGGCGAACGGAGCCGATGCCGTCGACGTGGCCCTGTACGTAATGGCCTCCGAGCGGCTCGCCGGCGCGAAGCGCCGGCTCCAGGTTGACCCTCGACCCCGCGTCGAGGGTCCCGAGCGCCGACCGGTCGAGTGTTTCGCGCACCGCGTCGAAGGCCAGGGTGCTCCCGGCGGCCGAGACGACGGTCAGGCAGACCCCGTCGACCGAGATCGAATCCCCCAGCTTCGCTTCGGCCGCCGCTTCCGGCGCGTCGATTGTCAGCCGCGCACCGTCCGCGTCGCCCACGATCGAGGCGACGCGGCCCACCTCGCGGATCAGGCCCGTGAACACGGCACCACCCCCTGCGTGAGGTAGCCGGGACGAGCCGGTCTTGTCACGCCTGCATCAGTCACCGTAGGCGAGGGTCTCCACTGTCTCGCGCACGAACACCTCGAGCCTGCCCCGCTCGCCGGGGGCGACGATCGCCAGCTCGGCCAGCAGTTCGAGGACCGCCGCGCGGCCGCCGGGTGCGAGCTCGTCCGTGCCGATCTCCAGGATCTCGCGACGCAGCTCGTCGTTGCCGATCTGCCGGGTCAGCCAGTGGCTGAGGTGCGTGACGAGGCGGTCGTCCGCACGCGTATCAGGGCTCGTGGACATACGCTTCGAGAAGCACGTCGTCGCCCACCCGCTCCGAGCGGAGGTGCGACAGGGTGCGGGCGGAGGGTAGCGGAGCGAGGAATGGCTCTCCTGCTCCGGCAAGCTTTGGGGCGATGAAGACGAGCAGCTTGTCGACGAGGTCGGCCTCGAGAAACGCGCTCGCGACGGTAGGCCCGCCTTCGAGCAGCAGCGACTGCACGCCGTCGGCCCCGAGCGCACGAAGCTCGTCGGCGAGCGGGCCCGGCCGGAGCTCCAGGTCGAGGCCGGACGGAAGCGGCCCGCGTGAGAAGACCAGGCGCCGTGGCTGCCCGCGCGGCGTGTCGACATCACGCGCGTCCAGACGCGGCCGGTCGGCGCGCGCCGTGCCGCCGCCGACGGCGACAGCGTCGACCGAGGCACGTAGCTCGTGCACGCGTCGGCGGCTCGCCTCACCGGTCACCCACCGTCCGCCGGGGAACGTGACCCGGCCGTCGAGCGTGACGGCGGCTTTGTAGATCACGAACGGACGCTGTCTGGCCACCCATGTTCGCCAGGCTTCGTTCTGGACGCGCGCCTCGCGAACGTCGACGAACTCGACGTCGATCCCCGCCGCACGCAACCGCTGCTCGCCGCCCGCCGCCTCGGGATTCGGATCCTGCGAGCCGAAGACGACGCGCTCCACCCCGCGTTCGACGATCGCGTCCGTGCACGGCGGCGTCGTCCCTTGGTGGGAGCACGGCTCGAGGGTGACGTACAGCGTGGCGCCGCGCGCGCGGTCGCCGGCCGCGTCGAGGGCGACAACCTCGGCGTGCCGGCCACGCTGCTCGGTCACTCCTTCGCCGACGACCTCGCCGTCACGAACGACGACGGCGCCAACCGTCGGCTTCGGATAGGCCTGGCCCTGCACCGCTGCGGCGAGCTCGAGAGCCCTTGCCAGCGTCATGCAAGCGCTTGGACGAGGCGGCGGTAGGCGCGCGGCAGGTCCTCGCGGCCGAAGATCGCCGTGGCGGCGACGAGCAGCGTTGCGCCGGCGCCGTACAGCTCCTTCACGTTGTCGGCGCCGACACCGCCGTCGACCTGGATCCGCACGCCGTCGGGCAGTGCAGCCCGGAGCCGGCGGACGCGACTGAATGTCTCCTCTCGAAACGGCTCGCCCGAGTATCCCGGCTGGATCGACATGCAGAGCGCGATGTCGGCGTCGCCGGCAACGGCTGCGACGTCCTCAGGCTCCGTCCCGGGGCTGAAAGCGACTCCAACCTGCAGCCCGAGCGCGCGGGCCGCCGCGATCGCCGCCGGTACGTCTTCGGCCGCCTCGTAGTGGAACGTGACGCTGTCGCCCCCGGCGGAGGCGACGGGCTCGAAGTACTTCACCGGATTCTCGACCATCAGGTGCACGTCGATCGCACCGCGGTAACGATGGATCAGCGGCGAGATCGACTGCAGCACGATCGGGCCCATGGTGATCGGCTCGATGAAGTGCCCGTCCCCGATGTCGAAGTGGAAGATCCGGCAGTCGGCCCGCAGCAGGGCCTCGACCTGCGAGCCGAGGTTCGCGAAGTCTGCCCCGTAGAGGGACGGCTCGATCTCGACGGTGCGGATCCAGTCTCGCCAGGCCACGAGGCGATCCTACGGCTTGCGGAGCCGGGCGATGAAGAAGCCGCTCGTCCGGTCGCGGTGTGGGAGCGTGAGCAGGAATTCGGGCCGGGCCGGATGGGCGTACTGCGGCCATTCGCCGTCGAGCCGCTCGATCTCGAGGCCGGAGGCGTCGACAATCGCCTCGTTCTCGTCGGCGTTCAGGGTGCAGACCGAGTAGACGATCGTTCCGCCCGGCTTCGTGCGCTTGGCTGCCGCGAGCAGCAACTCGAGCTGCAACTCCGGCAGCGGCTTCGCGCGCCAGCGGAGGTCGGGGCGGCGCGCGAGCACTCCGAGCCCCGAACAGGGAGCGTCGACGAGCGCCCGGTCGAACCCGCTCTCGGTGAGCTCACGCACGTCGGCGACGACCACGCGCACGTTCGGCGGCATCTCCTTCGCCATCGCCTGCGCACGGCCCGGGTGCACCTCGACGGCCGTGATCTCGCCCGCAAGCATCAGCGTCTTGCCGCCCGGGGCTGCGCATGCGTCGAGCACACGCTCGCCCTCCTGCGAGCCGACGGCGAGCGCCGCCAGCTGCGACGCGCGGCTCATCGGTCGCATCCGTGAGACATCCGCCCGCTCGACGACATAGGCCCCGGGAACATCGGTCGGCTCGCCGACGGGCTCCGCCGCGCGTACCTCGAGCTGCGGCGGCTCGTTCTGGGCCTGCATCAGGTCGACCGCCGTCTTCTTGCCGAAGTCTCGCTCCCAGACCTCCGCGATCCAGTCGGGATACGAGTGCTTGAGCGGCCCGTCCGGCAGCGACGCGACGAGGCCGTTGAAGCCGTACTGGAGGCGCCGCATGACGGCGTTCGTGAACGGGACTGCGCGTTCGCGGCCGGCCATGCGGACGAGCTCGACGGCATCGTCGACCACGGCGTGCACCGCCTGGTCGGTCCAGGCGAGCTGGTAGGCGCCGAGACGCAGGGCCGCCAGCACCGGCGCATCGAGCTTGCGCACGGGGCGCTTGCCGAGCTGTTCGATGCCCAGATCGAGCGTGCGCTTCCGCTGCACCGTGCCGTAGGCAAGCCGCTGCGCCAGCGAGCGGTCGCGGTCGTCGAGCCCCTCCACCGCCGACGCGAGGGCGCGGTCGGCGTAGGCCTCCTCCTCGAAGACGCGCCGAACGACCTCGAAGGCCGCCCTACGTGCCGGGGCGATCACCTCAGGCCCCGCAGGAACTCGTCGTAGGTCATCCGGTTGCGACCGTCGGGCTGCACGATCTCCGGCACGAACGTGCCCGCCTCGACGCGCGCGCGCCAGATCGTGACCCTGCGGCCCTGCAGCTCACCGCGCGCGCCGATGTGCGGCGAGAGCGCCCGGACGCGCCGCCAGGCGTCCTCGGCGTCAGCGAGGTTCAGCTCGCGGTCGGCCGGACCGATCTTCTCTGCGTACGTGACGCCGTCCTCGCTCTGCGGTGCGAACTGCGGATCCGGCATCACCTCATCGAGCAGCCTGGCCGCGATCTCACCTGCACGCGCGAAGACCTCACCGGCGTCGAGCTCGCCGGCGGCGAAGCGTCCCTGAGCCGCAACCGGGCCTGCGTCGAGCTCGGCGACGGTGCGATGGATGGTGACGCCGGTCTCGGCGTCACCGGCCAGGATCGCGCGCTCGACGGGCGCGGCGCCGCGCCAGCGCGGCAGCAGCGACGGGTGGACGTTCAGCCAGAGCGAGCGCTCGAGCAGGCGCGGCGGGATATAGAGGCCGTACGCGCAGACCACGACCCGGTCGACATCGGCCGGGAGCTCCGGCTTGGCCGGCTGGTGCACCGGGATCCCGAGCCGCTCGGCCACGACCTTCGCGGGCGGTGGAGCGAGCTTGCGACCCCGGCCGCTCGGGGCGTCGGGCCGCGTGAGCAGGAACTGGACGCCGTGCGAGGTCGCGAGCCGCTCGAGCACGTCGGCGCCGATCGAAGCCGTTGCCGCGACCCCGATTTTCACCTGAGCGTCTTCTACCTCAGCGAAACGCGCGGCCGCAGCGTCGCGAGCGCCTCGCGGCGATGCTCGTCGTCGGTCCGGTCGATGATCATGACGCCGTCGAGATGATCGAACTCGTGTTGCGCGACCCGTGCCGCATAGCCGGACAGCTCGTGGCGCACGTCGTCGCCGCTCGGATCCTTGCCCTCGAGCACGAGCTCGGTTGCACGCTCGACGGGAACGCGGACGCCCTGCAGCGACAGGCAGCCTTCCTCGTCGGTCTCCGGCTCGCCACCCCGCGAGACGACGGCCGGGTTGACGATCGCGCGCGGCCCCTGGTCGTCTGGCTCGAAGACGAACACACGGCGCAGAACACCTACCTGCGTTGCGGCGAGGCCGACGCCCTGCGCGTCGTGCATCAGCGCGATCATGCGGTCGACGAGCCGGTGGAGGTCGTCGTCGAACTCGGTCACCTCGCGGGCGGTCAGCCGCAGAGCCGGGTCGCCGTACTGGCGGATCTGCGCGAGCGCGTAGTGACGGATCGCCTCGGCCTCGGCGTCGGCGCGCTCGTCCGCGTCGAGCTCGGGCTCGTCGTGCGAATGTTGGTGCTCGCCGTCGTGGTGGTGATGATGATCGTGCTCGCTCACGGCGCGCAGTGTAGGGGAACGAACGCCCCTGTTAGAGGCTCTGCGGATCGACGTCGACGACGGCGGTCAGCTTCGCCCGCCGCATCGCAGGTGCGGCCGCGCTCAGCAGGCGCGCCGCCTGCGAGGCGATCTGCCTCGGCCGGTGGGTCTTCGCGACCAGCTGCGCACGGTGGCGACCGCGCAGGCGGAGCAACGGCGCCGGCCCAAGGAGGTCGGCGCCCCGGATGCCGGCCTTCAGCTCGTCGAGCGAGCGCACGACGGGCTCGAGCTCGGGCCCGGTGACGACGATCCGCACGAGGTGCGTGAACGGGGGATAGTCGAGCGCCCTCCGCCGCTCGAGCTCTTCGGTCAGGAAGCGAGAGACGTCGTGGCGCGCCGCGTGCGCGACGGTCCTCGAGTCGGGCTGGAAGGTCTGTACCAGCACCTTTCCCGGCGCATCGCGGCCACTGCGGCCGGCGAGCTGGGTGATCAGCTGGAACGTGCGCTCCTCGGCGCGGAAGTCGGGCAGGCCGAGCCCCGTGTCGGCGTCGATCACCGCCGCCAGCTCGACCCCTGGGAAGTGGTGGCCCTTCGCCACCATCTGCGTCCCGAGCAGCACCGCTGCCTGCGCGTCCGCGAACCGGCGCAACGACGCGGCGAGCTGCTCGGGCTTCGCAACCGCGTCCGCGTCGAGCCGGATCAGCTCCAGCTCCGGCAACTCGCGCCGTAGCTCGCGCTCCAGCTTCTGCGTTCCGGCCCCGAGCCGGGCGAGGTCGGGCGAGCCGCACGCCGGGCAGACCGCGGGCGCGGGCGTCGTGTAGCCGCAGTGATGGCAGCGGAGCGAGGTGTCGCCGTGCAGCACGAGCGACACATCGCAGTTCGGGCAGCGCACCGTCGTGCCGCAGGCGCGGCAATGCAACGCGGGCGCGACCCCGCGCCGGTTGAGCAAGAGGATCGCCTTGCCTCGCCGCTCCGCGACGCCGCGCAGCTCGTCGAGCAGCGGCGCAGACAGCGGATATCCCGCTTGGCGGCGTAAGTCGATCACCCGCACGGGCGGCAACTGCGCATTCAGCCGCCCGCCAAGCTCGAGCCGCTCGAGCGCCGCCCAGCTCTCGGGCCGCGGCGTCGCGGACCCGTAGACCGCGACCGCGCCCTCGAGCTGCGCCCGCTTGGCCGCCACGGTGCGGGCGTCGTAGCGTGGGTCGGAGTCCTGCTTGTACGACGGATCGTGCTCCTCGTCGACGACGATCATCCCCAAGCCGCGCACCGGCGCAAAGATCGCGGAACGTGCGCCGACGACGATCCGCGCCGCCCCGCTCGCGATTCGCTCGCGCTCGTCGCGGCGCTCCGCCTCGGTAAGCGCCGAGTGGAGGATCGCGACCTGCTCGCCGAAACGCGCTCGGACGCGACCGACTGTTTGCGGAGCGAGCGCGATCTCGGGCACGAGCAGGATTGCCCCCAGCCCGCGCTCCAGCGCCGCCGCGCACGCCTGCAAGTACACCTCGGTCTTGCCCGAACCGGTTGCACCGAACAGAAGCAGGTTGCCGCTGCCGGCATCCATCGCCTCGACGATGCGGGCGATCGCACGGAGCTGACCGTCCGACAGGACGTCCGGCGCGTCTTCACCACCGAGCGACTGGCGCTCGGACGGCGGCGCCTGCTGCTTGCGCCGCTTCGGCGCGTCGGGAGCAACCAGCGCGAGCGCCCGCGCCGGGGTCGTGCCGTAGTAGTCGGCGATCCAGAGCGCGAGCTCGACCAGCGCCGCCGAGATCTCGCCCAGCACCGACTCGACCGGCAGCGCCTTGACCCCGACCGGCGGCTCGGCGTGCAACGACACGACGATGCCGCGCGCCCGCGACCGCCCGAACGGAATGCGCACGATCGCGCCGACAGGCACGTCGTCTTCGACCGTGTAGGTGAACTCACGCGCGACTGCCCGTGCCGTCACGAGTGGATACACCGATGCGTAGCGCATCAGGGAGCCTGTTCTTGCGGGCTCTGGTCGCCGCGCGACGCCAGCCGCAACTTCTTGAACGAGAGCGTCTTCGCCATCAGCCCGATCGCGATCAGGCCGAAGAGGAGGTTCGCGACGGTGATCGCGATGTTCATGCCGACGCTGAAAGCGAGCAGCAACGTGTGCGGAACCCCCCGGCCGCGGAAGAGGAACTCGGTGAGGCCCTGCTTCGTGCCGGCGCCGCCCGGGGTGGCCGGAAACAGCGTCGCAAGCGAGTCGACAACCTGGACGAGCAGGGCGTTGTGGATCGTGGCGGGAACGCCGAACGCCTTCAGGAAGAAGTAGAGCGAGCCGATCCGGAAGAACCAGGAGATCGCCTGCGGCAGGATCACCCGCTTGAGGAAGCGCGGCCGGTCACGGAGGATCGCGAACCCGAGCGCGACGTGCTCGCGAAACTCCTTCACCCGCCGCCGGATCCAGAACATCGCGACCAGCGCCCCCACGGCCAGCACGACCAGCAGGATGATCGTGAATCGCTCGTGGCGCAGGAAGAACTTCCAGTCGACGGTCGGGATCCGGGAGTAGATCTGATGGGTCGGCAGCACACCGCTCGCCAGCGCCCAGACGAGCAGCGCGCCCGCGGTGACGAAGTCGAACAGCGTCTCGACGATCAGGGTGGGCGCAAGCGTCGCGTAACTCGATCCCTCGAGCCGGTGCTTGACCAGGTAGAGCTTGACGACGTCGCCGCCCCGCGCCGGGACGATCGAGTTCACGCCCACGCCCGCGACGTACGCGCCCAGCACCGACCGGTATTTCAGGCGCCGGCCCGGATACGACGCGCGCAGGATTGCGCGCCAGGCGCCCGCGCGAAACAGCAGCTTGATCCCGTGGCAGGCGATCGCCAGGCCGAGGAAGCTCCACTGCACCGCCGCCAGGTGGTGGAAGAAGACGCCGACCGCATCGAAGAAATGCTCCACCTCGACGCGCAGGGTATTTCAGCGAGCGGCTCGAGCGGCGCTACGCGCCGGCGGCGACGAGCACCCAGTCGGTGCCGAAGCCCAGCAGCAGCCCGACCAGCAACATCCAGCCGACCAGCTGCGGCATCGCGTAGCGCCGGCAGACCTCGAACAGCTGCATGACGACGTAGAGGATCGAGCCGCCCGCGACCGCGAAGAACACGACCTCGAGCGCCGGGCTCACCCAGACCTGGCCGATGACCGTCCCGATGAACGTCGGGCCGCCGCCGATCAGCCCCATCAGCCCGAGGAAGCGCCAGCTCGGCCGCTCGGCCTCGCTCGACATCGGCCCCACGATCCCGAAGCCCTCGGTCGTATTGTGCAGACCGAACCCGATGATCAACACGAGCGCGAGGCTGATCTCGCCCGCAGCGGCGGACTGCCCGATCGCGAGCCCCTCACCGAAGTTATGCAGCCCGATCCCGGTGGCGATCAGCAGCGCGAGCCGGCGCCCCGGCGTCAACGCCTGGAGCCACGACAGCTGCTCGAACTCGTCGACAGCCGCGGCCCCCGGCCCGACGAGCGGTGTGGCGCGCGTGTTCTTCAGCCAGCCGTCGTAGTAGACGAGGCTCATCAGGCCGGCGGCGAACCCGAATCCGAACAGGACCGCGTAGCCGGAGAACGCGCCCCAGCTGTGTGCTTCGAGATGGCTCTCGACCGGCTCGATGCCGTGGGAGACGACATCCCAGAAGAGAAACACGAGAATGCCGGTGGCGATCGAGCTGAGCGCCGCGCGCAGCACCGGTGAAGTACTTCGGACCCGCCCGACCGGCAGGCCGACGAATATCGTGAACCCGGCGATCGCGCCGAGCACCAATGTCTGCGTCGTGCTCATCTGTAAGGCCCACCTTACACAACGAGCAAGTAGCATCGTACGCATGGCACTCGTGAGCCACGGCGTCGACGACTATCTCGAGACGATCTACTTCCTCGCGTTTCCGATCGGGGAATACCGTCCGCAGACGACCGGCTCCCCCACGCTCGCCTCGCGCGTCGCCGAGATGCTCGGCGTTTCCCGCGCCTCCGCCGGCGAGATGCTCAAGCGCCTCGAAGCCGAAGGGCTCGTTCAGCGCGGCGAGCAGAAGGAAGCGATTCTCACGACCGCGGGCACCAAGCGCGCGCGCAAGGTGGTGCGAAAGCACCGCGTGATCGAGCGGCTGCTGACGGACTTCATGGGCTACACGGCCGCCGAAGCGCACGTGCACGCCGACGAGCTCGGCGGGACGTTCACCGACGAGATGATCGAGCGCATCGAGGTCAAGCTCGGCCATCCCGACCGCTGCCCACATGGCTGGCCGGTGGATCCCGATGTCGAGCAGGCCGAGAACCGCGAGCTGGAGCCGCTGTCCGACCTCGAGCCCGGGACGCGCGCGACGATCGTCCGCCTCGCCGAGCACGACGGCGACCTCCTGCACTGGTTCTACGACGAGGGGCTCGTGCCGGGCACGGAGCTGGAGCTGAAGGCGTCCGAGTCGGCGGCGGGTCAGCTACGCGTGTCGGTCGGCGGCAGCGACAAGGCGATCGGCGACAAAGCCGCCGCCGGGCTGTACGTCAAGCGCGCAGCGTAAAGCCCACGAAAGCGGTGTCTGACACCGAGCGGGGTCTCAGGCGTTCGCGTGCACGGTGAGGCCGGCGGCCTCGCGGAGCAGATCGGCCTTGTCCGTGCGCTCCCACGTGAAGTCGAAGTCGTCACGGCCGAAGTGGCCGTAGGCGGCGGTCTTCGCGTAGATCGGCCGCCGCAGGTCGAGATCGCGGAGGATCGCCGCCGGCCGCAGGTCGAAGTGCTCGTCGACGAGCGCCGAGATCTTCTCGACCGGGATCTTCTCCGTCCCGAACGTCTCGATCAGCACCGAGAACGGGTGCGCGACGCCGATCGCGTAGGCGACCTGGATCTGGCAGCGGTCGGCCAGCCCGGCGGCGACGACGTTCTTCGCCACGTAGCGGGCGGCATAGGCGGCCGAACGGTCGACCTTCGTCGGATCCTTGCCCGAGAAGGCGCCACCGCCATGCGGTGCCGCACCACCGTAGGTGTCGACGATGATCTTGCGTCCCGTCAGGCCCGTGTCGCCCATCGGGCCGCCGATCACGAACTTGCCGGTCGGGTTGACGAAGACGAAATTGGGGTCTTCGAGCTGAGCTTCGTCGTACAGGTGCTTCGGGAGAATCGGCCGCAGCACGTGCTCGATCAGATCGGGCTTGATCATCGTGTTCGGATCGAGCCCTTCACGGTGCTGCGTCGAGACGAGCACACGCTCGATCTCGACCGGGGTCTGGCGCCCATCGGCATCGACCTCGTAGCGGATCGACACCTGCGCCTTGCCGTCGGGCCGCAGGTACGGCAGCACGTCGGCCTTGCGAACCTCGGCCAGGCGCTTCGCGATGCGGTGCGCCAGCATGATCGGCAGCGGCATCAGCTCATCGGTCTCGTTCGAGGCGTAGCCGAACATCATTCCCTGGTCGCCGGCGCCGACACGGTCGAGCGGGTCGTCGCCTCCGGGGGTGTGCCGGCCCTCGTACGCCTGGTTGACACCCTGCGCGATGTCGGGCGACTGTTCGTCGATCGCCACGACCACGCCGCAGGTCTCGGCGTCGAAGCCATATTTGGCGCGCGTGTAGCCGATCTCCTTGACCGTCTCGCGCACGAGGCGCGGGATGTCGATGTACGTCTCGGTCGTCATCTCGCCGGCAACGACGACGAGGCCCGTGGTGATCAGGGTCTCGCACGCGACGCGGCTCATCGGGTCGTTGGCGAGCGCCGCGTCCAGGACCGAATCCGAGATCTGGTCTGCGATCTTGTCCGGGTGACCCTCGGTCACCGACTCGGACGTGAAGAGGAAGGTACGCGCCGACATCAGCGGGAGGCACGATAGCGAAGCAACCGGCCGATCGGCTCCACCGGGCTATTCACCCTTCGGCGTACGGCCCATCAACGAGCCGAGCAGCCCGTCCAGCGGCATTCCTTCGAGCACCGCGCAGACGCCTTCCGTGATCGGCAGCTCGACCCCGATCCGGTGCGAGAGATCGCGCAGGACCGGCGCCGTCGTAAGCCCTTCCACCACCTGGCCGATCTGCGTCTTCGCCTGGTCGGCGGACATCCCACGTGCGATCAGCTCGCCGGCGCGCCGGTTGCGCCCGTGCGGGTGGAAGCAGGTGGCGACGAGATCGCCGATCCCTGCGAGGCCAGAGAAGGTCTCGCCCTCGGCGCCGCAGGCCTCCCCGAGCCGTGCCATCTCGGCCAGCCCGCGCGTGAGGACCGCCGCCTTCGCGTTGTCACCGAGCCCGAGCCCGTCGACGCCGCCGGCGGCCAGCCCGATCACGTTCTTCGCCGCGGCGCACAGCTCGACTCCGATCAGGTCGGTGTTCACGTAGACCCGGAAGGTGAGCGAGTTGATCGCCTCCTGCAGGTGCAAGGCCAGGGCCTCGTCGGCGGAGGCGATCACCGCGGCGCCCGGCAACCCGGCGGCCACCTCCTCCGCCATGTTCGGCCCGGAGAGAACGGCAACGGGACGGTCGGCGACCAGCGTCGAGAGCCGGTCGCCGCGTTCAGGGTCGAGCCCCTTGACCAGGCTGAGGATCGGCGCCGTGCCCCGCACGTGGCCGAGCACCTCGCGGAACGAGCGGCTCGGGACGGCGATCACCACGAGCTCGGCGTCCTCGTACGGCGCCTCGTCGATCGTCGCGCGCAGCGCCACCGTCACCTCGTGGCCGTGACCGCGTAAGAGCTGCGCGAACGCAGTTCCCCAGGCGCCACCGCCGACCACGACCGTCTTCATGTGCGTTTCCGGAAGTCGATCGCCACGGGAACACCCTCCAGCTCGAACCGCTCGCGCAGCTGATTTTCCACCCAGTAGCCGTAGTCGCGGGTCACGAGCCCCGGATCGTTGACCGTGAACCGGAAGCGTGGCGGCCTCGACGAGACCTGCGCGCCGTAGAGCAGGTTGAGGCGGCGCACGCCCTTGGACGGCGGCTGGCGCGCCTCCTTCAGCTCCGCGATGAACCTGTTCAGCTCGGGTGTCGGCACGCGCGCCGCGTAGCGGTCGTAGAGCTCGGCGACCTTCTCGAGGAGGCGCGAGACACCCCGGCCGGTGTGCGACGAGATCGTGATGAAATCGGGCCGCTGCCGGAGCCGCCGCTGCAGCTCGGGCCTGACCTCCTCGATCGTCACCTCGGAGATGTCCCACTTCGAGAGCACGATCAGCGTGGCGCAGTGCGTCTTGCGTGCCACCTCGACCGCCGTGATGTCGCCCTCGACGATGCCGAGGCTCGCGTCGATCAGCACGAGTGCGACATCGGCTCGCTCTGCCGCGTCGAGCGCGCGCAGCTCGGAGTAGTAGTCGATCCCCTGCCGCTGCCTGCGCTTGCGGCGCAGCCCGGCGGTGTCGACGAGGATGAAAGTGCGCCCGCCGTGCTCGAACACGGTGTCGGTCGTGTCGCGCGTGGTTCCGGGGACGTCATCGACGATCGCCCGTTCTGCGCCGAGCAGCTTGTTCAGAAGCGACGACTTGCCGACGTTCGGGCGGCCGAGAATGGCGACGCGGATCGCGTCGTCCGGGACAACCCGGGCCGAGGTTCCCGGAAGCCGGTCGAGGATCTCGTCGAGCAGGTCGCCGGTGTTCGAGCCGTGCAGCCCCGAGACGGGGAACGGCTCGCCGAAGCCGAGCCGGTGCAGATCGAGCGCGAGCAGCTCCTGCGACGGGTCGTCGATCTTGTTCGCGAGCAGCAGCACGTCCCGCTTCGACTCGCGGAGGATCTGGGCGAGCTCTTCGTCCCCCGGCGTCACACCGGCGCGCGCGTCGACGACGAACAGCACAAGGTCGGCCTCGGCGATCGCGGTCCTCGCCTGCACGGCGATCTGGCGTGTGATCGGGTGCGGGTCGGCGATGTCGACACCGCCGGTGTCGATCAGCAGGAAGCGCCGGCCGTTCCACTCGCAGATCAACTCCTTGCGGTCGCGCGTCGTCCCCTGCGTCTCGTGCACGACGGCCTGGCGCGTCGAGGTCAGCCGGTTGACGAGCGTCGACTTGCCGACGTTCGGAAAGCCCACGATCGCAACCACTCCTTCAATCGGGGGAAGGGCCTCCTCCCCGACCGGTTCGGTCTCGTCGGTCATACGGGCGGCGTCGATCCGCGCGGGCGGCCCTGCGCATGCACGCCGCCGAGCCAGTCGAAGAGCACGTTGATGCGCCGCTCGATCTCGACCGTCGCCTGCCTGTACCCCTTGCCGCCCTTCGGCAGCCCCTCGAACCGCATCGGCTGGCCGAACGCCACCGAGCAGGGTGCGAAGTTGCCCGGCTTCCAGAACTGGGTGCCGTAGATCGCCACCGGGACGACCGGGACGTCCTCCTGCAAGGCGATCATCGCCGCGCCCGGCTGCGCGGCCCCTGGCCTGCCGTCCTTCATGCGTGTCCCTTCGACGAAGAGCCCAACAGCATGCCCGTTACGGGCGGACTCGCGCATACGGCGGACGGCGTCACGGTCGGATTCCCCCCGGCGCACCGCGATCGTGCCGTGCCAGCCGACGAACGCGCCGAGGCCGGGAAAGTTGAGTACCTCGGCCTTGGCGACGAAGTCGATGTTGCGCGGCGAGAGCACACCGACCACCGGGACGTCGATCCAGTTCAGATGGTTGATCGCGTAGACGAGCCCGCCGATTGCCGGCACACGCTCGCGACCGTACGCGCGCGCCCGCGTTGCGAGCAGCGTCGGCCAGCCCATGGTGCGGCGGCCGAACGCCCAGAAGATGGCGGGGCCGTTCATGAAGTGGCGGCTCACGGTGCCGCGATGGAGCAGGCGCGCACGAGCTCCTCGATCCGCTCGACGACGACGTCGACCTCGAGGTCGGTGGTATCGATCAAGACGGCGTCGTCGGCCGGCTGCATCCGAACCCGATCGGATTCGTCGCGCGTTCGCAGATCGGTGGCCAGCGCGTCGACGCCGATGTCGGGGCGCTCGGACTGCCGGCGGCGGGCGCGGACGCCCGCATCCGCCTGGAGATAGACCTTCACCTCGGCGTCCGGTGCGACGACGGTGCCGATGTCGCGCCCCTCGATCACGACGTTCCCGAGCTTCCCGAGCTCACGCTGGCGCTCGCGCATCACCTCGCGGACCTCGTGGTGGCGCGCGACGACCGGAACCATGCGGTCGATCTGCGACTGGCGGATGCTCGAGGTGACGTCGGCGCCGTCGATGAAGACGCGCCCGACCTCGTCGAACGTGACCGGGCTCTGCCGCGCGAGCAGGCCGAGCGGCTCGCCCTCGCCGAGTGGCAGCCCCTCACGCAGGGCGAGCCAGGTGAGGGCGCGATACATCGCCCCCGTATCGAGGTAACGGAAGCCCAGACGCTCCGCAAGCATGCGGGCGACGGTGCTTTTCCCGGCCCCTGCGGGGCCGTCGATGGCGACAATCATCTTTGGCTCAGGCTCGTGCGAGTTGGTCGATCAGGTCGAAGAAGCCGGGGAAGCTTACTGCCACGCTCCCGGCATCCTCGATCTCGACCCCTTCGCGGGAAGCGAGCCCTGCAACCGCCCCGAGCATCGCGATTCGATGGTCACCGCGCGAGTCGATCCGGCCGCCCCGGGGCCGTGCCGGAACGCCGGTGACCGAGAAGCCGTCGTCCTGCGCCCGCGCCCGCACGCCGATCGCGCGCAGCGCGTCGACGACCGCTTCGATGCGGTCGGTTTCCTTGTGCCGCAGCTCGCCCGCGCCGTACACCCAGCTCTCGCCGTGCGCATGCGCCGCGAGCAGGCCGAAAAGCGGCAGCTCGTCGACGAGCAACGGCACCTCGGTCGTGCCGATCTTCGTCGCCGTCAGCTCGGCAGTGCGGATCTCGAGGTCGCCGGCCGGCTCCGACCCCGCGCGGCTCCGCGCGACGATCCCGACCCGGCCGCCCATCCGGTCGAGCACGTCGAGCAGCCCTGTTCGCCGGGCGTTCAGGTTGACGTCGTGGATCGTGATGCGCGATTCGGGAATCAGCGTCGCGGCGGCGATGAACGGCGCGGCCGACGAGAAGTCGCCGGGCACGTCGACCGAGCCAACCCGGATGCGCTCCGCCTGGTCGACGCTGACCGAGCTCGGCCGCGTCGTGATGCTCGCGCCGGCGGCCCGCAGCATCAGCTCGGTGTGGTCGCGGGTCGGGACCGGCTCGATCACAGTTGTTCTGCCTGTTGCGCCCAACGCGGCGAGGAGAACAGCCGACTTCACCTGCGCGCTCGCCACCGGCAGCTCGTAGTCGATCGCAGTCAGCGGCGCCCCCGTGACGGTCAGCGGCAGGTGGCCGTCGGTCGTCTCGATCTGCGCGCCCATGCGGCGCAGGGGCTCGGCGATGCGCTCCATCGGGCGCGTTGAGAGCGACGCGTCGCCGGTCAGCGTGAACGTGCCGTCCTGAAACGCAAGCAGCCCGATGATCAGGCGCGCGAGCGTGCCTGCGTTGCCGCAGTCGATCTCGGCGCTCACGAGGCCGCGCAGTCCGACGCCGTGCACGACGAGCTCGTTGACGAGCTCGTCCACCTGCACTTCGTCCACCTGAACCCCAAGCGCGCGCAGCGCGGCCAGCGTCGACGACGTGTCGCCCGAGCGGCCCCAGCCACGGATAACCGTCTCACCCTCCGACACGGCGCCGAGCAGCAGTGCGCGATGCGAGATCGACTTGTCGCCGGGGACCGCGAAGTGGCCCTCGAGCGACGCTGCCGGCTCAATCTTCATGCAGCACCCCGGCGATCGAGACGCCGTAGCCTTGCGACTCGAGCAGCCGCGCAGCCCGCTCCGCCTCGCCCTCGCCGGCCACGAGCAGCGTGAGCGTGCCTCCGCGCTCGGGCGACATGTGGTGCAGCTCGAAGTCCTCGATGTTGATCCGCTCGGCCCCGAGCGCCTGGGTGATCCCGGCCAGTACGCCGGGCCGGTCGGGCACGTGCACCCGGACGCGCTGCAGGGCGCCCGGATCGGGGTATTCCCGCTCGAGCATCTGGCGGCGGTTCCCCGATGCCTCGCCGATGAAGCGCGCGAGGAAGCCCGCATCGCCCTGGTCGAGCGCGGCTTCGACCTGCTCGATGCGCCGGCGGTGCTCGGCCAGCTCGCCGCGGATCTTGGCGGCGTTGTCGAGGAAGATGTCGACCCAGATCCGCGGATTGGCGCCCGCGATGCGCGTCATGTCACGCAGTGACCCGCCGGCATGCGCAAGCGGCTCGTGACCGTCGACGCGCGAGGCGCCGGCCTGGTTGGCGACGATGTTTGCAAGCACGTGCGGCACGTGGCTCGTCAGGGCGACGAGCCGGTCGTGCGCGTCGGCGTCGATCGCTACCGCCGTCGCCCCGAGCTCGGTGACGAAGCCGTGCACGAGCCGGTGGCGATCGGGATCCGTGTGCGCGACCGGTGTGAGAAACCACGTGGCGCCCGCGAAGAGCCCCGCGTTCGCGTGCTCGGCTCCGCGCGACTCCGACCCGCAGATCGGGTGGCCGCCGACGAAGCGCGGCGAGCCGGAGGCGGCTGCCACGACGCTCGACTTGGTGGAGCCGACGTCGGTGACGGTCGCATCGTCGCTCGCCTCGAGCACAGCGGCGACGGTCGCCGGAAGCTGCGCGATCGGCACTGCGACGACGACGAGCTCGGCGTCCGCCACGGCAGCCTCGAGGCTCGGTGCGGCCACGACGGCGGCTCGCGCGACTGCGGCCGCCAGCGAGCCCGGCTCACTGTCCCAGCCGACCACCTCGTCGCCGCGACGCTGCGCCGCGAGCGCGACTGAGGCGCCCATCAGGCCCGTTCCGATCACGGCGATCCGCACGCCGTCACTCTACGGACCGGCGCCCGGCGATCAGCGCGGGGCGTGCTGCATGAGCTCGGCCAGCCGGAAAGCGAGGTCGAGCGACTGCCGCGCGTTCAGCCGCGGATCACAGAGCGTCTCGTAACGCGACGACAGCTGCTCCTCGAGAACGTCGTCGGCGCCGCCGAGACATTCGGTCACGTCCTCCCCGGTGAACTCGAGGTGTACGCCACCGGGATGGACGCCCGCCGACCAGCAGGCCGCGAAGAACCCCCTGATCTCGTGCATGACCGCGTCGAAGCGGCGCGTCTTGATGCCGCCGTCGGTGCGAATCGTGTTCGCGTGCATCGGATCGCAGGCCCAGAGGACCGGGTGGGCGTCCTCCGCGGCCGCGCTCAGGAGCGGCGGCAGCAGCTCCTCGACCCGCTCGGCCCCCATCCGCGCGACGAGCGTCAGGCGGCCCGGCACCCGTTCCGGGTTGAGGGCCTCGCAGAGCGCGACGACCTCGTCGGGCGTCGTCGTCGGACCGAGCTTGACGCCGAGTGGGTTGTGCACGCCGGAGAAGAACTCGACGTGCGCGCCGTCGAGCTGCCGCGTGCGCTCGCCGATCCAGAGCAGGTGCGCCGAGCAGTCGTACCAGTCCCCGGTGAGCGAGTCGCGGCGGGTCAGCCCCTCCTCGTAGTCGAGCAGCAGGCCCTCGTGGCTCGTGAACACGTCGACCTCGTGCAGGCTGCGTTCGGCCGACAGGTCGATGCCGCAGGCGGCCATGAACTGCAGCGCACGCTCGATCTCGTCGGCGAGGCGCTCGTAGCGGCGGCCTTCCGGGCTCGAGGCGACGAACTCCTGGTTCCAGAGGTGCACCTGCGTCAGGTCGGCGTACCCGCCCTTCGTGAAGGCGCGAAGCAGGTTCAGCGTCGCCGCAGACTGGTTGTAACCCTCGACCATGCGTCGAGGGTCCGGCACGCGCGCCTCCACCGTCCGGGCGTCACCGTGGACCATGTGCCCGCGAAAGCTCGGCACCTCGAGATCGCCGAAGCGCTCGAACGGCGACGAGCGGGGCTTCGTGAACTGCCCGGCGATGCGACCCACTCGGACGACCGGCAAGGTCGCGCCGTAGGTGAGCACAGCGGACATCTGCAGCATGATCTTCAGCTTCTCGCGGATGCGATTCGTCGAGAGCTCGTTGAACGACTCGACGCAGTCGCCGGCCTGCAGCAGGAACCCTCGCCCGGCGATCACGCCGGCCAGGGCGTCGCGCAGCTGCCGCGCCTCACCGGCAAACACCAGCGGCGGGTTCGTCTTCAGCCGCGCGACCGCGTCGGCGGCCGCCGCCGGATCGGGCCACTCCGGCTGCTGCAGCGCGGTGAACGCCCGCCATGACTCGGGAGACCAGGTGGTGGACGTCACGGCCATGAAACCAGTGTAGATGCGGCGTTTCCTCTACCCTGGGTCGCCCTCATGCGTGTCTTCTCGGGTATCCAGGCAACCGGCGCCAAGCACATCGGCAACTACATCGGCGCCATGCGCCAGTACGTCTCGACCCAGGACGAGGGCGAGGCGTTCTTCTGCGTCGTCGACCTGCACTCGATCACGGCCGAGTACGAGCCGAGCGACCTGCACGAGCGCACGCTGGACCTCTCCGCGCTGCTCTACGCGGTCGGGCTCGAGCCTGACCGTTGCACGCTCTTCCTGCAGAGCCACGTGACCGCGCACGCGGAGTCGGCGTGGCTGCTCTCGGCCGTCACCGGGTTCGGCCAACTCGGACGTATGACCCAGTTCAAGGAAAAGGGGGCGGGCAAGGAGTTCGTCTCCGCCGGTCTGTTCACGTACCCCGTCCTGATGGCGGGCGACATCCTGCTCTACCAGACCGACGTCGTGCCGGTCGGCGACGACCAGCGGCAGCACATCGAGCTCGCCCGCGACCTGGCCGAGCGCTTCAACTCGCGCTACGGCGAGACGTTCACGGTGCCGAAGGGCGTGATCCCCAAGGTCGGCGCGCGGATCATGGATCTGCAGGAGCCGGCGAACAAGATGTCGACCACGGGCGGGACCACGCAGGGCACCGTGCTCGTGCTCGACCCGCCCGACACGATTCGCAAGAAGTTCAAGACGGCGGTCACCGACTCGGGCCGGGAGATCCGCTACGCACCCGGCGAGAAGCCCGGCGTCTCGAATCTGATCGAGATCCTCTCGGTCGTCTCGGGCCGCACGATCGCCGAGCTCGAGACGGATTACGACGGCCGCGGATACGGCGACCTGAAGGGCGACGTCGGCGAGGCGGTCGTCGAGCTGTTCGCCCCGATCCAGGCGCGATACAAGGAGCTGCGCGCCGACGAAGGCGAGCTGCGTCGCCTGCTCCGCGTCGGCGCCGAGAAGGCCCGCGAGACCGCGGCTCCGACGCTCGAGGCGATGTACGAGCGGATGGGATTCGTCCGGCCCTAGATACGGTAAGGATCTCCCCTTCAGTCACTCGACCCAGGGGGAACCTCATGTGGGGGAAGAGACGGAGGGCCTGGATCGGCCTCCTGACTGCGGCTTGTCTGGCCGCCGCTGCCGCCGCGGGCGTCGCGACGCACGGCGCGCACAGCGCGACGACAACAGCGCAACCCAATTGCACCCTTGCCAACGGCGCAAAGCACGTCGTCTATTTGCAGTTCGACAACACGCACTATCGGCGCGACAACCCGAACGTCGCGTCGGATCTCGAGCAGATGCCGCACCTGTTGAACTTCCTCAAGGACAACGGCACCCTGCTGACCAACGACCACACGATCCTGATCTCGCACACCGCGGGCGGGATCCTCTCGTCGCTGACCGGGCTCTATCCCGACCGGCACGGGCAGGCGGTCTCGAACAGCTACGACTACTTCAAGGCGAACGGGCTGCCGGCGTTCACGTCCTCGTTCAAGTACTGGACGGACACCGTGGACGGTTCGGACGACTCGCTGCCGAACATGGCCGGTGAGGGCGGGCAGACGGCCCCGGCTCCGTGGCTGACGTACACGGCCGCCGGCTGCAATGTCGGCGGCGTCTCGGCTGCGAACATCGAGCTCGAGAACACGTCGACCGCAGCGTCGGGCGACATGACCCGCGTGTTCGGCTCGGGTTCGCCCGAGTGGACCGAGGCGAGCACCGACCCGACCAAGGCCCTCGCCGACTTCGTCGGCATCGCCATCCACTGCGCGAAGGACGCGACGCTGTGCAAGAGCCCGAATGCGAAGCCCGACGACGCAACCACCGTCCCGGGCTCCGACAACGGCTACACGGCGCTCTTCGGCGCCAAGTACGTCAATCCGGCGATCACCGGTGGCCAGCCGTGCGTGAACGACACGAGCGGTCAGCCGATCACCGACGGCCACGGGAACTGTGGCTTCCCGGGCTTCGACGGTGCGCTGGCCAAGAACACGCTCGGCGAGGTCGCACAGATGCAGGAGAACGGCGTGCCGGTGACATTCGCGTACATCTCGGACGCTCACGACAACCACACCCTCCTCCGCGCGTCCGGCCCGGGCGAGGCCGACTACAAGCAGCAGCTCGCCGCCTACGACGCCGCGTTCGCGTCGTTCTTCACCCGCCTCGAGCACGACGGGATCAACAAGTCGAACACGCTCTTCGTCGTCACCGTCGACGAGGGCGACCACTTCGCAGGCGGCACCGGCACGCCCGACCCGGCCAACCCGGGCGCGCTCGCGTACACGCATGCGTTCTGCACGACGCTGAACGCGTGCCCGTCGAACCAGATCGGCGAGGTGAACGTCAACATCAAGGCGGCGCTGCCGGCGACGGAGCCCGGCTTCGACATCCACTTCGACGACGCGCCGACGTTCTACGTCAACGGCCAGCCGAGCCGCACCGATCCGTCCGTGCGGCAGCTCGAACGCGACGTGGCGAACACGTCCTTGCCCAATCCGTACGCCGGTGGGACGGCGACGCCGATCGCGCAGCGGCTCGCCGACACCGTCGAGGAGCAGACGCTGCACATGGTGACGTCAGATCCGAAGCGCACGCCGACGTTCACGATGTTCGGCGACCCGTCGTTCTTCTTCACGACGGGAAACGGCTGTAAGTCGTCGTCGACCGACCCCGGCTTCGCCGAGTGCGTCGACTACCACTTCGCGTGGAACCACGGCGACGTGCAGGACGAGATCGGAAACACGTGGCTGGGCTTCGTCGGCCCCGGCGTCGCGAGCAGCGGCATCGACGCGAAGACGTGGACCGACCACGCCGACGTGCGTCCGACGATCAACGCGTTGATCGGACTCACCGACAACTACCGCAGCGACGGCCGCGTGATCACCGAGATCCTCGACCGCAAGGTCTACCGAAGGGACCTGCGGGGCGGTCGGTGACCGGCTCGCGCAGCTCGGTGCGGCGTACAAGCAGCTCAACGCGCCGTTCGGCGCAGTTCGGGCAGCGACACGCTCGTTGCTTCGACGGCCGCGTTGAAGAGCGACCGAGCGAGCTGACCTACGACGCGATCGAGACGCTGATCGCCAACCTGACCGCCGAGCGGAACGTGCTCGCCGGGCAGATCCGCACCGCGCTGAACGACGCGGCGGCCGGGAACGGCTCGATCGACAAGGGTCAGGCCCGGAGCTGGATCAAGCAGGCGAACGACCTGCTCGACCGCGCGCAGACGCTGGCGGCCGGAGCTACCGGCCGGAGGCGCTCCACCTCGGAGGGCTCGAGCTCGCGCCACGCGCCGGGCTCGAGCCCTTTGAGCGTCAGCGGGCCGTAGCGGCTGCGATGCAGGTGCTTCACGCGGTGGCCGACCGATTCGATCATCCGCTGCACCTGGCGGTTGCGCCCTTCGTGGATCGTCAGCTCGATCGTCGCGCCGGCAAGCCGCCGCACCTGCGCCGGCGACGTCTTGCCGTCGTCGAGCGTCACCCCGTCGGCGAGCTTGCGCAGGATGCCGTCGGTCGGCTGCGCCCAGAGCTCGGCGACGTAGACCTTGTCGACCTCGTAGCTTCGGATGCGCCAGGTGGTGGGCGAGGTCGCCGTCGTTCGTCAGGAGGAGAGCGCCGGTCGTCTCGGGGTCGAGGCGGCCGACGGGCACGACGCGCGCCGGGTGCTCGACGAGCTCCACCACCGTCGGACGTCCTTGCGGGTCGCTGCGGTCGTGACGACCCCGGCGGGCTTGTGCAGGAGAACGTACGTGAGCTGCTGCGTCGCGAGCGGCTCGCCGTCGAGCGCGCACCTCGTCGGAGGGCTGGACGACCGTGTTCAGCTGCCCGGGCGCGCCGTTGACGGTGACGCGGCCTGCCTTGATCAGGTCGTCGGCCTTCCGGCGTGACGCGACACCCGCACGCGCGAGCCAGGCATTCAGTCTCATGCGGCCAGTGTGACCGAAGACCGCAAACCTGGCCGGGAAGGTTGCTTTTACGCGGGGCGCTTCTCTGCGACGGCTTCGAGGCGTTCGCGAATCTCGGTGACGTCGCCGCCGAGGTCGTCGACGCGCGGGAGCGCGGCGAGCGATTCGAGTCCGAAGACTCGTTCGAAGAGCGGTGTCGTGCGGTAGCGGATCGCACCGAACTCGTTCTCACGCCCGCCCTCTGCGATCAGGCCGCGCTCGGCGAGGCCCGCGATCACTCCGTCGACGTTGACGCCGCGAATCCGGGCGATCTCCGGCCGGGTCACCGGGCCGAGGTAGGCGACGATCGCCAAAGTCTCGAGTGCGGCTTGAGACAGGCCGCGCTCGACGGGTTTCTCGAACAGACGGGCGCACGCCTCCGACGCCGCGGCAGACGCGCGGAACGCATAGCCGCCCGCAACGTGCTCGAGCACGATGCCGCTGCGTCCCTCGGCGAAGCGCCCGGCGAGCAACTCGAGCGCCTGCTCGACCTCCGCCCCGTCCACGTCGGCGGCGGCCGCAAGCTCTTCGAGCGGAAGCGGCTGCGAGGCGACCACGAGCAGCGCCTCGATCGTCCGCGCCAGTTCTGCGGCGGGAGTCACCTCGGTGGGGATCAGGCGGAGTGGGCGGTCCAAGAGAGACTCCTTTCTGCGTCGGAGCGGGAAATCCTTATCGGGGCGAAGGGTGCTGCCTGGCTGATCGAAATCTCGTTCTGCTTGCGCAGCTCCAGCAGCGCGAGGAAGGCAACGGCGACCTCGACCCGAGACAGCCCAGCGACTTCCTGGTCGAAGTCGAAGCGGCTGCGGCGTCGAAGCAGCGAGCGCCAGCGGTCGAGAAACTGCGTGAGTGGGGGAAAGCGCAGCGCCATGTGCGCGGTCGAGAGCGGCGGCGGCTCGACGGCCAGCCCGCGCAGTGCGGCGGCGAGCAGCTCGGCCGCCTGCGGTGCGAGCTTGCGCTCGGCCTTCGGCGCGAGCGGCGCCGGGCCGAGGCGGAAGTACAGGTCGCGGCGCTCGTCGAGCCGGTCGCGCAGCCAGTTGGCGGCCTCCTTGGCGCGGCGGTACTCGGCCAGCCGGCGGGCGAGCTCCTCGGCGGCTTCCTCGGGCTCGAGCTCGGCGAGCTCGGCGTCCTCGTCGGGGAACATCGCACGGGCCTTCAGCTCGAGCAGCGCCGAGATGAGGACGAGGAACTCGCCGCAGGCGTCGAGGTCGAGCTCTCCCCGCTCGGCGAGATGCTCGATGAACGCAATCACGATCTCGGCGAGATCGATCTCCCGCAGCGGCAGCTCCTCGCGCAGCACGAGCGACAGGAGGAGGTCGAACGGGCCTTCGAAGGCGTCGAGGTCCAGCTCGAGCTCGCGGACGGCCAGCACGAGGAGAACGGTACTGCCGTTACCGGACGCGGCCCTTGGGGATCGCCATCGCGGGCCCCTTGGGCGGCTGGTGCCGCGGCTCGCGGACGCTGCCACTCTTGCCGAAGAACTGGTGGCGGATGAAATACGCGACGGCGGCCGACGAAGACGACGATCGAGACCCAGGCGTTCAGCCGCAGGCCCAGGAGTTGGTGCGCCGGATCCACGCGCAGCAGCTCCTCGAAGAAGCGGCCGAAGCAGTACTAGGCGACGTAGAGCGCGAACAGGCCGGCGGCTCGGATTCGGAAGCGTTTTGCCACGTAGAGCAGGATCAGCACGCCGATCCGTCCCAGAGCAGCTCGTAGAGGAATGTCGGGTGGAAGGTCGCACGGTCGAGATACTGCGGCGGGCGGTTCGCAGGGTCGATCTTCAGCCCCCACGGCAGCGTGGTCGGCTTACCGTAGAGCTCCTGGTTCCAGTAGTTGCCGATCCGGCCGATCGCTTGCGCGAGCAGCAGCCCGGGCGCGGCGACATCCAGGAAGGTGGCGGCGCTGACGCCCGCACGTCGCACGACCATCGCGCCGACGAGCGCACCGAGGAGCGATGCCGCCCCAGATGCCGAGCCCGCCGCGCCAGACCTCGAAGATCCCCTGCCACTTCGGCGCCGGAACCTCGTTCCAGGACGTGATGTCGTGGTAGCGCGCGCGCCCCGATGACCCCGAAGCGCGACACCCCAGACCGCGACGCGGGTGACGAGCTCCCAGTCGCCGCCGAGCGCAGTCCAGCGCCGGCCGGTCAGCCAGATCGCCGCGAGGATCGCGACCAGCAGCGTCAGCCCGTACAGGTGCAGCGTCAGCGGGCCGATTGTGAGCCCACCGCTCGACGGGCGGGGATGTACGCGAGGAGCACGGCCACGAAGTGAATCACGCCGACCGGTCGGCCGCGTCACGCCGACGGCCTTTGATGGTTCTCTCCTAGCGGAGGATCTCGAGCGCCAGCTCGACGCGTGCAGCCGTTCTCGAGCAGCTCGGCCGCGCGGTGCAGGTCGACGTCCGTGCGCGCTGCCAGCTCCGCGGCGACGCGGGGCGGGAAGCCGGCCCGCTCGAGCTCCTCGGAGCGCCAGAGCTCGACGAGCTCTGCTCGGTCAGACGTGTGGTGGTTTCGGCGGTCGGCATCTGACGTGTCTCTCTCCTTGATCGTCACTTCGGTAAACGAGCGAGACGGTTCACCTCATCCGGATGATTCACCGAATTAACGAAGTACTAACTCGAGCTGATCAGGCAACAGCCGACTCGCCGAGCAGCATCTTGCACCTCGGCGTAGAAGTCGGGCGCCGGCTGCACCTTGAACTGCGGCGCCGAACGCGTACGTCTTCGCGGCCCTGCGACGTGAGGCAGTCGACGTAGACGGCGACTCGCCCGGGAAGTCGCGGATCAGCGCGCGCGAGCTCCTTGATCACGCCGGCCGCCGCCTTGGTGGCGTCGAGCTTCAGGCGTACCTCGCGCTTCTCCGGCGACCGCCTCGAACGCCGAGAGCTCGAGCGCGACCAGCTTCGTCTCGCCCTCCTTGCGGTCGATCCGGCCCTTGACGATCAGGACGCGGTCGGTCGTGCAGAGCTCGCGCGCCTTCTCGTACGTCGAGTTGAAGACGACCGCTTCGATGCCGCCCGTGACGTCCTCGAGCCGCAGGAAGACCATCGCGTCGCCGCGCTTCGTCGTCATGTGCCGGACGCCGGCGACGATGCCACCGACGATGATCGACCTCGCCGTCGCGGCGGCGGTCGAGCTCGCCGATCGTCGCGTCGGTCTTGCGCCGCAGCTGGTCGCGCATCGCTCGAGAGCGGATGCTCGGAGACGTAGAGGCCGAGCACCTCCTTCTCGAGCTTCAAGCAGCTCGCTCTTCTCGAACTCCTCGGTCGGCGTCGGCGGATGGTGCTCGGCTTCTCGTCGCCCACGGGCGCCGAGGTCGAAGATCGAGCCCTGCCCGGCGAGCCGGTCGGCCTGCTGCTTCTGGCCCCACGACGACCGCCTGCTCGAGCACCGACAGCATCCCCTTGCGCGAGCCGGGCAGCGCGCCGCACTTGACCAGCGCCTCGAGCACGCGCTTGTTCGAGACCGACGGGTCGACGCGCTCGGCGAAGTCCCAGATCGACTCGAACGGGCCGCCCTCGTCGCGAGCCGAGATCAGCGCGCGCGCCGCGCCCTCCCCCACGCCCTTGACGGCGTTGAGGCCGAAGCGGATCTTCCCGCCGACGACGGCGAAGTCGACCTGCGACTCGTTGACGTCGGGCGGCAGCACCTCGATCCCCAGCTCGTGGCACGCGTTGACGTAGATCGGCACGCGGTCCTTCGTGTTCATCACGGAGCTGATCAGCGCCGCCATGTACTCGCACGGATGGTTCGCGCGCAGCCAGGCGGTCTGGTAGGCGATCAGCGCGTAACACGCGGCGTGCGACTTGTTGAACGAGTAGTCCTGCGACTTCTCGATGTCGTCCCAGAGCTGCTTCGCGACCTGCTCGGAGGTGTCGTTGGCGATGCACCCCTCGATGAACTTGCTCTTCAGCGAGGCCATCAGGGCGTGGATCTTCTTGCCGATCGCCTTGCGGAGATCGTCGGCCTCGGCGGGCGTGAAGCCGCCGATCTGCTTGGCGATCTCCATCGACTGCTCCTGGTAGATGGAGATGCCGTAGGTCTGGCCGGTGATCGCCTTCAGGCGCGGGTCGAGGAACGTGACCGCTTCCTGGCCGGCCTTGCGGCGTGCGTAGTTCGGGATGTACTGCATCGGCCCCGGGCGGTAGAGCGCGACGAGCGCGATCAGGTCCTCGAACTCGGTGGGCTTGACCTGGCGGAGCGCCTCGCGCATGCCCGACGACTCGAACTGGAAGACGCCCATCGCCTCGCCCTTCGCGAGCATCGAGTACGTCTTGCGGTCGTCCATCGGGATCTTCTCGATGTCGAGGTCGCCGATCAGCGCGCATGCCTTGTCGATCACGTCGAGGTTGCGCAGGCCGAGGAAGTCCATCTTCAGCAGGCCGAGCGCCTCGACGTCGGACATGTTGAACTGGATCACGAGCTCGGTGTCGGCGCCCTTCTGCTGCAACGGCACGACGTTGGTCAGCGGCTCGGCGCCGATCACCACGCCGGCGGCGTGAATCGAGTCGGCCCTCGTCAGTCCTTCGAGCGGCTGCGCGAGCTCGATGATCTCCTTGGCGACGGGATCGGAGTCGACCGCTTTGCGCAGCTCACCGCCGGGCTTCAGGCACTCGTCGAGCGTCTGGCCGGGGCCTTCGGGGATCAGCTTCGCGATCTTGTCGACGACCCCGTACGGGACCTCGAGCACCCGCCCGGCGTCGCGCACGGCAGCGCGCGCCGCCATCGTCGAGAAGGTGATGATCTGCGCGACGCGGTCGGAGCCGTACTTCTCGCGCACGTAGTTGATGACGCGCTCACGGCCCTCGACGGCGAAGTCGATGTCGATGTCGGGCATCGACTTGCGGCCAGGGTTGAGGAACCGCTCGAAGAGCAGGTCGTAGCGGATCGGGTCGAGGTTCGTGATGCCGAGGCAGTAGGCGACGAGCGAGCCGGCGGCGCTGCCGCGACCCGGGCCGACGCCGATCCCGCTCCGGCGGGCGAACGCGATGAAGTCCCAGGTGATCAGGAAGTAGTCGGCGAAGCCCATCTCCTTGATCGTCTTCAGCTCGTACTTGAGACGCTCCTGGAGGTCGGCCGTCACCTTGTCGTAACGGCGTGCGAGCCCCTGCTCGCAGAGCTCGACGAGGTAGTCGAACGCGTCGCGGCCCTCCGGGACGTCGAAGCGCGGGAGCAGGATCCGGCCGAGCTCGATCTCGACGTTGCAGCGACCGGCGATCTCGAGCGTGCGGCGCATCGCGGCTTCCTGGCCGGGGAAGTCGAGCGCCATCTCCTGCGGCGACTTGAAGTAGAAATGGTCGGTCTCGAACTTCCAGTGGTTCGGGTTCTTGAGCGAGTCGCCCGACTGGATGCAGAGCAGCGCCTCGTGAGCGCGCGCATCGGTGTCGCGGAGGTAATGGACGTCGCCGGTGGCGACCGTGGGCATGTTCGACTGCTCGGCCAGCTGGATCAGCTGCGGCAGGATGCGCGCCTGCACGTCGAGGTGCGCGTTCTGCAGCTCGACGTAGACGTTGTCGCGTCCGAACACCTGCGAGAGGTGGTCGAGCTCGCCCTGCGCATCGGTGAGGCGGTTCTCCTCGATCGCCCGGCAGACGCGACCCGACAGGCAGCCGGAGAGCGCGATCACCCCTTCGGAGTGGCGCTCGAGGAGCTCCCAGTCGACGCGCGGCTTGTAGTAGTAGCCCTCGAGGAAGCCGAGCGAGCTGAGCTTGATCAGGTTCGAGTAGCCGGCGTTGTTCTCGGCCAGCAGCGTCAGATGGGCGTTGCCCTTGGTCTGCGCCTTGCGGTTCTCGGCGACGTAGACCTCGCAGCCGATGACGGGCTTCACCCCGGTGCCCTTGGCGGCCTTGAAGAGCTGGATCGCGCCCGCCATGGAGCCGTGATCGGTGAGGCTGACCGACGGCATCTCGAGCTCTGCGGCCCGGCTGACGAGGTCGGGAATCCGGCAGGCCCCGTCGAGAATCGAGTACTCGGAGTGGACGTGCAGGTGGACGAAATCGGCGGCCGGCATCGCGAGGAGCCAGTCTACGCTCGCCCCCGGCGGGCACCCAACGCGGCCTACTTCAGCGCGAGCAGACGCCCGAGCGCCAGCTCCACCTTGCCCATCTCGTGCGGCGCGAGGCGGCCGACCCTCGCCCCGAGGCGGCTCCGATCCGCTGTGACGACCTGGTCGAGCAGGACCCGCGTGCGCTTCCCTTTGAGAGCAAGCTCAGGCCGGAAGATCGCCGGCTGGGCGGCGGTCGACGTGGGCGCAACCACGATCGTGCTCAGCCATTCGAACTCGTTCGACTGGAGCACAACGGCAAACCGAGGACCGCGTTGTTCATGTCCCGTCGACGCGCGGGCCGGTCGGAATGCACAGATGTCACCCCGGAAGATCGAGCTCACCGAAGAACTCCTGGATGGCGGCGATCTCGGCCCGGTCGGCGGGATCGGCGGCGATCCGCTTGGCGTCCTCTCGCGCCTGCGCGTACCAGGCCGCGTGGGACGCATCGATCAATGCCTTTCGGATCGCCTCCGACTGCGAGACGCCGCCTGCGGTGAGCTCAGCGAGCGCCCGCTGAGCGTCAGCGTCGAGCCGCACCGAGATCGGCTTCTCCGGCATCGCGGCCGATTGTAGCGCGTTTGTCATACGCTAGGAATGGGCGAGGCTCTGCTCCACCACGATGCCGAAGCACGCCTGCAGCCAGATCGGATCATCGTCGGGCTGGTCGGCGGGCTCCTGCTCGGCCAACAGCCGCAGCTCCTCTGCGAGCAGAGGAAACGGCTCGCGATGGCACGTTGCCAGCTGCGCGACCCACGCACGCGCAGCCTCCCGTCGAGGATCCGTCGCGAGTAGGCGCGCAAGCCGCCGCGTGCACGTCTCTACGGCATCCGGGTCGTCCAGCCCGCCACCCGCGGCGGTTCGCGCCACCCGGACGATTGCGGCGCGAATCTCGTTGCGCGGGATACGCGCCGCGGTTGCGGCGCCGCGGGCCGCACAAAGCGCGCGACCAGCACGTTCGTCCGGATCGACGTCCTGCAGCTCGGCCTCGAGCGAGGCAAGAGCGGCGACATTCTGGTCCTGGTGCTCGAGCAACTCGAACAGCAGTCGGTCGACGACCGCACCGGCGACCCTGCTCTCGCGTGCCGGGTGGACGAGGTCCGCCTCCGCAGCTTCGACGAGCCGCCGAAGGTGAGCCACGCCGGACGCGACGATCCGAGCCAGCGATGTGTCCCAGACGTCGGCCATGACGGAGTCGCGCCGCTTGTCGATCTGCCTGCGCGGAGCGCCGGAGAGCGTCGCCTGCGCGAGCGGGATCAACCGCTCGCGATACGACTCCAGTCCGACATCGAACGGAATCGCCGCGACGAGCTCGTGCGCGGCGGTATCGGTCATCTTCACCCCCGTGATCGAAGCACTCCGAGCACACGCTGTCATCGGCTCTTTCGGACGGTCAAACGTGACAATTCGTCAACAACCTGAGGCGGCGCTCAGCCCGGCGCAGCCACCGGGACGCCGGGAAGCCGTACTCGTTCGAGTGACCGAGACCGCCCGCACGTGCCGATAGACGGGTGATGGCGTACGACCTCGACACGCAACCCGGCGGCTGGGTGCTGGCTCAGACCAAGCTGCGCGAGCAGCGCGCCTGGATCGGCTTCGCCGTCCTGTTCTCGGCGGCCGTCGGAACGATGCTGCTGACGGTGGTCAGCAAGCCCTGGGCAACCACGGCCGGGATCGTCCTGTTCGCCGGCGTCTTCGGGTTGCGCTCACGCGCCGACCGCTACATCGACGGCGTCGTCAACTGGCGCCACGGGGGCGAGGCGGAACAGCAGGTAGGCGAATTGCTCGGGCAGCTGAGAAGCGAGCGCTGGACGGTGATGCACGACGTGATGTTCGGCGGCCGCGGCAACCTCGACCACATCGTCAGCGGACCGAACGGCGTCTACCTGGTCGAGACGAAGTACCGCCGCTACGAGCAGAAGCAGCTCGGTCGGGTCAAGCACCAGGCGAGGCTGCTCCACGACGAGCTCGGCGTATGGGTGACGCCGGTGATCTGCCTCCGCAACCGCCGCCGCGGCGCATTCACGGCGTCGAAGGTCGCGATCGTCCCGTACGACCAGCTGCTCGACTGGCTGCGCGCCCAGCGGAACCGGCCGGTCGAGTTCGAACGCCTGGCCCGCTTCGCCGACAAGCTCTGAACGCACCTAACCAGGTTCCGCTGCGCGGAAACCTGGTCGAGGTGTCTGCAACCTGGTTGCCGCGCCGGAGCGCTTGCGGCGTCCCCCGCCGCCCGCGTGGGTTGGCCGTGGCCGCGCCCGTCGCTAAGGTCGGAACCCGAACAGGCGCCGCCCGCAGTGGCGGCGTCCGGCATCCGACGACCATGGGGAGAGGGGACTTCCGTCTGTGACCGATCTCGGTGACCTCGAGCGGCGGCTCTGGAGCGCGGCGGACGAGCTGCGCGCCAACTCGAGCCTGTCGCCGACCGAATACCGAGGGCCGGTGCTCGGCTTGATCTTCCTCGCGTTTGCCGAGCACCGGTTCGACGAGGTCACGGCCGGAGCTGGAGGCGAAGGCGACCGAGCCGCCGGACCGTCACGCCGACGATTACCGCGCCCAGGGCGTGCTGTTCGTGCCCGAGATCGCGCGCTCTCCTGGCTCGTCGATCTGCCCGAGGGCGAAAACCTCGGGGCGAACATCGACCTCGCGATGGACGCGATCGAGCTCGAATAACGTGGGCCTTGACAGGCGTCCTGCCGCGCGGCTACCAGCAAGCTCGAGAAGAGCACGCTCCTCGAGCTCGTCCGCCTCTTCGCACCGCTCCCGCGCACGCTCACGGGCGACGCCTTCGGGCTCGATCTACGAGTACTTCCTCTCGAACTTCGCGATGGCCGAGGGCCGGCTCGGCGGCGAGTTCTTCACGCCGCAGTCGATCGTCCGGCTGATCGTGGAGGTGATCGAGCCGTTCCACGGGAAGGTCTACGACCCGGCCTGCGGCTCCGGCGGCATGTTCGTGCACTGCGCCAAGTTCGTCGCCAGCCACAGCGGCTACGCCGTCGCGCGACCTGTCCGTCTACGGCCAGGAGCAGAAGGAGGCGACGCGTCCCGCTCGGCCAGATGAACCTCGCGCTGCACGGGCTCTCGGGCGACATCCGCCAGGCGAACAGCTACTACGAGGACCTGCACGACGTCGGTCGGCAATTCGACTTCGTGATGGCCAACCCGCCGTTCAACGTCGACGAGATCGACAAGGCGAAGCTCGACGGCGACCGGCGCGCTTCCCCTTCGGCCTGCCCAAGCCCGACAACGGCAACTACCTCTGGATCCAGCTCTTCCGCTCGGCGCTCAACGAGACCGGCCGCGCCGGCTTCGTGATGGCGAACTCGGCGTCGGACGCGCGCGCGAGCGAAGCCGAGATCCGCCGCCAGCTGATCGAGGAGCGCTCGGTCGACGTGATGGTCGCGATCGGCCCGAACTTCTTCTACACCGTCACGCTGCCGGTGACGCTCTGGTTCCTCGACCGCGGCAAGCGCGGCACGCCGCGCGAGGACACGGTGCTGTTCCTCGACGCCCGCAACATGTTCCGCCAGATCGACCGCGCCCACCGCGACTTCCTGCCCGAGCAGATCGAGCTGCTCGCGAACATCGTTCGGCTCTACCGCGGCGAGGAGTCGAGACGGCAGCGGGCAGCGACGAGCTGATGGCGCGAGCTGTTCCCGGACGGCGTCTATGCCGACGTGCCCGGCCTCTGCAAGGTCGCGACGATCGCCGAGATCGAGGCGCAGGGCTGGAGCCTCAACCCCGGCCGCTACGTCGGCGTCGCCGCGGTCGAAGAGGACGATGACGACTTCGCGATGCGGCTCGCCGAACTGCACGAGGAGTTCACGACGCTGTCAGCGACGAGGCGGAGGTGCTGCGGCGGAAGGTCGACGCCGCCGTGCAGGGGATTCTCGAGGCATGAGTCGAGTGGCGCGACGGTGTGCTCGGCGATCGTGACTGCGAGCATCAAGACCGCGGCCATACGGCCGACGGCGCGGCATGTCGTCGCGACCGGGCCATGAACGTCCGGCCGATTGCGTTCGCTCGAAGCCGTGCCGCCGTTGAACGAGCACGCCGATCGAGGACGGACTCGACGCTCGTACCGGGCGATGCGTGACCGTGGTCCGGCACGTGAAGCGCCTGTGAGCCAGGTCATTCGATCGCCGACGATGCACTCGCTGATTGCCTCGGCGCAGCGCATGTTCTGCATTCGACGCGCGACCCGTCGAGTGCGTCGACCGCGGTTCCTGCATCGTACTGCGCTGCTCGGCCCGACCGCACGAGGCCGTGCATCGCTGTGCGCAGGCGCAACCGTAGCCATCTCAACATCGAGGACTCCGCGAGTTCGACGTCTGCGCTTCCGGACCGATCGCGAGCCAACAAGCCGATCGCGTCGGTCCTCGGCGCGATCGACGACCTGATCGAGAACAACCGGCGGCGGATCGAGCTGCTGGAGCAGATGGCGCAGGCGATCTACCGGGAGTGGTTCGTGCACTTCCGCTACCCCGGCCACGAGGAGACGAGCTCGTCGGAGGTCGTCGACCGCTCGGGCCGATGCCGGCGGACTGGAAGTAGCGGCATCAGGCGCTGAGTGGAGAGTGACGCCGACGGCAGCGGGCACCGAGTCGCCGAGTCGATGGGTCTCGAGCTGTCATCGGTCGTGGCACGACGCCTCGCCTGGTGCACGCGAGCCGCGGCGAGTCGGCAGTCGGTTCGCAAGGGCGACACCGTCGGCTCGATCACGCGATCGCAGAGGGTGTGCTCGGCCTGTTCGACGGATCGACACGGACCACTGTCGTCGGCTCACGGCCGCATTGCGGCTCTACGTGTCGCGTACCGTCGTCTCAGACGAGTGCGACTTCAGCTAGCGTCAGCACTCAGCGGCAGCATGGTCTCAGAGCGATGAGCTCGTCGACGGCAGTGCGTACGCGAGTTCCCGACATGTCCGGCCGCCGCTTGACGTCGCTCGATGCCGGTTCGACGAGGTCGCCAGTCCGCTCCGCGGGCGTCGGTGTCTGATGCTCGCGCAGCTCGTGACCAGCTCTCGCGAGCATCTGCGCGACCTCCTCCTTCCCAAGCTGCGTCACCGGCGAGATCGACGTCTCGCGATCTCGACCTCGACGCGCTCCTCGAACGAGACGGCCGCGTGAGCCCGGGCCGTTCTCGGAGGACGAGCTCGTCGAGCGGCCGGCGCTCGAGCTGCTCGGCGCAGCTCGGCTGGCAGACCGTCAACGCCTATGAGGAGATGCTCGGCCCCGACGGGACGCTCGGGCGCGACAGCCGCCGCGACGTCGTCCTCGCACCATCGCCTGCGCCGCGCGCTGCGCACGCTGAACCCGGGCGTGCCCGACGGCGCGCTCGAGGAGGCGGCCGCCGCCGTGTCGCGCGTGACCGGTCGCTGATGGACCCGACGCGGGCGAACCGCGAGGTCTACGACCTGCTTCGCGACGGCTACCTCGCGAGCTGGCGCGACGACGACGGCGAGCGAGCAGTCGAGCGCGGATCGCGTACGTCGACTGGCGTGACCCGGCGCGCAACGACTGGCTGGCCGCGAACCAGGTGTGGGTCGCGGGCGACCTGCTACCGCCGGCGCGTCGACCTGGTGCTGTTCGTGAACGGGATCCCGCTCGTGCTGATGGAGTTCAAGGAGCGCGAACCGGCCGGTGCGCGCCGCGTTACGACGACAACCTGCGCGACTACCGGGACACGATCCCGCAGCTGTTCGTGCCGAACGGCGTTCGTGATCGTGTCGAACGGCTCGCGAGGCGCGGGTCGGCGCGACGTTCGCGCCGTGGGAGCACTTCGGCGACTGGAAGCGGATCGACGACGAGGGCAAGCGCGGCCGGGTCGAGCTGGAGACGGCGATCCGCGGCACCTGCGAGCCGGCGCGGCTGCTCGACCTCGTCGAGAACTTCGTCGCCTACATGCGAGCGGCCCGGCGGGCTCGTCAAGTCGTGGCGCGCAACCACCAGGTGCTCGGCGTGAACGCGGCGATCGAGGCGCTCGAGCGCATCCGCGCGACGGGCGAGAAGCGGCTCGGGCGTCTTCTGGCACACGCAGGGTCGGGCAAGAGCCTCTCGATGCTGTGGTTCACGCAGAAGGTGCTGCGGCAGCTCGCCGGGCAGCTGGACCTTCGTGATGGTCACCGACCGCAAGGAGCTCGACGAGCAGCTGCACGGCGAGTTCGTCGACGCCGGCGCGGTCGCGCGCGAGGCCGACGTGCACGCCGAGCAGCTCGAGCACCTGCGCGAGCTGCTGCGCGCCGACCACCGCTACGTCTTCACGCTGATCCACAAGTTCCGGTTGCGCGAGGGCGAGACGGAGATGCCGGTGCTCTCGGATCGCGACGACGTCATCGTGATCACCGACGAGGCCACCGCAGCCAGTACGACACGCTCGCGCTGAACATGCGGCAGGCGCTGCCGAACGCCGCGTTCATGGGCTTCACCGGCACGCCGCTGATCGTCGGGCGAGGAGCTGACGCGGCGCGAGTTCGGCGACTACGTCTCGATCTACAACTTCCGCGACGCGATCGAGGACGGCGCCACCGTGCCGCTCTACTACGAGAACCGCATCCCCGAGCTGCAGCTCGTCAACGAGGACTTCGCCGACGAGCTGAACGCGCTGCTCGAGGAGGCCGAGCTCGACGAGGACGCCGAGGGGCGGCTCGTGCGCCGCTTCGGCGCGAGGTCACGCTGATCACCCGGCCGGAGCGGCTGCGGACGATCGCGCGCGACCTCGTGCGGCACTTCGTCGGCCGCGGCTTCGACGGCAAGGCGATGTTCGTCGTCGATCGACAAGGCGACCGCCGTGCGGATGCACGACCTCGTCCGCGAGGAGTGGGCCGAGCTACCTGGCCGAGCTGCGCGCCGAGCACGACGCGCTGCCCGAGCTGGAGCGCGCCTGGCTGGCGACGCGGATCGAGCTGATGGAGACGACCGACATGGCGGTCGTCGTCAGCCAGGGCCAGAACGAGATCGCGGACATGGAGCGCGCCGGCCTCGACATCCGCCCGCACCGCGCGCGGATGAACGCCGAGGAGCTCGACGAGCGGTTCAAGGACCCGGCGATCCGCTGCGGCTCGTGTTCGTCTGCGCCATGTGGATGACCGGGTTCGACGCGCCGAGCTGCTCGACGATCTACCTCGACCGGCCGATGCGGAACCACACGCTGATGCAGACGATCGCGCGCGCCAACCGCGTGTTCCCGGACAAGGAGAACGGGCTGATCGTCGACTACATCGGCGTCTTCCGGGACCTCGAGAGGGCGCTCGCGATCTACGGCGCCGCCACCGGCGACGACCGGTCGACTCGCCGATCGCAGGACAAGGCCGAGCTGGTCGCGGCGCTCGACGAGGCGATCGAGGAGTGCGCCGAGCTGTGCGAGCGCTACGACGTCGACCTGGACGAGCTGCGGGTCGCGACGCGGGTTCGAGTTCATCGCGCTGCGCGACGCCGCCGTCGAGGCGCTGCTCGTCGACGACGAGGTCCGCGAACGCGTTCCTGGTCGCCGCGCGGCAGGCCCGGAAGCTGTTCAAGGCCGTGCTGCCCGACCCGGTCGCCGCCGCGAGCAGGCGACGGTCGCCGTGATCCGCGTCCTCGCGGAGCGGATCGTCGACCTCGGCCGTGGCGAGCGGCCGGACATCGACGACATCGTCCGACGCGGTCGACGCGCTCCTCGACCGATCGGTCGGCGCCGAGGAGTACGTGATCCGCGCCGCCGCCGAGGGAGTCGACGCCGATCCGCTGATCGACCTGAGCCAGATCGACTTCGACGCGCTCGCCGCACGAGTTCGCCGGCCGCAAGCGGGCCGAGACCGAGCGGCTCGCTCGACTGCTGCGCGACGCGAGCGGTCGCGGCGCGCACGCCGGAACCCGACGCGGTACGAGCTCGTCGAGCGGATCGAGGAGCTGATCGCCGAGTACAACGCCGGCAGCCTCAACATCGACGAGTACCTGCGCCGGCTGATCGCGCTTTCGCAGGATCTCACAGACGAGGAGCAGCGGGCGGCGGCCGAGGACTCTGACCGAGGAGGAGCTGGCGGTCTTCGACCTGCTCACCAAGCCCGATCCCGTGCTCGACCGACGAGCGAGCGGGAGCAGGTGCGAGGGGTCGCGAAGCAGCTGCTCGCGCACATCCACGAGAAGCTCGTGCTCGACTGGCGCCGCAAGGCCGAGACGCTCGCCGACGTGCGGGTCGTGATCCGCGACATCCTCGACGAGCTCCCCGACGAGCCCGTATCCGCGGCCGGTCTTCGACGCGAAGGTGCAGGCCGTCTTCGACCACGTCTCGACCGCCTACGGCGACGACGGCACGCAGCGCCTACGACGAAGCGGACAGCTCGTCGGTCGCGGCGGCGAGCCCGGCGCCGCCGCGCGTGTCGATCGACGAGCGATCACCGAGGCGGTCGTCGAGCGGATCCGGCCCGACGCCGACTTCGCGGCGCTCGTCGCGACGCCAGCTCCGCGGCGAGGCGCGCGACGCTTCGCGCTGACCGATCGACGAGCTGATCGCCAACGACGAGGACGACGCCGTCGAGTTCAAGTCGACCGCCCGCTGGGACGTCCGCGAGAGCAAACGCAACCCCGCGATGGAGGACGCCGTCGTCAAGACCGTCGCGGCCTTCCTCAACACCGACGGCGGGACGCTGCTGATCGGCGTCGGCCCGGACCGCTCGCTCGTCGGGCTCGAGCTCGACTACCCGCACGTCAAGCCGCCGAACGGCGACGGCTTCGTCAACTGGCTCACGACGCACCTCGTCGAACGCGCTCGGGGCCGCCGCCGTGATGCGCACGCGCGCGCGGATCGTCGCGCCACGACGGCGTCGAGCTCTGCCGGCTCGACGTCGCGACGGTCGTCGCGGCCCGTCTGGGCGAGGACGAGCAAGGAGCCGCGCGTGTTCTTCGTGCGGATGAACAACTCGAGCCGCGCCATGCCCGACGACGAGCTGCGGGTCCTGCTGCGCGACCGCTGGCCGTCGATCACGCTCTGACGTGTCATCGGCCGGCCGTCGCGGGCTCGCCAACGCCGATCTCGACCTCTTCGTCATCGAAGATCGCCGCGACCTTCAGTGTGCCACCGAGCGCCTCGACGTAGTGAGCCAGGGTCGAGAGGTAGAGATCGTCCTGGCGCTCGATCCTCGACACGTTCGCCTGCGACGTCTCGAGGATCTTGGCGATGTCGTTCTGCGTCAACTCACGCTTCGCGCGGATTTCGGAGAGCGCAAGCGCATCTTCCATCGCCTGTCTGTGAGCCGCCACACGCGTAGTCCGCGCCTCATCGATGCGAACACGCTCGCGGAGGTTCTTGTAGGGCTTGGCCATCGTCACTCCTCCCTCTTGCTCGCTCGGTCGATTGCTGCCAAGTGCTCGTCGTAAAGCCGGTCTGCGACCGGAATCCGCTCGTCGTACCAGCGGTTCCAACGTCCACCCTTGTCTCCACCCAGCAAGAGGATCGCGACTCGCCGCGGGTCGAAGGCGAACAAGATGCGAACTGTCGTCGACGGTCGCAACTCCTTCATGTTGGCGTGGCGTGAGGAATGAACATTGTCGACCAGTGGTCGCCCCAAACCCGGACCACGTTCCTCAAGGAGTTCAACGGCTGCGTCGATCGCTTCCTGATTTCCCTCTGTCAGCGTTTCCCACCACGCCCCGAAGTCGTCTGTGTACTCGACCTCCCACGACATGACAATGTAAACCTTATACAATGTAGCCATTGTGTCAAGTCGCCGCACGTAACCAGGAAGTCGTCTCGGAATGACGATCGTCCCGCGGGAAATGTCAGACACCCCGCCGGCGTCGCTCCTGGGTGTCAGACACTGCCTTTGTGTCTGACCTTTTTCGGAAAGCCAATTTCCTCGACCGACCGAGAGAGACAAAAACCAGGTTCCCGGCATTTCGAGACCACTTCCTGGTTACCGGCGTAGCCGGAACCAGGTTAGGCGTCCGCTGCCGACGCCCGGCGCGGGTTGGCCGGAGCCGCGGCCGTCTGACACCCAGCCGAGTCGTATTTTCCATCGAGACGTTTCGGATGAGGGTCACGCGTTCGCGCACGCGTGACAGTCCGGCAAGCGCCGCACTCGCACGCCGAGACGCGGTACCGTGCCGCGGCGGCCCGTGTCCAGCGGGCCAATCTCTTCGATGGGAACAGACACGACAACCTGGTGGCGGAAGTCGCATGGCGACAATCCCCAGCCTCCGCTCGTCGCCTACTTCTCGATGGAGTTCGGGATCGAGGAGTCGCTGCCGATCTACTCCGGCGGGCTCGGCGTGCTTGCAGGCGACCATCTCAAGGCGGCCGCCGAGCTGGGCGTCCCGCTGGTCGGCGTCGGGTTGCTCTACCGCGGCGGGTACTTCCGGCAGCTGATCGACGCCTCCGGACGCCAGGCCGAGGAGTACGAGTCGATCGACCCCGCGGCGCTCGGCCTCGCGCGCGAGGACGTGAGCGTCGAGATCGAGCTGGACGGCGAGACGATCGTCGCCGACGTCTGGCGCAAGGACGTCGGCTCCGTCCCGCTCTATCTACTCGACGTCGACCTGCTCACCGACGCGCTGTACTCCGGCGACCGTGAGCACCGCATCCGCCAGGAGCTGCTGCTCGGCGTCGGCGGCGTGCGCGCGCTCGCCGCGCTCGGCGTCGAGGCGAACGTCTTTCACATGAACGAGGGCCACTCCGCCTTCCTCGCGATCGAGCGCGTGCGCGCGCTCGTGGCGGGCGGCATGGCGACGCCCGGCGCGATCGAGCACGTCAAGCACACCACCGTCTTCACCACGCACACCCCGGTCCCCGCCGGCAACGAAGTCTTCGGCGACGCGCTCGTCACGCGCTACGTCGGCGCGCTCGCCGCCGAGGCCGGCATCGGCGACGCGCAGCTGCTCGCACTTGGCGATTTCGGAAAGTCCGGCGACTTCGGGCTCACCCCCATGTCGCTGCGCCTGTCGGCCTACGCGAACGGCGTGTCCCAGCTGCACGGCCAGGTCGCCCGCGAGATGTGGGCGTCGCTCGAAGGCGTCGATACCGAGATCGGCCACATCACGAACGGCGTCCACCTCGGCACCTGGCTCGACCCCGCGCTTGCCTCACTCCTGCGGGAGACCGGCGTCGACCCGAGCGCGCCGCCCGATGACGCGAACTGGCCTGCCGCCGCGAACGGGCTCGACGCCGACCGGCTCTGGGACGTGCACGCAGCGGCGAAGCGCCGCCTCGCCGCACGCACGCGGCTCGACCCGGAGCGTCTGACGATCGGCTTCGCGCGCCGCTTCGCCACCTACAAGCGGGCCGCGCTCGTCTTCACCGAGCTCGACCGTCTGCTCGCGCTGCCCGTGCAGATCGTGATCGCCGGCAAGGCACACCCGCAGGACGACCCGGGCAAGGACGTCATGCAGGAGGTCGTCGAGCTCGCCCGCGAGCATTCCGACCGCATCGTCTTTCTCTCGAACTACGACATCGGTCTGGCGCAGGAGATCATCCCCGGCTGCGACGTGTGGCTGAACAACCCGACGCGACCGCTCGAAGCATCGGGCACCAGCGGCATGAAGGCCGCCGTCAACGGCGTGCTCAACCTGTCGGTGCTCGACGGCTGGTGGCCGGAGGGCTACGACCCGGAGGTCGGCTGGGCGATCGACGGCGCGAGCGACGTCGCCGACCTGCAGCAGCTGTACCGGCTGCTCGAGGAGCAGGTCGTCCCGGCCTGGAACGACCGCGCGCGCTGGACGCGGATGATGATCGCGTCGATCGCGCGCCTCTCGCCGCGCTTCAGCATGCAGCGCGCCGTGATCGAGTACGCCGAGCGGTACTACGTTCCAGCCGCTCGTTCGTACACCCGTACTAGTTCTCGATCGTGACGAGCGTCCCGACCGGCGTGTAGGGCCATACCTTGGCTGCCGAGTCGAGCGGCAGCTCGACGCAGCCCAGGCTCTGCGGCGTTCCGAACGACGCGCGCGGGAACGCGTGCAGCGCTTCGCCGCCGTGGAAGTAGCTGATCCACTTGATCCCCGGGTCGTTGTAGTGCGACCCGTCCGGGTTCGTGCCGCTCATCGTCCCGACCGGGATATGCTCGAAGACCGGGAACGTGCCGAGCGCAGTCGGCGCCGCAGGAACGCCCGTGTTGCCCGGTGACGTCAGCACGACCCGACCGTTGTGCCAGAGCGTCAGGAGCTGCGGCACGCTGCGGTGCACGTAGACGTAGCTGTACCCGTCGGTGCGCCGCTTGCCCGCGATGGCGTCGGCGACGAGCGCCTGCCACACCTGCGGGCCGGCAAAGGCGTCGACCGTGAGCTCGTGGTCGTGCTGGAACATCATGATCGCGCCGCGCGTGATCTGGTCGATCCCGCCCGGGTTCCACTGGCTCGTCAGCTCGGCCGGCGTGTTGTCGAACCGCCAGCTGAAATGACCTGCCGGCGGCGTGAGCGCGGCGGCCCACTCGGCATCCGGCGTGCGCGCGACCGGGCTGCCGGCCGGCGTCCAGTCGACCGGGAGGTAGCCCTGCTCGGCCAGCAGCTGCTGCAACCGGAGGACCGACGGTTCCGGCACCGTCCAGCCGAGTCGCCGCACCGCGTGCTTGCCGTCGAGCGACACCGCCGCCGGAAGCCTGAGGCTGACGTTGCTACCGAGCGCCGCACCCACGCCTGTCGGCCGGAAGACCAGGGTGTGGCTGTCGGTCTTCGCCCACGTCCCGGCCACGTGCGGCGCAAGCACGGGCTTTGCGGAGCCGAGCACGGCGGCGACCGGCTTCGAGAACGTCAGGGTGATCGGCTCCGCCGGGCTGAGCTCACCGCCGGGGGCCGGAGAGACGAGCGCCACCGGCAACGTCCCCTGCGGGAACCAGCTCACACTCGCCGGCGCGCCGAGCCGCTCCCAGCTGCGCGGCGCCGCGGCGACCTCGAGCGTCCCAGTCACGGCGTGGACGCCGAACGAGACGCGGCGTCCGTCGACCTCCGCCGGGTGCATCGCGCCGGAGACTCCATAGGTCGCGCGCACAACCGGCTGGTCGAACCGGACGGTCACCGGCGAGCCGGCGGCAACGGCCGGCCAGCGGTTCGCGATGTGCGCCACCGGCGTCGTCAGTGTGACCCGTTCGTGCCGTTCGGGGCCAAGCGCCCAGGCGAGCCAGTCAGGCCGGCGGATCACGACCGACACCGTCACCGTCTCGCCTGGCGCCAGCCGCTCGCGCGGCATCAGCCTGCCGTGGCTGGCCGAAACGTGGATCGCGCGGCCGCCGGGACCGGATGCGCTCGCGCTCTCGAGCGTGCCGCCGAGCGGCTGCACGTCGACCCGCGCGAGCGCGGACGGGTCGCCGGCGAGCGTCGCCCCCGACCAGAACAGCACAGCCACGACGAGGCCGACCAGCGCGAGCACGGCAATCGCCGCGGCCGCCCCGAACACCCGCAGGGCGGTCGATTGCGCGGATCTTCCCACTCGAAAAGCATACGCATGGGCTCAGCTGGGTACGCTCGAGCCATGCGCAAATCGCTGATCCCGGTCGTCACGAAGACGATGGGAGCCGTCCACCGCACGGTGTACCGCGCAAGCGGCGGCCGCGTCGGCGGGAGCGCCTGGGGCCTCCCGATCGTGCTGCTGACGACCACGGGGCGCCACAGCGGCAAGCAACGGACGAACCCGCTCTGCGCGCTGCCGCACGGCGACGACTTCGTCGTGATCGGATCGTTC
Organism: uncultured Actinomycetes bacterium; assembly: GCA_963785895.1. Classification (GTDB taxonomy): domain Bacteria; phylum Actinomycetota; class Thermoleophilia; order Gaiellales; family Gaiellaceae; genus PALSA-600. The sequence goes on along the minus strand of CAWAXB010000003.1, from coordinate 96,706 downwards.
GGCGGCGTGGACCGGCACCCGGCCTGGTGGCTGAACCTCGAGGCGCAGCCGCACGCCTCGCTCCAGATCGGCCGCGACCAGCATCGCGTGACGGCCCGTCTCGCCTCACCCGAGGAACGCGCACCGCTCTGGGCCGAGCTCACCGCCCGCGCGCCCGGCTATCTCGAGTACGAGCGGCGCACCGACCGCGAGATCCCGGTCGTCATCCTCCACCCGGAGTCGTAAGCTCAGCCCATCTCGATCTCGGCCGGCACACCGAGCCGGCCGAGCGAGCGCAGGTGGCGCTGATGCGAGCGCAGCGCCGCCCACAGCGACGGCTGCGCCGTGTAGCGCACGCCGTGCTTCTCGGCGTTCCGCCGCACGATCGCGGCGATCCGCGGGTAGTGCGTGTGCGGGACGCGCGGGAACAGATGGTGCTCGATCTGGTAGTTGAGCCCGCCGAGCATCCACGTGAGCACCGCGTTGCGCGGGCAGAAGTCGACTGTCGTCTCCACCTCGTGCACCGCCCACGGCGTCTTCGACGCGCCGATCTCCTCGGCGGTCGTGAAGTGCGCCTCCTCGACGCAGTGCGCGAGCTGGAACGTCGTCGCGGTGATCAGGCTCGTGATCATCGAGAACGCGACGTACCCGGCGGCGACCACCCACCACGGGTAGACGAGCAGAGGGATCACGATCGCCCAGGTGACGAAGATGGCCTTGCCGGCGATCATCCCCACCAGGTCCCAGCGCTTCGGCGCGCGCATCTTCGTGTTGCCGATGCGCCCCTTCGCGAGCGCGGCGATGTCGGCACCTGTCTGCCAGCGGATCACCATCATGCTGTAGAGCGCCCAGATGTAGATGTGCTGCAGCCGGTACCACGACCGCTGCGGCTGGCTCGGCATCAATCGCGCAAAGGGCGTCTGGTTGATGTCGTCGTCGTACCCGTCGACGTTGGTGTACGTGTGATGCGCAACGTTGTGCTTGACGCGCCATGCGTAGCTCGAGAACCCGAGCAGCGCGTCCGACGTCCAGCCAACCAGATGGTTGAAGCGGCGGCTACGGAAGTATGCGCCGTGGTTCGCGTCGTGCTGGACGCAGAATCCGATCAGGATCGCACCGAGCATCACGCCGGCGAGGCAGAGCGCTCCGAGCGGCACGTCCGGGTGGGCGAAGATCAACACCGACCACGAAACGGCGACGAGCGCGAACGACACGAATGCCTTCGCGTACAGCTGAGCCCGGCCCCAGAAACGGATGCGCCGCGAGCCGAGGTACTGGTCGACCTCGCGCCGCGTCTCGACGATGAAGTCGCCGCCCGTCTCGAACGAGAGCTTCTGAGCGGGCAATGAGGCGCCTGGCTTCACCCGGACAGGCTACTCGGGCTGAGCCGGGAACGCGGCGTACGCACGCAGGAGCACCTCTTCGAGCTCTTCTTCGCCGACGCGAATCCCGCTCGGGCCGAGGCGCTGCAACACCACCCCGGCAGGCCGGACGCGCACCGGATCGAGCTCCGGCACGGCGCGGCCCTGCCATGGATCGTCCGGCTCGTACAGCTCAGCCGCCTCGACACAGCCGCGCCAGAGCAGGAGCGCGCCCGGATCGCGGTCGATCTCGTCCGCGAGCGCGAGCCCGGCCGCCGCGACGTGCTCGCAGCCCCCACCGGCGTCACAGGTGCACGAACGGCGAATCGGATGCGGGATCAGCGGCTCGTCCCAGTCGTCGGCCAGCAGCTGCGAGAGGTGCGAGGACTGCAGACGCCCCGCGACCGCGTCCTCGAGCGCTCCACGTCCGCGCGCGTAGCTCGTCATCGCGGCCCAGATCCGCGGCGGCACCTGCGCCACGTCGAGCGTGACGACGCAGCCACCGACCAGCGCGGTCACTGTCCCCGGCTCGACCTCGAGCGAGTCGACCTCGAGGCTCGCGCGCGCCGTGCCTGCGACCGCCACCAGCACCGCGCGTGCCCAGACCCCTCTCATCGCCGTTTCCTCACGCAGCCGCCTCGAGCGAGTCCGGCGACAGCGCCACCGCCTCGCGGATCGCGGCCAGGTCGAGGTCGCCGAGCCAGTCCTCGGAGCGGCCGGCCATCACCTTCTCGACCAGCTCGCGCTTCGAGTCGAGCAGCGCGTCGATCCGCTCCTCGAGCGTGCCGACGCAGATCAGGCTGTGCACGAACACCGGCTTGTGCTGGCCGAGCCGGTGAGCACGGTCGGTCGCCTGCTGCTCGACCGCCGGGTTCCACCAGCGGTCGAAGTGGAAGACATGGTTCGCCGCAGGCAGGTTCAGGCCGCGGCCGCCGGCCCGCAGCGACACGACCAGCAGCGACGGGCCGCCCGCCGACGAGAACGCCGCCAAGAGCTCCTCGCGCTGGCGCGCGTTCAGATGCCCGTGGAAGAACTCGACCTGCCGGCCGAGGCGTTCCCGCAGGTGCGGCACGAGCCGGTCGAAGCGCGTGTACTGGGTGAAGACGAGAGCCTTGTCGGTGTCCGGCACCTGCTCGAGCAGCTCGATCAGGCGCTCGAGCTTGCCCGAGCGGCCGTCGAGCGGCTGTCCGGTGGCCACGAGCATCTCCGGGTGGTTGCACACCTGCTTCAGATGGCCGAGCATCGCCAGCACCGCGCCGCGCCGGCCGAACCGGTCGGCGTGCTCCTCGATGCGCGGCAGCCAGCGGTCGACCGTTGCCTGGTAGAGGCTCGCCTGCTCCACCGTCAACCGGCAATAGTCCTTCTCGATCGTGATCGGCGGCAGGTCGAGCTCCACCTCCGGCGCGTCCTTGGCGCGCCGCAGGATGAACGGCCGCACGATCGCACGTAGCCGCTCCAGCGCGAGCTCGTCGCCAAACGACTCGATCGGCTTCGCGAACGTGCGCCCGAACCACTCGCGCGAGCCGAGCAGCCCGGGATTGAGGATGTCCATCAGCGCCCACAGCTCGCCGAGCCTGTTCTCGATCGGCGTGCCGGTCATCGCGACGCGCCGGCGAGCCGGCAGGCGGCGCAGCGCACGCGCCCGCTTCGTCGCAGGGTTCTTCACATCCTGCGCCTCGTCGAGCATCAGCCGGTCCCAGTGGATGGCGGCGAGCGTCTCGACGTCGCGGGTGGCGATGTCGTACGAGGTGACGACGACGTCGGAGCGGCCGGCCTCGCGCGCCAGCGCCTCGTCGGCCAGCCGGTCGCTGCCATGGTGCAGGTGCACGCGCAGCGCCGGCGCGAAGCGCGCGATCTCGGCCACCCACTGCCGGGCGACGCTCATCGGGCAGACGACAAGCGTCGGGCCGAAGGCGTCGCGACCGAACTCCTCTCGCTCGGACTGGAGCATCGCGATCGCCTGCACCGTCTTGCCGAGCCCCATGTCGTCGGCGAGGATCGCGCCGATCCCACGGTCGCCGAGCAGCCGGAGCCAGCCGTGGCCGCGCTCCTGGAACGCGAACAGATCGAGCTGCATGCCGGCCGGCGTCGGCAGCGGCCGGAAGTGCGCGTCGCCGTCGAGCAGCTCGGCGAGCGGTGCGTCGAGCGTCACCTCGCCCAGCTCGAGGCCCGCTTCGTCCGTGTCGAGCCCCGAGATCGCGCGGACGATCTCGACGATCCCGCTGCCGTTCCGGCGGCGCTCCAGGAACCGCAACGCGCGGTCGACATCGGAGCGCCGCAGCGCATGCCAGCGGCCGCCGGCGTGCACGACCGGAGTCTTGGCGGCCGCCAGCTCGGCGAGCTGCTCCGGCGTGAGCTCGACGTCTCCCACGGCGAGCCGCCAGTCGAACGTCGCCAGCGCCGCGGTCGAGAGCAGGCCGGTCGAGATGCGATCCGGATCGCGCGTGGTCGCCTTCAGGTTGGCGCGGAGCCGTGCCGGCGCTCCAGCCAGACGCCCGGCAGCAGCACGGGCACGCCGCGTTCCTCGAGCTGTGGCAGGAGCTCCCGCAAGAAGGTGGTCACCTCTTCGTCGTCGAGCTCGGTGACGGTGTCGAGCTCGATCCCGTACCCGGCGACGATCGGCTGGAGCTCGGCCAGCTGCTCGTTCAGATCACCGCGCGGATCGCTCGAGCGGAGAAACGCGAACGCGTCGTCACCGCCCTCTTCGAGGAGCGACACCGGCAGCGAGAGCGTCGGGTCGTCGGCGGCATGGAGCCACAACTCGAGCGCGAGTCCCTTGCCGGCCGTCCGCTCGTCGAGGTGGAGGCCGACGCGCCAGGAAGCCTCCGCCACCTCCGCGAGGCCCGCGTCGACCCAGCGCGAGAGCCGCCGCTCGAGCGCCGCGTAGCTCGGCCCGGGCGCGAGGTCCGGCTCGGGCGCGCCGAGCGCATCGAGGAATGCGTCGAGCGCGGGCGCACGGCCGAGCCGTGACGGATTGCCGAGCTTCACGCCTGCGTCGATCAGCCTGTCCCGTGCGATCCGGTCGACCAGGTGCGGATAGAGCGCGCCCACGACGTCGTCACGGTCGCCGGCGGGCGCGGCGGCCCGGGGCAGCGCGGCAGCAATCCCGGCGAGCGCCTCCTGCACGCCGTCGTCCAGCGTCGAGCCCCAGAACGCGTACCAGGTCGTGCCGCCGCGGGAGAGCTGGGGATGCACGAGGCCTTCGGCCACAGAACGCTGCGCCAGCTCGACCAGCGTGAAGATCGCGCGAGCGCTGGCGCCTTGAGCAAGGCCTGCGGGCGAAGCCCCTGCGAGCTCGATCAGCTCGGCGGCGTCGAGCTCCCGCGCCGGCACCTCGGCGCCGATTGCCTCCAGTTCGATCTTGGACGAGACGCCGGCAGACAACCCGCCGTCGTCGAACGTCCCGTCCGTGCGGCGGACGAACGCATACGCGCCGGCGTCCTGCCAGACGATCTCCAACGTCGGCTCTTCGATCGTCTGGGGGGTGGACATCGACCTACCAAGATAGGCACAGCGGCCACCCACCCGCTGGATACCATCGAAAACCCGGGACAGCGTCCCGCGTCTTCGCATGGAAAAACACCGATGAAGATCATCTTGCCCATCGACGACCCCGGTCTGCCCGACACGCGGTCGCCCGTGCGGCTGCTCGATCTGGACCGGCCGCCACCAGCTCGGCACGCTTGCGCTCGGGATGGTCTTCGGCGTCCTGTGGATGCTCGCCCAGGCGCTGATGCCGTACGCGATCGGCCGCGCGATCCAGAACGGCATCGTCGACCACGACAACGGCGCACTCGCACGCTGGGCCCTGACCCTGCTCGGGCTCGGGCTCCTGCAGGCGGGGGCAGGCGTGATGCGGCACCGCTTCGCCATCTTCAACTGGCTGCAGGCGTCCTACCGGCTCGCCCAGCTCGTCTCGCATCACGCGGCCCGGTCGGGCCCGGCGATGCGCGAGCGCCTCTCGACCGGCGAAGTTGTTGCCACCGTCTCGAACGATGCGATGCGCGCGGGCGGCGCGTTCGACATCACCGCGCGCTTCGCCGGCGCGATCGTCGCCTACGTCGTCGTTGCGGTCATCCTGCTCTCGTCGTCGGTCGTGCTCGGCCTCGTCGTGCTGCTCGGTGTGCCCGTGCTCGTGCTGGGCATGGGGACGATGATCAGGCCGCTGCAGGCGCGGCAGCGCGACCAGCGCGCCGAGGTCGGGCTGCTCACCGCGCTCGGGGCCGACACCGCGGCCGGTCTACGCGTGCTGCGCGGGATCGGCGGCGAGCAGGCGTTCTTCGACCGCTACCGGGCGAAGTCCCAGGAGGTTCGCTGGGCGGGCGTTCGCGTCGCGATGCCGCAGTCGCTGCTCGACGCGTCGCAGGTGTTCGTGCCCGGCCTCTTCGTCGTGCTCGTCACCTGGCTCGGTGCACGCTTCGCGCTCTCGGGGAAGATCGACACCGGCGACCTCGTCGCGTTCTACGGCTACGCGGCGTTTCTCGTCATCCCGCTCCGCACGGGCGCCGAAGCGGTCGAGAAGGTGACGCGCGCGCTCGTCGGCGCGCGCCGGATGCTGAACGTGCTCGCCGTCGAGCGGCCGTCGTAGCCGAGCCCGACGCACCCGCGGCCGAGCCGCAGGCCGGTGTCCCGCTCACCGACCAACGCTCGGGCCTGACGATCGAGCCGGGTCTGCTCACGTGCATCGTCTCGGACGATCCCGCCGAATCCGCCGCGATCGCCGACCGGCTCGGCCGTTTCGGCGACGAGGACGGTGTCCTCCTGGGCGACGTGCTCCTCGCTGAGCTGCCGATCGCGACGGTGCGGCGACGGATCGTCGTCAGCGAGGCGGACCCGGTGCTCTTCTCCGGCGGGCTTCGCGCTGAGCTCGACCCCTGGGGCCGCACGGGCGACGACGACTCGAAGGTGCTCGCGGCCATATCGGTGGCCAATGCCGAGGACATCCTCGAGGCACTGCCCGCCGGGCTCGACAGCGAGGTAGACGAACGCGGACGCTCGTTCTCCGGCGGTCAGCGTCAGCGCCTCGTGCTCGCGCGTGCGCTGATCTCCGAGGCCGAGATCCTCGTGCTCGTCGAGCCGACGAGCGCCGTCGACGCCCACACCGAGGCACGCATCGCGCGCCGCCTGCGCGAGGCGCGCGCCGGGAAGACGACGGTCATCGTCACCACCAGCCCGCTCGTGCTCGACCAGGCTGACCGGGTCGTGCTCGTCGACGGCGGGCGCATCGTCGCCTCCGGCCGCCACGCCGAGCTGCTCGAGACGCGGCCGACTACCGCTGGACCGTGACACGCGAGGAGAACGCATGAGCACGTTATTGCCGATCGCGTCCGGACCTGAATTGCGTGAGCAGGCCGGGCTGCTCGCCGGCCGCCATCGCCGGCCGCTCTTCGGCGTCGTCGGCCTGCACGCCGCGGCCGCGGCGACCGGGCTGGCGGGCCCGCCGATCCTGGGGCGCCTGGTCGAATCGGTGCGAAACGGGACGACGCAGTCGCACATCGACCAACTCGTACTGGTCCTCGGCGCGTTCCTGGTCGCGCAGACGGTGCTGACCTTCTTCGCGCGGCGCGCGTCGTTCGTCCTCTCCGAGCAGATGTTCGCCGAGCTGCGCGAGGAGTTCATGTACCGCGTGCTGGCGCTGCCGCTGTCGACGGTAGAGCGTGCCGGCACCGGCGACCTGATCTCGCGCACGACCGGCGACGTCGACTCGCTCACGCGGACGATCCGGTTCGCGCTGCCCGAGACGCTGATCGCCGCGATCACAGCCGTCCTCACGGTCGGCGCGGCGATCTGGGTGAGCCCGCTTGCGGCAGTCCCGTGCATCGCCGGAGTGCCCGCGCTCGTGATCGGAACGAGGTGGTATCTCCGCCGCGCGCCGGCCGGATACCTGTGGGAGCGCGCGGCGTACGGAACCCTGGCCGGCACCGTCAGCGAGACCGTCGAGGGCGGCCGCACGATCGAGGCGCTCGGGCTCAACGAGCACCGCGTGCGGCGCCTCGACGCCGACCTCCGCGAGGCGTACCGGGCCGAGCGGCGCACGCTCTTCCTGCGCACCGTCTGGTTCCCGAGCGCGGAGTTCGCCTATGTCCTGCCGGTGGCCGCCGCGCTCGGCTGGGGCGGCTGGCTCGTGTCGAACGGGCATGCGAGCCTCGGCCAGGTGACGGCGGTGGCGCTGTACGTCGTGCAGCTCGCGGATCCGGTCGACCGGCTCATCTCGTGGCTCGACGAGATCCAGATCGGCGCGACGTCGTTCGCCCGGCTCGTCGGGATCGCCCACGTGCCGCCCGACCGGATCGCCACCGACGACGAGCCGGCGCACGAGCGGCTCGCCGCGCACGACGTCCGCTACGCCTACGTCGACGGGCGCGACGTCCTGCACGGCATCGACCTCAAGCTCACTCCGGGCGAGCGGGTCGCCGTGGTCGGTCCGTCGGGCGCGGGCAAGTCGACGCTCGGCCGCCTGCTGGCGGGTATCCATCCCCCGCGTGCCGGCAGCGTCGAGATCGGCGGCGTCCGCCTCGTCGACCTGCCGCTCGAGACGCTGCGGCAAGAGGTCGCGCTCGTCACGCAGGAGCAGCACGTCTTTGTCGGCACGCTTGACCAGAACCTGCTGCTCGCGCGGCCGGATGCGTCCGACGACGACCTCGCGGGAGCGCTCGCGGCGGTCGACGCGCTCGAGTGGGTCGAAGCGCTGCCGGACGGGCGCAAGACGGTGGTCGGCGCCGGCGGCTGGCCGCTCACTCCGGCGCAGGCACAGCAGCTGGCGCTGGCGCGGCTGGTGCTGGCCGACCCGCACACGCTCGTGCTCGACGAGGCCACCTCACTGCTCGACCCTCGCGCCGCGCGCCACCTCGAGCGGTCGCTCGCCTCGGTGCTCGACGGCCGGACGGTGGTCGCGATTGCCCACCGGCTACACACCGCGCATGACGCAGACCGGGTGGCGGTGGTCGAGGACGGGCTGCTCGAGGAGATCGGCACCCATGCCGAGCTCGTCGCGCAGGGTGGGTCGTACGCGGCACTCTGGGAGTCATGGCACAGCTGAGAGCTCATTTCACAATGAAGGTTGTGTCGCTGGGCCGCGCTCAGCGGCGCGATGCTGCGTCCTCGGAAGCGCCAAGAGCCACCGCTCTTGACCCTTCCTGCGTCCTTGCCTCGCACTCGCCGATCGCACCCCATCGACGAACGCCATCATGAAACGAGCTCTCGATCAAATCTTCGACGAGGCGCGGGCGGCAGTCGCTGCGGGCCGTGAGCCCGACGCTCGGGATCTGCGCGCCCGGATCAAGGCTGCCGGCGGCAGCGAGGACGCGCTACAGCAACTGGAGCGCGTGCTCTCGATCCAGCGTGCCCGTGCCAGGCTCGAGCGACCTCCGGAGCGGCCGGTCGCGCCCGTGCGCACCGCGGCTCCACTGCGGGCGGCGTTGCGGGCACGGCCGACAGTCAACGCGAATATGGAGGTGCGACGCGACGGGCCGGCGTCGCTCGTGTGGGACACGGCGCCGGCGATCGCGGGCTGGGAGCTGCGGATCAGCGAGCGGCCGGACGCGCGCGGCGACTACGTGGTGCGCGAGACGCGCGAGCTGCCGGGCGACACGACGCGGGCGGAGCTGCCGCTCGGCGACCTGCCGCTGCGCGTGCACCTCCTGGGCCGCACGCGCGACGGGCGCCTGCTGCGGCGCGCGGTCATTTCGGGCCTCTCACGCGAGACGTGGGCGGAACGCTGGCAGCGCCGCGCGAGCGCGTCGTGACAGCCAGACCTCCTGACGCCCCCGTGTCCTACCAGTCCGTCGGCTTGTAGTCCTTCAAGAACTTCCCCCACAGGTGTTCGCCCGTGTTGAAACCGTCGATGATCGGGTCGACGATCCGCGCGGCGCCGTCGACGATGTCGAGCGGCGGGCGGAAGCGATGTTCCGCCGTCTTCTGCTCGGCGATGTGCAGCGGGTCCTCGTCGGTCACCCAGCCGGTGTCGACGCTGTTCATGTGGATCCCGTCCGCGTGGTAGTCGGTCGCCGAGGTGCGCGTCATCATGTTCAGCGCCGCCTTCGCCATGTTCGTATGTGGGTGCCGCGTCGTCTTGAACCGCCGGTAGAACTGACCCTCGACCGCCGACACGTTGACGATGTGCTTGTCGCGTTCCGGCGTTCGCAGCAACAACGGCTTCAGGCGCGCGTTCAGCACGAACGGCGCGACGGCGTTGACGAGCTGCGTCTCGAGCAGCTCGACCGACGACACCTCGTGCAACAGCAGCCGCCACGAGTTCCGGTCGCGTAGATCGACCTGCTGCATGTCCTGGTCGAGCCGGCCCTCGGGGAAGAGATCCCGCTGCCCGATCAGATCCTCGGGCAACAGCAGCACCTGGCTCAGCTCGGCCGCCTGGTCGGTCAAGGCGGGCAGCATCTCCTGGCGGCGTACGCCCTCGTAGCCGCCGAGCAGCTTGCGAACCGGCGCCGGCAGGGTGTGCTCGGCGGCCGTTTCACCCTCCAGCATGTGCCGGTAGAAGTCGGCCGGACGCCGCACCGTCTGGCAGGCGTTGTTGACGATGAAGTCCAGCCGGTCATGTGTCTCACCGAGGTGGTGGCAGAACGCCTCGACGCTCGGCGTGTGACGCAGGTCGAGCCCGAAGATCTCGAGCCGGCCGGACCAGTCTCCGAAATCCGCCTCCTGCGCGTAACGTGAGGCCGCGTCGCGCGGGAAGCGCGTGGTCACGATCAGGTGCGCGCCTGCGCGCAGCAGCTTGATCCCGGCCTGGTAACCGATCTTCACGCGCCCGCCGGTGAGCAACGCGACGCGGCCGGTCAGGTCGGCGGTCTCGGTGCGCTTGCGGAAGTTGAACTCGGCGCAGTCCGCGCACATCTGGTCGTAGAAGTGGTGGATCTCGACATAGGGCTGCTTGCACACGTAGCAGTGCTGCGGCTCGACGACCTCACGCGCCTCGGCGTCCGGCGCGTCGACCTGATCGAAGCCCTTCGGCGGGAAGACGTTCGGGGTCGTGAAGACCGGCTGCGAGCGGAGGACGCGGATGCCCGTCTCGGCCAGCACCGACTCGTCGCGCCGCGTGCGCGCAGCCTTCTCCTCGCGGCGGAGTGCCTTGGCCCAGCGGCGACGCTGCACGAGGTCGGGGTTGTGCACGTCGGCGGCGGCCGAGAGCAGGCGCGTGCGCTCCTCTACCGTCAGCGCGCCGAGCAGCGTCCGGTCGCCCGCAAGCGCCTCGAGCTCCTCGGTGAGCGCCTTCAGGCGCGCTGCGGTGGAGTCTTCATGCTCGCCGATCGCCACGGCGGCCAGGGTACCGCTGCCGGGCGAGAGCCCTACGACGCCTGCTGGAGCCGCAAACGCTGCGCGCGGACGCCTTCGGCCAGCGCACGATCGACGGCCTTGCGGCGAAGCTCGTCATAGACCTTCACGAAGCGGACCCGCGTCAGCTCCGGGTCGGCCGACGTGCGGATGTTGTATGCGCCGCCGACCAGCCGTGCGACGTGCGCGACCAGCTCGTGCAGCTCACCCTCGCGGGCCTGCACAGCGAGCCACGCCTCGTCGGCCGTCGGTAGCTCGAGCGACGGCTCGATCACCGAGCGCCTGATCCGGCTGACGGTCGGAAGCTTCATCGTCGTCGCGATCAACTCGTCGATGACCGGGTCGACTCTCGCGTAGTCGAGATCGGCGAGCATGCGCGCATAGAGATCGATCGACTCCTCGCTCAGCGGCGGATCCGGGTAGGCCGCCCGCAGGCGGGCGACGAGCTCACGCACCTCGAAAGGGTTCACAGGGCGAAGGTATCCTCGGCTGCGGATGGCGCACCTTCCCACACGCGACCTCGACGGCAAGATTGCGCTCGTCACCGGTGCGGGGAGCGGTATCGGCTACGCGATCGCGCAACGCTTCGCCGAGGCCGGCGCGGCGGTCGCGATCAACTACCTCGGCCACGGAGACGATGCGGAGGCGCTTGCCGCGTCGCTCCCGAAGGCGATCGCGCTCGAGGCTGACGTCTCCGACGCGAACTCGGTCGCCGACCTCCTCGCGAAGGTCGTCGAGACGTTCGGCGGCATCGACGTGCTCGTGAACAACGCGGGGATCGAGAAGGCACAACCGATCCTCGAGATCGAGGCGGACAACTGGGACCAGACGCTCGCCGTGGACCTGAAGGGCCCGTTCCTCTGCCTCCAGGCCGCGGGCCGCGTGATGAAGGAGAACGGCGGCGGGTCGATCGTCAACATCTCGTCGATCCATGAGGACTTCCCGTTTCCCGGCTACGCCGCCTACGCGGCCTCGAAGGGTGGTCTGCGCATGCTGATGCGGAACGCATCGGTCGAACTCGCGCCGTTCGGGATCCGCGTCAACAACATCGCGCCCGGTGCGATCGCGACGCCGATCAATGCTGCCACGCTCGCCGACCCGGCCAAGGTCGCGCGGCTCAAGCAGCTCGTCCCGCTGGAACGGATGGGCACGGCCGAGGAGGTGGCGGAGGTCGCGCTCTTCCTCGCGTCTGAGCGGGCGTCGTACGTGACCGGTTCGACGTACTACGTCGACGGCGGCATCGTGCGCCACGCCGAACCGCTGTAGAAACCGGAGCTACGCAGCAGGCGGCGTGTCGTCGGCATCGTCGCCCGAGCGCTTGCGCCAGAAGGTCAGCACGCCCGCGGCGCCGGCGACCAGGAGCGCGATCGCGCTCTTGTTCGGCTTCTTCGTCTCCGCGTCGATCGCCGGGACGACGACCTTTGCCTTGCGCTTGACGACACGCTTGCCGACAGCCAGGGCCAGCCACCCGGCAACGGCATTCCTGCGATTGAAGACGCCCATGTCACGACTCTACCCCTGACGGCTCCCGCCGCAAACCGACCTGTCCAAAAAGGACACGTGGATATTGATCGTATTCCGGTCTAAGGTGCCCGCGTGAGACTGGGGGAGTCCTTCGCCCCGCTGGCGGAGCGTCGTTTTCGGCTGCTCTGGCTCGGCCGCGTCGCGTCTGCCGCCGGCGATGCGCTCGTGCCGGTCGCGCTTGCCTTCGCCGTGCTCGAGGTCACCGCATTCGAAGACGGGCATCGCACTCGGCTTGGTGCTGGCGGCCTTCTGGATCCCCCGTGTCGGCTTCACGCTCGTCGCCGGCGTCGCCGCCGACCGCTTGCCTCGCCGCACCGTCATGCTGGCGTGCGACCTGCTCCGAGGGTCGATCGAGGCCGTCACGGCAGTGTTGCTGCTGACGGGCAACATGACGCTGCCCATCTTCTTCGTCACGGCCGCGCTCTTCGGCAGCGCGTCCGCGTTCTTCGGGCCGGCGGCGGACGGCGTCGTGCCGCAGACGGTGAGCACGGCAAACCTGCAGCAGGCAAACGCGCTGCTCGGCATCTCGCAGAGCACGATGAACGTGTTCGGGCCCGCCGTCTCCGGCACGCTGATCGCGCTCACGCAGACCGGCTGGGTGTTCGCGATCGACGCGGTCAGCTTCGCGTTCAGTGCCTTCTTCCTGCTGCAGCTGCGGCTTCCAACACATCTCCTCGCGCCGCGGTCGCGATTTCTCCAGCAGCTTCGGGAAGGCCTGCACGAGGTGACGGCACGCGCCTGGGTGCGCGCCCCGATCGCCGGGTTCGCGATCACGAACTTCTGCTTCGCCGCGTTCATCGTGCTGGGCCCGGTGGTCATGCGCGAGCACCTCGGCGGCGCGCGCGACTGGGGAATCGTGTCGACGTGCGGCGCGATCGGGGCGATCCTGGGGAGCATCGCCTCCGTGCGCCTGAGACCGCGACGGCCGCTCACCTTCGGCTTCGGCGCGACGATGCTGATCGGCGTGCCGATCGCCGCACTCGCTCCGCCGCTCCCCGCGGCCGCCATCGCAGCGGCCTGGTTCGTGGGCATGGGGTCGATTGCACTCGGCAACACCTACTGGGAGACGACCTTGCAACGGCGCATCCCCGAAGAGGTGTTCGCGCGCGTGCGCTCCTACGACATTCTCGTGTCGTTCGTGTTCATGCCGATCGGCTTCCTCGTCTTCCCGCTCCTCGCCCGGCAGGCAGGTACCGAGGTCACGCTCCTTGCCGCCGCGGTGGTCACGGCGCTCGCGAACGTCGCCGTCGCGCTCACGCCGGGCGTGCGTGCGGTCGTCGAAGCTCCGCCCGAGGTCGAGCTGCCCGAGCCGAAGGCCGCCTGACAGCAGTCGTCGACCGCGCCTCGCACGAAGCGTTAGATTGCCCGGGTCGCACACCGACGGAGGGAGACTGAGTTGAACACCTACGTGATCCTCAGGCGCGGCGGCTGGCGGTCGCCCGCAGAGCTCCAGGAGGCAGCCGCCCGCTCGACCGCGGTCGGCAACGAAGAGATGCCGGATGACATCCGCTGGATCCGGTCGTACGTCCTGGCGGAGAGCGAAGGCGGGCTCGGAACGGTCTGCATCTACCAGGCCTCGAGCCCGGAGAAGATTCGCGAGCACGCCGAACGTGCCGACCTGCCGGTCAGCGAGATCATCGAGGTCGCCGACACGGTGATCGTGCGGCCCGACCCCGAGCCCGCGTCGGTCTGACATCCGGGTGGCCCGGTTCGCCCTCCGGCGAACCGGGCCACCCGATCGTCTATGCCTTTGCGGCCGCCTTCTTCTTGTTCGGAAGGTGAATCGCCCGGCCGAGCGCCACGAGGCCCGCTTCCTTGATCGCCTCGGAGAGCGTCGGGTGCGCCGCCATGCCGTCGGCCACGGTCTCGACCGTCGCCTCGGCGTCGATCGCAACCGTGCCCACCTCGATCAGGTCGGTCACGTGCGGGCCGACCATGATCAGGCCGAGCAGCTCGCCGTAGTGCGTCTCGTGGATCGACTTGACCCAGCCGACCGTCTCCGCCTGCATCACGGCACGCGCATTCGCCTGCCACGGGAACACACCGACGGCGACGTCGTCGCCGTACTGCTCGCGCGCCTGCGCCTCGGTCAGCCCGACGCCGGCGATTTCCGGATCGGTGTAGATCGGGCGCGGCACCGCGCGGTTGTCGACGATCGCTTCGTGACCGCAGCGCGTTCTCGGCGGCCACTTCACCTTCGCGGAACGCCGTGTGCGCCAGCTGCCAGTAGCCGGCGCAGTCGCCGACCGCATAGATGTGACCGGCCGTCGTTCGGCGGTGCGCATCGGTCGTAATGCCCTTGCGCTTGTCGAACTCGACGCCGGCCGCTTCGAGCCCGACCCCCTCGACGAGCGGCGCACGGCCGACAGACACGAGCATCAGGTCGCAGTCGACCGATTCGCCGTCGCCGAAGTGCACGGTCAGCGAATTGCCCTTCTGCTCGACCTTCGTGCACTGCTTGCCGAGCTGCAGCTTGATGCCACGCTTGCCGAAGGCCTTCGCAAGCTCCTTGGCCGCGTCGGCGTCTTCCTGCGGGATCAGCGTGTCGAGCATCTCGACGACCGTCACCTCGGAGCCGAAGCGGTTGAAGATCGAGGCGAACTCGGAGCCGATGATGCCGCCGCCGAGGATCGCGAGGCGCTTCGGCACCTCGGTCTGCGAGAGCAGGCCGGTCGAGTCGACGCAGAGATCCGACTCGAGCCCCGGAATCGGCGGGCGCATCGGGAACGACCCGGTCGCGACGATCGCCTGCTTGAAGTTGACGTCCTCGCCGCCCTCGACCGAGATCGTGTTCGCGCCCGGTGAACTTGCCATAGCCCTTCACCCAGGCGACGCCGTTCGCCTTCAAGAGGCCGGCGACTCCGCCGGTCATCTGCTTGACGACGCCGTTCTTCCACTCGTTCGCGGCGCCGAAGTCCAGCTTCGTATCGCTGACGCTGACGCCGAGCTTCCCGAAGGTCTCGTTCGCCTGGTGCAGGAAGTGCGCGGTCTGCACCCACGCCTTGGTCGGGATGCAACCGACGCGCAGACACGTGCCGCCGAGCTCGGGCTCCTTTTCGATGCAGGCGACCTTCGCGCCCAGCTGGGCTGCGCGAATCGCTGCGGTATAGCCCCCGGGACCTCCGCCCAGGACGGCGACGTCGACTTCCATCTCAGCTCCTTGGTCTCGCGGTTACTCGGGGCGATGGTACCCGGGTCTCAGATGATGAGGACGAGCTTGCCGAACTTGCCTCCGGACGCGAACGCCTCGTACGCCTCCTGGGCATCCGCCAGCGGAAATGTCTCGTGAACGGGCACCGTGATCCGCCCTGAGGCGAGCAGCGGCAGCACGTCGCGCCTGAGCCCGTTCACGACCTCGGCCTTCTCCTCGGCCGTGCGCGACCGCAGCGTCGAGCTCTGGATGCGCGCCCGTCGCTGCATCAGCCGCCCGAAGTCGATCTCGGCCCTCGACCCGGCGCCGGTTCCGATCACGATCATCCGGCCGCCCCGCGCGAGCCGCTGGACGTCGGCGGTGAGGTTGTCGCCGCCGACCAGCTCGAGGATCACGTCGTACTCGCCGTCGACCTCGACATTCGCCCCGAGTGCGGCGACGCGGTCGGCGTTCGCACGAGCCGTGCCCGTCACGTCGACGCCAGACGCAACCCCCAGCTGCACGGCCGCGAGACCGACGCCGCCTGCGGCGCCGTTCACGAGCAGGCGCTCGCCCGAGCCGAGACCGGCTTGCGTGAAGAGCGCATCGTGCGCGGTCGCGAACGCCTCCATGAAGCCGCCGGCGGCGGGCGACTCGACGCGCTCCGGCACCGGCAGCGTGTGGCGTTCGGGGACAACGACGAGCTCGGCCTGACCACCGCCACCCAGCAGCGCCATCACCCGCTCACCGGTCGCAACGACCTCACCCGCGCACTCGAGGCCCGGGATGTCGGCGACGATGCCCGCCGGGGATGGATACCCACCCGCGACCTGGAGCAGGTCGGCGCGGTTGATCCCCGCGGCGCGGGTGCGGATCAGCACCTCGCCTTCGCCGGCAACCGGATCGGGACGTTCCTCGATCTCGAGGCGACCGTTGCGGATGACTGCGGCCTTCATGCCCCTGTCACAATACGACGATGAGGCTTCACGGCATCCATCACGTCACGTGCATCACCGGAGACGCACCGGCGAACCTGCGCTTCTACACCGACACGCTCGGGCTGCGGCTGGTCAAGAAGACGGTCAACCAGGACGACCCGACCGTCTACCACCTCTTCTACGCCGACGAGCGAGGCTCGGCAGGCGCCGACATCACGTTCTTCGAGTATCCCGGCGCGATCCCCGGACGCGCGGGCGACGGGATGGTGCACCGTGTCGTCTTCCGCGTCGGCAGCGAGGCGTCGCTCGACTTCTGGCACGAGCGCGCCGGCGGCGAGCGCGGAGCCGGCTCGCTCGCCTTCACCGATCCCGAAGGGCTCGAGCTCGAACTCGTCGTCGACGACGGCGAGGATGCACCGCTCGTCGCCCACCACCCCCAGATTCCGGAAGAGCACGCCATTCGCGGATTCGCCGGCGTACACGCATACGCATCGGCGCCCGAACGGAGCGCGAGCTTCCTCGACGGGCTCACCTTCGCCGGCGAGGACCGCCGGTGGGAATCGCGCGGCGACCGCGCACGGCTTCTACGTCTATGACGAGGCGCCGCGCCGAACGCGGCATTCCCGGCGCCGGCACGGTGCATCACGTCGCGTGGGCGGTGCCGCTCGACGAGCATGCCGCCTGGGTGCAGAAGGCTGCCGAGGCGGGCGCCCACCCGACCCCGGTGATCGACCGCTTCTGGTTCCATTCGATCTACTTCCGCGAGCCGAGCGGTGTTCTGTTCGAGGTCGCATCCCTCGGGCCGGGATTCACAGCCGACGAGGAGCTCGAGCACCTGGGCGAGAAGCTGATCCTGCCGCCCGCGTTCGAGCACCTGCGCGCCGAGGTCGAGCCGAAGCTGACGCCACTGCCGAATCCGCGCGCGTGATCGTCCGCGAACGGCCCGCCGAGGGCGCGGCGCAGGGCGCGCTCGTGCTGCTCCACGGCCGTGGCGCCGACGAGCACGATCTCTATCCGCTGCTCGACGAGCTCGACCCGGAGCGCCGCCTCGACGGCTACTGCCCCCGCGGCCCGCTCTCACTTCCGCCCGGCGGCGCCCACTGGTACGTCGTGCCGCGCGTCGGGTTTCCCGACCGGGCGACCTTCGAGACCTCGTACCGCGCGGCGTCGGAGTGGCTCGACTCGCTGCCCCACGCACGCATCGTGCTCGGCGGCTTCTCGCAGGGAGCGGTCATGTCGTACGCCCTCGGGCTAGGCGCCGGGCGGCCCCGCCCGGCCGCGATCGCCGCGTTCTCGGGCTTCATCCCGCAGGTCGACGGCTGGTCGCTCGACCTGGAGCGGCCGCTCCCGCCGATCGCGATCGGCCACGGCGAGTATGACCCGGTGATCGACATCGAGTTCGCCCGCGACGCCCGGGACACGCTGCTCGAGGCGGGCGCCGAACTGCTCTACCGCGAGTACCCGCTCCCCCACACGCTCGACGGGCAGTTCGTCGCGGACGTGCGCGACTGGCTCACGACGATCGTCTAGATCCATCTAGAGATCGTCGAGCGGCTGCGTCAGCTGGACGCGGTTCCCGTCCGGGTCGTAGACGTCGACGAGTCGCATCTGGCCCGCAAGGTCGAGCACGACGCCGACGCGCACTCCGGCGGCGCGCAGCCGCTCGGCCTCGGCGCGCACATCCTCGACGTCGACGGCCGCCACTCCGGCTTCCGCGGGCTCGCCTTCGGCGAGCGCGATCCGCATCGGGCCACGCTGGAGTCGCGACCACTTGTCGTCCCAGTCGACCGATGTCTCCTCGAACCCGAGCAGGCGCTTGTAGAAGTTCCGGCCCCGGTCGAAATCACGCACGAGGTACCAGACCCGCGGGCCGGCCATGCTCAGAGTGCGAGCGCGGGATCTTCGACGAACTGCTTCACGGTGCGCAGGAAGTCGGCGCCCGCCGCACCGTCGACCGCACGGTGGTCGACGGTCAGCGTCATCGTCATGACCGGCCGCACCTCGACTGCTCCCGCGCGCGCGACCGGCGTGTCAACGGCTGCACCGACGGCGAGGATCGCCGCCTGCGGGGGGTTGAGCACGGCCACGAACTGCTCGATGCCGTACATGCCCAGGTTGGAGATCGTGAACGTCCCGTCCTCCAGATCCTGTGCCGTCAGCTTGCTCTCGCGTGCGCGGCCGACCAGCTCGCCGCGGGCGACCGCCAGCTCGGCGAGGGACTGCCGCTCAACCGAGCGCAACACGGGCACGACCAGGCCTTGCGGCGCAGCGACCGCGATCCCCACGTTCGCCGTCGGGAACTTCAACAGCGCATCGTCGGCAAACTGCACGTTCACGTCGCGATGACGCATCAGGGCCATTGCGCAGAGCTTGGCCAGGAGATCGGTGACGGTGATCCGCACGTCGGGGCTCAGCTCTCGGGCACGCGCGATCAACTCGTTGGCACGCGTCATGTCGGCGCTGACGGTGAGCTGGAAGACCGGTGCTTCCCACGCCGCGGTCAGCCGGCGCGCGATCGTCTTGCGGATGTTTGTCAGCGGCACCGACTCGACCTCGCCGGCCGGCACGGCAACCGACGCACGCTTCGTGCTCTCGCCGCGCTCGACGTCCTCCGCGACGATCCGCCCGTCGGGGCCGGTGCCGCGCAGCGACGCCAGGTCGACGCCGCGCTCACGCGCGATACGACGCGCCAGTGGCGAGGCCTTGACCCGGCCGCCGTTGTCGGTGTGCGTGTCAGACACCGCTTGTGTGTCTGACACCTTTTCGACCTGCTTGGGCTTCGCCTCCTTCGGCGGTTGCTCCTTCGGCTTCGGTGCGTCCTTGATCTCTTCGCCCTGCTCACCGATCCAGGCGATCGTCTGCCCGACCGGCGCGTCGCCCGAAGGCAGGACGATCCTCAGCAGCACGCCGGCGAAGTCGGACTCGACCTCCTGCGTCACCTTGTCGGTGTCGACCTCGAAGAGCGGCTCGCCCTTGGCGACCTGGTCGCCTTCCGACTTGAGCCATTTGACGATCGACCCGGACTCCATTCCCTGGCCGAGCCGTGGAAGCTTTACCTCGTTGGCCATGAGCGCTCTAGACCTTACTTGCCGACGGTGCGCTTGATCGCGGCGAGCACGTCGTCGGCGTTCGGCACGATGAACTGCTCCATCACCGGCGCGAACGCCAGCGGCGCGAACTTGGCGCCGACGCGCTCGATCGGCGCGTCGAGGTAGTCGAAGGCCTTGTACTGGAGAACGGCCGCCACCTCGGCGCCGAAGCCCATCCGCGTGACCGCCTCGTGTGCCACGACAACACGGTTCGTCTTCTGCACGGAGGCGACGAGCGCATCCTCGTCGAGCGGCTGCAGCGTCCGCGGGTCGATCACCTCGACCGAGATTCCCTCGTCCTCTGCCGCTTTCGCCGCGTCGACCGAGAGATGCACGAGCGGCCCGGTCGCGATTACCGTGACGTCGGACCCTTCGCGCACGGTGCGCGCCTTGCCGAGCGGAATCGGCTCGAGCTGCTCGGGCACCTCGCCCTTGACCGGATAGAGCAGGCGATGCTCGAAGACGATGACGGGGTTGTCGTCGTGGATCGCCGTCCAGAGGATCCCGCGCACGTCCTCGGGAGTCGACGGGAACGCGACCTTCAGACCCGGGATGTGCACGAGCCAGGCCTCGAGCTGCTGCGCATGCTGCGCTCCCGGTGACCAGCCCGCGCCGCCCTGGGTGCGGATCGTCAACGGCACCTTCAGCTGCCCGCCCGACATGTAGCGGTGCTTTGCAGCCTGGTTGACGATCTGCTCGAGCGAGAGCGTCAGGAAGTCCTCGTACATGATCTCGACCACGGGCCGCATGCCCGCCATCGCCGCGCCGATGCCGGCGCCGACGATCGCCATCTCGGAGATCGGCGTGTTGCGCACCCGCTCGGGGCCGAACTCATCGAGCAAGCCCTGCGTGACACCCATCGAGCCACCCATCTCGGCGATGTCCTCGCCCATGATGAACACGTCCTCGTTCTCGCGCATCGCCTGCACGAGCGCGTCACGGACAGCTTCTCTGTAGGTGATCTCAGGCATCCTGACGTTCCTCAGGCATAGACGTTCTTGAGCGCGTCTTCGGGTTGCGGGTCGGTGCCGTTCTGGGCGAACACGAGCGCGGCGTCGACGATCTCGTGCGCCTCGCTGTCGAGCGCATCGAACTCCTCGTCGCTCAACTCGAGCCGCTCTCGCAGGCGCACGATCGGATCGTGGGCGGCCGCGCTCTCGCGGTCTTCCTTCGTGCGGTAGACCTGCGGGTCGCCGATGTAGTGGCCCTGCATCCGATAGGTCGTGATGTCGACGAAGACAGGCCCTGCTCCTGACCGCGCGTAGTCGAGCGCCTCGTGGGCCGCTTCGTACACCGCCTCGACGTCCTGCCCGTCGACCTTGATCGAGTACATGTCGTACGAAAGCGCGCGCTTCGACATGTCGTCCCACACGGGCGAGTGCTGCCAGCCCGGCGTCGACTCGGCCCAGTGGTTGTTCTCGCACACGAACACCGTCTTCGTCTTCCAGAGCTGCGCCAGGTTGAGCGACTCGTGGAACGTGCCGATGTTCGTCGACCCGTCGCCGAAGAACGCCAGCGCGACGCGCGGCTCGTCGCGAAGCTTGTAGGCGAGGCCGGCGCCCGTGACCGCCGGCAGGCCTCCGCCGATAACGGCGTTCGCGCCCATGTTGCCGCGCTCGACGTCGTAGAGGTGCATCGAGCCGCCGTACCCGTGCGAGCAGCCTTCGATCTTTCCGTACAGCTCGGCGAAGACCGCGTTCGGAGATGTGCCGCGAGCCAGCGTGTGGCCGTGTGCCCGGTGCGTCGACGCGAAGGTGTCTCCGTCGTCCATCGCCTGGCACACGCCGACGGCCACCGCTTCCTGCCCGATCGCGACGTGCAGGAAGCCCGGCAGGTCGCCTGCGCGGAACCGCTCCTCGACCTTTTCCTCGAACCGGCGGATCAGGAGCATCTCACGCATGAACTCGCGCAACGTCTTGTCGTTCAGGGCGCGTTTCTTCTCGACCTTGGCCATCGCGCCGCCAGTGTACGGTTTGCGTTGTGAGTCTTGTCGAGCTCTGGCGCGCGGCTGAAAAGGATCTTCCGGAAAAGTGGCGGACCGTCGACATTCGGCTTCAGCTCTTGGATCCGGAGACAGTTGATCGCGCTCTTGCACTGCTCGGACCGGCACAGCCTTACCGCGTTGAACCTGACGTTTTTCGGTTCTCGTCGGCGCGCGACGGAAGCGCCCAGGGACCGGATGGGATCCAGCGCCTGCTTGCGCGACTTGACAAAGAAATAATCAACGGAACCCTCTCGATCGCCGATTCGACCACCTCGGTGGCGCGTCCGGAGCCCGAGACGGTGTCGCTCGCCGAGTCGTGGGACACGGCGCTCGCCGGGCTCCCCGCCGACTGGAGCGATCTGCTCTGCGAGGTGGTCTTCGACTCGACGGACTACATCGAGCGCGCGGCGGTGCTCTGCATTCAGATCAATCCACGCCGTGACGGCAGCCGCGCCGCGATGCGCTTCCGCTGCGCGCGCGTCGCCGGATACGGCGTTGCGCCGGGTATGGCACGCCGCTGCTTCGAGCGCTGCGTGGCCGAGGGCATGAGCGGGTCTGTCACCGTGCTGCGCGCACTCAGCGACACGAAGCTCGTCGCCACGCAGGGCCCCGTCTGGCAGTTGGCGGGCAAAACGGTCTGATGACCACCCCCGACCCGGTCAGCTGGCTGATGATCGAGCCCGGCTGGACGGTCGAGGCCGCGGACGGCGAGCAGATCGGGCGCGTCGAAGAGATCACGGGCGACTCGAACGCCGACATCTTCGACGGCCTCTCGATCGCGCTCGGCGTGCTGCGGCGACCGCTGTACGTGGCATCGGAGAATGTCGGTGAGATCGTCGAAGGGCGCGTGCGCCTCACGCTCGACCGCGCCGACGTCGACCGGCTCGGCGAATTCGTCGAACCACCAGCGCAAGAGGAGATCTCCGGCGAGCAGGCATCGCTGCTCGAGCGCACCGAAGGCGCCGTCGAGCAGCCGGGCGTCCGCCCGGGACAGAACACGCTGACGCGCCGCCTGCTCGAGTGGTTCGGGCGCGCGGGACGACGCTGACCGACGCGCTCGGCCTTGCTGCACAGGTGCGCGCAGGCGCGGTCTCGCCGCGTGAGCTCGCCGACGAGGCGATCGGTCGCATCGAGGCGACGAATCCCGAGCTCAACTTCCTGGTCACCGACTCGTTCGAGCAGGCACGCGCGGCGACGCCGCTCGACGGCCCGTTCGCGGGCGTTCCGATGCTCGTCAAGGACCTGACGGAGACGGCGAACCTGCGTACGACGTTCTCGTCGCGGGCGTTCGCCGACCACGTGCCCGCACGCGATGCGGCGGTGGTGCGCCGGATGAAGGCCGCCGGCTTCGTCGTGCTCGGCAAGTCGAACACCCCCGAGTTCGGCATCACGTGCGTCACCGAGTCGGAGCTGAACGGCGTCTGCCGGAACCCATGGGACACCTCGCGCACCCCCGGAGGCTCGTCGGGTGGCGCTGCGGCCGCGGTCGCAGCGGGCGTGCTGCCGCTCGCGCACGGCTCGGACGGAGGGGGTTCGATCCGGATCCCGGCCTCGTGCTGCGGTCTCTTCGGGATCAAGCCGTCGCGCGGCCGCGTCTCCCCCGCCCCGTTCACGAGCGGTTCGCTCGAGCTCTCGCAGAGCGGGCCGCTCTCGGTCACGGTCCGAGACGCGGCGGCCTTCCTCGACGTCATCGCCGGCTACGAGGCGGGCGACGCGCACTGGGCGCCTCCACCGGAGCGCCCGTTCCTTGCCGAGGTCGGCGCCGACCCGGGCCGGCTGCGGATCGCGTTCACCACCGAGCCGGCGATCCCCAACGAGATCGATCCGCGAGTTGCCCAGGTTGCGCGCAACGCCGCGGACGCACTTTCCGCCCTCGGCCATGAGGTGGTCGAGGCGACACCGCCGTGGGTGGACGCGGAGACGCTGCCGGCCTTCACGAGGCTGTGGCAGCTCACACCGGCTCTCTACCCCGTGCGCGACGAGTCGCTGCTGATGCCGCTCAACCGGGCTCTCGCCGCAGCGGCACGCGAGACGTCGAGCGTCGCCTACGCGCAGGCGGTGAGCACGCTGCAACGCGCTGCGCGGCGCATGGTCGCGTTCTGGGACCAGATCGACGTGGTGCTGACCCCCGCGCTCGCGCAACTGCCGGCGCCGGTCGGATGGATCTTCGAGCCGGACGACCCCTGGGAGCAGTTTGCGCGCGGCGAACGGTTCACGCCGTTTACGCCGATCGTCAACGTCACCGGCCAGCCCGCTGCGGTGATCCCGTTCGACGTCGTCGACGGGCTGCCCGTCGGGATCCAGCTGATCGGGGCTCCGGCCGGAGAGGCGACACTGTTTCGTCTCGCCGGCCAGCTCGAGCAGGCGCACCCGTGGGCACACCGCCTGCCTGTCTAGGGCATAGCGCTTTCTATCTCACGCGCCAGCTCCCGCGCGCAGCGCGCATCCTTGGCGATCAGCAGGCAGGTGTCGTCACCCGCGAGGGTGCCGACGACGAGCGGATGGCCCAGCCGATCGAGGGCCCGTGCGATTGCCGGCGCCGACCCGATCTCCGACTGCACGACGACGAGGTTCTGCGCCGCGGTTGCCGAACGGCCAAACTGGGCGAGCAACGTGTCGAGGGTCTCTCTTGGATCGACGCGCCGCTCCCGATCGGGCAGCGCGTAACTGACCCGGCCGAGCGGGTCGCGCATCTTCTCGAGGCCGAGCTCCCGGATGTCGCGCGAGACGGTCGCCTGGGTGACGTGGCAGCCTGCCCCTCTTAACGCGTCCAGCAGCTCCTGTTGAGTGCCGAGGCGCATGCGCTGCACCAGGCTGGCAACAAGGTGCTGGCGTTCGGCTTTCGGCGGCTGGCGATCGGCGTGCATGGACCAAGCATGCTCTATGCAACGGCGCCCGTCACGTTTAGGACGATTGCGCTCCGGCAAACCCTCCCGACGGATGGTCAAGCGTGCGTTCTCGAACTTCCTCGCCAACGACTGCATGGGGCTCGCGAAGGAGATCGCCTACAGCTCGCTGCTCGCCTTCTTCCCGGCGATCGTCGCGCTTGTCGGACTGCTCGACCTGCTCGGCGCGTACGGATCGCTCGAACAGTTCCTCGGGCCGGTCGCTCCGGCAGCCGTCACCAATCTGATCCACACGTTCCAGCAAGACTCACGCGGCGGGGGATCTGTGATCGCATTGCTGCTCGGGCTGGCCGGCGCGCTGTGGGCGGCGTCGGGCGCGATGGGCGCGATCGTCAAGTCGATCAACCGGACACACGGCCGCGAGGAGACGCGACCGTTCTGGAAGCTGAAGCTGATCTCGCTGGTGCTCGTTCTCGCATCGGCAGTCGTCGTGATCGGCACGTTGCTCCTGATCGTCGTCGGCGGAACCCTCGGCGATGCGATCGCGCGCAAGGCCCAGCTCGGAGGCGCGTTCACGTGGACGTGGAACATCGCGCGCTGGCCGATCGCGTTCGCCGCGGTCCTCCTGCTGGTGGCGCTCGTCTACTTCCTGGCGCCTAACTTCGAGCAACGGCGCTGGCGGTGGCTCACTCCCGGCACGGCTGTAGCGGGCGTGTTGTGGCTCGTGCTGAGCGGCCTGTTTGCGCTCTACTCGTCGCTCTCGAGCTCGTACTCGAAGACGTACGGCTCGCTGGCCGGCGCGATCGTACTGCTCCTGTGGCTGAACTACACCTCGTGGGCGATCCTCTTCGGGGCCGAGCTCGACGCCGAGGTCGAACGCGCCAGGAGCCCTACGCCCTGAGGGCCGCGCCGAACCGCTCGGCGAGCGCAGCGGTGATCGCGTCGTGCAGGCGGGTCGCCGTCCTGATCCGAGAGCGTGCGCTCGGACGACTGGAACGAGACGGCGAACGCCACCGACTTCTTCCCCTCGGCGATCGGGTCACCGCGGTAGTCGCTCAGGAAGCGCACGTCGCGCAACTCCTCACCGGCGGCGGCGCGCGCAGCCGCCATCAACGCGCCGGCGGGTATGCCTTCGTCGACGACGAAGGCGAAGTCCTGGCGGAGCGGCGGATACGTGATCACGTCGCGATAGACGAGCCGCTCGGGCACGGCGGCGAACAGCGTCTCCAGGTCGATCTCGAACGCGCTCCACTCACCGTCGAGATC
The DNA here is from genome assembly GCA_963785895.1 of uncultured Actinomycetes bacterium. Lineage (GTDB taxonomy): Bacteria > Actinomycetota > Thermoleophilia > Gaiellales > Gaiellaceae > PALSA-600. Next base: position 71,301 of record CAWAXB010000003.1, on the reverse strand, counting down.
GAGCGGGCCGTACTGCGCAACCCAGCCGGAGGGGAAGGTCGCGCCCACGGGCGATCCCGGGAGCGGCTGCGCGCGTTCGAAGCTCGACTCGACGTGCAGCGCGCCAAGCACCGCTTCGACCGCGCCTTTTGCGCGGAAGAAGTCGCCCTGGACCACGCCGCCGAGGCGCCAGCGCTCATCCGGAACGGTGCCACCCTCAACCGGCAGGTAGACGTGCGCGACCTCGAAGAGCGTCACGTCGGTGTTTCCCATCGCCACGTTGTGGCGCGCGGCGCCCAGCAGGCCAACCGCCAGCGTCGTCCGCAGCAGGCGCTGCTGCGAGCTGAGCGGGACCGGCAGCTCGATCGCCCGCGGGTCGGGGTCGGCCGGTTGCAGCGAGTAGGTATAGGCCTCGAAGAAGCCGGCGCCGACGAGTACGTCAGCGACCTGGCGGCGGAGCCGCTGCTCGTGCGACAGCCTCCCGAACATCGCCTGGCGCGACGGCAGCGTGGCCGGCACGTCCTCGAGGCGGAAGCGCCCGACCTCCTCGACGACGTCGATCTCGCGCCGCACATCGCGCGCGCGCCACGAGGGAACGGCGACGTCCCACGTGCTGGCGACGGTGAATCCGAGACGCGTGAGGCGCTCGCGCTGCTCGTCGGCGGGGATCTCGAGGCCGAGCACCTCGGTCGTCCGGTCCGGCCGGAAGGCGATCGTCGGCGGCGCAGGCAGCTCGCCGCGCACCTCGGTTTCGCCGGTCCAGCGCGCCCCGGCCAGCTCGGCGAGCAGCTGGGATGCGTACGTCGCAGCCAGCGGCGCGGCCTCCGGATCGACGCCTTTCTCCCAACGCGTCTGCGCTTCGGAGCGCATCCGGTGATGCTCGCCGCTCCGCAACACGGTGAGCGGCTCGAAGTTCGCCGTCTCGAGCACGACCCGCCCGGTCGCGTCGGAGACTTCCGTGTTCGCGCCGCCCATCACGCCTGCGAGCCCGATCGGGCGCTCCGCGTCCGCGATCACGAGATCCGCGGGCGTGAGCTCGCGGCGCGCGCCGTCGAGCGTGACGATGTGCTCACCCGGCCGCGCACGCCGCACGACGATGCGGCCACCGGCAAGGGTGTCGGCGTCGTAAGCATGCAGCGGGCTCCCGAGCGCGAGCATGACGTAGTTGGTCACGTCGACGACATTCGAGATCGGCCGCATGCCGGCACCGATCAGTCGTGACTTGAGCCACGCGGGCGACTGGCCCACCTGAACGTCACGGAAGGTGCGCCCGATGAACCGCGGGCAGGCGCCTATGTCTTCGACATCGATCGACAGCGTCTCGTCGCCGTCGCGCACCGGGTCGGCTCCCGGCGGCGGCTGCAGCTCGGCGCCGAGCAACGCGGCGACCTCGCGCGCGATCCCGTAGACCGAGGTCAGGTCGGGGCGGTTGTAGAGCGTCTCGATCTCGAGCACGTCGTCGCCGACCGGGAGCACCTGGGCCAGTGGCGTTCCCGGCTCGAGCGCGTCGGAGAGCAGCATGATCCCGCCGTGGTCATCTCCCAGTTCGAGCTCCCGCTCGGAGAGGATCATGCCGTCGGACACCTCGCCGCGAAGCTTGCGCTTCTCGATCGTGAACTCTCCCCCGGGCATGACGCCGCCCGGCACGACGACGGCGACCGTGGCCCCGGCACCGAAGTTCCAGGCGCCGCAGACGATCGAGCGCGGCTCGGCCTCCCCCACGTCCACCTTCGTCAGCTGCAGCTTGTCGGCGTTCGGATGCTTGATCGCCTCGAGCACGCGCCCGACCTTGAAGTACTGGAGGTTGGCGCCGGTGTCGGGCACGCCGCGGCGCACGATCCGGTCGACCTCGCAGCTCGTGAAGACGAGCCGCCGTGCGAGCTCTTCGAGCGGCAGCTCGAAGTCGACGTACTCGCGCAGCCAGGAGACGGGGACCTTCAAAATTGCTCCAGCACGCGGGTGTCGTTCTCCCAGAACGCGCGCAGGTCGGGCAGACCGTGACGGAGCATCGCGATGCGCTCGATCCCGAACCCGAACGCGAAGCCCGACCACTCGGCCGGGTCGAGCTCGACGTTCCGGAACACGTCGGGGTCGACCCAGCCGGCCCCGCCCATCTCGATCCAGCCGGAGTGCTTGCAGGTTGCGCAGCCGGCCCCGCCGCAGATGAAACAGGTGACGTCGAACTCGACCGACGGCTCGGTGAACGGGAAATGGCTGGTGCGCATACGCACCTCTCGCTCCTGGCCGAAGAGCGCCCGGAAGAACTGCAGCACCGTTCCCTGCAGGTCGGCGAGCGTGATCCCGCGATCGACGGCGAGGCACTCGACCTGCAGGAAGATCGGCGAGTGGGTGGCGTCGGGCGTGTCGCGCCGGTAGCAGCGCCCGGGCGAGACCATGTAGAGCGGCGGCGTGCGCGACAGCATCGCGCGGATCTGATCGGGCGAGGTGTGCGTGCGCAGGACCGTATTGTCGTCGAGGTAGAACGTGTCGAGCTGCGAGCGCGACGGGTGCCCGGGGTCGGTCGTGAGCGCGTCGAAGTTCTCCCAAACGGACGCGACCTCGTTGCCGTCCCACACCTCGTAGCCAAGACCGAGGAAGATGTCCTCGATCTCACGGCGGATCTGGGTCAGCAGGTGCAGCCGGCCGCGCCGGAGCGGATCGCCAGGGATCGTCACGTCGATCCCGCTGTCCGGCGCTCGCCTCGAACGCGAGCCGCTGGAGCTCGGCCTGTCGCGCCTCGAGCGCCTGCTCGAGGCGCGCACGGATGCCGTTCAGCAGCATTCCGGCGTCGCGGTCGCGCACGCCGCGCAGCGCCTGCGCGAGCTCGGACTTCCGTCCCAGCACGCTCACGCGCGCCTCGTCGAGCTCAGGCTCGCCGAGCGAAGCCGCGACGATTGCGGCGCAGGCCTCTCTCCTCATGACGCGGTCCAGTCCACGGCGGCGACACTATCCAAGACGATGTCCGCCTATGACCAGATCGCACGCCTCTACGACCCGTGGTCGCGCACCGTCGTCGAGGACGTCCCGTTCTACGTCAGGGAGGCCGTGCGCTCGGGCGGCCCCGTGCTGGAGCTCGGCGTAGGCACCGGTCGCATTGCCGTGCCGATCGCGGCGGCCGGGATCGAGGTGGTCGGAGTCGACCTGTCGGACGGGATGCTGGCGGTCGCGCGCGAGCAGGCGGCACTGGCCGGCGTCCAGCTCGATCTCCGTCAGGGCGACATGCGCGACCCGCCGGTCGACGGCCCGTTCGCGCTCGTTGCGATCCCCTTCCGCTCACTGCTGCACATGGAGACCGACGGCGACCGGCGCGCCGTCCTCCGCGCGGTCGGCACGCCTGCTCGCGCCGGCCGGACGCCTCGTCTTCGACGTCTTCGCCCCCGGCGCCGACGACATCGCCGACACGCACGGCCGCTGGCTCGAGCGCGAGCCGGGCATCTGGGAGCGCGCCGACTGGAACGAGCGAACGCGCACGCTGATCCTGCACGTGCGCGGCGACGATGCGGAGGCGGAGATGTCGCTGGCCTGGCTCTCGGTTCCCGAGTGGAAGGAGCTCCTGCGCGAGGAGGGCTTCGTCGTCGACGCGCGTCTACGGCTGGTTCGACCGCACGCCCTGGCGCGGCGGCGAAGACTCGATCTGGGTCTGCCGCAGACGCGGCTGAGCCAAGGCACGAAGCGGGTTCAGGGGTTCTCGCTGCGCCGGCGCCGCTCGTAGAGCGCGATCGCGCCCGAGGCGGCGACGTTCAACGACTCCACCCCGGAGACCGGGATCGTCGCCTCGACGTCGCGCTCGACCTCAGCCGGTAAGCCCTCCCGCTCCGCGCCGAGCAGGAACATGACTCGTCCGGACAGGTCGACCGACGCGAGCGGCTCCCCGCCGTGGGCAACGAGCGCGACCCGCCTCGTGCTGTTACCTGCCGCCGTCTCCCAGGCGCCGAGCGGGACTCGCCAGATCGAGCCCGCGCTGGCGCGCAGCGCTTTCGGCGACGTCGGGTCGGCGCAGCCGGGCGACAGCGCGACCGCCGCGCCGAACGCGTCGGCGGTGCGGATCAGCGTGCCGAGGTTGCCCGGGTCGGCCAGCTGCCAGAGCGCGAGCGTCGTGTCGCGCTCCTCCCAGGACGGAAGGTCGGCCCGCCGGTAGACGCCGATCACCCTCGGCGGGTGCGGAGACGCTCGCGACGCCGGCGAGCAGCTTCGGCTCGACGTCCACACCGGCTCGCAGGAGATCGACCGGACTCGCGGTGGCGGCATCGACTGCGTCCTCGCCCTCGACGAAGAACAGGCCGAGCTTGTCGCGCCAGCGCCGCTCGTGCAGCTTTCGCACCAGCTTCAGGCGCTCGTTGTCGCGCGAGGCGATCAACGTCCCCAGTCCAACCAGGCGCCGTGGAAGTCGAACACCGCAGCGCGTGACGCCGGCCGCCCGGATACCGCTCGACCTGGAGCGAGAACCCATCTTCGTCTCCTCCGGCCTCCGCGTCCAGGAAGACGAGCGGCTCGCCGAGGGACGCCCGCTGCAGCGCAGCGTCGGACGCGGGCCATCGCGTCCCGATCGACATACATCGTCGACGCCGTCTGGAACACGACGAGCTGCGCACCCTCGCGATCGGCCGCGCGAGCAGTGTCGGGCAGCGCCCGACGTAGTCGCCGCGCATCAGCTCGGGCGGATCGGCGCGCACCACCTCGATCGCGCGGCGAAGCCGCTCGAGGCGCTCGGCCTGGTCGGCCCAGACGAACGCCTCGAGAAGACGGGCGCCGTGATCGGTCGTCGCGTCGACCGGGTTCAGGTCGATGCCGCGGCGGCGCGCAACCGAGACGGTCTCTCGAAGAGCTCGCGTGGCGGTGGCAGCGGTCGTCGCCCGTGCAGCTCGAGCGGGCCGTCGCCCCACGTCCCGTCGCGTAGCGGTAGCGGTAGCGGTCCCAGAGCAGGTTCAGCCCCGCCGACGGGCCGAGCTCGAGCAGGTCGAACGGGCGGCCGTCGGCAAGCGCGAGGAATGCGGGCAGCAGCGCCCAGGCGCGCTGCACCTCGTTCGTCTGGACGTCCTGCTCGGCGGTGAAGCGCCGCGAGGAACGCCGCGTGGTCGGTCGAGCGCCGTCGCGAAGTCGTCCCACGACGCCTCGCCCGCGAGCACGCAGGTAGTGCAGGCCGCCGAGCAGCCGGAGCGGCAAGTCCCACGTAGGTCGGGAGCGACGTCGCCGACCCGCGGATCATCCGCGAGCCGGCGACAGAGATCGGCGTAGAGCGGCGAGCGGCCGTCGCAGTAGGCCGCCTGGCGGCGGAAGATCTCCGCCTGCCGGTTGGACGTCCCGTTATTTCGCCGCGAGCGCCGAGCCCTGGCCTGCTCGACGATCTCGCCGAACTTCGCCGGATCGGTGACGGCGAGATCGGCGAGCACCTTCCGGTCGAGCTCGATCTCGGCCGCCTTCAGGCCCGCGATGAACTGGTTGTACGAGAGCCCGTTCGCGCGCGCGCCGGCGTTGATGCGCATGATCCAGAGCTTGCGGAACTCGCGCTTGCGCACCTTGCGGTCGCGGTAGGCGTACGAGAGCGAGCGCTCGACCTGCTCCTTCGCGTACTTGTAGTTGGTGCTCTTGAGGCCCCAGTAGCCCTTCGCCTGCTCGAGGACCTTGCGGCGCTTCTTGCGCGCGTGAACGGATCGCTTGACGCGAGGCATCGGCTCAGTTCCTCCCCAGCATGCGGTTGACGGTCTTCTCGTTCGCCCCGTCGACCGGCTGGTCCTTACTGAACTGGCGCTTCTGCTTCGGCGACTTGTGCTCCAGAGTTCCGCGACTCTGGCTCGCCGACCGGCGGATCAGCTTCCCGGTGCCCGTCACCTTGAACTTCTTCTTCGCTCCCGAGTGTGTTTTCTGTTTCGGCATCTCTCTTCACTCCTGCGTTCTTCGTTGGGCCGAGCACCATCGTCATGTTCCGCCCTTCGAGGAGCGGCTGCGTCTCGATCAGGCCGATCTCCTTCACGTCGTCCGCGAGCCGCATCAGCAGGTCACGCCCGCGATCCGGATGCTCGCGCTCGCGGCCCCGGAACATGATCGTGACCTTGACCTTCGCGCGCTGGTTGAGGAAGCGCTCGACGTGGCCCTTCTTGGTCTCGTAGTCGTGAATCCCGATCTTCGGTCTGAGCTTGATCTCCTTGACGTTGATCTGCGTCTGGTGCTTCCGGGCGAGCTTCGCCTTCTGCTCCAGCTCGTACCGGTACTTCCCGTAGTCCATCACCCGGGCACACCGGCGGATCCGCCTGGGCCGCGACCTCGACCAGATCGAGGTTCTTCGAGTACGCGTACTCGCGTGCCTCGTCAGTCGTCTTGATTCCGAGTTGCTCGCCGTCCTCGTCGATCAGCCTCACGCGCGGGACGCGAATCGCGTCGTTGATCCGTGTCTGCGGCTCGGGACGGCGCGGCGGCTCGAACGAACGCCTGCCCCGCGGCCTCAAATGCTCTTCACCAAGCTCGTGTTGACCTCCTCGTAGAATGGAAAAACCGCTGGCATGCAGCGGCAGAGGTTCTCGATCAACCTGCTGATTGACACTCGGTTGAACCTCCGAAGCGTGAGCTAGGAGGTGAGAGACGGTTCCGCCCCTGCTTGCCAGGGCTCCAGGGTAGCAAGTTTCGCCCGGAATTCGGCCAGCGAGAGGGTGCTCTGCCCGCCGCCGTGCTCCCGGATCGCGAGGCCTCGTCGCTCTCCTTGTCGCCGTAGACGATCACGAACGGGATCTTCTCGACCTCGGCGTTCCGGATCCGCTTGCCGACGCGTCTCGCCGGAGTCGTCGACCTCGACCCGGTAGCCGGCCGAGCGCCGCGGCGAGCGCCGTGCGCCGCCTCGCGGTGCGCCTCGCCGACCGGGATGACGCGCACCTGCACGGGCGCGAGCCAGAACGGGAACGCGCCGGCGTAGTGCTCGGTGAGGATCCCGATGAACCGCTCGAGCGAGCCGAGCAGCGCGCGGTGGATCGACGTACGGGAAGTGCTCGTGCGTTGTCGGCGCCGATGTAGCGAGCAGCTCGAAGCGCTGCGGCATCTGGGCGTCGAGCTGGATCGTCCCCATCTGCCACGAGCGGCCGAGCGCGTCGGTCATGTGCAGGTCGATCTTCGGCCCGTAGAACGCGCCGTCGCCCTCGTTGACCGTCGTACTCGATCCCGCGCCGCTCGAGCGCCGCCTGAAGCGCGCCCTCGGTGAAGTCCCACTCCTCGTCGGTGCCGAGCTTGTTCTCGGGCCGGGTCGAGAGCTCGAAGCGCGCCTCGAGCCCGAAGAGGTCGTAGAGGTACGACGCGTAGTCGAGGCAGCCGAAGATCTCGTCCTCGATCTGCTCGGCGGTGCAGAAGATGTGCGCGTCGTCCTGGGTGATGTGCTTGACGCGGAGCAGGCCGTGCAGGGTGCCCGCCCTTCTCGTCGCGGTGCAGCGTCGACGACTCGGCGAAGCGCAGCGGCAGCTCCCGGTAGCTGCGCAGCGCGCTCGCCGAAGAGCAGCATGTGGCCGGGGCAGTTCATCGGCTTCAGCGCGAAGCGGCGGTCGTGCTCCTCGTGGCCTGCACCCAGAAGATGTTCTCCTCGTAGTTCGCGAAGTGGCCCGAGCGTCACGTAGGTCTCCTTGTCGTAGAGGAGCGGCGTCTTCACCTCGAGGTAGCCGCGCTTGCGGTTCTCGCGGCGGCGCACGTCCTCGAGCGTGTTCCAGATCACCATCCCCTTCGGGTGCCAGAACGGCGAGCCCGGCGAGTGCTCCGACGAGGTGGAAGAGGTCGAGCTGCACGCCGAGCTTGCGGTGGTCGCGCTTGCGCGCCTCCTCGAGCCGCTCGAGGTGCGCGTCGAGATCCTCCTGCGAGTAGAACGCGGTGCCGTAGATGCGGGTGAGCTGCGTGTTGTGCTCGTCGCCGCGCCAGTAGGCGCCGGCGAGGCCGGTCAGCTTGAACGCCTTGATCGGCTTCGAGTTCTGCAGGTGCGGCCCGCGGCAGAGGTCGGTGAAGTCGCCCTGCGTGTAGAGCGTGATGTCGCCCTGCGCGGTGTCGACGAGCTCGACCTTGTACGGCTCGTCCTCGGCCGCGAAGCGCGCCTTCGCCTCGTCGCGCGAGATCTCCTCGCGGCTCCAGCTCGCGGCCTTCCTTCAGCTCGCGCTTGACCTCGTCCTCGATCTTGCTCGAGGTCGGCCTCGGTGATCGGCTCCGGGAACTCGAAGTCGTAGTAGAAGCCGTTCTCGATCGGCGGGCCGATCGCGACCTTCACGCCGGGGTAGAGCCGCCGCACCGCTTCGGCGAGCAGGTGCGCCGACGAGTGGCGGAGCACGTAGAGCGCGTCGGGGTCGTCGCGTGTCGCGCACGGTGAGGATCTGGATGTGCTCGCCGTCGGCAAGCGGCTGCGCAGGTCCTGCGGCCGGCCGTCGGCGCGGATCAGCACCGCCTGCTCGGCCAGCTTCGAGCCGATCGCGCGCGCGGCGTCGAGGCCGGTGGCGCCGTCGGGAAGTTCGAGCTGCGAGTTGTCGGGTAGGACGACGTTCATGGGAAACAAGAGTAGTCACCGCAGCCCGAAACCTGGTTCGGGCATCCGGCGTTTACCCGGTACGCGACCGATCAAAGGAGGCCAGATGCCCGGAAAGAGCGCGCACGTCAAGAACGAGAAGCAGTACGAGGCGCTGAAGGACAAGGGGATGTCGAAGGAGCGCGCGGCGAGGATCGCCAACTCCCCCGACGCGTCGAAGCACGGCGGCCAGAAGTCCCATTCGGGCTCGGGCGACCCGTCGCAGGGCGGGACCCACGCGCAGAAGGTGGCCGCCGGCCGCAAGGGCGGGAAGGCGACGGCCCGCAAGAACTGATCTCTCAGCAAAGTGCGGACTTTTCCCTCGCACGCACCCTTGCGCGACGAGGGGCGCGCGTCGTACATTGCGGATCCCGCAGGGCACGGAGCGCGAGTAGGTCGAAGCCTCCCCGAGCAACTGTGAAGGGCGCAAGCCCGAATGCGGTCGGTCGGTGAGGTGGACGAAAGCGCCACCGGCCCAGCGGGATTTTTTGTGCCCGGATTTGTGCCAGGATCGCGGCCGTGGACTTCACGCTCTCCGACGAGCAGCAGCTGATCCGGCAGACGGCGCGCGACGTTCTGCGACGCCGAGATCGCGCCGCACGCGGCCGAGTGGGATCGCACCGAGACGATCGACCGCGCGATCGTCGGCAAGCTCGCCGAGCTCGGCTTCCTCGCCGCCGCGCTGCCCGAGGAGCACGGCGGCACTGGGGCTCGACATGGTCTCCTACGCGCTCGTCGTCGAGGAGATCGGCCGCGCCGACTCGAACGTGCGCGGGATCGTCTCCGTCTCGAACGGCCTCTACGGCAAGTCGGTCGCCAAGTGGGGCACCGAGGAGCAGAAGGCGCGCCTCCTGCCCGGCCTCGCCTCCGGCGAGGCGCTCGGCTGCTACGCGCTGACCGAGCCCGGGCGCCGGCTCCGACCCGGGCGGCCTCGAGACGCGCGCCGAGCGCGACGGCGACGACTGGGTGATCAGCGGCCAGAAGATCTTCATCACGCTCGGCATCGTGGGCCGCGAACGCGCTCGTCTTCGCGCGCACCGGCGAGCCGGGCCCGCGCGGGATCACCTGCTTCGTCGTCCCGACCGACGCGCCCGGCTTCGAGGCGCGGCCGATCAAGGGCAAGCTCGGCCTGCGCGCGCAGGACACGGCCGAGCTCTTCCTCGACGGCGTCCGCGTGCCCGACGAGAACCGCCTCGGCGAGCTCGGCGCCGGCTTCAAGGTGGCGATGTCGGCGCTCGACCACGGGCGGATCTCGCTCGGCGCCGGCTGCGTCGGGATCGCGCAGGGCTGCCTCGACGCGTCGATCGCCTACACGAAGGAGCGGCAAGCAGTTCGGCCGCCCGGTCGCGAGCTTCCAGCTCGTGCAGGAGCTGCTCGCCGACATCGCCGTCGAGACGGAGGCCGCGCGCCTGCTCGTCTGGCGCGCGGCGGCGACCGCCGACCGCGGCGAGCGCGCACACCGTCGAGGCGTCGTTCGCGAAGTACTTCGCGAGCGAGGTCGCGGTGCGCGCAGCGAACGCGGCGGTGCAGGCGCACGGCGGCTACGGCTACGTCGACGAGTACCCGGTCGGCAAGTACCTGCGCGACGCGCGCGTGACGACGCTCTACGAGGGCACGAGCCAGATCCAGAAGCTGCTGATCGGGCGCGCGCTGACCGGCGAGTCCGCGTTCACCTGACGACGCGGAACGGGGCGTTGCGCCAGTCGGCCCAGTCCCAGTACCAGCGCGGCAGGAAGCGTGGCGCCTTGGCCGGCCGCACGCCGCGCGGAGCCGGCTTGTGCTGCCACGCCAGCATGTCCCACGCCCAGTGCTGAAGCGCGCGCGGCAGGTTGGTTGGGCGAGGAGTCGGCCGGATGACGATCGGCTTCGACGGCTTGCCCTGCACGCCGGACGGATCGACGGCGCGAATCCGGTAGACGGTCTGCGCGTTCGGATGGAACCCGCGCACGACCACGGTGCGGAGGTTGCCGGCCAGGCTCGAGACAGGCGTGCCGTCGAGCAGCACCTGGTACGACGAAACCGTGCCGCTGTTGTCGGTCGAGCCCTGCCAGCGGATCGTCAGCGACCCCCGCGTGAAACGGGCGCTCGCGATCTGCGGCTGAGACGGCGGCACCGTGTCGGGAAGCAACCCGAAGAACGCGGGCACGAGGGTTTGGATCTCGATCGTCCCATCGGGATCGAGCGAGTAACCGGCGTCGAGGCCTGCCGGCAGCACCGCCGACGTGAGCAGGCGAAGCGGCTTCCACGTCATGCCGTCTGCAGACCACGACGGAGCGAGCCCGCCCGTCGTCATCAGCAGGTGCACGACCACCGGCGCGCCGAAGCGCGTCACCGGTGTGGCGGTGGCGCTGTCGGAGACCGTCAGCTGCACGCCGTAGCCGTTCGGCGCAGGCGCAGTCGTCGTCGGAGTGAGCGTGACGACCGACGACGCGCTGAACGCGGTCGCCGGCCAGGTAGCGGTCGCCTTGCCGTCGCCCGACCCCACGGAGCCCGCTGGCGGTGTCACCGGCGGCGGAGGGGACGGTGGGGCAGCGCTGCCGCCGAGCACGGCGCCGTCGACGTAGTCCGAGTCGATGTTGATCGTCGCCCCACCCCACGTCTCGTTGTGTCCGCCCTTGTACTGATGGATGCGCTGGTGGTTCGTCCAGAGGGCGTCGCTTACGTAGGGGTCGCCGAACACGCCCTCGACCCCGTTCCAGTTGGCGATCCAGACGTTGTCCGGAAGCGTCGAACCGGCGGAGACGTCGCGGATCGTCGAGGCCGCACTCCCGTAGACACCGGAGACGTAACCGAGCGCGTGCAGCTCCGCATGCCACGACGCGACGAACGCCTGAACCGCCTGCGAGCAGGCGGCGTCGTTCGTCTTGTAGCCCTCCATGTCGTAGTAGATCGGGCTCCCGGCAGGAATCCCGAACTGCCCCGCACGACCGACAGCGTCATCCGCGGCGGCGCGCCCCTGGTTGGCGGCGGTGGTCGGATTCGTCGAGAGCTTCTGCAGCCTCGCCTGGCTCACGCACGGCGCCTGCAATCCCACGTACAGAGGCATCAGGCTCCAGCCCATCGACAGCGTGGTCGCCACCCACGACGCCGAGAGGTTGCCATCGGCACACGCACGGTTGACGCCGCCGAGGTAGATGCCGAGCGCGCGATACGGCGACACCGACCACGCCTGCAGCTTGGCGACCGACGGTGCGGTGCAGGCCTCGAAGCCGTAACCGGTGAAGACCCCGGCGCTCGCACGGCTGGTCGCCGCCGATCCGCCGGCGGTCGCAATCGTGACCGCGACCGCAAATGCCGCGGCGAGGACCCCCAAGCGTCTCACGCCGACAGGGTTACCGACGACTGTGAGCGGCGAGTAAACGCGATCGGAGTGGGTAGATCTTGCGCATGAGGACCATCCTCGCCGGTTACGACGGTACGCGGGCCGCGGAGCACGCGCTCGAACGCGTCGCCGACCTCGCGCGGGCATTCGGCTCGAAGGTGCTCGTCGTCAGCGTCTCGGCGCCCGAGCCTTTGGCGGTCCCAGGGGCGTTCGGGCTGATGCCCTACGACTATTCGCCGCCCGTTTCGGACGTGCTCGACGACGACCTCTGGACGCAGCATCGCACCCAGGTCGAGGCATTCTTCGCCGGCCGGAACGTCCCGATCGAATTCGTCGGCGTCAGAGGATCACCCGCGGAGGAGATCGTCGAGCTCGCCGAAGAACGCGGAGCCGACCTGATCGTCGTCGGCACGCGCGAGGCCGGGTTTCTCGAACGGCTGCTCGTCGGCAGCGTGAGCCAGGGCGTCGCACGCCGGGCGCGCTGCGATGTGCTGATCGTGCACCCGCTCGAGCACGAGAACTAGAGCTACTTCGACGGCTTGCGGCCGAGCAGGCGAGCGAGGTTCATGTCGTAGCCCCAACCGAACACCCTCGGCACGAACAGGCGTGGCTCATCAGGGTTCCACCAGCGCTGCTTGGTGCGCTCGAGCGTCGGCCTGCGCCAGTCGTACGGGACTCCGAGAAACGTGCCCGTCTTCTTCGTATCTGTCATAACGCCAATCGTAGTTGGAACAGGGGCGGCCTCCGGCCGAGTCGGAGGCCGCCCTGCTCACGGGGTCAATCGACCCCGGTCACGCGCCCCGTGTGCACTAGCGCACCGTGATCGACGGTGCCGACGAGACGACCTCGAGCTCCGCCGCGCGGACCTTGGTTGCGCTCGACGACGACTGGCAGTCGCTGTTGTTCGACGGGTCGCTGTCCTGGTCGCCCTGGAACGCGGGGCCGCCGGTGCACTGGTTCGTCTTCACGACCAGGCGCACCATCGTCGCGGTCACACGGTGCAGGTCGAACGTTCGCAGGTTCAGATCCGGCGCAACCGGCCTCGGACGAGTGCCCGGGAATGCGTCCGCGGGACTGTCGAAGGCGGTCACCCAGTTCTTGGCGAGCGTGCAGTTCACGACGTTCGAGTCGCACGTTTCGATCGTGAACGCACGCAGCGCGGTGAAGCGGTTCTGAGCCGTCGCGTCCGGATCGGTGCCGGAGCCGAGCACGCAGGTGCCCTGCTCCTCGGCGGCACCGTCGCAGGTGGACGGATGGAGCAGGGCGCTCACCCGTACTGCTGCGATCGTGTGGCGACCCTGGAGGTTCACCGTCACCTGCTTGCCGGCAACGGCTCCGCTCAGCGACGCCCAGTTCGTGCCCTCGTTGTCGTCGATCAGGTTTGCCTGGCTGACGCCGTCACCCGAGGTGGTTGCGTCGTTCACCGCAGACGCCCAGTTGGTCGGCAGGGCAATCGTCAATGTCGACGCACCTGCGGCGAGCGCGCGTGTGAACTTGACGATCCCGTAGCCGGGTGCCTGAACGACGAACTCGTACGACCCCGGGACGAACGCGGCGGTGTTTCCGAGCGTGGTCTCCGGGTCGGTGTCGGCCAGCGGGGTGACACGGGCCTGGTAGTCGCCGACGTAGACGTTCGCCTGTACCGGCTGGTGCGCATTCGGCCCGTCCTTCGCAACGGTCACGAACGACACGTTGGCGTTGCTCGCGAGCGGAGAGTCGAATGCCGGCGTCGGCTGGCTGTCCTCGCCCGTGTTGCTCGATGCACTCACCCCGAGGCCACGGTGTGCGAATGCGTGCCAGAGCTCGGCCTGGTTCGCGCCGTCGAAGCGCATCAGGTCGGCCGCGAGCATCGCGTCGCGTGCGTCGACCATCGACAGGTCGCCCTGCTCCAGCAGCCACGCGTCGTAGACGAGCTGGATCCAGCGGCGGCCGCCGGGGCACTTGCCGGCTGGAGTCTCGCCGTTCGCGCACGACAGGTTCACGGCCGCGTCGCCGGCGCCGTACTTCGCGACGAGCGCAGATCGGACCTCGTAGTTGATCCCGTTCCAGATCTCACCGTCGGCGTGCACCTCGGGCCCCGTCGTGTCGAAGCCGATGTCGGCGAAGTTGAGCGGGTTCTTGTCGAGCGCATAGTCGCGAATGCCACGCTCCTTGTTCCCGGTCACGTAGGCGCCGAGCGACCACGGCTCCTCGCCCTGAGCGCCGGCGAGGCCGTGCTCGTGCAGGTACTCGAGCGCGTCGAGGTCCGACCACGACTCGCCCATCGCCCCGCCCTGGAAGCTGGAGAGGCTCGCATCGGGCCCGCCTACCATCCGGTTGGAGATGAGGTGCGTGTACTCATGTCCCGCCACCGAGAGATCGAACGAGCCGTCGGTGCACGGCGCGTAGAACCCTGCGGCGATCGGCTGCCAGAGGTACTGGTTGGTGATCGGCGGGGTGCCGTCGTTCAGCGTGATCTGGTTCGCGTTGTCACGCCCTTCGAGGCTCGGCTGGCCGCCGGTGACGGCACCGGCCTGGGCGTTTCCGAGCTCGGGGTCGTCCTCACGGCCATACGGGTACGGGCCGGTCGACTGGTCGCCGTGGTCGAGGTTGTCAAGCTGGGCGTTGTAGGTCTGCTCGGTGAAGCCGAGCGCATATGCGAAGTCGTGCATGCGGTTGTGCATCACGAACAGGTTCGTGGCCGCCGCATCGACGTCGGCGTTGTTCCGCGTCGGATCGGCGAGAGCGGTGGGGTCGCAGCTCGAGCGGTTCCACGAGTTCGTCCATGTGAAGTTCCCGCCCGGGAAGCTGCGGTCGTAGTACCGGTCGGTCGAGACCGGGCTACGGCTCTCCGCCGGCGTCAACGGGCTCAGCCAGTCCTCGGCGGTGAACGCGTTGTTGCCGCGGGTCGTCTGGGTCGACTGGTTCGTCCGCGGGATCACGTCCCAGCCGAACGGCGAGAACGGGTTGGCGAAGGTCACGGCGCAGTCTTTCGGCTGCGCGATGCCGTCATTCGCGTTCTGCCAGCAGCCTTCCGTCTGCGGGGTCGTCGAGTAGTCGATCGCCGGAAAGCTCGGGAAGAACGCCCAGCGCGGGTTGTTGGTCACGAGCGCCGGCGGCTTCGGACGCGGCAGCGTCGGCAGCGTCGCCGAGCCTGTCGTCACCGCGGCCGCCGCGACGTACGTGAACGGCGCCGTCTGGTTCGGGAGCGGCGGCTGCAGGCTCGGACCGTTGTAGGGGCACACCTGCAGCGCCCAGTCGCCGGCTGCGAGGTCGTTCCCCTTCGGGTCCTGGTAGACGACCGCCTCCGGGCTCGTTGCCGTGTCGGATGTGCCAAGCACGTTTCCGGACGGGTCGATCAGCTTGAGAATGATGTCGTTCGTCGGATTCAGCTCGGACGCCGTGACGACCACAGACTTCTCGCCGGAGTCGACGGCGAACGAGTGCACCGGCCCGCACGAGGGCGGGCTGTAGTCGCCGGTGAAGCTGTAGGCCGGCTGCGCGGCCGACTGGCCGAGCTCCTGGACGGCGTTGTGCCGGAAGAGAATCGCGCCTGAGTCGGCGTCGACCATCACCTGGTAGGCGGCCGGCGTTGCCTTACGCAGGTCGACGACGTTGACGAGCCACGCCGGGCGTGCCCCGTTCTTCAGAGTCGGAAACGCGACGAGCTTTGCGCCCTGGTGAATGCCGACCGAGTCTGGCCCGGTTGCCTGGGCGGTCGCCTGGGCGCCGGAGACTGCCGCCGAGACGATGCCCTGCAACGTTCCGAGCGCGGTCGCCGCATCGGTCGCCGACCCTGTCGCGAGCGGTGGCAGCGGAGGGAGCGGCGGCAGCAGCGTGTCGTTGCTCGCACTCGTGAGCGACTTCGTCAGTCCGGCTACGTCGAAGTACGTCCAGCCGTCCTTCTGCGTCGTGCCGCCGATCGTTCCTGCGGGCACGCCGACGTTGCGGGCGGCGGCCTGCCAGGCATCGGCCGCCGACAGCTTTGCGGAGCCGGTGAGCGGCTCGCTCCCGGCGGCGCTCGACGAGACGTACGCAATCTTGCCGTCGACGACGCCGACCGCGATCAGGCCGTCCCAGTCCGCGGTGAGGTCACCGAAGCGCTGGGCGAACAGCACGGCGTGAGCGCTCGTCCCGACGAGCTTGACGTCGTTGACGAGCTGAAGCTCGTCGGCGCTCGAAAGCTTGTATAGCTCCCTGTTCGTGTTCAGGAACGACCGTGCGGCGTCGACGGGAGAGCCGCCGAGCCCGCTTGCGAGGTAGCCCTGCAGCCTGATCAGCGATGCGGGAGTGCCGTAGCGGTTCCAGCTCGCACGGGCACCGAGCTTCGCGACGAGCTGCCGCTGAAGCGCCGTCGGTGCGAGCACGCCCTTGTTGACGTTCAGATCTGGTTTGGCGAGCTGTGCGCGGCTGATCTGGGCCATGCCTCGCGCGGCGGCAGGCAGAAAGGCCACGCCCACCAACACGGCGAGAATCGGCAGGAGTGCGAGCAGGCGGTACGGATGCTTGAACCCCCCAAGTCGGTGCTCAGCACGTTCCACGGTATTTGTCTCCTTCACTCGGCCCCCGTCACCGGGGTGGGGATTTCCTGCTGTCCCTGAGGGAGACCGCTGCCGCGCCAAAAACCTGCACGCGGTTGAAACATTCGACCGGGAGGTTTACGCTCGCCGATCAAGCGGGTGACGACACCGGCGGCCATCTCTGCTGGAGCGGCGGACGCAAACGACGCCGCTCGGCTCTATGCGAAGTACGGCAACCAGCTGTACCGCTTCTGCCTGGCGCGTCTTCGCTCACGGGAAGAGGCCGAGGACGCGGTGCAGAACACGTTTCTCCGCGTGCACTCGGCGCTCGACAAGGGCATCGTCCCGCGGTTCGAGGCAGCGTGGCTCTACAAGATCGCGCACAACGTGTGCCTCTCGCGCAGCGAGGCGGCGGGCCGGCGTGCGCGCATCGAGACGCTGGAGGACTTTCAGTCGTTCGACTACGCCGCGCCGAACGTCGAGCACGACGAGCTCGTCGGTCTGTCCGATGCGCTCGGGTCGCTGCCCAAGAACCTGCGCCACGCGATCCTGCTGCGGGAGTGGCAGGGTCTGAGCTACAGCGAGATCGCCGACGCGATGGACACCTCGGTCTCGGCGGTCGAGACGCTGATCTTCCGGGCACGCCGCCAGCTGGCGGCGACCCTCGAGCCGGCCGTGAAGCGCCCGGCGATCTCGCGGCTCCTCGACGCCGGCACGCTCTACGGCGCGTTCCGCATCGCATTGACGCGGTTGCGCGGGCTGCTCGCGACGGCCGCGCCGGCGAAGCTCGCGGCCGGCATGGCCGCGGTCGCGATCGGCGGCGGCGCCGTCGGTGCACTCGTCGCGATCGCCGACGACCCGCCGCACCCCGCCCACGACCGTCCGCTCCCGGCGCGAAACAGCCGGGCGCCGGGCCTCACTCCGGTCTCGAGCGTCTCGGGCATCCGCACCGTCGTGCGTCCAGCGGCGGCCGTCACCGCGTTCCCCGCTCGGCCGGCTGCCCGCACCGTGCCCGCAGGCGGATCTGCTGCCGCTGCGGCTGCCGGCCCATCGGAGGTTCCCGCGGCGGAACCGGTCGGACCGGTCGAGACACCACCGGTCGCCGCAGCACCGGCGGTGACGGCTCCCGCCCTCCCCGCCGCACCCGCCGCGCCCTCGCCACCGGAGGTGCCTGCGCTACCGGCACCGCCGGTCGCAGTCCCCACGCTGACTCCGCCGGTAATCGCGCCGGCTGCGCCGTCGCTCGCCGTTCCGCCGATCGACGCAGGGGCAATTCAGAGCACGACGACTCCGGTCGCCACGCTTCCGGCTCTGCCGCTCACGAACCCTGCGGTCTCGGCGCCGCTCGGCGGGTAGGGCACCCGAGCTGGTCTGGTGCTGAGCGCCGATGGCCGGCCAGAGCAAAGACGTCATGCAGCGGCGCGCGATCCACGCACCGCTGCATCAGCCGGCTGTCAGGAGACGGTGACGGTCAGCCGCAGGACATTGTCCTCGCCGATCGTCTTCACGCCGGACATGTAGTCCTCGCCGGCCTTGGTGGTGAACGTATAGACCCCGCGCTGCGAGAACACGACCTTGGTCGACGCGCCCATGTGCGCCATCATCCCTGGCCCGGCCTTCGCCCCCATCACGCCGGTCGTCACGTTGGTGATCGTCACGGCTGCGCCGCTCGTCTTGATCAACTTGTGTGACATCACGTCGTTGTCGACGACGGTCACGAAGCCTCCGCGCCGCAGCGAGACGGCCTGCTTTGCGGCAAAAGCGCCGCCATTCAGTGACCACGCATGACAGCCATGAAGCTGATGGCGGATCACGAGTGACGCATGGCTCGACGTGGGTGCGGCCGAACCGGAGCCGGCAAGAAGCATGCTGGCGACGACGGCTACGAAGAACAGTGCAAACGGGCTCTTGAAGATCATGGTTCCACCCTCCATTCGATCTGCTCCTGTGAGCCTCGCGCCGGGAGGGCAAGTTGCCATCGGGACGAACCCGGAGCCGAACTGCGGGTTGTCCGCAGAGGTGGGACGTGCAGACGCAGTCGAGATGCTCGCCTCGAAGCCTGGGCTACAAGACGCTTGCCCTTCTGAGGGAAGTCGCGAGCGAGGTGCGGCGGCGGCTCACAGCCGTGATCGAGCGGGCGGTCGCCGCGAAGAACGCCGCGTAGTTTCCCGATTCGCGAATCCGCGGCGCCCACGAGACGATACGTCGGAGAACAAGCGATGATCACCGCAATGGCAAGCTTCGTCTGGCTGATCGTCTGGCTCGTGCAGGGAACGCCGAACCTCGAGTGGTTCGGCTCCTGGAACGACTGGGCCGTAGCGCTCCTCGGTTGCGCGATCTTCGACGTCTTCAGCGGTCGTGAGGCCGGCCGCACGCGCGGCGGCCGGCACACCGGCTGACCCGTCTAGAGTGACGGGGATGGAGAAGACGACACTCGCCGCAGCGCTGGAGCGCGAGCATCGCGAGATCGACGCGGGAATCGAGGCGTTCGGCGACGAGCCGGCGGGTGGCGACGGCAGAGTCGAGGCGCTGACCGGTGCGATCGCGGCGCTTCGCCGCCACATCTACCTCGAGGAGGAGTTCCTCTTTCCGGCCCTACGCGCGGAGCTGGCTGTGCCGACGATCGTGATGCTGCGCGAGCACGGCGAGTTGTGGCAGACGCTGGACGAGCTGGAGGCGAAGCAGGCCGAGGGAGCCTCCGAAGAGTCTCTGCGGGGCCTCTGCCGCGAGCTCCTGGCCCGACTCGCGAGCCACAACGGAAAAGAGGAGCCGATCTTCTACACGCGGGCCGACCCGGTACTGGCAGCGACGGCAAACGCCGAGCTGATGGCCTTTCTCGACTCCGGGAGGATGCCGGAGGGCTGGGTGTGCCAGGGGGCCCGGGGCTAAGAGGCTCTCACAAAATAAGCGTTGTGTCGCCCGGCCGCGCTCAGCGGCACGATGCTGCGTCCTCGGTCGCGCCAATAGCCACCGCTATTGACGCTCCCTGCGTCCTTGCCTCGCACTCGCCGATCACACCCGGATCGACGAACGTCATTCTGTGAGAGCCTCTAAGGCCCGGACCGCCTGCCTGCATCGAGATCCGCAGACTCGCTCGCGCCGGTGCCCGCGGCTGCGGCAACGCCTGCGGCGTAGGGCTCAGAGGCTGGCGGCGAAACGCGAGCGGTCAACCCCCCGGCGACGGTCACCTCGCCGCGCTCGATTTCCACCGAGACGGCTCCCGACGAGAGCGCCGTCGTGCCCGAGCACCGGCAGGCGGTTGACGTCCCGCTCGACCATGACCTGGGCCGCCGCCGCGACTTTCCGGTTCCAGGCGATCGTCAGCGCGGGGCTGCTCTTGGACCTGGCACTCGACCACGGCCGGATCTCGCTGCGCGCCGGCTGCGTCGGGATCGCGCAGTCATGACGTCAAGTGTGATCGCAAAGGGAATCGCGGACCTGTTACGAGAGGCTGTCTTCACCGTCCAACGCCAGGGTCGGGGCAGGCAGCTCCTCCACCGGCGGCAGCAGGAGCTGGTGGCTGCCGACGAGCGCCACGGCGACATCCGCGAGCTTGTGGCCGCTGCGCTGCGAGTGCTCGCGCAAGAGCTCGAACGCCTTGTCTGCGCCGATTCCGTGACGGCCCATCAGGATTCCCTTCGCCTGCTCGATCACCACCCGCCGGCCGAACGCGCCCTGCAGGTCGTGATACTCGGTGAACCGCTGCAGGGTGATGTCGAGCGCACTCTGCAGCTCCTCCGGCGTGCTGTCGACGATGTAAGCGAAGACGCCGCGCTTGGCCGCCTCGCGCACGTAGGCCGGGTCACTCGCCGTGAGCAGGGCGATCACCGGGCAGGCCGCCTCGCGGACGATCTCGGAGATCAGCTCGAGCGCGTGCTCAGACGACAGTCCGAGCCCGACGAGCGCAACATCCGGCTGCACCCGCGCGGTCACGGCGCCGACCTCCCGGACGTCGACCTCACGCGCGATCACTTCGTGGCCGAGCCCCACCACCACCTTGGCGAGCAACTCGAGCCGATCGCGCCGCTCGTTGGCGATCAAGACGCGCAAGTCGGCGTGAATAGTATCGCGACAAGCGTTCAGAACAAAACACGGTGCATAGTTGTGTTTTCCTCGCGGTATACTGATCCGGCGCCTCAACAGCCGGCGCTGAACTCCCGTTCGTGAGGCCAGAGTCGGTCCACGAAAAGATCCGTCCTCAGCAGTCAGGCCGGAGCAGTTGGTTGACCTGAGCACGTTGGGTCGACTATCACGCTCGAGCCCCAGGAGGATCTGAGATGACGAATCCCGCAACCGTCCCGTTGGACAGCCAGGCACGGGTGCTGGTCGTCGACGACGACCAGTCGACCCGGCTGCTCTGCGCGATCAACCTGCAACTCGACGGGTTCACAGTCCTGGAGGCGGCAGACGGCCGCGACGCACTCGAACAGGCGCTCTCCGACTGTCCCGACCTCGTCGTCACCGACGTGCATATGCCTGCGCTCGATGGGTTCCAACTTGCCGAGGCGCTGCAGAGCGACAGTCGAACCCGCCAGGTGCCACTTATCTTTCTCACCAGCGACACCACCTCTGCCAACGAGGCGCGCGCCAAAGCGCTGGGCGCATGGGCCTACGTGACGAAGCCCTTCGATCCCGCAGCGCTCGGCACGTTGATCACCGGCACGCTGGCCCTCGCCCGCAAGCACGCCCAGAGCAGCCCACGACTAACGTCGAACGAAATGGGGAACGAGTAGACGGATGGAGACAGAAGAGCTACCGCCGGCGGCCGCGCCGGAGACGGAGCCCGTCGAAGGACGGCGCGAACGCCTCCGCCGCCACGGGCGCCGAACGCGCCTCTACCTCTCGGCGTTCGCGTCGGTTGCGCTGCTCGTGATCGTGATCGCACTGGTGGTCGCGAACACCCGCCAGGTGAAGCTGGACTGGGTCTTCGGCACGACCCATGCCTCGCTGGTCTGGATCATCCTCGTCGCCGCCGTGCTCGGCTGGCTGCTGGGAATCACCACGAGCATCGTCTTCCGCCTCCGCACCCGCCGGCGCCGAGCGGCCTGAACGCGGATGGCCGACCGGCCGGGAACCGGCAGCTACCGGGCCGAGCTCACCGTGGGGGAAGACGTCGTCGACCGTGCGACCTGGGCCGGCTCGATCCCGCCGTCGACGGGCATCGCACCCCGTGTGCGGGTCGGCCGCGACCGGTGGTTCAACCTGCTCTGGCTGATGCCGATCGGGTTCGTGCTGCTGATCGTGGCGGTGGCGGCGGCGAAGGGCCTGCGCGGCACCGGCACGGTCGAGCGGTTCATCGCCCGCTATCCGGGCACCGTCGAGCCCGCTCACGCCGAGCAGCACGCAGGCTTTCCCGTGTGGGCCGGCCTCCAGCACTTCTTCAACCTGTTCTTCCTGATCTTCATCATCCGGTCGGGGGTGCAGATCCTCAGCGACCATCCGCGGCTGTACTGGACGCGGCACAGCACGCCGGGAAGGGACTGGTTCCGCGTCCAGAAGCCGGTTCCCGCCGATCCGCTCTGGACGGCGAAGCAGGATTCGATCAGCCTGCCGGCCCAGGTCGGCCTGCCGGGAATCCGTCACTCGATCGGCCTGGCACGCTGGTGGCATCTCGGCACCGACACGCTGTGGCTTGCGAACGGCATCGTCTTCTACATCCTGCTGTTCACGACGTCGCACTGGCAACGGCTGGTGCCGACAAGCTGGCAGGTCTTCCCGAACGCGCTGTCGGTGTTGATCCAGTACACGTCGCTCGACTGGCCGGCCGAGCACGGTTGGGTCGCCTACAACAGCCTGCAGCTGATCGCGTACTTCATCACCGTCTTCGTCGCCGCTCCGCTCGCGCTGATCACCGGCCTCGGCATGTCCCCCGCACTGTCCACCCGCTTCAAGCGGATCAGCAAGGTGCTCAGCATCCAGACCGCACGCTCCCTGCATTTCATCGTGCTGGGCTGGTTCCTCGTGTTCATCGTGATGCACGTGGCGATGGTGTTCATGACCGGCCTGCTGCCGAACCTCAACCACATCTACGCCGATGCGAGACGGCAGCGGCTGGCTCGGGCTCTGGATCTTCCTCGCGTCGATGGTCGTCGTCACCGCCGGTTGGCTGGCCGCGACACCGTTCACGCTGCGTCATCCACGGGTCGTGCAGCGCGTCGGCTTTGCGCTGATCGGGCCGGTGCAACGCCTCTTCGAGCACCTCGACTCGACGCCGGGCGAGTACGGCGAGCGGGACATCTCACCGTACTTCTGGCACAACGGCCACTACCCCGTCTCGGCCGAGTACACGGCGCTCCAGGAGGGCAGCTTCGCCGACTACCGCCTGCGCATCAACGGTCTGGTCGACAACCCGCTCGACCTCGACCTCGTCCAGTTGCGCGCGCTCCCGCACCACGAGCAGATCACCCAGCACTTCTGCATCCAGGGGTGGTCGGGGGTCGCCAAGTGGGGTGGCGTCTCGATGCAGACGATCGTCGATCTCGTCAGGCCTCAGCCCGAGGCGAAATGGGTTGTCTTCTATTCGCTCGGCGACGGCCCGGACGGAGGCATCTACTACGACGCCCACCCGATCGAGCAGATGAGCTATCACCTGACGATGCTGGCCTACGACATGAACGGCGCGCCGCTCTCATTCGGCCACGGCGCCCCGCTCCGGCTCCGAAACGAAGTCCAGCTCGGCTTCAAGCAGGTGAAGTGGATCAAGGGCGTGGAGTTCGTTGCCCACTTCTCGGAGATCGGCGGCGGCTACGGCGGCTACAACGAAGACCACGAGTTCTTCGGCTACCGGCAGTCGATCTAGGGTTTCGCGTCCTGCTGCAGCGACCAATTGCGGCCGTCCGGAGGCTGAGGGCTCCGCCTCGTTGCAATTTGAACCAGGACGTCGTAGGTTTGCGCCTCATTCGATCTGGAGGCGCAGCAGATGGCAGACGTGCAACCGCCGGTGGGGAGTGCGAACGCAATCGAGGATGCTCGCCTCGAGAGCCTGGGCTACAAGCCGCAGCTGAGCCGTGTGCTCGGGCAGTTCGCCAACTTCTCGGTCGCCTTCACGTACCTGTCGCCGATGGTCGGCATCTACTCGCTCTTCGTGCTCGGCGTGGGAACCGGCGGGCCGGCGTACGTCTGGCTGACCTGGATCCCCGTCGCCGGGATGCTCCTCGTCGCCCTCGTGTTCGGCGAGCTCGCAAGCCACTATCCGGTTGCGGGCGCCCTGTACCAGTACAGCAAGTTCTCGGTCGGGCCGAAATACGGCTGGTTCGTCGGCTGGTTCTACGGCATGGCACTCCTGATCACGGTCGCCGCGGTCGACACCGGGGTCGTCAGCTACGTCACCGCGCTCACCCACAACTGGTTCAGCTGGAATTTCAATCCTGCGGATCACCTGACGATTCTCGTCATCACCGTCCTCCTCCTGGCGGTGCAGACGACGCTCAACATCACCGGCTCGAAGGTCATGGCACGCGTCGCGCAGTTCGGCGTCTACGTCGAGATCGTCGGCACGGTCGGGATCGCGTTGATCCTGCTGATCCACGGCTTCCACCACGGGCTCGGCTTCCTCTTCACGACGCAGCACGTCCAGCACGTATCGAGCAACCCGCTCGGGCTGAACTTCAGCGGGCACTGGCTCACCGGTGCGGCCCTCGTGGCCGTTCTTGCACCCGTCTACATCTTCTACGGGTTCGAGTCGGCAGGCGACATCTCCGAGGAGACGAAGGACGCCGGCCGGCAGGTTCCGCGCTCGATGCGCCACGCGCTGATCTGGGGCGGGGTCAGCTCGTTCATCCTGATCTCGGCGCTGTTGCTCGCGATGCCGTCGGCCGACCCCCTCAAGGCGACGGTCAACGGCGGCGGTGTGCCGTTCATCCTTGGGCAACTCGCGAGCTGGGTGCAGGACTTCCTGCTGCTGATCATCATCTTCGCGTTCTTTTCGTGCGGCACGTCCGTGCAGGGAGCCGGAAGCCGGCTCGCATTCTCGTACGCACGTGACGGCGCGCTCCCCGGGTCAGGGTGGGTCTCGAAGATCAACTCACGGTTCAAGACGCCGGCCAACGCATTGCTGGTGGGAGCCGTGATCACGGTGCTGTTCGCCCTGCTCGTCTTCGCAACGCCCAGCCACAACATCAAGGTCTGGTTCGTCACCTACCCGGCGAACATCAACGCGCTGGTGTCGCTCGTCTCGTTCGGGGTCAGCGGGATCTATCTCTCCTTCTTCCTGACCGTGATCGGCGCGATCGTCGCGCGCCGGCGCGGCTGGGTCGCGGAGGGCAGCTTCCGCCTGGGCCGTTGGGGCTGGCCCGTCCTCATCCTCGCGGCGGCCTACCTCGGCCTGATGCTGGCCAACGTCGTTGCACCGACCGGCCTGAGCAGCCCGCGCGGCTACTTCAACCTCGACTGGATCACGTTGCTGGTCATCGCCGTCATCGCGCTCGTCGGCGCCGTGTACCTCTTCCTCGCGCGGCCGGACCGGCACGTCCAACGGCACCTGCACGACGCGCTCGAGCCGACCGGCGCCGTGCGCGCCGCACCCGTCGTCGAAGGAGAGACCGACGGCGTAGGAGACCGAAAGACGAAAGGCCCCGGGCTAGCGGGGCCTTCCGAGGTGGGCGGTACTGGGCTCGAACCAGTGACCCCCAGCTTGTCGAGCTGGTGCTCTCCCAACTGAGCTAACCGCCCCAAAAGCGCTGACGTGCTGGGATTTCACACACGTGCCGGTTCTGCTCTCCCAGCAAATCTGTGAAGCGCGAGTCTAGCCGACTCAGTGAACGGGCGAAGCGATCAGGACGACCACCGCTCCGAAGGCCAGGAACGGGCCGAGCGGAATCGTCCGCGCTCTTGCCGCCCAGCCGTGGCGCGCGATCAGACCGACCCCGACAATTGCAGCGGCAGCCGTCCCGATCACGAGCGCACCGAAGATGCCACCGCCGAGCGCCGCGCCGAGCAGGAGCATCAGCTTCACGTCGCCCATGCCAAGGCCCCCGGGCCGGGCGAGCGCCACGATCAACAGGACGGTCGCGGCGCCGAAGCTCGCCCCGATCCAGACCGGCCATTGGCCGGGTGCCGTCGCAAGTCGCAGCGCCAGGACGGCCGCAGCCGCGGGCAGGACGATCCGGTTGGGGAGCAGCCGGGTGGTGGCGTCGAGATAGCTGAGCCGAACCAGCACGACGCAGACGGCGGCGGCGATCAACCCTGCGACGCCGGAGCCGTAGACGAGGAGGCAGGCGACCGCGAGGGCGGCGGCGAGCGCCGAGGTCAACACAACCGCCAGCCTCTTCCCGGCTGACCGCGCCGGGCTCGGAGGCGAGAGCGACTCGAGCTGGTCGCCGGCGACCAGGCCGACGCGTGCGCATTCGCCTGCGGGCAGTTCGAGCACGGAGTGGGCCCCACGGTGCGAGGCCATGCGCCACGGCGCGAGATCCGCCACGACCTCGAGGACACGGAGGTCCCGGTCGAGGAAGACGACGTCGATCGGGAAGCGCATGAACGCGGTGTGTACCGACCAGGTCGGGCGGATCAGCAGTCCGTGGCTCTCAGCGAGTCCGTCGCGGCCGAGCAGCCCGCGCAGCCGCGTGAGTGGAGTGGCAGCAACGGTGCAGCTACCGCACAGGACCTCTCCTGTCGTCGAGCTAGCCAGCTCGATCTGCCTGTGCGAACGACCTGTTGACGTTTCGCTCATAGAGCCGATTCTGCTCGAACGTCGAGTCGAGGTTGCTGAGCCAAAGTCCAGCTCGACCTGGTCTTCTCGCCGTCGTACGGAGGGCTGGGAGCCGCCAAGGTGCCATTCGACAGCGCGCCACCCCGGCGCAGGCGAAATCGCCATTCAATCCAATGCGGAAGGAATTAAAAATGATCAAGCTCATCAATCGCGTCTACGCCGATCTGGCGGGCCGCCTGCAGCAGGACGACGGCCAGACCCTGGTCGAGTACGCCCTGATCGGAGTGTTCGTCGCAGTGGCGTGTGTCGCGCTCCTGACCACGCTCGGGACCTCCATCGGCACGCAGATCACCAACATCACGAACGCCCTCTAAGACGTCTCCGCCGGGCGGCTCGCCCTCCAGCAGGACGAGCCGCCCGGAGAAGACACCACCACAAGGAAGCCATGACACCAATTGCGGCAACACGCTCCGAAAAGGGACAGGCGCTCGTCGAGTTCGCGCTCGTCGCACCGCTGCTCCTGCTCCTCCTCTTCGGGATCATCGAGTTCGGCATCGCCTACAACAACTCCCTGACGCTGACCGACGCCGTCCGGGCGGGGGCGCGCGCCGCCATCGTGAGCGGCCCGAGCGGAGCATCCGCCGCAGCCAAGCAAGCAGTGCTCGCCTCGGCTCCGAATCTCAACCAGGCAGAGCTCGGAAGCGGCGTCACGGTCACCGTCGGAACCACCGACGTCACCGTCAGCGCAACCTATCCCTACTCGATCAACCTCCTCGGGATCGTCGTGAAGTCCGGGTCGTTGTCGAGCTCGACGACAGAGGTACTCGAATGATGACCCATTTGTCTCATCGGTTTCGAAACATCGCGCTTGCAGCAGCGGTCGGGATCCTTGCGACGGCGCTCACATTCGCCTATATCGCTCGGGGCGACACGAAGCACAACACGCAGGCGACCAAGGCAACGACGGAGTCGGTGCTCGTCGCAGGCCAGGACATCGCCATCGGCACGCCCGGCAGCTCGCTTCGGCTGGGTGCCGGCGTGAAAGCGGTCGCAGTTCCCGAGTCCGCCGTTGCCCCCGATGCCGTCACACGCCGCTCGCAAATCACGCAGCTCGTGGCAACCCAGCCGATCTATTCCGGCGAGCAGCTCACTACCCAGCGGTTCGGCGTCGCCGGCCAGCAGGGGATCCGGTCCGGCTTGAAGGGGATGTTGCGGCTCGTGCAACTCCCGGGCGACGCGAACCAGTTGCTCGCCGGGACGCTCGCCGCCGGCGACCGCGTCGACGTCGTCGCCTCGCTTCCCAATCCGGAACCGGGCCCCACCCACGCCACGAACACCATCCTGCGGAACGTGCTCGTGGTCAACCCGGCGTCGGGTTCAGGCGGCACGGGCATCGGTGCAACCAGCTCGCTCTCCGTCGAGCTCGAGCTCACGGGTCAGCAGGCAGAACGCCTCTTCTGGGTCAAGCAGAACGCCGACTGGACGCTCCTCCTGCGCCCGTCCGTCGGAGCAGTCGAGACCCCGTCCAGCCCGCAGACCTCGGCCTCCGTCCTGTCAGGCAGTCATGCAGGGTAGGGCGGCAGCATCGATCAGGGTCGCCGTCGTCGGCGGATCGTCCACTCTCGCGCGGCTCTGCGCTGCACTCGAGGACGCGCGTGAGCTCGAGCTCGTCCCGTGCGGCTACGCCGAGCGGCTCGACTCGGCCGTCGACGCGGTCGTCCTCGAGCTACGGCGCGACGCCTTGCTCGAAGAAGAGCTCGCGACGTTGCGCGAGGTGACGGCGGCGCCCGTCGTCTGCCTCGTCCCCGAGCCGTCGAGCGCACTCGTCGAGCGGGCACTCGACAGCGGCATCGCCGACGTGCTCGTGCGTCCCTACGACGCCGGCGGCGTCCTGTTCGCGATCGAGAAGGCGGTACGTGCGGTTCGCCGCGACGCTGCCCAGCGCCTGGGGCAGGTCATCACCGTGTTCTCGCCCAAGGGCGGCACCGGTAAGTCCGTCCTGTCGGCGAACCTGGCGTCAGGGCTCGCACGGCGCGGCGGCCGGCGGACGCTGCTCGTCGACCTCGACCTGCAGTTCGGCGACGCGGCGATCATGCTCGGGCTGAGCCCGAAGAGCACGGTACGCGAGCTCCTCGCCTCCCCCGGCACGCTCGATGCGGAGCAGTTCGAGGTCTACGCCGAGCATCACTCCGCAGGCCTCGATGTGCTCGCAGCTCCGCTGCACCCGGAGGACGCCGAGTTGATCGGCGACGACGAGGTTCGCTCTGTGCTGAATGCCGCACGGTCGGCTTACGACATCGTGGTCGTCGACACGTCGCCGTTCTTCCACGGTTCGACGCTCGCGAGCGTCGACCTGACCGATGACCTGGTCCTCGTCTGCACGCCCGACATCCCGACGGCGAAGAACGTCCGCCTGGCGCTCGAGACGCTCGAACTGCTCTCGTTCCCTGCCGTGCGGACACGGGTCGTCCTCAATCGCGCGGGCGAGCAGGGCGGCCTGCGCACCGAAGAGGTCGAGCAGGCGCTCGCCCGTGAAGTCGAGTTCGTCCTGCCGTTCGACCCGGCCGTTCCCCGCGGGGTCAACCGCGGCAATCCGGCGGTCCTCGACTCCGCTCGCGGGGAGTTCGCGACTGCACTGACCGCAATGGCCCGCGAGCTCCTGCGCGAAGCGCAGCCGGCGCCGGCAACCGAACGGCCACGTCACCGTCTACTTGCACTGGCCAGGAGGTAGCGATGTCCCTGCAGAGACTCCTCAACGGCGCCGTCGAAGCCCCAGACGACGGAGCCCAGGTGCTCCAGGAGCGGATTGGACCGTTGCTCGGCGCGCCGCTGCCAGATCGCTTCGCCTCGATTCGCGCCGCGATCCACCAGGCGTGTGTCGAGAAGATCGGCCCCGAGCTCCAGACACTCGAGGCCTCCCCGGAGGCGCTGCTCGAGCGCGTCCGCGAGGTTGCCGAGGTCGAGCTGGCCGGCTCCGAGTTGCGGCTCACCGGCGACGAGCGGCTGGCCCTCCACCTCCAGGTGGTCGACGACGTGCTCGGCTACGGGCCGATCGAGCCTTTCCTGCGCGACCCCACGATCACCGAGGTGATGGTCAACGGCCCCGACCGGATCTACGTCGAGCGCGGCGGCCGGATCGAGGAGACCCGGGCGCGGTTCGCCGACACGGAGCACTTGCTGCGCGTGATCGCGAAGGTTGTCTCCGAGGTCGGTCGTCGCGTTGACGAGTCGTCACCGATGGTCGATGCCCGCCTGCCCGACGGCAGCCGCGTCCACGCGGTCCTGCCTCCCGTCGTCACTGAGCGGGCCGACGATGACGATCCGGAAGTTCGCCCGCAGCATCTACGGCGCGGGAGACCTGGTCGCACTCGGCACGCTGAGCGAGCAGTCGGCCGACTTCCTGCGGGCGTGCGTACGCGGCAAGCTGAACGTGCTCGTCGCGGGTGGGACCGGCGTCGGCAAGACGACGCTCCTCAACGTCCTCTCCGGCTTCATCCCCGACGACGAGCGCATCATCACGATCGAGGACGCGGCCGAGCTCCAGCTCCGCCAGCGCCACGTCGTCTCGCTCGAGTGCCGGCCGCCGAACGTCGAAGGCAAGGGCGAGATCGCGATCCGCGAGCTGGTGCGGAACGCGCTGCGGATGCGGCCCGACCGGATCATCGTCGGCGAGGTTCGCGGCGCGGAGACGCTCGACATGCTCCAGGCGATGAACACGGGCCACGAGGGCTCGCTGACGACGATTCATGCGAACACGCCCCGCGATGCGCTCTCGCGCCTCGAGACGCTCGTGCTCACCGCCGGCCTCGATCTGCCGCTGCGCGCGATTCGCGAGCAGATCGCAAGCGCTTTCGACGTGATCGTGCAGGTTGCGCGGCTCGTCGACGGCTCCCGGCGCGTCGTCGACGTGACCGAGGTCCTGCGCATGGAGTCGGACGTGATCGCGCTTCAGTCCCTGTACACCGCGCGGCCCGCGGTCAACGACCCGAACGCTGCGCTGCTCGGCCCCTTGCAGGCAACCGGTCTCCGGCCACACTTCGAGGAGAAGGTCGCCGCTTCGGGCGTCACCCTCTTCGCCGAGCTGTTCGCCCCCGCGCCGTCGATGTCGCCGCGCATGAACGAGGCGCTCGCATGACCGCCGCCCTGCTTGCTCTGCTCGTCGGAGCCTGCGCAACCTGGATCGCGCTTGCGCTCCCGGCCCGGCGCCGCTCGTGGGTCGACACGCGCATCGCGCCGCACGTCGCTGCTCGAGCCGGCGTACAGGACGAGGGACGCCCGGCCCGGTTCGCGACGGTCGCGCCCCTCACGCGCTTGACGGCACGGCTGCTCGTCGTGCTCGGGCTCAAGCGCCCGTTCCGGCTCGCGCTCGGCAGGGCGGGGTCCGGCTGGACACCAGAGCAACTCGCCTGGGTGACGCTCGGCGCAGGGGGCGGCATCTTTGCCCTCACCCTGGCCGCCGGCTCGACGGGCGCCGCGCTACCGCTCGCGCTGCTCGCCGCCGTGACCCCGCACGGTCTCCTCAGGCTCCGTGCCGTACGTCGGGCGAAGGCTTTCGATCAGCAGCTGCCGGACATCCTCGACATGCTCGTCGGATCGCTCACCGTGGGCCACAGCTTCGACCAGTCGCTGCGGGCGGTCGCCGACGGCGCGGCCGAGCCGGCGGCGACCGAGTTCAAGCAGGCACTCGGCGAGATCCGCCTCGGCCGGCCGCCTCGTGCGGCGCTCGCCGAAGTTGCAACGCGGCTTCGGTCGGGCGATCTGCCGTTCGTACTGACGGCGGTCGACCTTCAGCAACAGGTCGGCGGCAGCCTCGCTGGGCTCCTGAAGATGGTGGCCGACACGGTACGCGAGCGGCAGCAGTTCCGACGCAAGGTGAAGGCTCTGACGGGAATGGGACGTGCGTCGGCCGCTGCGCTGATCGCCCTGCCATTCCTCGCCGCGATCGGGCTCTCGATCATCCAGCCGACCTATATGCAGCCGATGTGGCAGACGACCACGGGGCGGGAGCTCGTCGTCGGCGCCCTGGTGTTGATGGCGCTCGGCTCGTTCATCCTCAAGCGCATCGTCTCGATCGGGAGCTGACGGGATGGCTCTCCTCATCCTCGTCGGGCTCTCGTCGGCAGCGGTCGTCTTCCTTCTGCTCGAGCGACTATCACGCGACGGTTTCGCGCGACGTACGGCGCTCGCACGAGTCGTCGACTACCGCCGCGACCCGTCGTCGACCAGGTCGGGAAGCGCACGATCCGGTCGGCGCCCGGCCTCGCTCAAGGTACCGCCGTTCCTGCGGTCCAAGGTCGTGGTCGCCGCAGGCGCCGGCCCGCTGGGGTTTCTCGCCGCGAAAGGTCTGCACCAGCCGCCGGCGGCGACCATCCTCCTGACGCTCTGCATCGTCCTGGGCGGAACGGTGCTGCCGCAGAGCGCTTTGCGCGCACGCGCCAGGCAGCGGCGCGAGCGCATCGTGGGTGTGCTTCCCGACACGCTCGATCTGCTGGCGGTCGCCGTACGCGCCGGGCTCGGGATCGACTCGGCGATCGCCAAGGTGTCGGAGGTCACGAACGGACCTCTGGCGGACGAGCTCGCGGTCGTGCTCACCGAGATCCGGATCGGCGAGAGTCGCCAGAACGCGCTCGAGCACATGGCGCAGCGCCTCGAGATTCCCGAGGTCACAGCGCTCGTGCGGTCACTCCTCCAGGCCGAACAGCTCGGCGTCCCGCTTGCCGACGCCCTGGCGACCCGCGCCGCCGAGGCACGGCGACGGCGATTCCTCGAAATCGAGGAGAAGGCGGGCAAGGCGCCGGTCAAGATGCTCTTCCCGACGGTGGCCTTCATCTTCCCGTCGCTCTTCGTCGTCATCCTCGCGCCGGCGGCGCTCATCATGATGAGGACGCTGGGAGGATGACCGGACTCCTCAGGCGCGATGAGCGCGGGCAGGTGCTGCCGCTCATCGTCATCCTCCTGGCCACCGTCCTGCTCGGGATGGCCGCGCTCGTCGTCGACGTCGGCCATGTGATGTCGGTCAAGCGCAACCTCCAGGCAAGTGTCGACGCAGCAGCGCTCGCGGGCGCGCAGCAACTGCCGAACGGCTCTGCGGCGGCGGCGGCCGCGCAGGTCTACGGGCCTTCCGTGTCGACCGGTGCGAAGAACGGCGTGGCCGGAGCCGGGACGCCCACGATCACGACCGGCTGCCTCACCACGGACGCAACCTGCGTGGCCTCGAGACCGGACGCTCTCAACGTCAAGGCGAGTGCATCCGTCTCGATGTCCTTCGCCAAGGTGCTCGGCATCGGCTCGATCAACGTCGACGCGAGCTCGACCGCCGCCCGTACCGAGGTGTCGAAGCCGATGGACATCGCACTCGTCATCGACCACACCGGCTCGATGCAGGGCCAGATGACCAACCTTCAGGCCGGGGTAGCGGCGTTCCTCGACCATCTCGATCCGACGCTCGACCGGGTGGCGCTGATCGTGCTGCCTCCGGTGGTGAAGCAGACGACCAAATGTTCCCTGCTCGGGACGTCGACCAACCCGTATCCGATTGGCAGCGACAATTCGTATCTCCTCGATCCCCTGACGACGAACTTCGCGGCACTGAAATCCGATGTCACGTGTCTGACGGCGTCCGGAGCGACGTCGTACAAACAGGCGCTGGTCTCTGCAGAAGCCGAGCTCAACCAGAACGGGCGCACCGGAGTCCAGAAGGTCATCGTCTTCGAGACCGACGGAGCCGCGAACACGGTCCCGGAATCGGCGTACTCCAATCTGACGACAGGGAGCGACGGCTACCCCACCGGAACGGCACGCCCCGGAGCCGGCCCCGGAGGGGGTTCGTATGCCGACGACATCAACCGCCCGTGCGGCTCGGCCGTCGACTACGCGACGATGATTGCCGGCACCACAGACATCTACACGGTCGGCTACGAAACCGGCACAGCCGGTTCGGACACCACCTGCTACCAGGCGCCGCATCTGGCCTCGGCCGGAAGTACGAGTTGTACAAGCAAGGGGAAGAAGAACCCGGCGGCGGTGTGCTTCACGCAGATCCAAGAGTCGATCTCAGCGACGACCGCGCTCAAGGCCATTGCCCAGCAACCGGACCGATTCTTCGACCAGGAGAACGGAAGCCAGCTCGATCAGACGTTCACCGCGATCGCGAGCCAGTTCGCATCGCCGACGCTCATCCCGGAGGGCTCGTACACGCCCACGTCGGGGTGACCGAGTTCAGAAGATCTCGGGGCACCACGGTGCCGCCCAGCGCCCGAAGAGCTCGTCCGCACGTTCTGCGGCGCCAGGCCGCAGCTCTTCCGCTCGTGCAGCACGCACAAGCTCGGTAAAACCGAACCCGCCCAGGTAGACAGAGCCGACGCCGGTCACGTCGAGACGCAGGTCGGCGCTTGCAGTCGTACGCTCGACACCCTTCGCCGACACGTCCCAGCGGCCGTCGTTCTCCGGCAGGAAGGCATCGTGGACTTCGAGCACGATGCGCCCGTCGCCGGCGTAGCCCCGCGCCGCAAGCGCGGCCTGCAGGTCGACGATCCGCACCCACACCCCGTCGTTCAGACGGAAGCGCATCCGCCGCGGTTCGGCGAGCAGCAGGAAGAGTGGGTGGTCGAGCGGCAACAGGTCGGCGACCAGGCTGCGAGGTCCAGTCGAAGTCGAGCAGCCAGCGCCAGAGCTCGCGGGTCGCCTCGGCCGTCGGCGCAACGACCTCGACGATCGTCAGCGACCCGCTGCTCGTACCGTCCTGCCAGTCCTGCTGCACCCGGTAGAGCGCATAACCGGCCGGCTCGCCGTCGAGTTCGAGCAGCGCGCGGTTCAGCGGCCCGGCGCCGCGACGGCGCGCCGGATCGTCGAAGAGCCTGCGCGTCTCCCACCACTCCTTGCTGCGCGCGAACATGCCGGGGCGCTCCGCGAACACCTGCTCGTAGAGCGGCGGAAACGTGCGGGCCGCCTCCTCGAGCTCGACCAGGCGCACCGTTCCTCGCGACTCGAACGGAAGCGCGAAACGCGTGCGCTCGCGCGCCAGCGTCATCTCACCCATGCGCGACGCGAGCCCGTAGCCGAACCGGCCGTAGATCGTCCCCTCTGACGCCCACAGATACGTGACGGCGTCACCGCGTGCACGGCAGTCGGCGAGCTGCGCCTTCATCAGCGACGTCAGCACACCGCGCCGTCGATGTGTCGGAAGCACGCCGACGACCGTGACGCCGCCCGCCTGCACCGCGCCGCCGCCCGGCACCGACAGCTGGAACGAGAACGCGCCCGCACCGGCGACGATGCGATCGCCCTCCCAGGCGGCGTGCATACGCTCGACGTCGAGCCACTGCCCGAAGCGCTCCGCATCCTCGAGCGAGTTCTCGAGGCCGAAGTAGTGGCCGATCCCGTCGAGTGCGCCACGCAGTTCCTCCGTCGACGCACAGGCACGGATCTCGATCATGCGATCCGCTCCAGCGGCGCGTACTCGAGCATCAAGCGCCGTTCGTTCCCATCCTCGAAGCGCACCGTGACGACACCGCCGGCCTCGATCGCGATCACGATCCCGGAGCCGAGTGACGCATGGCGCACCGCATCGCCGGTCGACAGATCGGGAGTGTCGCTGCGCGGGACGAACTCACGCTGCACCGCACGCGCACCGTACTCCGACCAGGAAGTCGGGCGCAGCCGCTCGCGCTCGACCCCCGACTCCGGCAGCTCGTCGAGGAAACGTGAAGGCAGGTTCGCATCGACGCGACCGTAGAGGTTGCGGCGCATCGCGTGCGTCATCGTCAGCCGTTCCTTCGCGCGTGTCATGCCGACATAACAGAGACGGCGTTCCTCCTCGAGCGAGTTCTCCTCGATCGAGCGCGAGTGCGGGAAGATCCCCTCCTCGACGCCGATCATGAAGACCGCGCGGAACTCGAGCCCCTTGGCGTTGTGCAGCGTCATCAACGTCACCTGCCCACCCTCGTCCTCGTCGTCGCGCAGCGCGTCCTGGTCGGAGTAGAGCGAGATCTCCTGCAGGAAGCCGGACAGCGTGGGCTCCTCGGCCGCCTGGTCGTACTCGCGCGCGACACCGACGAGCTCCTCGAGGTTCTCGACCCGGCCACGCGCCTCGATCGTGCGCTCGGACTCGAGCGCCTCGACGTAGCCGCTCCGGTCGAGCACCGCTTCGAGGACCTGGGCAACGCTCGCGTCTGTCGCCGTTGCCATCAGTGTCTGCATCACGTCGCGGAAGCCCTTCAGCGCACGGGCCGACGCGGCGGCGAGGCCCGCCTCTTCGGGAAATGCGGTTGCCTCCCACAGCGTCGTGCCAAGACCGTCCGCGTAGGCGCTCAGACGCCCGAGCGACGTGTCGCCGATCCCGCGCCGCGGCCGGTTCGCGATCCGGAGCAGCGAGATCGCGTCGTTCGGGTTGTCGAGCACCTGCAGGTAGGCGATCGCGTCCTTGATCTCCGCGCGCTCGTAGAAGCGCGGGCCGCCGATCACCTGGTAGGGGATGTCCTGGCGCACGAGCACGTCCTCGAGCACGCGGCTCTGCGCGTTCGTGCGGTAGACGACGGCGATCTCGCGCGCGCTGGAGCCCTGCGCGATCAGCGCCGCGATCTCGGACGCGACGAAGCGCGCCTCGGAGTGCTCGTCCTCGGTCTCGACGACGTGCACCGGCTCGCCCTCCCCCAGGTCGGACCAGAGGTTCTTCTCCTTGCGCTCGCGGTTGTGCGAGATCACCTGGTTGGCCGCGTGGAGGATCGAGTTCGTCGAGCGGTAGTTCTGCTCGAGCGGGATCACCTTCGTCGCCGGGAAGTCGTGCTCGAACTCGAGGATGTTGCGAATGTCCGCGCCTCTGAAGCCGTACACACTCTGGTCGGGGTCCCCAACGGCCATGAGGTTTTGGGACACTTCGACGAGCAGCTTCAGCAACACGTACTGCGCGTGGTTCGTGTCCTGGTACTCGTCGACCATCACGTAGCGGAACGATTTCGCCCAGCGCTCGCGCGCATCGGGAAACCGCTGCAGCACATCGACGGTCAGCATCAGCATGTCGTCGAAGTCGACGGCGTTCGAGGTGAAGAGCTTGCGCTGATAGAGCGAGTAGACGTCGGCGACTGTCTGGTCGTAGAAGCTCGCGACGCGCGCGGCGTACTCGTCGGGCCCGATCAGCTGGTTCTTCGCGTTCGAGATCTGCGAATGGATGCCGCGCGGCACGAAGCGCTTCGGGTCGCGCTCGAGCTCCTCGAGGCACGCCTTGACCACGCGCAGCTGGTCGGAGGAGTCGTAGATCGTGAAGTTTGACCGGTAGCCGAGCCGCTCGGCCTCACGGCGGAGGATGCGGCCGCAGGCAGAGTGGAAGGTCAAGATCCAGATTGCGCGGGCGACCGGGCCGAGCTGCTGCTCGACGCGCTCCTTCATCTCGCCCGCCGCCTTGTTCGTGAAGGTGATCGCGAGGATCTCGTTCGGCTTCACACCGCACGCCGCGAGCAGGTGCCCGACGCGGTGGGTGAGCACGCGCGTCTTGCCGGAGCCGGCGCCCGCGATCACGAGCAACGGCCCCTCGGTCGTCAGCACCGCCTGGCGCTGGGCCGGATTCAGGTCGGTGAGGTACGTCTCGGGCCGGGTCGCGGACACCAACCCACGTTAGCGATCAGGTCAGGCCGGCGAGCTCGCTCTCCAGAAAGGCCACCGCAGCTGCGAGCAGGTCCGGATCGGCCGACTTGAGCACGACCTCGACGGCCGGGCCGTCCGTCTGGAAGCTGGGGTACGAGCCGACGGTGACGTCCGGCCAGCGGGCCGTGGCCTGCTCGAGCGCCGGCGAGATGACCGACTCGCGCGTCGCATAGCCGCGACGCCAGGACACGATCGGACGCTCCGCCTTCAGGTCGGCGGCGTAGCGGTCGAACATCGCCTTCATCTCGCTCGGCAGCCCGGGCAGCACCCAGGCGTTGTGAATCAGGAAGCCCGGAGCACCGCCGAGCGGGTTCTCGAGCGGGCGAGCCCCCTGCGGTAGCGCGGCCCAGCGCGCCGCGTACTCGGGTGCGCCCCGAAACCGCGTGCGCAGGTCGTCCGCGAGATCCGGCACCATCTCCTGGGGCACTTCAAACGCCGCGGCGAGCGCCTCGCGCGTGATGTCGTCCGGCGTGCCGCCGAGCCCGCCGGTGACGACCAGGTAGTCGACCAGCGGCGCCTCGCGGCGCACGAATCCGACAATGCGATCGAGCTCGTCGGGCACCGCCGCGCTGAGCACGACCTTGACGCCGAGCTCCTCGAACCGGCGCGCCAGCCAGGAGGCGTTCGTGTTCTCGGTGTCGCCGGACACGATCTCGTTCCCGATCGTCAGGATCGTCGCACGCACCCTCCGAGTATGCATGCCGGATCAGCCGGCGAACGGGAAGGGGAAGGGTTTCTTGGCGAGCGCGACGAGCACCTGCGACGTGACCCAGACGGGCGTCGTCACGTAGCGGGCCGAGTAGCGGTAGCTGCCGTCGGCGCGTCTCAGCTTCGCGAGATACGCGAACGCGGTGCGCGGCGGCTTGCGGCCCGCGGCGACGAGCCCCTGGATCGCCCACGC
Organism: uncultured Actinomycetes bacterium; assembly: GCA_963785895.1. Classification (GTDB taxonomy): domain Bacteria; phylum Actinomycetota; class Thermoleophilia; order Gaiellales; family Gaiellaceae; genus PALSA-600. The sequence continues at coordinate 33,795 of CAWAXB010000003.1, read as the reverse complement.
GGTCGACTGGGCGTCCGAGCCGCGGCCGTGCGTCAGCTCGAAGCCGCCGTCGCGATTCTGGAAGGTCAACAAGAACCTCGACCCACGGGTCACGGCGGGGCCGTGGACGCCTGCCACACGCAGGGCTTCGAGCGCGGCGGCGGTGTCGTTCGAGTCCGGCTGCCCGCCCACAGACCACGACCAGCCCCCGCTCTTCGCCTGCTGCGCCAGCAGGTACCGCACCGTCGCCTGCGACGCGTGCCCGAGTGCGAGCACGGCCCAGCAGGTCGAGTTGACGCTCTCGCCGACCAGGCCGCTCGGGCGCTGCGCCGAGCGCAGGCGTCCGCGCAATGCCTCGGGCTGGGCGCCCAGCGCCTGCTCGGCAAGGGCAACGAGCGCCACGTCTGTGGTGGAGCTGAGCGAGCTCTCCCGGGACTGGAGGTAGACCAGCGAGCCGGGCGCCTGCTGGCCGACTGCGCGCAGCCCGAGCACCGCCCACGAGGTGAGTGCCGCATCCGCCGGCCCGCCGCTCTCGGCGAACGCCCCGTTCGCCGCGTGGCCCTGCAGGAACTGCACCGGAGTGACCGCGAGCACGAGCGCGGTCGAAAGGGCGGCAACTAGTTGCATTAGGCCCACACGACCACCGATTTCAGGCGGGTGGCGTAGCGGTCGAGCATGCGACGCAACTCAGGCCCGGCGGCCAGCGCCAGCACGACGTTGCCCGTTGCGTGTGACACGTCGAACCAGAGGCCGCGCCCGACCACCGCGGCGAGCGACGCACCAGTGTGCGGGAAGAAGCCGTACCAGAGCCACACGTCCATGCTCGCGCTGAAGAGCAGAGCCGAGCACCGCGCACAGGGCGGCCAGCGGGATGCGGCCGCGAATCGCCGGGGCGAGCAACGCGCCCGCCGCGCCGCAGGCCGCCCAGCCCAGCATCTGCTGCGGCGTCCAGATTCCCTGGCCGAGGAACAGGTTCGAGACGAACGCGGCGAGCGCGCCGGTGGCGACGCCGGCGCGCAGGCCCAGCGACGCGCCTGCGACGACCGCGATCACGGTCACCGGCTGCACGCCGGGAACCGCGGCGAAGAGCACGCGACCCGCCGCCGCTGCGGCACCGAGGGTTGCCACGACCGCGAGCTCGCGCGTCGAGTCGGTGCCCGTCTCGAACCAGGCGACACCTGCTGCCACGAGTGCGCCAGCGCCGAGCACGGTCGCGAGCGCCCCGTCGTGTACGAGCAGCGATGCCACGAGCAGCCCGGCGCCGATCAGCAGCAACCTACGCATGCACGTTCTTCCTGACCTCGAGGGTGACGACGCGGTCGGCTACCTCGGCGGCCCAGGGCAGGTCGTGCGTGACAACGAGCGTCCCGCGCCTTGGCGCCTCGGCGCGGAGCAAGGCCGCAAGCTCCGCCTTCCGCTCGGGGTCGACGCCCTTCGTCGGTTCGTCGAGCACCAGGAGCTCCGGCTCGGTCACGAGCACGGCCGCGAGAGCGACCCGTTCACGCTCGCCCGCGGAGAGGTCGCGGGGATGGCGCTCGAGGTGCGCCGTCAGCCCGAGGCGGGCGAGCGCGTCGCGCGCACGCTCCTCGTCGGCGCCGAGCGCGACCTCGTCGAGCACCCGCTCGGTGACGAGGTGACGGCCGGGATCCTGGGTCAGGTAGGCGGCCCGTCCGTGCTCCACCGTCCCCGAGTCGGGCTCGAGCAACCCGGTCGCGATCTTGGCGAGCGTGGTCTTGCCCGCGCCGTTCGGGCCGGTAAGCGCGACGATCTCGCCACGCCGCACCTCGAGCGACGCTCCGTCGAGCGCAAGCTCGTCGCCGTACGCGTAATGCACGTCGCGAACGCTGCACACCACGACGGCGGCATGCGGGAGGTAGAGCGGCCGGTTGGCGGCCAGCCAGGCCGTCGCCTCGTCGCGCCGCGCGTCGAGCGCGATCCGTCCGGCGTCCATGAAGAGGACGCGGTCGGCGCGCGCGAGCGGGCGCGCGGGGCGCTGCTCGGAGACCAGGACAGCGCACGGCAGCCGTTCAACCAGGTCGAAGAACGCGTCCGCCGCCTCGGGATCGAGCTGCGACGTCGGCTCGTCGAGCAGCAGCAGCCGCGGCCTGAGCGCAAGCGCGGAGGCGAGGCAGACACGTTGCAGCTCGCCGCCCGAGAGCTCCCCGACCGGACGCTCGGCGAGCCGCTCGACGCCGACGAGCTCCAGCGCCTCACCCACCCGCGGCCAGATCTCCCCAGGCTCGATGCCGAGGTTCTCGAGCCCGAATGCGACCTCGTTCGCGACCCGGCTCATCACGAGCTGGTCCTCGGGGTCCTGGAAGACGGACGCCACCGTGCCGACCAGCTGCGCCGGCTGCGCCTCGCGAGTGTCCCGGCCGCCGACGACGACCGAGCCGGCGAAGACGCCCCCGTGGAAGTGCGGCACGAGGCCTGCGAGCGCGCGCAGCAACGTCGACTTGCCCGACCCCGACGGGCCGAGGAGCGCGACGTGCTCGCCGTCGGCGAGCTCGAGCGAGATGCCGTCGAGCACCGGCGGACCGGACCCGTAGGCGAACGTCAGACCGTTGACGACCGCTACAGCCATGCCGCTCCGAGCACGATGGCGACGGCACCCATCAGCGCAAGCCGGTCGAGCCGCGTCCAGGGCGCGTGCGGCGCCCGCGTGCGGCCGCTGCGCCCGTAGCCACGTGCCTCCATCGCCTCGGCGACGTTGAGACCGCGCTCCAGCGAGCCTGCAAGGAGCGGCGAGAGCAGCCGCACCGGGCCGAGGGTGACGCCGCGGCCGCGCAGGGCGACACGAAGGTCGCGCGCGTCGCGCTCGAGCAGCGGCATGAGCCTCGTCGCCAGCGCGACGGCAACCGTCGAGCGGCGCAGCCAGCCGGCCGAGGCGAGCAAGCGATCGTGGTCGACCGAGAGCGCGTAGACGGCGAATGCGAGCCCGACTGCGGCGAGGCGGAGCCCCTGGAAGACGCCGTTCGCGAGCTCTTCGCGCGTGACGTCGAGCGTGCCCAGGACCGGAATGGTGGGTCCGGTCCAGAGGGGATGCGAGCCGATCTCCTCGACGAACGGGGTGAGCAGGACGACGAAGACGGCGCTCGTCAGCGTTCCGATCACGTAGGGAAGCCGCCGGCGTACGGGGGCTCGCCAGACCGCGACGAGCAGCAGCGCGCAGATCGTCGCGACCGCCCACGTTTGCGTCACGAGCAGCGCCGCGACCGCGAGCGCCGCGAGCAGCGCGGCTGCGGGTCCCGCACCGATTCTTTCAGCGCCTCCCTGAGCCTACGGCTCATTTTTCCGTCCCGTTCGAACCGAAGCGCCTGCGGGTCTCGCGCCAGGCGGGCCGCCGCCCCGGCTCCGAGCGTCAGCCACACGCCGTTCCCGTGCCGGGCGATCCTGACGGTGCCTGCAGGCACCGTGGCGTCGATCGAGATCCGGTTCGGGCTCGCGCCGTTTGCACCCACCGTGCCGTGCGCCGCACGGGCCACGCTCTTCCCAACCGACGGGTCACCGCCGATCACCTCGGCCCCGGGGCGTGCCCAGTCGAAGCCATGGACGAACGGCTCGGGAAAGGCACCCGCGACGACGGGCACGCTCATCGCGCTGCCGGCCCACGAGCGGTAGTCCCACCATTCGACGTCGCCGGGACGCAGCCGTATAGCCGCTGCGCTGGTGTCCGCCTCGATGCCGTTGATGAAGTAGAACCAGTCGTGCTGCGACGAGACAGAGCCCGAGACGCCGCCGATCGACTGCGCGAACCGACCTCCATAGCGCGTCGTGACCTTGAGCTTTCGCTCGAGCGCCTGCATCGCCGACAGGCCGGCCGGCACCTGGCCTGTGTAGACCACCTGGCTTCCCCGGTCGCGCGTCACCCAGAGCGTCGCCATGCCTTTCGAGGCGCTGCCACGCCCGCCCCCGCAGCCTGCGAGGACGAGCGCGAGCAGCAGCGTGAAGACGACCTTGCTCACGGCACCTACTTCACGGCGTTTGAGCGAACCGCGTTCGTGGCGGTTGCCCGCACGAGCAGGCCGTGGTGCGGCCCCGGACAGACATTCGTGCCGGTTGCGGCCGCAATCGAGCGCTTCGAGCCGACGTGCAGCTGCACACCGGTCACCTGCGCCGGCGCGCCGTTGTCGTCGAGCGCAGAGATCGTGTAGCAACCCGGCTTTGTCGATGCCTTCACCGCCAGCGTCGGCGGCCCACCGGTCGGCCCGAACGCCGCGTAGTACCAGAGCACGTTGTCGCCGTCCTTCAGCTGCACCTGGTTGGCTGCGACCGGCGGTGACTTGCCGTCGACCTTGAACACCCAACCGCTCGAGGCGCTGCCGCCGTAGCGGCCCACCTGGTCGACGTACGAGCCGAAGGCCGAGGTGGTGACGTGGTAGTAGAACTCGCCGATGATCGACGCCTGCTCGAGCGCGTCTTGCGCGTTCGTGGCGTTGACCGTGATCTCGGTCGGGGCAAACAGCGTGCGGGTCTTGCCTTCGACGCGCACCGTGACGGACGCAGCAAGAGCGGCCGCCGGGAACACGAGCAGAACGACGACGAGTACGAAAACGAGGCGCTTGGCCACGATTCCTCCTTCCGCGAGGGGATCGGTATGAAGGGTGACCGGCAGGTCTTCTGACTCGGGGCTCCCCCTCCACCGCCTTCCCAAGCTCTCGCTCAGTGGCGTTCGGCGGAGGGCAATCTCCCCTTACAGCGGCGGGACCGTTCCGGATTCGCACCGGATTCCCTTACCGCTCACCCAGTTGGCGCTGAATCTAGCATGGGCGGCCGATGGTCTCTCGCTGGGTACCGGTGGTCGTGTGGGCGGCCGTCATCTTCGCGTTCTCGTCGATTCCGAGCCTCGGCACCGGGCTCGGCACCTGGGACCTGGTCCTGCGCAAGTGCGCGCACATGACCGAGTACGCGGTGCTCGCGATCCTCTTCCGGCGCGCGACCGGCTCGTCTCGCTGGGCGTTCGTGCTGGCGGTCGCGTACGCGTGCAGTGACGAGTTCCACCAGACCTTTGTCCGCGGCCGGCACGGCTCGCCGGTCGACGTCGGCATCGATGCGGTCGGCGCGCTGATCGGGCTCGCCGTCTGGCGCCGCTACCTGCCGCGCCTCGCTCAGCGATAGATGTCGAGCACGCCGCTCGTGGCGTGCTCGTTCGCGTCGCCCTCGGCGACCGCGACGCGGCCGTCGGCGACGATCGGGCTCTGCCAGTGCACGGTGCCCGTGGCGAGTGTCGCCAGCAGGCGCCCGCTCGTCGGCACATAGACCCGCACCGAGCCCTCACCTGCGATGTAGAGCAGCGAGCCGGCGACCACCGGCGACGTGCCGCCCGTGTGGTTCGACCAGACGGGGCGCAGGCGTCCGCTCTTGAAGAGCAGCGCCTCGGTGCCTGCCGCGGTCGTCACGAAGACCCACCGGTCGCGCCAGACCGCCGGCGCGGTGAAGACATCGGTCGACCCGGGCGCAGCCAGGGTCTGCAGCTCGCCGCCGGTGCGTGCGTTCGCGCCCGGTAGCCGGTGCAGCTGCAGCAGGCGCAGCAACCCGTCCTTGCCTCCCTGCACCGCGTAGCCTCCCGGCAGAAATGCCGGGCTCGTCGAGCCGAGGTCGGTGTCGGTGTCGTTGAGGTGCTGGTGGTTGGCGGGCGTCCAGTGCCGCAACAGGCGAGACGCGTCGGGCGAGAGCACGAGCACGCTGTCACCCCAGCTCGTCTTCCCGTCGAATGGCGCGTTCCCGGTCGCGACGACGATCTGCCCGTTCGCCGGGTCGACCGCGCCGCCGCTCCGCGACCAGATCGCGGAATCGCTCGCCGGACAGGTGCGCGGGAGCATGATCGTGCGGTTGTTCGAGCAGAGCGAGTTCCAGACGTGCGCGATCCGACCCGTTCGCTCCGCCATCGTGACGACGTGCCCCTGGTAAGGCGGCGCGTCGCCGATGTACCCACCGGTGGTTGCGATCACCAGCCCGCGGGAGAGATTGAGCGAGGAGGCGATCTTCTCGCGCGTCGGGTCGCGCGTGATTCTCGTCGTCCAGAGCGCCTTCCCGTCGGAGACGCGCAATTTGCGGATGCGCCCGTCGGAGGCGGCGGCGTAGATCGCGCTTCGGTCGGTCGAGGCGACCGGCGTCGCCGTGGTGATCTGCGGCGAGCCCGCAACCCTGGCGTAGTCCGGTGGAGTGAACCGCCAGAGCACCCGGCCACTTTCTGCGTCGATCGCCTCGGTCTTCCCGTACGTCGTCGTGACGAAGAACGTGTCGTGTGCTCCACCGCCGACACGGACGTCGTGCAGGTAGATCGGCGACGAGTCGACCGTCCCGTCGAGCCGCACCGTTAGGCGGCGCAGCTTCGAGACGTTCGCCGCGCTGATGCCGCTGCCCGGAGCGCTGCCGGTGCGGGCTGCGTCGTAGTTGAACCGTGTCCAGTCCATCCCGGCCGCCGGCGCCGAACGCGCCGAACCGGAGACGGTCGCCGCCACGAGCAACGCGAGTGCGACCGGCCCGATTCTCAACGTGCAGTGAGGTCCTGCGTCTTCAACCAGGGCAGCGGGAGCGTCAGCAGCGACTCGGCCTGCAGGTATGCGAGCCCCGCGAGCGGGAAGTCGCTCCAACGCTCGAAGCAGAAGTACCGGCGACGCCAGTGCGGGAAGAACTTGCGGTTGAAGCTGTGCAGGCGCTCGACCTGAAACAGGCGATCGGCCTTCAGGAGCCCCCAGCGTGCAGCGCGTGTCCAGCGCGCCGCGGTCTCGTCAGCGCGCAGGTAGTCGGCGAAGACCGCGAAGTTGAGCGAGAGCTCGGTGACTGCGTGGGCGCGCGACCATTCGACCGTCTCGGTGATCAGGTACTCCATCAGCCCGTTGGGCGTGTCCTTGCGGCGACGCATCGACGCGAGCGAGTAGCCCTCGCTCGCGGGCGACGGCACCAGCTGGAGGAAGCCCCCGACGGCTCCGCCGGGGGCCACCGCCACGGCAAGCACCGTGTCCGGGTAGAGGAAGAGCGCATCCATCGCCATCGTGAAGCCACGCTCCGGCCAGTTGCCGCGCCACTCCTCCGAGACCGCGCGCAGCTCGCTCTTCAACCGGGCGTCCGCGTCGGCGGTCGAGAGCATCCGCACCTGATACCCACTCTTCTCCAATCGGGAAACCGACTGCCGCACCTTGCGAATCGCCCGTCCCTCGAGCGAGAACTCCGACGGCCGGATGACTGCCTCGTCGCCCAGATACAGCGACTTGAAGCCCAGCCCGGTGTAGTCGGAGAGCGCCTCGCTCGACGCTCCGGCGATCGCGACCCGCCAACCCTTCGCGTGGGCGACGCGCACGAACTCGGCCATCAGCTCATGGCGCTCCTCCTCGTCGCCGATCGGGTCTCCGGCAACCAGCGCCGTCTCCCCGATCACCCGGTAGGCGAGGAACGCGCGGCCGCTCGCGGAGAAGAAGTAGCTCTTGTCGCGGCGCAGCGCGAAGTAGGCCAGGCTGTCGGAGCCGTGTTCGTGGACGAGCTCCGCGGCCCGCTCGCGGTCGCCCGGCTCGGGTGGCGCGACGGGGAACGGACGCAGCCAGAGCCAGAGCGCACGGAACGCGAGGCCGCCGATCACGATCAGCAGGGCCGACTCGATGCGTTCGGAGAACGCATCATGGTCGTAGGCGTAGATGAGGGAGACCGGCACGCAGACGCCGAGCGCGATCCCAACCTGCACAAGCGGCCGGACCGTGGCCGGATCGCCCGGCGCGGCGAACGACCGGCGGGACCGGAAGAGCGCGATCAGCAGCAGCAGATGGACGGATGCCTCCTCGAAGTCGAGGCCCTTGGCGAGATGGGCGACCGCCGAGGCTGCGACCACGACGACGGCGAGCCACCAGGCCCGGCGCTTGCGGCGCGCAAGGCCGCGCGACAGCCAGATCGCGCCCAGCCCGAGCGCGAGCACGAGCGTCCGGGCGGCGTCGGAGACGCCCGGCGGCAGCACGCCCTGAACCAGATCGACGCGGTCCGCCATCTCCGGTGTCAACGCGGAGACGATCGAGAGCAGGCCGGCGAAGGTTGCGAACCACGCCAACAGCAACGGAGTGGCTGGACGGCGCACGATCACACGGTAACGCCGTTCCCGGCGTGCCCGCGTCACGACGGCGTTACGAACTCTAAGGCTTGAGGAGGACGCGCCGGAGCTCGTCCTCCTTGCCCGGCTCGAGGATTGCGAGCACCTGGTCGCCGATCTCGAGCTGGGTCTCGTCGTCCGGGATCTCGGCCTTGCCGTCACGGACGACCGAGATCAGCCGGGCACCCTCGGGCAGCCGCAAGGAACGTACGCGCTTGCCGTGGCAGTTCGCGCCCTTGCCGATCGACACCTCGACGATCTCGAGGTTCTCCTTGCGCAGCTCGAGCAGGTGGATCAGCCCGTGCTCCGGCACCTCGTGCTCGATCAGCGCCATGATCGCGCCCGTCGCGGAGACGGTGGGTGAGATCCCGAGCAGGTCGAAGTACGGCTGGTTGCGCGGGTCGTTGATGCGGGCGATCACCTTGACGACGCCGTAGCGCTCGCGCGCCAGCTGGCAGATGACGATGTTGTCCTCGTCGTCTCCCGTCGCCGCCACGAGCAGGTCCGGCGGGCGCTTGATCCCGGCACGCTCGAGCACGAAGAGCTCCGTCGCGTCGCCGCGCAGCACCTGGTGCTCGAACTCGGCCTCGAGCTTGTCGAAGCGGTGCGGCATCTCCTCGATCAGCGTCACCTCGTTGCCGCTGCGGAGCAGCGACCGCATGAGGTTCGCGCCGACCTTGCCTCCGCCCGCGATCAGGACGTACATCAGTTGAGCGCCGGCTCCGTGGACCGGACGGCGACGACGAGCGACTCGATCGCCGACGAGGTCGGACAGACGATGCTCAGGCCTCGCGCTGCATAGAACTCTGCGCGCGCCGGGTCGAGGACGCGGACCACGACGGTCGGCACCTCGAACTGCTTCTGCGCGACCTGCGCGATCACGAGGTTCGTGTTGTCGCCGTTGGTCGTGACGACCACGGCGTCGGCCTCTTCGATGCCTGCCTCCCGGAGCGTCTGGAGATCCATTCCGTGCCCCACGAGGAAGCCGCCGGTCCAGTTCTCACCGAGCCGCCCGAGCGCGTCTTCGTCCTCGTCGAGGACGGTGACGTCCCAATCCGAGCCGTTGAGCTGGAGGGCGACAGCCGAGCCCACCCGGCCGCATCCGATCACGATTGCCTTCACAGCGCCGCAGCGTACTCGGTGCGGTCAGGCTCCTGACGCCACTGGCGCGTTGCGCGGCGAGTGCGGCCCGGAGAGCGACGTGCCGCCGGAGACGTGAGGCTGTCACGGAGCCGGGCTTCGCCCGGCGGGAGTGACCGCCGGCCAGTGGCGTCAGGTTGCGGCGAGCTCCTCGTCCATCACGGACTGCGGGAAGGCCACGATCAGCACCTCGCAGGGGGCGCGGCGGAGGACATAGTCCACGGTCGGGGAGAAGAAGCGCGACTGGCGCCGCCAGCGCGGTGCGGACCCGAGCACGATCAGGTCGGCGTCGACCTCGAGCGCGCGCTCGACGATTGCGGACCCGATCGCCCGCGCGCGCACGGTCGTGCCCTCGACGACGACGCCGTGATCGGCGCCGAGCAGCTTGGCCTCGGCCAGCGCCTCATCCGCGCGCTCGTCCTCCTCGAGCATCCGGGCGTCGAGCGCCTGCTCGAGCGGCACGCGAATCACATGGAGCGCCTGAACCTCGGCGCCGTGCTCGGAAGCGAGCTTGACCGCCGTGGCGAGCATCTCCTCGCCGATGATCCCAAGCTTCATCGGCACGAGGATCCGGTGCACGTGCATCGCCTCGCCGACAGGGCGCTCGTCGTCCGCGGTGACCCGTTCCATCAGGCCCTCGCCGTGCGAGCTGCGAACGGCGACGAAGACGACCAGGCCGATCGCCAGCCACGCCGGACCGGCGTAACGGGCGCCCGGGTGGGTGGCCATGGCGATGACGAAGACCGCGAAGGTGGCGATCGAGCCGACGATCGCAGGCAGCGGGATCTCGGCGCCTCGAATCGTGACGTTGAAGGGCGCCCGGTACGGCCGCGCCAGCGCGGGCTCGTCGATGCGCAGCTTGATCACGGCGAGCTGCGCGGCGGTGAACGCAAGGAGCACGCCGAACGAGAAGAGGCTTGCGAGGAACTTCACGTCCTCGTGGAAGAACGACGTGGCAACCACGATCCCCGACGAGACCACCGCGGCCGCTGCGATCGCGAGCGGCGAGACATTCGCACGCCGGCTCAGCCGCCCGAAGCTGCGCGGCAGCTGGCCGTGCTCTCCGAGCGAGTAGGCGAGGCGCGAGAAGCCCGAGATCGAGGTCGTGACGGCGGCGAGCAGGATCAATGCGCCCGTGATTCCGACGTAGAAGCGGAGCGGTGTCCCGATCCAGTAGGGAAGCTGCGCTCTGATGCTCGTCGCTACGCCGAGGAGTGGCGCCCTGATCCACTGGCCGCCGAGCGCCGTCTGCGGGCCGGGGAACGCGGAGAGGGCGACGATCGCGATCGCCACATACATCGTGACCACCGTCGCTATGCCGCCGAACACCGAGCGGGGCAGGTCGACGCCGGGACGCCGGGCTTCCTCGGCGAGGTTTGCGACGGTCTCGAGCCCGGTGAAGGCCAGCATCGCAAGTGGCAGTGAGAAGGCGAGCGCATGCCAGGTGGGGTGCGAGCCGAGCGAGGTGCCGTGCGCCAGCGCGTGCGGCGAGAAGAGCAGCGCAAAGCCGAGCGCGACCAGGAGGAGCTGGGTCAACAGGTCGAGCGCCGGAATGACGATCCCGAGCCCGTAGAGCGACGGACGCCTGAGCACGCGCACGAGCGCGACGAGCGCGATCACACAGACGGCGACGACGAGATCCCACGGCTTGTGGTCGAGCGCCCGCACCTGCAACGCACCGGCCAGGTAGTGCGGCAGGAACAGCGCGGAAAGGGCGATCACGATCAGGTAGTCCAGGAACAGCGCCCAGCCGGTCATGAACCCGGCCAGGTCGTTCAGCGCACGGCGGACGAACGTCGCGGCGCCGCCGGTCTCGGGCAGCGCGGCCGTGCCCTCGGCATAGGAGAGCGAGACGATCAGGAAGAGCCCGCCGACCAGCAGCAGCACGAGCGGCGTGAAGCCGAGCGCGCTCGCGGCAAGCACGCCGAGCGCGAAGTAGATCGACGACGCAATCTCTCCATAGGCGACCGAGAACAGAGCCCGCGCGTCGAGCTCGCGCCTGAGACCGGGAAGCTTGCGCGCCATCTCTTAGACCCGCCGTCTGATCATGACGAGACGCCCCACACCCGCCGCGATGAACAGGACGCCGAGCAGCAGCCCGACGCCGAGCCCGTGGTAGAGCGTCACGGCGATCATCGCAACTCCGAGCGCGATCATCAGCAACGCCACCACGCGAACCAGGCTCGTGTACATCAGGCGACCTTCCTGCCGGCCGCGACCATCACGCGGGACGGAGCATGCTTGAGCACGTAGTCGACCGTGTGGCCGAAGATCCCACGGTGCCGGCCGCGCGGGGCCCCGAGCACCACGATCTCCGAGCCGCGATGCGCGGCCTCGTCGACGATCGCCCGGCCCGCGTTCCGGGCGCGGACAACACGTTCGACGACGCGCACGCCGTAGGGTGCTGCGATCGCCCGCGCATCGTCGAGCAGCCGGTTCGCCTCCTCGGTCTGCTCGGTCAGATCGGCATCGAGCGGAAGCTCGAGCGGTACGACGATCACGCGGAGCAGGACGATGCGGCCGGCACGTTCCGTCGCGAGCCGCGCGGCAACCTCGACTGCTTCGCGTGACTGCTCGCCACTGACGATCGGCACGAGGATCGAACGGTACTCGAGCGCGAGCGCGGGACCCAGCGGCACCGGCGCACGTGAGGTCTCCCGAAGCGGCACGTTCAGCGTGCGCCGGTAGAGCAGGTAGAAGACGAGCCCCGCGGCCAGCCAGCCGAGCCCGGCGTAGCGGATCGCCGGCTTCTGGATCACCTCGACGAGCCAGGCGGCGCCGGTGCCGAACGCGCCGACGATCGCGAAGATCGGCCACGAGATCCCCCGGAAGTGCAGGTTCGGCCAGGCGCGCCACTCGAGCTCTTCGTCGCGCTTGCGGACCCGAAGCGCCGTCACCGAGACGTGCGCGATCGTGAACGACAGCATCGCGCCGAATGCGTACATGCCTCCGAGGAAGTCGACCTGCCCAGAGAGCAGGAAGATCGACGGGCCGACGCCGGCGAAGACGACGAGCGAGAGCCATGGGGTCTTCAGCTTCGGGTGCAGCCGCCGGAAGACGCTGGGCAGCTGGCGGTAGCTCGACATCGCATAGGTGATCCGGGATGCGCCGATCACTCCGGCGTTCGTTGCGATGAAGAGGATCGTTGCGGCGAGGATGCCCACGTAGATCTTGGCGGCGTCGAGCACGAGCCCGTGCAGGCCAAGGTTCTCGACCAGGCCGAGCACCGGGTCGTTCTTGAAACCGTGCGGTGGGTCCTGGCCGAGCTGCGTGACGTAGGAGCCGCCCTGACGTACCACCGGCATCGCGGAAAGCGCGATCCACGGCAGCGTGAAGTAGATGGCGAACACCGCGATCGCGACCCACGAGATGGCACGCGGGATCGAGCGCACAGGATCACGTGCCTCCTCCGCGAGGTTGGAGACCGTCTCGATGCCCGTGTACGCGATCATCGCCACCGGCACCGCCAGCAGGAACGCGCTCCACGTCGGGGCGACCCCGAAGTGCACGTTGTGCATCAGCGTGTTCGGGCTGAAGATGAGGAAGAAGCCGAGGCCGACGAGGAGCAGCTGCGTCGCGAAGTCGATCACCGCGAGCACGACGTTCAGCTTCGCCGCCTCCTGGATGCCGATGATGTTCAGCAGCACGAGCACCCACGTGAGAGCGATCCCGACGACGATGTCCCACGGGTTCGTACGCAGCGGTTCCCAGAAGATCGAGAGATAGTGCGGAACGAAGATCACCGAGATCGCGACGGTGATCACGTAGTTGAGCATCTGCGCCCACGCCGCGAAGAACGAGACGAGCTCGTTGAAGGCATGGCGCGCGAAGCTCGAGGAGCCACCTGCCTCCGGATAGCGGACGGTTCCCTCCGCGTAGGTGGCGGCGGTCGCGGCGAAGATGAGCCCGCTGACGATGAAGACGAGCGGTGTGAGCCCCAGCGCGATGCCCGCGGTCAGGCCGAGGGCGTAGTAGATCGACGAGCCGACGTTGCCGTACGCGGTCGCGAAGAGCGCAGGTGCCCCAAGCACCCGCTCCAGGTTGTTGCTTTGCCGACGCCGGCGTGGCACCGGCCGGATGCTACGTCTCAGATGGTTGGTCTGGGCCCGCGGGTGTCGGGACGCTCGTGAGGATCACGTGCGGCTCGAAGAGCAGGCAGCGCTTGACCGCCAGCGCCCGCCGGCCGCGGAGCCGCGGCAGGTTCGCGTGGAGGCGCTCCGGCAGGATCACGTTGACGGCCGCGGTCGGGTCGGCGGTGAGCCCGCGGACATAGTCGATCGTGGCCTCGCGCAAGCGCGACTGGGCCGGCTGGTCGTCGACCGGGATCCCGAGCTCGCTCTCGTCCCAGTCGCGCGCGCCGAAGTGCACCGCACGCAGGTCGTCCACGCCGAGCTCGCGCGCGTACGCGACCGCGCGCCGCGCGGGTGCGTCGAGGTGGCCGGCCATGACACGCACGATCAGGCGCTCCGGCACGTTGCCGTCCGGCCGGCGCTCGGACGAGACGGCCGGCAGGTCGGAGACGACGACGCCCGGCTCGGTGAGCAGCCGCAGCTTGAGCCTGAACTGGGCCCGTTGCGCGGCCGCGAACAGAGAGCGCTTGCTGAACTGCTCGGGCAGCACCACCGTGACGACGTCGTCGTCGCGCTCGCGCAGCCGGGCGATTGCCTCCAACACGGCCTGCGCCGGATCGGTACCCGGCGGCCGCACGTCGAGGCGGGGCTCACCGCCCGTGAAGTCGAACCAGCGTGCGTGGATGCCGGTGTCGGTCTTCCGCCCCGGAACGTGCAGGGCGGCGAACGTCCCGCCGCCGATCCGGCGTGCGTACCAGACCGCCCCTTCGGCGGCCACGTCGACCGCCTCGGCGTAGATGAGAACACGGTTCCGCACGCGGCGGAAACGTAGCGCCCAGGAGCCGGGTGGAAGGCGCTCAGGCGGCCTTAGAGGCTCTCTTACGCGAGTCGGGCTGCAGGACGATCGTCTCGGCAGGAGCGTGCGTGAGGATCCAGGCCAGATCCTTGGCCGTGAATCCGGGCGCGGGCGCGAGAATCCGGTCGAACGGCTCGACCTCCCAGAGACGGCGAAGCGCGTGGGTCAACGTCCGGCCCTTCTCGATTCGCGCGTCGACCGGCACCCCGGCCCGTAGCGCGGCAAGCTCGACCGCCTCGAGCAGCGGCATGGCACGTGCCACCTGCTCCTTCCGCGGCGCGTCCTCCGGGTACTGCAGCGGCACGACGAGCAGGTAAGCCGGCGACCAGCATGGCCTCCTCGGCGCGCGCGATCCGGATCGCCGCGTCGAGCACGGCCGGGTCGAGCGGCCCCGAGAACGGCACGAGAACGGCGACCGTGCGCCGGCCAAGACCGGCGTGCGGCGGCGCCGCGCGCACACGGTCGCACCGCCCGAGACGCCGGCCCCGACAATCGCGACCGCGACCCAGAACGCGGTCACCGGTCGCTCCTGCGGTCGGCCCGGTTGGCGATCGACACGGATGTCGACACCGGGCAACTCGCGGACGAGAGCCGCGACGAGCGAGCCGCGGACGATCTCGCGGCGGCGGCTCTCGTCGGGCGTGCCGACGAGCACATACGTCGAGCCTCGCTCGGCGACGACGCGCCGCACGGTGGCGACGAGGTCGTCGCCCTCCTGCTTCGACGAAGTGCGCGCCGAGGATGACCGCGAGCCGGCGCAGCGCCGCCAGCTGCACCTGCTCGTCCTCGCGTCAGCTCGTCGCCCGGTCCGGCGCACCCAGAGCGCGTCGAGCTCGCGCGCCGAGGCGTTCGGCCGAACGCCACGCGCGGCGCAGGATCCGCTGCGACCGCGGCTCGGGGCGTCGACGAGCGCGAGCACGCGCTCCGCGACGGCCTGCGCGCTGAGCGGGTCGAGCACGCACGGCCTGCCGGCGCGCCCGACGTCCTCGGCCACCTCGCGCAGCGCGAGCTCGCGCAGCGCGGAGAGTCGGTCGAGCCGGAAGAAGTTGTCCAGCGCCACCTCGACGCGGTCGGGCGGGTAGACCTTGCCGGCGCGCAGCCGCTCCTGGAGCGCCTCCGGCGTCAGGTCGACGAGCACGACCTCGTCGGCATCGTCGAGCACCCGGTCGGGGAACGTCTCGCGAACGCGGACCTCGGTGAGCTCGGCGATCGCGTCGTTCAGGCTCTCGAGGTGCTGGATGTTGACGGTCGAGATCACGTCGATCCCCGCGCCGAGCACCTCGTCGATGTCCTGCCAGCGCTTCTCGTTCCGCGCCGCGGGGCAGGTTCGTGTGCGCGAGCTCGTCGATCAGCGCCAGCTCGGGCGCGCGCCGGATGACCGCGTCGACGTCCATCTCCTCGAGCTCGAGCCCGCCGTGCGGCCGCGTGCAGCCGCGGCACCTGCTCGAGCCCGTCGGCGAGCGCCGTCGTCTCGGGCCGGTCGTGCGGCTCGAGGTAGCCGATCACGACGTCGCGTCCCTCGGCGTGCGCCGCCGGCCCTCCTGCAGCATGCGGTAGGTCTTGCCCACCCCGGCCGCCATCCCGAGCAGGATCCGGTAGTGGCCCCGCATGCCGCTGCGCTCACGCCCCGAGCAGCGTTGTGGACGATCAGGTCGATCAGCTTGATGCCGACGAACGGCAGGATCATGCCGCCGAGCCCGTAGATCAGCAGGTTGCGGCGGAGCAGCGCGGTCGCGCCGATCGCGCGGTACTTGACGCCCTTGAGGGCGAGCGGGACGAGCGCCGGGATGATCAGCGCGTTGAAGATGATCGCCGAGATGATCGCGCTCTTCGGGTCGCCGAGGTGCATGATGTTGAGCGCGTCGAGCGGCCCGCGCTGCGCCGGGCTGTGGTCGCGTAGGTGAACGCGAACATCGCCGGCAGGATCGCGAAGTACTTCGCGACGTCGTTCGCGATCGAGAACGTCGTCAGCGCGCCGCGGGTGATCAGCAGCTGCTTGCCGACCTCGACGATCTCGATCAGCTTCGTCGGGTTCGAGTCGAGGTCGACCATGTTGCCGGCCTCCTTCGCCGCGGACGTGCCGGTGTTCATCGCGACGCCGACGTCGGCCTGGGCGAGCGCGGGCGCGTCGTTCGTGCCGTCGCCGGTCATCGCGACCATGCCGGCCCTTCGCCTGCTCCTCCTTGATCAGCGCCATCTTCGTCTCCGGCGTCGCCTCGGCGAGGAAGTCGTCGACGCCGGCCTCCTGCGCGATCACGGCCGCAGTGACGCGGTTGTCGCCGGTGATCATCACGGTGCGGATGCCCATGCGCCGCAGCTCGTCGAAGCGCTCGTTCATGCCGCCCTTGACGATGTCCTTCAGGTGGACGACGCCGAGCGCCCAGTTGTCGCGTGCGACGACGAGCGGTGTCCCGCCCTGCTCGGCCGACGCCCTGCACGATGCCGGTCGAGCTCGGGCGGGGCGCTGCCGCCCTGCTCCGCGATGAACCGCTTCACTGCGTCGCCCGCGCCCTTGCGGATCCGGCGTGCCGTTCATGTTGACGCCGCTCATGCGCGTCGTCGCGCTGAACGGGACGAACGTCGTGTCTCGCCGAGCTCGCGCTCGCGCAGCCCGAACCGCTCCTTCGCGAGCACGACGATCGAGCGGCCTTCCGGCGTCTCGTCGGCGAGCGACGCGAGCTGCGCGACCTCGGCGAGCTCGCGCTCGTCGACGCCGTCGACCGGGCAGGAACTCGGCCGCCTGGCGGTTGCCGAGCGTGATCGTCCCGGTCTTGTCGAGCAGGAGCACGTCGACGTCGCCCGACGCCTCGACGGCACGGCCCGACATCGCGAGCACGTTGCGCTGGACGAGCCGGTCCATCCCGGCGATGCCGATCGCCGACAGCAGCGCGCCGATCGTGGTCGGGATCAGCGCGACGAGCAGCGCGATCAGCACGGTCTGCGAGGTCGGCGTGCCGGCGTAGATCGCGAACGGGCGCAGCGTCACGACGGCGGCGACGAAGGTGATCGTCAGCCCGGCGAGCAGGATGTTGAGCGCGATCTCGTTCGGCGTCTTGCGGCGCTCGGCGCCCTCGACGAGCGCGATCATGCGGTCGAGGAACGACTTGCCGGGCTCCTGCGTCACCTCGATCACGAGCCGGTCGGAGAGCAGCTTCGTGCCGCCGGTGACCGCCGAGCGGTCGCCGCCCGCCTCGCGGATCACGGGCGCCGACTCGCCGGTGATCGCCGACTCGTCGACCGAGCCGACGCCCTCGATCGATCTCGCCGTCGGCCGGGATGACCTCCCCCGCCTCGACGATCGACGACGTCGCCGCGCTGCAGCTCCGGCGCCGGCACGCGAGCGACCGTCGCTGCAGCCGCGCGTTCGTCGTGTCGTGCGCGTCGCCGCGGAGCGCGTTCGCCTGCGCCTTGCCGCGGCCCTCGGCGATCGCCTCGGCGAAGTTCGCGAAGAGCACGGTCAGCCAGAGCCAGACCGCGATCGTCGCGACGAACCAGAGGTCGCCGGTCTGGCCGCGCGCGAGCTCGAGGACGAAGATCCCCGTCGTGATCACGCTGCCGAGCTCGACGATGAACATCACCGGGTTCCGCAGCCTGCGAGCCGCGGGTCGAGCTTCGGGAACGAGTCGCGGATCGCCGCGAGCACGAGCTCGCGCGAGAAGACGCTGCCGCGCGTCGCGGCCATCACGTACCTCCGAGCCGGTCGAGAGCGAGGTTGAGCTCGAGCACGTTGACGCCGGGCTCGCCGAAGAAGCCCGAGGCTGCGGCCGTCGGTGTTCTTGCCGATCAGCTTCTGCACGGTCGCGAGCGGCAGGTGGCGGACGGCGGCGACGCGCCGCGACTGGAGCGTCGGCGTTGGCCGGCGAGATGTCGGGGTCGATCCCGGAGCCCGAGGTCGTCACCGCGTCGACCGGGATGTCGCCGATCGTGAGGCCCGGGTTGTACGGCCCCTCGAGCTTCAGGATCGCCGCAGCTGCGGCCGTCGACGTTCTTCGCGAGGTCGGGGTTCGTCGGGCCGAGGTTCGCGAACGTCGTCGCGCCGGCGTTGTAGGCGGGCGCCGTCGCGGACGGGCGCGCGTGGAAGTACTTCGGCGCCGTGAACTCCTGCGCGGCGAGCCGCGAGCCGACCACGTCGCCGTTCCGCTTGATCAGGCTGCCGTTCGCCTTGTTCTTGAACGCGACCTGCGCGAAGCCGGTCATCAGCAGCGGGTAGGCGAACCCGAAGACGAGCGTCGTCACGACGATCGCGACCAGCGGAGCGGACGATCGCGCTGCATCAGTGCATCAGCCCTTCGACGATCGGCCCGAGCGTGAGCGCCGGGAAGATCATCAGGCCGGCGGTGAGCGCGATCACGCCGACGAGCAGGACGACGAACGTCGGCCCGTCGGTGCGGAACGTGCCGGCCGAGGCGGGAACGATCTTCTTCCCGGCCAGCGAGCCGCCGAGCGCGAGCGCGGCGAGCAGCGGCACGAAGCGGCCGAGGTAGAGGGCGATCGTGCCCAGCTCGGCCGAGAAGCTCGTCGCGCCGAAGCCGGCGAACGCGCTGCCGTTGTTGTTCGACTGCGAGTCGTAGGCGTAGAGCGTCTCGGTGAAGCCGTGGACGCCGCTGTTGTAGATCGACGCGAGGCCCGAGTGCGTGACGATCGAGATCGCCGTCAGGGTCAGCACCATCGTCGGCACGAAGAGCGCGCCGACCGCGGCGATCTTGATCTCGCGCGCCTCGATCTTCTTGCCGAGCCACTCCGGCGTTCGCCCGACCATCAGGCCGGCGACGAAGACCGCGATCAGGATGTAGAAGAACATCCCGTAGAGGCCGGAGCCGACGCCGCCGAAGACCACCTCGCCGAGGAACAGGTTGACGAGCGGGACGGCGCCGCCGGCGGCCGTCTGGGCGTCGAAGCCGCCGTTGACCGAGCCGTTCGAGGCGTCGCGTCGTCGCGACCGTCCAGATCGCCGTGCTGGCCTGGCCGAAGCGCACCTCCTTGTCGGCCATGTTGCCGCCCGACTGGCCGTGCCCCTGCGTGATGTTCACGCCGGAGTTGCGCAGCACCTGCGAGCCGTGCTGCTCGGCCGGCAGGGTGACGGCGACGCCGATCGCGAAGATCGCGAACATCGCCGCGAACACCATCCAGGCGTGGCGGCGCGCCAGCACGATCCTGCCGAACATGAAGACCTGCGCGGCCGGGATCAGCAGGATCGAGAGCATCTCGAGGAAGTTCGTGAGCGCCGTTCGGGTTCTCGAACGGCACGGCCGAGTTCGAGTTGTAGAACCCGCCGCCGTTCGTGCCCAAGCTGCTTGATCGCGACCTGCGACGCCACCGGGCCGCGCGCGATCGTCTGGTGCGCGCCCTGCAGCGTCGTCGCCGTCGCGTGGCCGCTGGAACGTCTGCGGCACGCCCTGCGAGATCAGGATCACCGCGAGGACGATCGACAGCGGCAGCAGGATGTAGACGAGCGAGCGGTAGAGGTCGCGCCAGAAGTTGCCGAGCTCGGTCGCGTCGAGCGCCGCGAGATGCCGCGCACGACGGCGACGAGCACCGCCATGCCCGACCGCGGCCGAGACGAAGTTCTGCACGGCGAGGCCGGCCATCTGCGTCAGGTACGACATCGTGTACTCGCCGCCGTAGTACTGCCAGTTCGTGTTCGTGACGAAGCTCGCGGCCGTGTTGACCGCGATGTGCGGCGGGACGCCCTTCAGGTGGTCCGGGTTCAGGAAGAGGTGGCCCTGCAGTCGCTGGATCGCGTAGAGCACGGCGGTGAAGCCGACGCTGAAGACGAGCACCGTCTTCGCGTAGCCTCCAGTCCTGCTCGTCGCCGCTCCCGCGGCCGAGCAGCCGCAGGAAGCCGCGCTCGACGGGGTCGAGCCGCTCGCGCGCGTACGACGCGCGCCATGAACAGCCCAAGCGGGTAGCCGAGCGCGATCAGCACGACCGCGTAGAAGAGGATCTGGGCGATGCCCTGGCCGCTCATCTAGAACCGCTCCCCGCGGAACAGCGCGTAGACGAGGTACCCGAAGACGAGCAGCGCGACGCGAGCCCGAAGGTGTCGCCGGCCGACATCAGAGCTTCTCGAGGCCGTAGAGGACGACGAAGCAGAACGCGAAGCAGCGGCGGCGATGGCGAGTGCGGCAAGGTCGTAAAGCACGCCTTCGACGCTAGGGCGGCATGTCGTCAACGCGGCCTCAAGCCGGCCGGGCTTGCGCCTTAAAGGTTGCTCAAGATTCGGCCGGGTCGACCAGCCGGTATCCCGCGCCCGGCTCGGTGAGCACGTAGCGCGGACGCGCCGGGTCCGGCTCGATCTTCGCGCGCAGGTGCGAGACGTAGACGTGCAGGTAGTGCGCCTCGACCTGGTACGCAGGCCCCCACACCTCGCGCAGGAGCATCCGGTGCGTGAGGAGCTTGCCGCGGTTCTGCGCGAGCACGCGCAGCAGGTCGAACTCGTGCGGCGTCAGCTTGACGCGCTCGCCGTTGCGCGTCACGAGCCGTTCCGGCACGTCGATCGCGAAGTCGCCGACCTCGATCACGCGGCCCCGCCTCGCGGCGCCGAGCGGCGCAGCACGGCGCGCAGCCGCGCGAGCAGCTCGTCGACGCTGAACGGCTTCGTGACGTAGTCGTCGGCGCCGGCGTCGAGCGCCGCGATCTTCTCGCGCTCCTCGCCGACGGCCGACAGCACGATCACCGGAGCGTCGCGTCCAGGTCCGCAGCTCGCGGCAGACGTCCGTGCCGCTGCCGTCCGGCAGCACGAGGTCGAGGATCACCGCGGCCGGCGGATGCGCCGCAGCGGCGGCGAGCGCGGCCTCGGCGGTCGCCGCGGTGTCGACGTCGTAGCCCGCGCCGCGCAGCGTCGTCCCGAGCGCACGCAGGATCTGCGGCTCGTCGTCGACGACGAGGATCGCGCTGGCTCATGCCGGGAGCTCCGCCGGGACCTCGACCACCGGCAGCGCGAGCGCGAACGTCGCGCCCTGCCCGGGCCGCGACTCGGCCCACACCCGGCCGCCGTTCGCGGCCGCGAACCCGCGCGCGATCGCGAGGCCGAGCCCGGCGCCCGAACGCCGTCGCTGGTCGCCGCGGTAGAACGGCTCGAAGACGCGTTCGAGCTCGTCGGCGGCGAGGCCGGGGCCCTGGTCGACGATTCGCACGATCGCCTCCCGCCGCGTCGCGGTGATCGCGAACGTGCACCGGCGCATCCGGCGGCGAGAACTCGCAAGGCGTTCTCGATCAGGTTCGCGAGCACGCGCTCGACCTGCACGGCGTCGACGTGGACGAGCGGGCTCTCGCCGGCGACGTCGATGCGCTCGCCACCCGGCAAGGTCGTGCACCGCCTCGCGCACGAGATCGTCGAGCGCCCACACTTCGGCGTCGGGCTCCGCCCCGCCCGCCTCGAGTCGGGAAAGATCGAGCAGGTCGCCGACGAGCCGCGCCAGGCGTTCCGCGTCGACGGCGATCGTGTCGAGCAGGTCGCGGCGATCCTGGTCGCTGAAGACGAGCGTTTTGCTCCGCAGCGCCCCGATCGCGGTTGTGATCCCGGTCAGCGGAGAGCGGAGGTCGTGCGAGACGGCGCGCAGGAGCGCCGTCTTCACGAGGTCGCTACGGCGGAGCGTCTCTGCTTCGAGCGCCTCCCGCTCGAGCCGGCTTCGGTCGAATGCCACGGCAAGCAGCGCGGCGAGCGCCGGCAGGAAACGTTCCCGAACACCCAGGTTCGGGTCGGCGTCCGCCGGAGCATAGAGCGTCCCGACATGACGGCCGTCGACCTCGAGCGGGATCGGCGCGTCGTCACCGTGGCGGCGGCCGGTACCGAGCTCGATGTCGGCGCGCGCGATTCCGAGGACGGTCGGCGGTCTGTTCCCCGACCCAGTCGAGCTCGGCCTCGAGCGGCTTGCCGCCGAGCAGGCGCCCGGCGATCTCCGCCAGGAGCGACGCCTCGCGCTCGCGCTGCTCTGCGTCAGCCGCGCGGCGGCGGGACCGGGCCGCGAGCTCGCTGACCACGACGGCCGTGACGGAGTAGACGGCCAGCGCGAACCAGTTGGCCGAGTTCTGAAGCGACGAACGTGTACGTCGGCGGCAGGAAGAAGAAGTTGAACGCGAGCATGCTCGCAACGGCGACCGGCAACGACCAGCAGAGTGCCCCACGCGACCGCCACCGGCAGCACCGCAAAGATGTAGAGCACGCCGAGGCTGAGCGTCGGCGCGAACGGCTCGAGCGCCCAGACGAGCAACGTGGCGGCCGTAACAGCCACGACAGACCCCGCAAACCTGACGGCCATCAGGAGAACGTAGCGCGGAGACCCGGCGTTGCCGAGCCCCCGCGCACGCTCTGAGAGGTCGTTCTCTTAGCCGTGGATCGAGACGATCAGCGGAATGATCAGGATCGCGACGATGTTGGCGATCTTGATCATCGGATTGATCGCCGGGCCCGCCGTGTCCTTGTACGGGTCGCCGACCGTGTCGCCGGTGATCGAAGCGTTGTGCGCGTCGGAGCCCTTGCCGCCGTGCATGCCGTCTTCGATCGACTTCTTCGCGTTGTCCCAGGCGCCGCCGCCCGAGGTCATCGAGATCGCGAGGAAGAGGCCGGTGACGATCGTGCCGATCAGCAGACCGCCGAGCATCTTCGCGCTGATGATCCCGATCACGATCGGGAAGCCGATCGGGATCAGTGCCGGCGCGAGCATCGACTTGATCGCCGAGCCGGTGACGATGCTGACTGCGCGGCTGTAGTCGGGCCGTTCGGTGCGCTCCATGATCCCCGGGTGCTCGCGGAACTGGCGGCGCACCTCCTCGACCACCTGGCCGCCGACGCGACCGACCGCCTGCATGGCGAGCGACGCGAACAGGAACGGCATCAGGCCGCCGATGAAGAGACCGGCGATCACCCACGCGTCCGAGAGCGAGAACGACCGTGGTCAGGCCGTGCTCCTTCAGGCCCGAGCGTGTACGAGTCGAAGAGGATCAGTGCAGCAAGCGCGGCGGAGCCGATCGCGTAGCCCTTCGTGACCGCCTTCGTCGTGTTGCCGACCGCGTCGAGCGGATCGGTGATGCCACGCACTTCCTCCGGCAGGTCGGCCATCTCGGCGATGCCGCCCGCGTTGTCGGTGACCGGGCCGTATGCGTCGAGTGCCACGATCAGGCCGGTCATCGAGAGCTGCGCCATCACGGCGACGCCGATGCCGAAGAGGCCGGCGAAGTGATGCGCGACGAGGATGCCGGCGACGATCACGATCACCGGGGCCGCCGTCGCCTGCATGCCGATCGCGAGCCCTTCGATGATGTTCGTCGCGTGACCGGTCTCCGAGGCCTTCGCGATTGCCTTCACCGGGTTCCACCGGGTGCCGGTGTAGTACTCGGTGATCGCAACGAGCAGGAACGTGACGACCAGCCCGACGAGCGCCGATACGTAGAGATCGGTGAAGCCGAACTTGCCCTTGTCGAACGCCATGATGATCGGGATGAACCCGAGCGCGGACAGCAAGGTGGCGACGAGCACCGCCTTGTACAGCGCGTTGATCACTGCGTTCTCGCCGCGGCCGAGCCGTGCGAAGAACGTGCCGATCACGGAGCTGACGGCCGAGACGCCGCCGATCGCGAGCGGCAGCAGGTAGAGAGCCGAACCGGCGCTCCAGTCGGTGAGCGTGCCGCCGAGGAGCATCACGGCGACGGCCGTCACCGCGTAGGTCTCGAAGAGGTCGGCGGCCATGCCTGCGCAGTCACCGACGTTGTCGCCGACGTTGTCCGCGATCACCGCCGGGTTGCGCGGATCGTCCTCGGGGATGCCGGCCTCGAGCTTGCCGACGAGGTCGGCGCCGACGTCGGCGGCCTTCGTGAAGATGCCGCCGCCGAGGCGGGCGAACACCGAGATGAGGGAACCTCCGAAGGCCAGCCCGATCAGGTCGTTGATCGCCGACTGCGGCGAGTTGTGCAGCGCGCCCGTCAGGAGCCAGTAGTACCCGGTGACGCCGAGCAGGCCAAGGCCCACGACGAGCAGGCCGGTAACCGAGCCGGCGCGGAACGCCACGTTCAGCGCGGGCTTGAGCCCGCCGCGGGCGGCCTCGGCGGTGCGGCTGTTCGAGCGCACGGCCACGTTCATGCCGATGAATCCGGCCGCCGAGGAGAGGATCGCTCCGACCAGGAAGCCGAACGCCGTCCCCCACCCGAGCTGGTGGTAGAAGCCGAGCAGCAAGAAGGGGACGATCGCGACGATCCCGATCGCGGTGTACTGCTTCTTCAGGTAGGCCGCAGCCCCCTCCTGGACAGCGGCCGAGATCTCTCTCATCCGCTCGTTCCCCGCCGGCTGGCGCAGCAGCCACCAGGTGAGATAGAGCCCGTACCCGACGGCCACGCCGGCACCGACGAGGCCGAGGAGCACGGGGTGATGCATGAACCAATCCATCAGGTTTGCTCCCTCACAAAGTCACGCGCCGAAGGGCTTCGGCGCGGGCGATTATGTATCACAAGCAGCGGCTACCGCTTGCCGGTTACAGCTGTCGCATATGCCACTTGCAGGCTCGCCAGGGCATGCTCGAGATCCCCTTTCAGCTCGCCCTCGACGTGCGGGACGAGCGACCCGAGAGCGTCGATCGCGCGCTTCGCCTGGCCGAGCTCTCCCTGCTCGAGCTTCGCGAACGCCAGGCTCGCGAGGCTCGACGCCGTGGCGACGAGGAAGTGGTCGACGTCGAACGCCGCCAGCTGCGCTGCGAGCGCGTCGGCGTCGGGCCCCTGCTCGGGTCCCTCAGCCACCGATCGGCTCTCCCGCCCGAACCTGCTCGGCGTAGATCTCCTGGAGGCTCGCGCCCTCCTCGAACCGCTCGATCTGCCGTTCGGCGGCGTTCTGGCCGGGTACGGCGAGATACGGCGCGGCGCCGATCTCGTCCGCGACCGGCTCGACCCACTCCAGCAACTGCTCGAGCCGCGCCCGCGCCGGGATCGCCTCGCCGCGGGCCAGGTCGAGCAGGTTGCCGGACAGCCCGTAGCGAATCGCCCGCCACATGTTCTCCTCGAGCAGGCGGTTTGGAAAGTTCGGCAACGGCTCGCCCTCGTCGTGGGCCCGCGCGCAGCGTGCGGCGAGTGCGTAGGCGAGCGCGGAGAGCGACTGCGCCTCGGCGAGGTCGGGCTGGCCGTCGGCAATGCGAATCTCGATCGTCGGATACACCAGGTGCGGGCGCACGCTCCACCACAGCTGGGTGTGCTCGGTGATCGACCCGGTGCGGTAGAGGAGCGAGACGTAGTCGGAGTACGTCTGCCAGCTCCCGTACGCGTCAGGGATCCCACAGCGCGGGAACATGCGGGTGAAGACCTCGGTCCGCGCGGAGTGCAGGCCCGAGTTGACGGATTCGACGAACGGTGAGCTGGCAGACAGGGCGAGCAACTCGGGCAGGAAGTTGCGGAGCGCGTCGTGCACCGCGATCGCGCGGTCGGCGCCCGCGATGCCGACATGCACGTGCAGCCCGAAGGTGTTGTTGCGCCAGACGACGTAGCGGAGGACCTCGTCGTTCCGGCGGTAGTGAGGCGTGTCGATGATGCGCTGGTCCTGCCACCGGCTCCACGGGTGCGTGCCGGTGCCGCCGAGGGCCAGCTGCTGCTCACGTGCGACGGTGTGGATCTGCACCCGGCGCTCGTGCATGGCCGCCGCCGCTTCGCCGAAGTCCTCGCAGCGGCCCGTGCGCACCTCGATCTCCGACGCGATCAGCTCGCCGACGACGTTCGGCGCCAGGTCGGTCTCACGCGCGGCCGCGTAGACGTCTTCGAACCGGTTGGCCAGCTCGAGCGTCTGCGAGTCGAGCAGCGCGAACTCCTCTTCCACGGCGACGGTGAAGTCGGTGCCGCCGTCGAACGCCTCGCGCGTGGTCGCAAGCAGCTCTTGCCAGGAGACACGCTGTTCCTCGCCCATCGCTCGCGCAAGGGTACTAGTCGTGCACCGGCGCAACGAGCCGTTCAGCGACGCTCGTCCACGACCAGCGCTCGACGACCGCCTTGCGCGCGGCCCGTCGCAACTGGTCGCGGTCGGCCGGCGTCAGCGCCAGCAGTTCGTTCAGCTTGCGGGCGAGATCGGCGGCGTCGCCGGTCTCGAACGAGGCGAGTCCCTTGAAGCGGGCGGGGTACGCCGCTTCGAGCCCGGCGGCGACCTCGGCCAGCCCGGAGTGCCGCGCCACCAGGGGCGGCGAGCCGGCGGCGGCGGCCTCGGCGGCCACCATCCCGAACGCTTCGGGGAAGATCGACGGCACGACCGTCGCGTCGGCGAGCGGCAGCAGGTGCACCAGGTGCCGGTGCTCGAACGGGCCGGTGAACAGCGTGCGCGGCCCCGCCAGCGCCTCGAGCTGTGCGCGATAGGGCCCGAAGCCCACGACGACGAGCCGCGCGTCGATGCCCTTCATCGCCTCCAGGAGCACCTGCACGCCTTTCTGCTCGATCAGCTTGCCGAAGTAGACGACGGTCGGCTCGTCGCCGTCGAGGAACCGTGCGAGCCGCTCGGCGTTGCCCCCGTCGGGCAGTCGCTCGTGCGCGTTTCCGAGATTCGGCGGGTCGTTGCGCGCCTCGGCGAGGAGTGCCGCCAGCGCGGACGCGCGATCCTGGAGCACGAACTCGTCGACGTCGACTCCGGGAGGCACCTCGAAGACACGATTCGACGTGCCCGACGACATCCTCGAGCACCTCGCGGATGTGGCGGGAGCCAACGTACGTCGCGTCTGCGGCCGCCAGCGACTCGCGTCCCCACGCCTCGAGCTCGGGCCGTCCGCGCATCGAGTACTCGAGCTCCGAGCCGTGCGCCTTGACCCGGAACGGCGCGCCGGTGGCGGCCGCGACGGCGCCCCCCATCAACACGTGATTCGCGAAGACCAGGTCGGCCGGCAACAGCTCCCTGAGCGCGGCGGCGTTCGCATCCACGTAGGCTCGGCGCTCGGTCGCCGTCGTGTCCTGCAAGAGCTGGGGACGCAGACCGGCATAGCGGTCCAGGACGAACACCGGCAGCACCCCACCGGGCAGGTCGGGGACGACAACCTGCGCCCCGCCCAGGTCGTAGCGGGCGGCGTCGCGTTCCTGACACACCACGACGACGTCGTGGCCGGTGCGGCTCCACGCGCGCGCAAGCGCACGGGTGTAGACGTTCGACCCGGTCCCGCCGAGCAGGTAGCCGTGCCAGAGAAGGATCCGCACCCCTCGGACGCTACTTCCTGGCTCTACGCGAGATGAAAGTACAACGCGTGCAAGAGCTCGACGGCCGGGTTCGAGGTGTGCACGGTGACGTCCGACGGGACGTCGAGCAAGCCCTCGGTGTAGTTGAAGATGATGCGGACGCCCGCGTCGACGAGGTCGTCGCAGACCTTCTGTGCGGCGAAGGCCGGAACAGCCAGCACGCCGACGACGATGTTCTTGTCGCGGACCACGTCCTTCACACGGCGCTCGTCCTCGATCACGGTGTGGCCCAGCTCCTGGCCGACCTTCGACTCGTCCGAGTCGAAGACTGCGGCGATGTTGATGCCGTGCTCGGCGAAGATCTGCGAGCTTGCGATCGCCTGGCCGAGCCGGCCCGCGCCGACCAGGGCGATGTTGTGCTGGCCCTGCGTGCGCAGGATCTTCCGGATCTCGGCGAGCAGCGAGTCGATCGAGTAGCCGACACCGCGCTTGCCGAACTTGCCGAAGTTCGACAGGTCCCGCCGGATCTGCGTGGCGTTGATGTTCGTGTAGTCGGCGATCTCCTGGGAGGAGATGCGCTCCTTGCCCATCTTCTTGGCCTGTGTGAGCACCTGGAGATAGCGCGACAACCGCGCCGCGACACCAACCGTAGACGGTCGGGAGCCGGTGCGGGCGCAGGCGCTTGCAACATCACGAGCATTCTGCCCGAAGGCTCAAATGCAGCCGTGCAGTTGTCACAAGCTCACCGCTTTGTGACAGGCCGAACCTCCCTCGCGAGCTTGCGCCGGAACGCGGGCTCGTCGACGAAATAGACGAACGCCCGCTCGCCGTCGATCTCGACCACCGGCAGCCACTCGCGGTAGCGCGCCTCCAAGTCGGCGTCGCCCGTGATGTCGATCTCCTCGTAGGCGAAGCCGAGCTCCGCGTGGAGCGGCACCAGCTGCGCCCGTGCTCGCTCGCAGAGCGAGCAGCCGCGCGCGAGGTACAGCGTCACCGCCCGGGGCGCCGTCACGCCTCTACGGGTACAGGCCGCGGGTGATCGTCGCCTCGGCGACGCGCTGTACCGCGAGGCCGTAGGCGGCCATGCGCATCGAGGTCTTTCGCTCCTCGACGGTCGCCCACGTCTCGTCGAACGCGCGCGTGACGATCTCGTTCAGCCGGGCGTTCACCTCGTCTTCCTTCCAGAAGTACTCCTGCAGCCCCTGGACCCACTCGAAGTACGAGACGACGACGCCGCCGGCGTTCACGAGGATGTCGGGCAGCACCAGAACCCCGTTGCCCTCGAGGATCTCGTCGGCGGTCGGGGTGACAGGGCCGTTCGCCCCTTCGACGATCAGCGCCGCCCTGACCTGGTCGGCGTTCTCGTCGGTGATCACCTGCTCGAGCGCACAGGGTGCGAGCGCATCGCAGTCGAGCAGCAGCAGCTCGTCGTTCGTGATCCTGTCTCCGCCCTTCAACTCGGAGAGCGCCCCGCCCGAGCGCTTGTGCTCGACGGCGGCGGCGATGTCGATGCCCTTGTCGTTGAAGACGCCGCCGGTGGAATCGGAGACGGCGACGACCAGCGCTCCTTCCTCGGCGGCGAAGCGCGCGAACGACGAGCCGACGGTGCCAAAACCCTGCACGGCGATCCGGGTGCCGGCGAGCGACCGACCTCGCCGCTGCAGCGCAGAGGCGAGGCAGAAGAGCGCGCCGCGCGACGGTCGCCTCCTCACGACCGAGCGAGCCGCCGATCGTCAGCGGCTTGCCCGTGACGACCCCGAGCACCGAGTGCCCCTTGTTCATCGAGTAGGTGTCGAAGATCCAGGCCATGGTCGCCGCGTTCGTTCCGACGTCGGGTGCGGGAATGTCCTTCTCCGGGCCGATCTCGTTGATGATCTCCGAGGTGAACCGGCGCGTCATGCGCTCGAGCTCGCCGCGCGACATCTCCTTCGGATCGCACACCACGCCGCCCTTGGCGCCGCCGAAGGGCAGCCCCATCAGCGCGCACTTCCACGTCATCCACATCGCGAGCGCCTTGATCTCGTCGCGCGTGACGGCCGGGTGGTAGCGCATGCCGCCCTTCGACGGCCCGCGCGCGATGTTGTGCGTGACGCGGAAGCCTGCGAACGCGCGCACGGACCCGTCGTCCATCGAGGTCGGAATCGAGACCTCGACCGCCTTCTTGCACTCCTGCAGCACCTCGATCAGCCGCTGATCGATCCCGAAAGTGTCTGCAACCTGCTGCAGCTGATGCTGCGCAAGCGAGAACGGGTTCTCGCGCAGATGCGACTCGGGTGCTGCCGTGGCCATCCACCCCGAATCTACTCGATCCGGAACGTCAACTGTGCCCTGCTCGGTCGGGCGGCACGCGGCAGGGCGGGCCAGGCGGCCAGCCGCACCTGGTAGGAGCCGGGCGCGAGCCGCGCGCTCGACGGGCCCCTGCCCGTGATCCCGAAGCTGTACGACCCCGGCAAGAGGTCGCGCAGCCGAGCCAGCGTCCCCAGGTACCTGCCACCGGCCGAGTAGAGCTGAAGATCGAGCCGGGAGACCGGGACGATCTGGAGCCCGCCGTCCTGCACGACATCCCCGACCTGGATCGTGAGCAGCGCCGGCGAGGTGTCCGACGGCTTGAACGACGTGTCGTTCAACGCGACGTGCGGCAGCAGGTCGGCCGCAGGGGGATGGAAGGCGAGCGCCCACGGCACACGCAGCGTCCGGCTTCCGGCCGCGGCCACCTGAACCGCGCCGGTCACGACGTCCGCGGTCGGCGCCGCGGAGGCACGCACGGTCACCCGCACGGCGGCTGACCGTCCGGCCCCCAGGACGAGCCGGTCCGGCTTCAGCGTGACGTGCAGCGCCTCCGAGTCCCCGGCGGCGACCGAGCTCAGCGACAGCTGCAGCCGGCGGCTCGACACGTTGCGAACGACGACCGTGCGCGTCGAATGCCAGCGCGGGCCCTGCCAGATCCCGAACCCGAACGAGGAGGGTTGGGCGGCCACCTCGCCGACGGCCGACGCTCCGAGACGGAGCGTCCCGTTCCCCGCCGACACCGCGCCGTTCACCCCACGACGCGCGTAGCCGACGAGCAGGCTCTCGAGAGCGGCGCCGTCGAGACCGGGGCGAAGCTGGGCGAGCAGCGCCGCGGCGCCACCGACCGTCGCAGCCGCGGCGCTCGTTCCGTTCACGGTCCCGTAGAGCGCGTCGCCGTCCGCGCCCGTTCCCGGCTCCGAGGTCGCGATCCCCACCCCGGGCGCGACGAGATCCGGCTTGACGCTGCCGTCGAACGCGAGACCGCGGGACGAGAACCCGGCGATGCCACCCAGCCCGGCGTTCGATGCGCCGCGTGCGGCTCCGACCGCGACCCCCACGTCGAACCCCGCGCGCTGTGCCGCAAGCAGCTCGACCGCCGCCGGGGCCGGGATCACGACAACCGGGCCGTCTGGCTCTCGCTCAATCGCAGCGCGCCGGCCGGGAGCTCGTCGCCGTAGAGCACGACCGCGGCGGCTCCAGCGTGCATCGCATCCTCGGCGATCGCCTCGGGATCGGCGCCGGCCGGAACGACGGCCGCACGCCCTGCGACCAGGCTCGACCCCTTCGCGTCGAAGAAGCCCGCACCCCCTGCCTGCGAACGGGCGGTGGCGACCTGCAGCACGCGTGACCGCGACGGCTCGAACGGGCCCAGCAGCGGCAGACGCCGGTCGAGGATCACGTCGAGACCGCGGCGCAGAACGACGCGAACGGTCGGCAGGTCGATGCGCGAATCCATCGCTCCGACCGCAAGGGCGCCGGTGGCGCCGGCCGGGCCGGCCACCGAGCCGAAGGTCGGCCCGGCGACGCCGTCGTTGCCGGCCGGCGCCACCACGACCGTGCTCAGGTCGAGGGCGCCCTGAACCGCGCGCGCCTCGGGGCTGTCGGCGAACGACGCGAACGGCTCGGCGACACCGACGACGGCCACGCGGACGGCGTCGTGAGCATCGCCGTCGCCGTTCGGGTCGACGGCCTTCTCGAGCCCGGCGATCAACTGGTCGCTACGGCTGTAGACGAGGCTCTTGCCGTCGGCACCGGCTGCCAGCCGGCAACGCGGATCGGCAGCACCCGGGCATCCGGCGCAACACCGTGCAGGCCGCCCGGGCCGTCGGAGCCGACGAGGATTCCCGCCAGCTCGGTGCCGTGTCGTTCCACCTGCGACGTATCCGACGGGTCCGTGCGCGGATCGGTGTCGCCGGCGCCGCCGACGATGTCGTAGCCGGGCAGCACCTTGCCTCGCAGATACGGATGTGCCGCGTCGACGCCGCGTATCGAGCAGCGCGATCGTGACACCGCGCCCGTGCAGCCCGGCAGCACGGCGTCCGGACGCCGTCCGCTCGACGGGCTGAACTACCGGTCGAGAGCATGCGTCTCGGAGACGCGCGCGGGAAACGCGGCCCGCACCGGGTACACGCCCGACCACCTCGGGCAGCTGCTCGAGCAGCGCGACGGCGCGGCCGTCGAGCGTCGCGGCGAAGCCGTCGAGCACCCGCGCGTACGTGTAATCGGGCCGGATGTCGACCCCCTCTGCCGCGAGCGTCGATCAGCACCTGCTGCTGGGCGGCGAACGCCTGCGATGTCCAGCCGCGTTCCTGCGCCTCGGTCGCGAAGTGCGCCTTCGCCAGCCGCTGCGCGAGCGACGGCGTGCAGAACACGACGATCATGCGCTGCCCGTCGGCACCGGCCGCGCGTGGCTCGCCGACGAGCCCGCGCCAGCTGACGCGCGGCCGGCCGGCCGTTCGCGGCCGCCGGCGCCGCGACCACGGTCGGCGCCGACGCGGCGACGAGCGACCGCGACGACGAGGAGCGCGACCGCTACGCGGTGGACGCGCATCGAGCGAAAGGTAGTCCGGTACGGGACGCGGCTCGGTAGCGGGCCGCCGAGGCGATCATCGCGGCGTTGTCGGTGCAGAGTGGCAAGCGGCGCGAGCGCGGCATCCGGGCAGCGAAGCCCGGAGCTCCGAGTTCGCGGCGACGCCGCCGACGACTGCGATCCGCTCGGCCGCCCGCCGCCGCGATCCGCTCCACGAGCGCCCGCACGATCGCCCGCTGGTAGCTCGCCGCCAGGTCGGCGCGCCGGGCCTCGAGCTCCGCCGGCGCGAGGTCGCGCACCCCGTAGAGCAGCGAGGTCTTGAGCCCGGAGAAGGAGAAGTCGAGGCCCGGCACGCGCGCGACGGGGAAGTCGTACGCCTCGGGGTCGCCGTCGCTTCGCGAGCTCGTCGATCGCCTTGCCGCCGGGGTAGCCGAGGCCGAGCAGCCGCGCGCCCTTGTCGAAGGCCTCGCCGGCGGCGTCGTCGAGCGTCGTGCCGAGCACGCGGTAGCCGCCGCGCTCCTGCACGTCGAGCAGCATCGTGTGCCCGCCGCTCGCGAGCAGGCAGGTGAACGGCGGCTCAGGTCGAGCGGCCGCAGGTAGAGCGACGCGACGTGCCCGTGGAGGTGGTCGACCGGGATGAGCGGCAGCCGCCGCGCCCAGGCGAGCGCCTTCGCCGCGGACACGCCGACGAGCAGCGCACCGATCAGGCCCGGGCCGTGGGTCACGGCGACCGCGTCGACGTCGTGGCGTCGCGCCTGCTGCCAGCGCCTCGTGGATCACCGGCGCGACGAGCTCGAGGTGGCGCCGCGCGCGACCTCCGGGACGACGCCGCCGAAACGCGCATGCAGCTCCGCCTGGGAGGCGACGACGTTCGAGCGGATCTCGCCGTCGTCCGTGACGAGCGCCGCCGCGGTCTCGTCGCACCAGGTCTCGATCCCGAGGATCACGCTCGTCGGTGCCGTTTCGCGTCGCGCCACATGATGAGCGCGTCTTCCCGGTTGTCCGTGTAGTAGCCGCGGCGGATGCCGCGTGCTCGAAGCCGAGCCGCTCGTAGAGCCGGATCGCGCCCTCGTTCGAGACGCGCACCTCGAGCGTGTACCCGCGGCGCTCGTCGTCGTGCGTCACGCTCGAACAGGTGCTCGAGCAGCGCGCGTCGCGATCGCCGCGCCGCTGATGTTCCGGGTCGACGGCGACGTTCATCACGTGCCAGGCGTCGACGTAGCGCGAGTTGATCACGTAGCCGACGAGCTCGTCGCCCTCGAACGCGCCGAGGCAGATCGACGTCGGCTTCGCGAGCTCGGACGCGAACATCGACCGCGACCACGGCGTCGGGTACGCGCGCTGCTCGATCGCCTCGATCGCGTCCAGGTCGGAGATCTCGAGGCGCGGATGTCGATCGCGACGGCGGTCATGCTCGCCGGCCTCGCGTCGGGTCGCGCACGTAGAGCGGCTCGACGAGCTCGGCCGGGCCGAACGTGCCGGCGCGCTCGAGCAGCAACAGCGGATCGGGCAGGTGGCGCGGATCGCCGTCGGGCGCGATCTCGCCCGCCGCCTCGAACACGGCGCGAAGCGGAGTGCGCCGTCGCCGACGAGCGCCCGGCCGTGACGGCGAGCTCCTCGGACGGCGCACCTCGGGCCGGCCGTGTCGAACACCTCGCCGCGCCGGCGTCGGAGCCACCGCGGCGTCCCCATCGAGGGTCGAGGCGCCGGCCACGGGAACGCCCAGCGCAAG
>CAWAXB010000002.1:0-7809 GCA_963785895.1 uncultured Actinomycetes bacterium | reverse complement strand
GCGTCCTCGGTGCGGAAGGCGACGCGCAGGTCGCGCACGCTGAGGACGGGCTCACTCAAGGCGGATCCGCGGATCGAGCCGGGAGTAGGCGATGTCGGCGACGGCATTGACGAGCACGATCAGGAAGCCGCCGTAGAGCGTGAGGGCCATCAGCGGCGGCAGGTCGAGGTGCGCGACCGGACTGCTGGGCGTAGGCACCCACGCCGTTGATCCCGAAGACGGGCTCGATCAGGATCACCGTGCCGCCGACGGCGGCGCCGAAGTCGAGCGCGAACAGCGAGGCGATCGGCAGCAGCGCGGTGCGCAGCGTGTGCCCGAGCAGCACGCGCCAGCGCGGCAGCCCCATGGCGCGGGCGGTGCGCACGTAGTCGGCCGTCTGCGTCTGCAGCAACGAGCTGCGCACGACGCGCGAGTAGAAGCCGATCGAGACGACCGAGAGGCAGAGCCACGGCAGCAGCAGGTGCGCGAACCACTGGAACGGATCGTCGGCGAGCGGCACGTAGCCGCCGCTCGGCAGCCAGTGGAAGAGCGGGCTCGAGTGCCACTTGAACGTCAGCAGGTAGAGCAGCACGGCGCCGAGCCAGAAGATCGGCGTCGAGATGCCGGCCATCGACACGACCGTGAGCAGGCTGTCGGGCCAGCGGCCCGCCGTCAGGCCCGAGAGCACGCCGAAGAGCACGCCGACGAACAGCCAGATCACCGCCGCGCCGACCGCCAGCGAGAGCGTCTTGGGGATGCCGCGCTCGATCGTCGGCATGACCTGCGTCTGATCCTGGTAGGAGATGAGGTCGCGCTTGACGAGGAGCCTGCTCATCATGTCCCCGTACTGCACGGGGAGCGGGCGGTCGAAGCCCCAGTCCTTACGGATCTGCGCGATGTTCTCGGGCGTCGCGTGGCGGCCCGCCATGCGCAGCGCCGGGTCGCCGCCCGGGATCACGTTGAAGACCAGGAACACGAGCACGGAGATCGCGAACAGCACGGCGATCAGGCCGCCGATGCGCCGCACCCAGAAGCGCGCCCTCACTCTGCGCCCTCCGGCCGTGCAACCTCGGGCCCCGCGAGCAGGCGACGGCGGCCGCGCACGACGCCACGCGGGTCGAGGGCGTCGCGCAGCCCGTCGCCGAGCACGTTCAGCGCGATCGCCGTGAGCATGATCGCGATGCCCGGAGCGATCGTCTGCCAGGGCGCCGTCACGATCGTCGTCGAGCCCTGCTGGATGATGTTGCCCCACGAGGGCGTGAGCACCGAGACGCCCACGCCGAGGTACGAGAGCGCAGCCTCCGTGAGGATGTTGTTGGCCACGATCAGCGTGAACAGCACGAGCGTCGTCGGGATGACGTTGGGCAGGATCTCGCGGCTCATCACGCGCCTCGCCGACGCGCCGTGCGCCACCGCGGCCTCGACGAACTCGCGCTGCCGGAGCGCCAGGACCTCGCTGCGGATCGGTCGCGCGAGGTACGGGATGTAGACGACGGCGATCACGAAGATGGGTATCAGCAGCGAGCTGCCCGAGATGTGGAGCGGCCCGAGGTCGAGCCCTCCGAGGGCGAACGACGTCGCCAGGGCGACGGCGAGCAGGTAGACCGGGAACGACCAGATGAGATCGAGTAGTCGTGAGATGAGGGCATCCGTCGCGCCCCCGAGATAGCCGGCCGGAATCGCCAGCAGGAGCGCCAGGATCGTGCACAGCAGCGCCGAGGCGAAGCCGACGGCGAGCGAGGTGCGCCCGCCGTAGACGATGCGCACGAAGAGATCGCGCCCGTTCGAGTCGGCACCGAGCAGGTACGCCCCGCGCAGCCCCGGTCCGATCGGCGTGCCGTCGTCGGCGACGACCGGGATGTCCTTGCCGTGCTCGTGCACCACGCCGACGAGGTTCTGCTCGTCCGGCCCGCGGTGCGAGACCTGGCTGACCCACAGCGGCGCCCCGGGGCCGCACGCGAGTGCGATCAGGATGAGCACGCCGAGCGCCGCCATGGCGACGGTGTTGCGCCGCAGCCGGCGCCAGGTGATCCGCCAGGCGCCGGCCGGGCTCGGGGCGGCCGCGCCGCGTGTCTCAGCGACGGCCGTCACGCGCTACTTCGAGAGCCAGATCGACGGCAACAGCTCGTAGTAGGTGATGTTGAAGACGAGACCGTGCACGCGCGCCGAGACGAACTTCGGGATCTGGCGGTTCATGAACGGCACCCAGGGCGCGTTCGTCTTCATCGCGAGGGCGTCGATCGCGGCCCACTTCGCGTTGCGCGCCGGACCGAGCGGCATCTGCTTGGCCGCGTCGATCAGCTTGTTGAAGGCCGGGACGTCCGTGTTCGACTGGTTGTTGTTGCCGACATTCGTGATGTTCTTGCCGTTGAGCAGCGTGTCGATGAAGTCCTGCCCCTCCGGGAAGTCCTGGTTCCAGTCCTGGAACGCGATCTGTGGATCGCCCTTCTGGGTCGCGATCGTGTCCCAGTAGACCGACTCGTCGAGCGTCTTGACGCTGGCCTTGTAGCCGAGCTCGCCGAGCACCGACGCCATGTACTGCGCGGCCTTCGGCGTCGGGTCGGTGGTGTGCGACCACACGGTCACCGCCATGCCCTTCGTGCCCGAGCTCGCCACGAGCGCCTTGGCCTTGGCGAGGTCGTAGGGGTAGAAGTCGTGCTTCTTGAACGCGCTGCCCATGCCGGGCGGCAGGATGTTCTCGGCCGGCGTGCCCTGGCCGCCGAAGAGCTTGACGAGCGCGCTGCGGTTGGTCGCGTAGTTGACGGCCTGCCGCACCGCGAGCTTGTCGAACGGCGCCTTGCGCGAGTTCATCGTGAAATACGTCACGTTGTTGCGCGTGAAATCGAAGACCTGCTTCGGGTAGCGCGCCTTCAGCTCGGTCAGGCGATCGGGCGCGACGGGCTCGAAGTACCAGTCGAGCTGGCCGTTGGCGGTCTCCGTGACGGCCTGGTCCGGCGTCACGCCGAGCGCCACGGTGATGCCGTCGAGGTGGCCGTTCGGCGTGTCCTTCGTCCACGACTTGAAGGTCGGGTTGCGCGTGATCTCGATGCTGTCCTTGGGCGTGTAGCCGGAGATCCGGTACGGCCCGGTCGCGACCCGCCACTTGGCGATCGTGGAGATGTCCTTGTCGGGCGTGCCCTTGGGCAGCGCGAACGCGAACGGCACCGCCATGTAGTCGAGGAACGTGCCGTCGGGCACGGTCAGGTGGAAGCGTGATCGTGTGCGCGGCGTCATTGGCGACGATGCCGCTGATGCCGCCCTTGCGCGTCTTCGCGTACTGCTGCCGCACCGACGATGCCGGTGTAGAAGCCGACGCCGCCGGAGTCGATGCGGAACAGGCGCTCGATCGAGAACTTGAAGTCGCTCGGCTGCACCGCGCGCGAGACGGGCGCGCTGAACATCACGCCCGTGCGCACCTTGAACGTGTACGTCTTGCCGCCGTCGGAGACCTTGGGCATGGCGGCCGCGATGTCCGGGACGATCAGGTTGCCCTCGGCGCCGGCCGCCTTCTTGAACGTCAGCAGGCCGTTGTTGGTCGTCTCGAGCATCTCCCAGCCCTCGTTGGTGTACGAGAGGCCCGGATCGAGGTGATCGGGGTTGTCCGGCATGGCGGCCTTGAGCGTGCCGCCGTCGACCGGGGTCGAGTCGTCGGCGCCGCGGGCGAGCGCGCTCGCGGGCGCGACCGCCAGGGCGACGGCCGCGAGCGCGAGCAGCGGCGAGAGCAGGCGGGTGCGGGGAATCAGCGTCATTTGGAGATCCACATCTCGGGGAACATCTCGTAGTAGGTGCCGTTGAAGACGAGGCCGTGGAGGCTCGAGGAGACGTACTTCGGGAGGTTGCGGTTCATGAACGGGACCCACGGGGCCTCGTTCTTCATCAGCGCCGCGTCGATCGAGGCCCACTGGGCGTCGCGCTTGGGCCCGAGCGGCAGCTGCTTGGCCGCATCCATGCGCTTGTTCAGCGCCGGCACGTCGATGTTCGAGTGCACCTGGTTGCCGACGTTCGCGATGTTCTCGCCGTTGAGCTGGACGTCGATGAAGTCCTGCCCCTCGGGGTAGTCCTGGTCGAACTGCACGAATGCCATCTGCGGGTCGCCCTTCTGCGTGGAGATCGTGTCCCAGTAGACGGATT
Source organism: uncultured Actinomycetes bacterium (assembly GCA_963785895.1). Classification (GTDB taxonomy): domain Bacteria; phylum Actinomycetota; class Thermoleophilia; order Gaiellales; family Gaiellaceae; genus PALSA-600. The sequence continues at coordinate 3,699 of CAWAXB010000002.1, read as the reverse complement.
CGTCGAGCGTTTTGACAGTCGCCTTGTAGCCGAGCTGATCGAGCACGGAGGCCATGTACTGCGCCGCCTTCGGCGCCGGGTCGGTGGTGTGGCTCTCGACCGTCACCGCCATGCCCTTCGTCCCGGAGGAGGCGACGAGCGCCTTGGCCTTGGCGAGGTCGTACGGATAGAACGTGTGCTTGACGTAGGCGGCACCGAGCGAGGGCGGCACGATGTTCTCGGTCGGCGTGCCCTGGCCGCCGAAGATCTTGATCAGCGCATTGCGGTCGACGGCGTAGTTCATCGCCTTGCGCACCGCGACGTTCGTGAACGGCGCCTTGCGCGTGTTCATCTCGAAGTACGTGATGTTGTTGCGCGGATAGACGTGCACCTGGTCCGGGTGCTGGGCCTTGAGGGCCGTGAGCCGGTCGCTCGCGACGGCGCCGAAGTACCAGTCGAGCTCGCCGTTCGCGACCTCGTTGACGGCCTGCTCGGGATCGACGCCGATCTTGATGTCGATCTCGTCGAGATGACCCGCGGGCACGGCCGGCGTCCACTGGTGGAACGACGGATTGCGCTTGAGCGTGATGTGATCCTTGGGCACGTAGTCGGAGATCACGTACGGCCCGGTCGAGACGCGCCACTTCGCGACGGTGGAGATGTCCTTGTCGGGCGTTCCCTTGGGCACTGCGAACGCGAACGGGATCGCGATGTAGTCGAGGAACGTGCCGTCCGGCTTCGTGAGGTGGAACGTGATCGTGTGCGCGGCGTCATTGGCGACGATGCCGCTGATGCCGCCCTTGCGCGTCTTCGCGTACTGCGCCGCACCGACGATGCCGGTGTAGAAGCCGACGCCGCCGGAGTCGATACGGAAGAGGCGCTCGATCGAGAACTTGATGTCGCTCGGCTGCACGTCGCGCGAGACGGGCGCGCTGAACGGAATGCCCGTGCGCATCGTGAACGCGTAGGTCTTGCCGCCGTCCGAGACGACGGGCATCTTCGTCGCGAGGTCGGGGACGATCTGTGCACCGGCCGCGCCGGCCGCGCGCCTGAAGGCGAGCAGGCCGTCGCCGGTGGACTCCAGGATCTCCCAGCCCTCGGTGGCGTAGGAGAGCCCGGTGTCGAGGTGATCGGGGTTGTCGGCGATGCCGGCGCGCAGCGTGCCGCCATTGACCGGCGTGCCGTCGGCGGCGCCCGCCGTCGACGCCCCCACTGCGGTGGCGGCGAGCACCGCCATGACGATCCAGGTGGGCGCTCTCACGCGATCCTCCTCGCAGACGTGATCATCGGACCCCGCCCGTCGGGCCGGCGCGGCCCTCCTCGGCGGCGCGCGCGACGGCGGGCATGACGGCCGCGGCCGCCTCGAGCGTGCGATCGATGTCGTCGTCCGTGTGCGCGCTCGACGATCAGGAACAGCCCCTCCTGCGGCGGCTGGACGATCACGCGCTGTTCGAGCATCTCGGCGAAGAACGTCGGGAACGGGCTCTCGGCGACGAGCGCCTGGCCCGAGCGGTAGTCGGTCGGCGCCGGGCCGCCGAGCCAGAGCTGGAACATCGATCCGACGCCGGTCTGACAGGCGTCGTCGAAACCCGCCTCGCGGGCGATCGCGACGAGGCCGTCGGCGAGGCGCGCCGCCGCGCGCGAGCAGGTGCTCGTAGAAGCCCGGCTGAGCGGTCGCCTCGGTGGCCGCGATCACCGCGGCGCAGGCCATGGCATTCGAGTTGTAGGTCCCGCCGTGCATCGTGCGGCCGCTCACGATGACGTCCATGAGATCGCGCCGGCCACCGACAGCCGCGACCGGGAAGCCGGCCGCGAGGGCCTTGGCCAGCACCGTCAGGTCGGGCGTCGACGCCGAGCAGGCCCTGCGCGCCGCCGGGCCCGACGCGCATGCCGGTCAGCACCTCGTCGAACACGAGCACCGAGCCGTGGCGGGTCGTCAGCTCGCGCAGGCGCTCGAGGAATCCGGGGACGGGGAACACGCCGCCGCCGTTGCCCATGATCGGCTCGATGATCGCCGCCGCGATCTCGTCGCCGCGCTCCGCGAAGATGCGCTCGAGCGTCGCGACGTCGTTGAACGGTGCGACCGAGCAGGGTCTCGCCGATCTGCGGGGGGATGCCGGTCGTCGCCGGCACGACGGCGGGTGCGCCGGCCGGGCCGGCCTCGTCGAGCGAGGGGTGGGCCGACCAGTGGATGCCGTCCGTCCAGCCGTGGTAGCAGCCCTCGAAGCGGAGCACGAGCGTGCGGCCCGTCGCGGCGCGCGCGAAGCGCAGCGCGTAGGCGACGCACTCGCTGCCCGAGTTGCCGAAGCGCAGCGTCTCCATCGACGGCATGCGCGCGCTCACGGCGTCGGCGGCCTGCGCCTCGAGATCGTGCGCGAGTGCGAAGAGCGAGCCGCGCTCGTTGATCGTGCGCGTGACCGCCTCGAGCACCGTCGGCGGCCGGTGGCCCAGGATCAGCGGCCCCTGGCCCATCTGATAGTCGATGTACTCGTTGCCGTCGACATCGGTGACGCGCGAGCCGGACGCGTGGTCGACGAAGATCGGCGAGGGCTTCCACCCCGAGCGCGGCGAGCGCGTGCCGGAGCCGACCCCGCCTGCGAGGTGCTCCTGGGCCGTTGCGAAGAGCGCCTGGGAGCGCTCGGTCGAGCGGATGGTGGTCGCGCGTGTCTCGCTCATGTCGTCACCTCTGCGTGTGGGACATCTCCGGCCAGCCCGACGCGGGTGCAGGCCTCCGCGCCGGCCTGCGCACCGGCGAGCAGTGCGGACGCCACGTCCGCGCCGCCGAGCAGCGCGCCGATGACGCCGGCGATGAACGCGTCGCCCGCGCCGAGGCTGTCGACGACCTCGACGGGGATCGCCGGCTGGCGCCACGTGCCGTCGGCGGAGTGGGCAAGGCTCCCGGCCGCGCCGAGCGTCACGACCGCGAGCGCGGCACCGCGGTCGCGGAGCGCGCGCGCCATCGCGAGCGCGGCCGCGTCGTCGGCCCCGGCGGCCGACGCGAACGCCAGGTCGACGGCCGTGTCGAGGGCCTCGGGACCGCCGTCGTTGAGATCGCAGCGAGACGCGCCCGCCCGCGGCGCGCACGCCCGGGCTCCAGCGCGCAAGGTCGGGCTGGCGCGAGGCGTGCACCCACGGCGTGCTGCGCAGCAGCGCCTCGTCGCGCGGCCGGGACGCGGTACCCGGCGGCCACGCCGTACTCCTCGGAGTCGAAGCGCCGCTCGCCGTTCTCGTCGTGACCGACGAGCGTGACGCCCGTCGCGCCCTCGGCCACGGCGACCCGCGTGACGTCGACGCCACCTGCGCGCGCGCCCTCGAGCACGACCCGTCCGCGCGCATCGGTGCCGACCGCTCCCAGATAGGCCGTCGCGTGGCCCGGCCCGCGCCAGCTCCAGCGCGACGTTCAGCGCGTTGCCGCCGACGCGCTCCACCCCGCCCGCGTCGACGTACACGTCGACGCAGTTGTCTCCGACGCAGGCGACCGCGGGGACGGAGGGGCTCACGGCCAGCGCGCGCCGCCTTCGGCCAGCACGTGGCGGCCCATCAGCACGCGCTCGTCGAGATCGAGGATCCCGCGCAGGAGCGCCGAGTGGACGACGAGCCACTGCAGCGGCGTCTTCATCGACGAACGGCGTCAGCAGCGGATGGATGTCGCCGAGGTCGGCCGCGTCGTAGACGACCGTGTGCGCCCCGCGCTCGCGGGCGACCTTGAGCGACCGCTCC
>CAWAXB010000001.1:0-22147 GCA_963785895.1 uncultured Actinomycetes bacterium | reverse complement strand
GTCGTTCGTGTGGGCGTAGTGCTCGGTGTGGCCCGCCTCGTGGAAGAGCGCCTCCCAGTCGTCCTTGCCGCCGATCGGCTGGATCACCAGCATCACCTTGCCCGGGATCTCGATCGGCGCGCAGAACGCGCGCGGCGACTTCTTGGGCCGCTCGTCGAGGTCGAGGTGGACGTTTTGCTGCGAGCGCAGGTCGATTCCGAGGTCTCCGAGCGTGGCCTCGAGCGCGGGCAGCATGCGATCCGACGGGTAGAACCGGTCGAGCTCGGGGGCGCGGAACATCCGCGAGACGTCCCACGGCCGTGCCTCCGCGAGGCCGACCCCGACCCGCGAGCGAAACAGCCTGTCGCCCTCGCGCTCCCACAGCTTCTCGGTGTCGGCGAGCACGGCGCGGCACTCCTCGGCGAGCGAGTCGAGCTGGAAGCCGAACTCCTTGTAGAGCTCGTAGTAGTTGGCGGCGCCGAGCCGGTGCACCGCCTCGCGGTCGATCTGCGCCGCGTCGAGGTGCACCGGATTGAGCTGCTCGTCGAGCAGCCGCACGCGCGCCTCCTCGAGCCGCTGGCGCTTACCGCGGTCGGGCTCGTTCGCCATCGAGGTGCGCAGCATCCGGAACGGGATCGTCTCGCCGTCGACGGTCGCCTCCAGCTCCGCCTCGGCACGCGCAAGCCGCTCCTGGTGGGCGCGGGTGAGGTTCCCGAGGAAGCCCTCGCAGGCGAAACGCCACAGCTCGGTCGGGGCACCCTGCATGTTCTGCGCGGTTTCGAGGCGCGTCAGCTCCTCGTAGCGCTCGTAGATCTGCCCCACGTCGAGCGTGTCCTTCAGGCCGGCGTAGTGGAGATAGAACTCCTCGTCGAGGTCGGCGATGAAGCGGTCCGCGCGCTCGCGGAAGGCGTCGATCTCACGGTTGCTCGGGCCGGTGCCTGCCACGGTCCCTAGGATACGGCCCCGTGCAGCAGTTGACGGTCAGTACCGAGCGGCACTCGCAGCTCATCGACATCACCAAGCTCGTGCGCGAGGCTGCCAAGGGCCAGACCGGCAGCGCGGTGCTCGTCTACGTGCCGCACACGACCGCCGGGCTGACGATCAACGAGCATGCCGATCCGCTCGTCGCGCGCGACTTCGAGATGGCGCTGGAGCAGATCGCCCCCGAGGCGTGGGGCTGGCAGCACATCGAGGAGGGCGAGGAGAACGCGCCCTCACACATCCGCGCCGCGCTGATGGGCCCGCAGGTCGTGATCCCGCTCACCGACGAGGGCGAGCTGGCGCTGGGCACGTGGCAGGGCATCTTCTTCTGCGAGCTCGACGGCCCGCGCACGCGCTCCGTGTACGTCTCCGTGCTGGCGTAGCTCCGGTCGCGAGGCGCCACCCCGCTAGCCTGCTCGCGTGGCTTCCCCCGTTCAGCGAGACCAGGAGCTCGAGCTCACGATCGATTCGATCGCCTTCGGCGGCAACGGCGTTGCGCGGCTCGACGTGGGCGAGGGTCGCGGCTTCGTCGTCTTCGTGCGGAGCGGCCTGCCCGGCGACACCGTGAAGGCCCGCATCACCAAGGTGCAGCGCCGGCACGCCGAGGCGCAGGCGACCGAGGTGATCACGGCGGGCCCGCTGCGCGTCGAGGCGCCGTGCGCGCACTACCCCGCCTGCGGCGGCTGCCGTTTCCAGGATCTCGACTACGCCGCGCAGGTCGCGACGAAGGAACAGTGGGTGCGCGACTCGCTGCAGCGCCTCGCGGGCCTCGTCGACTTCCCGCTCGAGCCGATCGTGCCCGCCGCGTCGCAGTTCCACTACCGCAACAAGATGGAGTACTCGTTCTCGCAGGGGCCCGACGGGCCTGACCTCGGCCTGCACAAGGCCGGCCGCTGGGACGAGGTGCTCCCGATCCACGACTGCTGGCTCACGACCGACCTCGGCAACGCCATCCGCAACCGGATGCGCGACTGGGCGCGCGAGGAGAAGCTCACGGCCTACGACCAGGGCACGCATGAGGGCTACCTGCGCCATCTCGTCGTCCGCGAGGGGCGCAACACCGGCCAGGCCCTCGTCCAGCTCGTCACCAATCGCGGCGAGCGTTTCGACCGCGAGCGGCTGATCGAGGTGCTGACCGAATTTCCGGAGGTGCGCTCGATCCACTGGTCGACCAACACCGGCGTGGCCGAGGTGACGAACCTGCCGACCGAGCTCGTGTGGGGCGAGGACGCGATCGAGGAGGCGATCGGCGGTCTCCGCTATCGCGTGCGCCCGAACGCCTTCCTGCAGACGAACACGGAGATGGCCGGGCGGCTCTACGCGATCGCCCGCGACTTCGCCGGGCTTACCGGCGGCGAGACGGTCTACGACCTCTACTGCGGCATCGGCACGATCGGCCTGTCGATGGCCGCCGACGCGTTGACGGTGTGGGGGATCGAGATCAGCGAGGAGTCGGTTGCCTGCGCGATCGAGAACGCCGAGCTGAACTCGATCGGCAACATCGCGTTCTTCGCGGGCAACGTCGGCGAGGTGCTGCGCGAGCTGCGCGACCGCTCGGGTGCGCCCGACGTGGTCGTCGTCGACCCGCCGCGCGCCGGCCTCGCCGGCAAGGCGCTCAAGCGGCTCGGCGAGCTCGAGGCCCCGCGCGTCGTCTACGTCTCCTGCAACCCGACGACGCTGGCCGGCGACCTGAAGCGACTCTCCGAGAACTACGGCTACCGGCTGACCCGCGCCCAGCCGGTCGACATGTTTCCGCACACGCCGCACGTGGAGTGTGTCGCGCTCCTCGAGCGCAAGCCTGAATGACGACCTGGCTCTGCAAGGCCTGCGGGACCCAGTTTCCACCGAGTGACGCGCCGCCCGCGGCCTGCCCGATCTGCGAGGACTCGCGCCAGTACATCCCGCACGACGAGGGCCAGGTATGGCTGAAGTGGGCCGACTTCCTCCACGACCACCGGCCGGAGCTCCGCGACGAGCACGGGCTGCTCGGCATCGGCTGCGAGCCGTCGTTCGCCATCGGCCAGCGCGCGCTGCTGGTGAAGAGCGCCGCCGGCAACGTGCTCTGGGACTGCACACCGAAGATCGACGACGAGGTCGTTCGCCGCGTCTCGGCCGAGGGGGGTCTTGCGGCGATCGCGATCTCGCATCCCCACTACTACACCGCGATGGTCGAGTGGGCGCACGCGTTTGCCTGCCCGATCTTCCTGCACGAGGCCGACCGGAAATGGGTGATGCGCCCCGACCCGGCGATCCAGTTCTGGGGCGGCGAGACGCACGACCTGGGCGGCGGCCTGACGTTGATTCGCTGCGGCGGCCACTTCGACGGCGGGCAGGTGCTGCACTGGGCCAATCAGCGGGCGCTCTTCAGCGGCGACATCGTCCAGGTGATCCCGGACAGGCGCTTCGTCAGCTTCATGTACTCGTACCCGAACCTGATCCCGCTTCCCGCCTCGAAGGTGCAGGCGATCGCGGCGGCGCTCCGGCCGTTCCCGTTCGAGACGATCTACGGGGCCTGGTGGGACCGGGTCGTCGAGCGCGACGGCTCAGGCGTCGTTCGCCGCTCCGCCGACCGGTACGTGCGGGCGATCACCGATCCCGGGCTCCCCTCGTAGACGGCGCCAGAGCAGGTCGGCGTTCGGGACGAGGAAGCCGAGCGCGATCCCGGGCAGGGCGGGGAGGCCGCTCAGGTCGAGCCATACGGTCAGCGCGATCGTGCCGCCGAGCGCCGCGACGAGGCAGATCCAGGTGGGAACGACGCGCAAGCCGAAGCGCGCCGCAGCGGCAAGGAACAGTGCGAAGAAGAGCAGATCGGGCACGCCGAGCTGAGCGGCGGCGTGCTCTCCCGGCACGGGGAAGGCGAACGAGAGCACCCCGAACACGTTCTGGTGATGCTCGACGATCTGCTTCGTCGGCCCTCGCCAGACCGAGTACGCATCGACCCAGGGGATCAGACAGGCAACCGCGACCACCCAGGAGAGCCGCTCGAAGGCCGAGAGGAACCACCAGCCCAGGAGCGTCGCCGCGGCAAGCCGGGCGAAGTTCGAGAAGATCCCGTTGTCGGCCCAGGTGAGCAGCGCCGCCAGCACCGCGAATGCGAGGCCGACCGGCAGCAGCCAGCGCCGGCTGTGCAGTTGCAGCGTGGCCAGCACGAGCCCGAAGACGGCCGGCATCAGCACCAGGGCAATCCAGGCCACGTCCCACCACAGGCCGGCCTGCCAGAGGTAGCCCGCGCTCTCGTAGTAGGCGATCAGAGCCCCGAAGAGCCCCAGTCCCGCTAGTAGGGCGGGAGAGCGGCCCACCACGGGCCAACGGACTTGAAGGCGTTCCAAAATGCGGTCTTTGCAGGGGCTTCGTCGAGGGCGGAGTCGATGTCGGGGACCGCCAGCGCTTCGATCGTGGGACTGAAGCGCTGCAGCTCGCCCAGCTTAGTCTCGATCGCGGTGGAGAGCGGGAACGCGATCCCGTTCAGGAACTCGAGCGCGTCCTCGCCCATCACGACGAGCAACTTCGGCTCGACGATGCGCAGCTCGCGGCGCAGCCACTCGGCCGCCGTCGTCAGGTCGCAGCCCGCGAACTTCACGCAGTTCGTGCCGTAGACCTCCATCGGGTCGACGTGCAGGCGCTGCAACGACTTGATCAGCGCATTGCCGGCCCGGCCGTGGAAGGCGACTCCTTCCTGCAGCTCCTGCGCCTGGGCGCCGTACTTGAGCAGGAAGATGTTCGCCAGCGGATGCCCGGTGGGCAGGGCGGTTGGGGCCCCGTCCGCGGCCTGAGCGATCTCGTGCGACAACCGATTGATCTCGGTGATCGCCTTCTGGAGATAGCGCTCGTAAATCTCGTCTGTCGTCACGGCGGTAGCCACGCGGCAGCAGGACCATTCGTGTCTAGCGGACCTTCTCCTTGACTTGGGCAACCCATTTGAGGGACTGAAGGTAAGCGAGGGACTTCGGCCGGCGCAGCACCTCGGCCGTCCGCAACGCGATCAGGAACTCCTCCGGGCCCTCGAATGCACGCATTCTCAGGGCTCCGGTGCCGACGCCCTGGAGCACGTGGGCATCCGAGCCCGCGCCCATGATCAGGTTGTACTTGCGGGCGAAGCGCAGGGCCTCGTCGTTGTAGCCCTCGAAGAGGAGCCGGGCGTTGTAGACCTCCAGCACGTCGATGTCGGCGAGGTGCCGGTGCAGGGTCGTCGGGTCGGGGATCGCGTGCATCCGGTCGAACGGGTGTGGGACGTAGACGAGCCCGCCCTGCTCGCGGATCGCGGCGACGGTCTCGTCCGAAGCTCATCCCGCGCGGGATCTCGTGCTCCAGGAAGAGGCCGATCACCTCGCCCTGGCTGTCGGTCTTGACCTCCTCGCCGGGGATCACGATCAGGTCGCGGCCGCGGGCGTGGTCGGCGGCCTCGAGCGCGCCGCCGAAGACGTTGTGGTCGGTGACGGCGATCGCCCCGAGCCCTTCGGCCTCGGCGTGGTCGACCAGCTCGGCCGCGTCGACCGAGCAGTCGTGCGACCACGACGTGTGCATGTGCAGGTCGGCGACGATCCAGGGCCGGCCTGCGAGCGGGTCGGCGGCGTTGCGGTCGCGGCGGCGCTTCGGCAGTGCCAAGTAGAGCGTTTCGAGCTCGGCCGCGACCGCGGCGAACGTCCTGGGTGCGCCGCCTCGGCGCGGGCCTTCGCGCCTTCGCGCTCGCGCAGCGTCGTCGTTCTCGGCGAGCCGCGCCGCAGCGGCGGCCGCAAGCTCGGGCTGCTCGGCGACGCCCGGCGGATGCGCGATCGCGCAGCCGGCCGCGGCCGCCTCGAGCGTCACGCGGCGCAGCCCGTCGACACCGGGCACGAAGATCGCGGCCGGGTTGAGCAGCGCGGCGCGTGCGGCGCGTCGCGTGCCGTCCGCACGGAGACGCGGTCGACGAGGTCGCGGGGAATCGCCGGCCGGCCGATCAGCGGCGCGCGTCCGCAGCAGCACGGCCTCCCAGCCGGGCAGCTCGCGCAGCGCGTGCACGCACGCCGCGCGCGACGACGCGCTCGTTCGGCCGCAGCTCGACGACGATCGTCTTCTGCTTCTCGGCCGGGGCGAAGAGCGCTGTGTCGACGCCGGGCGAGAGCAGGCGGTAGTCGCCGGGGAAGCGCTCCTCGGCCGCCTCACGCACCGGTTCGGTCAGTGCGACGAGAGCGTCGAGGCGCGCGAGCAGCTTCTCGCGCTGCGAGCGCGCGGGCGGGTAGCCCAGCCGGTTCGGGGAGGCGAACGTCGCGACGGCAAGTGCGTCGGTGTCGCGGAGCGCGAGATAGGAGAGCGACGGAAGCCCCGGCTCGAAGCCGTGCACGACGTCGAACGAGCCCTGCTGCGAGCGCAAGCGCGAGGTTCGCCCGCACGCCAACCGGCACGCCCATCTGCGAGCGTCGCGAGATCGGGATCGCCGTGCCGACGGCGATCACGTCGGGTCGCTCGCCGCTGCAGGAGCGCGCGGCGGCCGGCGAGCAGGTCGGCCGCGCGCGTCGACGGCGCGACGACGGTGACCTCGTGGCCGCGCGCCCGAAGCTCGCTTGCGACGCCGCGCGACATGCTCGTTGATGTCGTGCGGCTGCGACCAGGCAAACGGCGTGACGAGGCAGATCCTCATCGCGCTACAAGCGTAGACTGGTGAGCGCCGAGCGGGGTCGTCGGACACCCCGCTCGGCTTCGTGCTCAGACCTCGGCGGGGCCGGCGCCGTGATCTGCGCGGCGGTTCCGCTCGATGAACTCCTCGACCAGCTCGTGCCGCGTCGTCGTCCTGGATCTGCCGCGGCGGCGACTTCATCAGGTAGGAGCTCGGGCCTTCGAGCGAGCCTGAGATGCCGTTGTTCAGGGCGAGCTTCGCGAGCCGGACGGCGTCGATCACGATGCCGGCCGAGTTCGGCGAGTCCCACACCTCGAGCTTCATCTCCACGTTCAGCGGCACATCGCCGAAGGCTCGAGCCCTCGAGGCGGATGTACGCCCACTTGCGGTCGGTCAGCCACGGAACGTAGTCGGACGGGCCGACGTGCACGTTCTTCGCACCGAGGTCGTAGTCGAGCATCGACGTGACCGCGTTGGTCTTCGAGATCTTCTTCGACTCGAGCCGCTCGCGCTCGAGCATGTTCAGGAAGTCCGAGTTGCCGCCGACGTTCAGCTGCATCGTCTTGTCGAGATGAACGCCGCGCTCGCGGAACAGCGAGGTGAGCACGCGATGAGTGATCGTCGCGCCGACCTGCGACTTGATGTCGTCGCCGACGATCGGCACGCCGGCCTCCTGGAAGCGCTTGTTCCAGTAGTCCTCGCGTGCGATGAACACCGGCATGCAGTTCACCATTGCGCAGCCGGCCGCCATGATCTGCTCGGCGTACCACTTGACCGCGTCCTCGGAGCCGACCGGCAGGTAGTTGACGACGACGTCGACCTTGCGCTCCTTGAGGATCCCGACGATGTCGTCGGTCGGGCCTGTCGTCCTTCTCCACGACTTCGGAGAGGTACTTGCCGATGCCGTCGAGGGTCATGCCGCGGTTGACCGTGATCCCGGTCTTCGCGACCTCGGCGAACTTGATCGTGTCGTTCGGGTGCGCCCACATCGCGTCAGCGATGTCGACCCCGACCTTGCCCTTGACCACGTCGAACGCGGCGACGACTTCGACGTCGCGGATGTGGTATCCGCCGAGGTCGACGTGCATCAGCCCGGGGACGAACTCGTCCGCCTTGGCGTCCTTGTAGTAGGTCAGTCCCTGCATGAACGAGTTCGCGCAGTTGCCGACTCCGATGATTGCGACGCGGACCTTGTCCTGCTGGCGTCCGCGACCGTTGCCGTTCGATTCACTCACGAATGTGCCTCCATCAGTTGCTTGCGGACGTGCAGGACGCGCTGGCCGACCGTGACCCACGCCGTGCAGGCGAGGAGTGCGATCGCCCAGGGAAGCACTCCCCAGGGTGCGAGGACGAGGCCGCCGGTGATCACGACGACGCGCTCGGCGCGTGAGCCGATCCCGACGTCGCCGCGGAGCCCCAGTGCTTCGGCTTTGGCGCGTGTGTAGGAAACGAGGAACGAGCCTGCGACCGCAGCCATCACGACGGCCACGAACACCGGGTGGTGGTGGGTCGCAAGCACGTAGGCGATCGCGGTCAGCATGAAGCCTTCGCTGACCCGGTCGGTGGTCGAGTCGAGATAGGCGCCGAACGGCGTTGTCTTGCCGCCGGCTCGTGCGAGCGCACCGTCGAGAATGTCGAGCACCGAGCCCGCGACGAAGACGAATGCCGCGAGCCAGTAGAAGAGCAGGTCGTTCCGCCCTTCGAACAACACGAGCGCCGAGGCGGCCGCGCAGAGCGCAACGCCGCTTGCGGTGAGGGCGTTCGGAGTAACTCGCGTGCGGGTCAGGCCGGTGACCGACCGGGTGGCAATACCGCGCGCGCCGGTCGTGTAACCCTGCTTGATCGCTGCGGCTCGACTCACGGTCGGGACCGTATCAGTGCCCTCCCCCGACATCCGCTCCGGGTCGGCAGGCGGTCGATTACGCCCGACGAGCGGCAAGCGTGGCGCGCAGAGGCGTGCGGTAGACGATCGTCATCGAGACGAGTGCAACGCCGATACCGGCCGCGCAGTCGAGCCAGAAGTGGTTGCCGGTAGCCATGACGACGAACCAGACCCACCCGGGCCACAACGCCCAGAAGGCCTTCGCCCAGACGCTCTTGCAGACGCTGAAGAGCACGATGCCCACGATGAGCGCGTCGGCCGCGTGCAGGCTGGGCATCGCCGCGTAGGGGTTGGCCGCCAGGCTGACGATGCCGTCGCGGTGCTCGTTGACGAAGCCGATGCCGAGCAGACGCGGCGGCGCGGTGGGGATGAAGACGTAGCCGAGCAGGCCGATCGTGTTGGCCAGCAGGATCGCGTTTCGGAAGCCGATGAACGCGTCGTGCCGGCGCAGGTAGACGAACAGTACGGTCAGCCCGACGACGGTGAACTCGGAGTTCCAGTACGTCCACGAAACGATGGTCGCGAGCAGGTGACGCTGGTCGACCCACTGCTGGAATGCGAGCTCGTAGAGCCGGCTCGTGACGCGCGTTTCGAGCTTGATGACCTCGTAACCGTTCGAGAACGCCTTCGAGGCGTTGCGGTCGGCGAAGCCGCGGGCCACCTGGTAGAGCACGGCGAAGCCGAACCAGATCGCAAGCTGGCGTCCGAGGTCTGACCATCCGCGCGGCAGATGGCGCCTGCCTGCTGCGAGCACACTCGACACGAGCCTCCGATTGTAGACGCCCTAACGGGGGTCGGGAAACCTCTGCACAGCCGGGGCGATTAGCCGCCGATGTAGCTCATTTCGACCTTGTCGAGCCCGGTCGTGGCCGCCGAGCGGAGCTCCGAATAGCGGTCGGAGCGGCCGCTCCAGATCGCCCGCACGGCGTCCTGCAGCTCGCCGTCGGTGGCGCCGCCGCGCACGAGCGCCCGCAGATCGCTGCCGCGCGCCGCGAACAGGCAGGTGAACAGCTTGCCCTCGGCTGACAGCCGCGCCCGCGTGCAGTCGCCGCAGAACGGCTGGGTGACGGACGTGATCACGCCGACTTCGCCCGCCCCGTCGCGGTAGCGCCAGCGCCGAGCCACCTCGCCTCGGTAGCCCGCGTCGACCGGCTCGACGCCGAATGCCGCGTCCAGCGTGGCGACGATCTCGGCCGCCGGGACGACGTCGTCGAGGCGCCAGCCGTTCGTGGTGCCGACGTCCATGTACTCGATGAAACGGAGCGTCTGGCCGCGCTCGCGGAAGAACGCCGCCATCGGCACGATCTGGTTGTCGTTGACGCCGCGCTTGACGACGGCGTTCACCTTCACCGGCAGCCCGGCGGCCGTGGCGGCGTCGATGCCCTCGAGCACGCGCGCCACGGGAAAGTCGACGTCGTTGAGACGCCGGAACGTCGCGTCGTCGAGCGCGTCGAGGCTGACCGTGATCCGTGACAGGCCCGCGTCGGCGAGCGCTTGTGCCTTCGCCGCAAGCAGCGAGGCGTTCGTCGTCAGCGTCAGCTCGACGCCGAGCGTCGCCAGCTGCTCGATCAGATGCTCGACGTCGCGGCGGACGAGCGGCTCGCCGCCGGTGATCCGCAGCTTGCGCGTCCCCAGCTCGACGAACGTGCGGGCGACGCGGGTGATCTCCTCGAAGCTCAGCAGCTCCTTGCGGTCGAGGAAGCGGTGGTCGCGGCCGTACACCTCTTTCGGCATGCAGTAGGTGCAGCGGAAGTTGCAGCGGTCGGTGACCGAGATGCGCAGGTCCCGCAGAGGCCGGCCGAAGAGATCGAGCACTGCCATACCTGAACCGTAGCCCGGCGTCCCGCCCCGGTGTCTGACTCCGGGTTCGTTCGCCTGTCGTGGGCTCCCGAAAGACGACCTCCAGGCACAAAAGCTCCTGACACCACCCCGGCGCTGCGCAACAGGTTGAATCGCGCGGGTGCGCGCTCTCCTCGTCCTGATTGCCGTGACCGCTGTGTGGGGCGTCACGTTCGTGCAGGTCAAGGATGCGGTCGCGATCTACCCGCTCTTTGCGTTCCTCGCGCTGCGCTTCGCGATCGCGAGCGGCACGCTCGCCGTGCCCGGCGTGCGGCGGGTGCGCTCGCTCGGTCGGGACGGGCTGATGGCCGGCGCGGCCGCCGGCTCGCTGATCGGCGCCGGCTACGTCCTGCAGACCGCCGGGCTCGAGCGGACGTCCGTCTCGTCGACCGGCTTCATCACCGGGCATCTACGTCGTGCTGACACCGCTGCTGGCGCTTGCGCTCTTCCGCGTACGGGTCGCCGGGGCGACCTGGGGCGGCGTGGCGCTCGCGACGGCGGGGCTCGCGCTGCTCTCGGGCATCCACGCAGGCTCGCCCGCGCGGTGACCTGCTCGTGCTCGCGGGCGCGGCGGTCTACGCGCTCCAGATCGTGCTGATGGAACGTTTCGCGCCGCGCTTCGACGTGCTCGCGTTCACGCTGGTCGAGATGGCGACCGCGTTCGCCGGCCTGCTGGCAATCGCGCTCGCGCTGGGACAGCTGAGCGTCCCGCACGGCTGGACGGTGTGGGGCGCCCTCGCTCGTGACCGGGGTCTTCGCGAGCGCGCTCGCGTTCCTGGCCCAGACCTGGGCGCAGCAGCGGACGACCGCCACGCAGACGGCGCTCGCGTTCTCGCTCGAGCCGGTGTGGGCGGCGGTCTTCGGCTTCGCGCTGGCGGGCGACCGCCTCGGCGTGGTGGGCTGGCTGGGCTGCGCCGTGATCATGGCCGGGATCGTCGCTCGCCGAGCCCGCCGCGGCCGACGTGCTCGCACGCCTCGTACGGAAGCCGCGGGCTGCCCTATGACTGCTGTCGTTCTGGCGCTCGTCTCGGCGATGTTCTTCGGCGCGATGACCGTCGCGGTCCGGCTCGGGATGCGCAGCGGCACGGACGCCACGGGCGGCGCCGCGAGCGCGACGCTGGCGACCCTGCTGCCGGCGCTCCTCGTCGCGCTCGTCGCCGTTGCCTTCCGACCCGACCTGCACGGTGCTTGGCCGTTCCTGCTCGCCGGGCTGCTGGCGCCGGGTGGCTCGCAGATCCTCTTCACCCGCGCGATCCGCGAGGTCGGCGCCTCGCGCACCTCGGTGACCGTGGGCGCTGCGCCGCTCGTCGCGGTCGCGATCGCGTTGGTCGTTCCTCGGCGAGCCGCTCCGCGCGCCGCTCGTGCTCGGGGCGTGCGCGATCGTCGCCGGCGGCGTCCTGCTGGCGGCCGAGCGGGGGCGGCCCGAGCACCTCCGGCGCGATCGGCCTCGCTCTACGCGGTGCTCGCGGCGGTGCTGTTCGCGACGCGTGACAACCTCGTTCGCGCCCTGCACGCCGACGCGAGTCCCGAGGCGGCGGCCGCCGCGACGCTGCTCGCCGGCCTGGTCGCGCGATGGTCTGGGCGCGCGGCGCGCCGAAGGCGGGCGAGCTGCGGCGGATGGCACCGGCCGGCGTGCTGCTCGGCCTCTCCTACGTCTGTCTCTTCGAGGCGTACTTCCGCGGGCGGGTGACGGTCGTCTCGCCGCTCGTCGGCTCGGAGTCTCTCTGGGCGGTCGGGCTCTCGGCGCTCCTGATCCGGCACACGGAAGGCGTGGGGAAGCGGCTCGCCCTCGGTGCGGTGCTCGTCGTGGCCGGCGGGATCGTTATCGGTGTGACACGGTGAGCACGAGGAAGATCGACCGTCAGCGCGGCTGCGATCGCGACGACAGCCGGTCACGCCCGGCCGAAGATGCCCGCGACGACGACCAGCGGAATCGCGACGCCCAGCTGTTCCGGGCCGAGCGCCGGCTGACGCGGGCTCCGGCGGGCCAGCCGCTCGTCGACCCGCCGGTCGATCTCGCTGTCGATCCGCTCCAGGAACCCGGCGATCAGGTGGTCGTCGTGGCCCGGGCCGAGCTCCTTGCGGGCCTCCAGCGTGGCGGCCAGCTCCTCGTCGATCGGGTTCGTCATCCGGGCATGTTCGCCGCTATCGAGGGCCAACGCAAGGGCTGCTACGATCTGATATAAAGACGCTTAGATTTTCTCTCAGTTCGACTAGAAGGAGATGAACACGTGGCAAAGACGATCGGCATCGACCTGGGCACGACGAACTCGTGCATGGCCGTCCTCGAGGGCGGCGAGCCGACGGTGATCCCGAACGCCGAGGGCGGGCGGACGACTCCGTCCGTCGTCGGCTTCACGAAGGACGGCCAGCGGCTCGTCGGCGCGCCCGCGCGGCGGCAGCAGGTGACGAACCCCCAGAACACCATCTTCTCGATCAAGCGGTTCATGGGGCGCAAGTTCGACGAGGTCAACGAGGAGATGACCATCGTCCCGTACAAGGTCGTGAAGGGCCCGAACGACGACGTGCGCGTCGAGGCGGGCGGCAAGGAGTACGCACCGCCGGAGATCAGCGCGATGATCCTGCAGAAGCTGAAGGCCGACGCCGAGGCGTACCTCGGCGAGTCGGTCACCGACGCGGTGATCACCGTTCCGGCCTACTTCAACAACGCGCAGCGCGAGGCGACGAAGGACGCCGGCAAGATCGCCGGCCTCAACGTGCTGCGCATCATCAACGAGCCGACCGCGGCCGCGCTCGCCTACGGGCTCGACAAGGAAGGCGCCGACCAGACGATCCTCGTCTTCGACCTCGGCGGCGGCACGTTCGACGTGTCGGTGCTCGAGCTCGGCGACGGCGTCTTCGAGGTGAAGTCGACGAACGGCGACAACCACCTCGGCGGCGACAACTTCGACAAGGCGGTCGTCGACTGGATGGTCGCCGAGTTCAAGAAGGACCAGGGCATCGACCTCTCGCGTCGACCCGATGGCGCTGCAGCGCCTCTACGAGGCGGCGGAGAAGGCGAAGATCGAGCTGTCGTCGACGATGACGACGCAGATCAACCTGCCGTTCATCACCGCGACGCAGGACGGGCCGAAGCACCTCGACCTGCAGCTCACGCGCGCGAAGCTCGAGGAGCTCGCGCACGCGCTGCTCGAGCGCACCGTCGGCCCGACGAAGCAGGCGCTCACCGACGCAGGGCTCGACGCGTCGAAGATCGACCATGTCGTGCTCGTCGGCGGCATGACCCGCATGCCGGCCGTGCAGGCGAAGGTCAAGGAGCTGATCGGCAAGGACCCGCACAAGGGCGTCAACCCGGACGAGGTCGTCGCCGTCGGCGCGGCCATCCAGGGCGGCGTGCTCAAGGGCGAGGTCAAGGACGTGCTGCTGCTCGACGTGACGCCGCTGTCGCTCGGCATCGAGACCAAGGGCGGCGTGATGACGCGCCTGATCGAGCGCAACACGACGATCCCGACGCGCAAGTCGGAGGTCTTCTCGACCGCCGAGGACAACCAGCCGTCGGTGCTCGTGCACGTGCTGCAGGGCGAGTCGGAGATGGCGACGTACAACAAGACGCTCGGCAAGTTCGAGCTGGTCGGCATCCCGCCGGCGCCGCGCGGCATGCCGCAGATCGAGGTGGCGTTCGACATCGACGCGAACGGGATCATCAACGTCTCGGCCAAGGACCTCGCGACCGGCAACGAGCAGCAGATCCGCATCGAAGGCGGCTCGGGCCTGAAGCAGGACGAGATCGACCGCATGATCCGCGAGGCGGAGGCGCACAGCGAGGAGGCGCACAAGCTGCGCGAGCTCGTCGACGCCCGCAACGCCGCCGAGTCGCTCGCCTACCAGATCGAGAAGTCGCTGGACGAGAACCGCGAGAAGCTCGACGAGTCGGTCGCCTCGACGGTCGAGGGCCGGATCATGGAGCTGCGCGGCGTGCTCGAGTCGAGCGACGTCGCCGAGATCAAGGCGAAGACCGACGCGCTGCAGGAGGCGTGGACGCAGGCCGCGTCGGCGCTCTACGCGCAGGCGTCGGCCGAGCAGCCGGCCGGCGGCGGCCGGCGACGGCTCCGCCCACGTCGGACGACGAGGTCGTCGAGGACGCCGAGTACGAGGTGGTCGACGAGTGACCGAAGCGCACGATCAGCCGGGCGACGCAGGCTCGACCGAAGCGCATGACGCCTTCAGCGACGTAGGCTCGACGGAGTCGCCGACGACGCTGCCGAGCTCGTCGAGCTGGCGCAGCGAGCGCGACGAGTACCTCGACGCGCTGCAGCGGCTGAAGGCCGAGTTCGACAACTACCGCAAGCGGGTGGCGCGCGACCAGCAGGAGCTGGCCGCGCGCGCCCACGAGCGGCTGGTCGAGGAGCTCGTGCCGGTGCTCGACGACCTCGAGCGCGCGCTCGAGGCGGCGACGAAGCACGAAGAGGCGAAGCTGGAGGACGGCGTGCGGCTCGTGCACCGCTCGCTCGCCGACCCGCTCGCGAAGGAGGGCCTCGCCGAGATCCCGACCGAGGGCGCGTTCGACCCGCACACGCAGGAGGCGCTGCTCTCGCAGCCGTCGCGAGGCGGCCGAGGGCACCGTGATCCAGGTGCTCCAGAAGGGCTACACGCTCGGCGACCGCGTACTTCGCCCGGCTCGCGTCGTCATCTCGGCAGGGGCGGATGGCTAAGAGCCTCTACGAGTCGCTGGGCGTGTCGAAGAACGCGTCGCAGGACGAGCTGAAGAAGGCGTATCGCAAGCTCGTGCGCGAGGTGCATCCCGGACAAGAACCCGGGCGACGCGGAGGCCGAGGCGCGGTTCAAGGAGGTGCAGTCGGCCTACGACGTGCTCTCCGACCCGGAGAAGCGCAAGCAGTACGACACGCATGGGCTCGGCGAACGGCCGCACGGCGCCGGCCGGCGCCGGCGGCACGACGTTCGACTTCGGCGACTTCGACCTCGGCGACATCTTCGGCGGCCTGTTCAACCGCGGCGGCCGCGCGCCAGCAGCAGCCGCGCGGGCCAGCGCGGCAACGACGTCGAGGTCGAGGTGCGCATCTCGTTCGAGGACGCGCTGAAGGGCGTGCAGACGACGGTGCCGGTTGCAGCTCGAGCTCGCGTGTCACACCTGCCACGGCACCGGTGCCGCTCCGGGCACCGCGCCGATCACCTGCCCGGAGTGCGACGGCTCGGGCGTCGTCGCCACCTCGCAGGGCCTGTTCGCGCTGCAGCAGCCGTGCCCGCGCTGCCACGGCATGGGCTCGATCGTCGAGACGCCGTGCCCGACGTGCCAGGGCTCCGGCCGCGAGCGCCGCACGAAGCGCTACACGGTGAAGATCCCCGCCGGGGTCAAGGACGGCACGCGGATCAAGCTGAAGGGCAAGGGCGAGGCGGGCTACGGCGGCGCGTCCGCGGGCGACCTCTACGTCGTCACGCGGGTCGAGCCGTCGAAGGTCTACGAGCGGCGCGGCGACGATCTCGTCGTGCAGGTGCCGGTGTCGTATCCCGACCGCCGCGCTCGGCGGCTCGATCGAGGTGCCGACGCCCGACGGCCCGGTCTCGCTGAAGGTGCCTGCGGGCACCGAGGACGGCAAGCTGCTGCGCATCAAGGGCCGCGGTGCGGCGCACCTCAAGGGCGCGGGCCAGGGCGACGTGCTCGCGCGCATCCGCATCCAGGTGCCGAAGAAGCTGTCGAAGAAGCAGCGCGAGCTGCTCGAACAGCTGGAGAAGGCTCGCTAGTGCGCGCGTCCGTAAGTTCGGTGTGGTATCCGGCGAGTGCTCGGCGTTCGTGGCAAGGACGCAGGGAGCCTCGATAGCTTGCCTATCGGGGCGACTGAGGACGCGGCAACGGGCGGCGAGACGCCGCCGGGAACGTGCCATGACTTGCGGACGCGTGCACTAGTGGACGATCGCCCGCGCTACATGATCAGTGTCGCCGCGGAGCTGGTCGGCATGCATCCGCAGACGCTGCGCATCTACGAGCAGAAGGGGCTCGTGCAGCCGCAGCGCACGGCCGGCAACACGCGCCTCTACTCGGAGCTCGACATCGAGCGGCTTCGGCTGATCCAGCGCCTGACGAGCGAGCTGGGGCTCAACCTGGCCGGCGTCGAGCGCGTGCTGCTGATGGAGGACGAGCTGCGGCGGATGCGTCGCCGGCTCGAACGCATGGAGCGCGAGATGCGCACGGCGCTCGACGAGGTGCACCGCTTCTACCGGCGCGACCTGGTGCTCTACCGGGCTCCGCAGCCGCCCGCGCAGAGAAACGGCAGGTAGGAGTGATGGACTTCGGCAAGCTGACGATCAAGAGCCAGGAGGCGATCGCCGCCGCGCAGGACGCGGCGCGGCGCCGTGGCAATCCCGAGCTGACGCCCGACCATCTGTTGCTGGCGCTGCTCGACCAGGATCTGTTCGCCGACTGGCAGGGTCTGCGCGCCGAGGCCGAGCGCAAGGTCGCGGCGCTGCCGTCCGTGCAGGGCGGCGTGCAGCAGCCGAACGCGTCGGCGGCGTTCTCGCGCGTCCTCGATCGTGCCGACAAGGCGCGCCAGGAGCTGAGCGACGACTTCGTCTCGACCGAGCATCTGTTCCTTGCGCTCGAGCCGGTGCCGCGCGACGAGATCCTGGCGTGGATCGAGCAGGTGCGGGGCGGCCAGCACGTGACGTCGCAGGACCCGGAGGGGACGTATCAGGCACTGGCGAAGTTCGGTCGCGACCTGACCGAGGCGGCCGAGCAGGGTAAGCTCGACCCGGTGATCGGACGCGACGAGGAGATCCGCCGCGTGATCCAGATCCTCTCGCGCCGCACGAAGAACAACCCGGTGCTGATCGGCGAGCCCGGCGTCGGCAAGACGGCGATCGCCGAAGGGCTGGCGCAGCGGATCGTCGCCGGCGACGTGCCCGAGGGGCTGAAGGACCGGCTCGTGTCGGGCGCTCGACCTCGGCGCGCTGCTCGCGGGCGCGAAGTACCGCGGCGAGTTCGAGGAGCGGCTGAAGGCGGTGCTCGGCGAGATCAAGAACTCCGACGGCCGGATCATCCTGTTCATCGACGAGCTGCACACGATCGTCGGCGCGGGCGCCGCCGAGGGTGCGGTCGACGCCGCGAACCTGCTCAAGCCGTTGCTCGCGCGCGGCGAGCTGCGCTGTGTGGGAGCGACGACGCTTGACGAGTACCGCAAGCACATCGAGAAGGACGCGGCACTCGAGCGCCGGTTCGCCCCGGTCTTCGTCGGCGAGCCGTCGGTGCCCGACACGATCGCGATCCTGCGCGGCCTGAAGGAGCGCTACGAGGCGCACCACGGCGTGCGCATCCGTGACGCGGCTCTCGTCGCGGCTGCGGTGCTCTCCCATCGCTACATCGCCGACCGGTTCCTGCCCGACAAGGCGATCGACCTGGTCGACGAGGCGGCGTCGCGGCTGCGGATGGAGATCGACTCGAGCCCGCTCGAGCTCGACGAGGCGAACCGCCGCGTCATGCAGCTCGAGATCGAGCTGGCGGCGATGGCGAACGAGTCCGGCCAGGTGCGCGAGCCGCTGGAGCGCGCGCTCGCCGAGGCGAAGGAGGAGCGGAACGCGCTGGCCGCGCGCTGGGCGAAGGAGAAGGAGTCGCTCGAGCGGATCAAGGATGCGACGCGCCGCATCGACGAGCTGCGGGGCGAGGCGGAGCGCGCGGAGCGCGAGGGCAACCTGCAGCGTGTCGCCGAGATTCGCTACGGCGAGCTGCCGGCGCTCGAGCGTGAGCTGGAAGAGCGCGAGCGCGGGCCGGCCGACCCGATGGTCAAGGAAGAGGTTGACGAGGACGACATCGCGACCACCGTCGCGAGCTGGACGGGCATCCCGGTCGACCGGCTGCTCGAGGGCGAGACCGCGAAGCTGATCCACATGGAGGACCGGCTGCACGGGCGTGTCGTCGGCCAGGACGAGGCGGTGTCGGCGATCGCGAATGCGCTCCGCCGGGCGCGCACCGGCCTGCAGGATCCCGACCGGCCGATCGGCTCGTTCGTCTTCCTCGGCCCGACCGGGGTCGGCAAGACGGAGCTGGCGCGTGCGCTCGCCGAGTTCATGTTCGACGACGAGCGGGCGATGGTGCGTATCGACATGAGCGAATACTCCGAGAGGCACACGGTCTCGCGCCTGGTCGGCGCGCCGCCCGGATATGTCGGCTACGACGAGGGTGGGCAGCTGACGGAGGCGGTGCGCCGCCGGCCGTACTCGGTGGTGCTGCTCGACGAGATCGAGAAGGCGCATCCCGAGGTGTTCGACGTGCTGTTGCAGGTGCTCGACGACGGGCGGCTGACCGACGGTCAGGGCCGCACGGTCGACTTCCGCAACACGGTGCTGATCATGACGTCGAACATCCGCAGCGCCGAGCAGATGCGCGAGCACTTCCGGCCCGAGTTCCTGAACCGGATCGACGAGATCGTCGAGTTCAGCTCGCTCTCGCGTGAGCAGCTCGCGGAGATCGTCGAGCATCAGCTGGAGCGCCTGCGCACGCGGCTGGGCGAGCGCGGCCTGTCGCTCGACCTGACCGACGAGGCGAAGACGACGATCGCGGAAGCCGGTTGGGACCCTGCCTATGGCGCGAGGCCGCTGAAGCGCGCGATCCAGCGCCTGCTGGAGAACCCGCTGGCGCTGCGCTTGCTGGAGGGCGACTTCGGCGACGGCGACACGATCCAAGTGGACGCCCAGAACGGCGACCTGGTCTTCACGAAGGCCTTGCGCGCCGCCGCAAGGTTGGGTGTCTGACACCTCCGACGGCTGCCGCAGCTCAACTGGCCATTCCGGCGTCCGACACCGTTTCAGTGCCGGACACCTTTTGCGCGTTAGGCGCGAGGCGGCAGGGAACGTCGTCGAGCATGTCGGCGCCCTCCTGCAGCGGTGGTGCGCCGTACGCATAGACGACAAGCTCTTCGTCGCCCTCGTTTCGGATCTGCAGCGGCGTCATCGCGTCGACCGCGATCACGCTGCCGGGTCCGACATCTGCGCGCTCGCCTTCGTCACCGAGCAACATCGTCAACTGACCCGAGATGACGACGAACACCTCTTCCTGCGCGTGATCGCGATGGCGCCGGCCGGTCGAGTGAGCCGGGTAGCGCCACACGCGCGCCCGCGACTGCTGGAGCCCGGCGGCGGTCGTGATGTCGGTGAGGCGCCGTGGCTCCTCACCGTCCTTGGCCGGACGCTCATCCCACTCGAGCGTGCTGATGTCCGCGACGCGGAACCCACGGGCGGCATCATTGCAGTTCGTCTGCGCCGCGCGTCCCGATACGGTGGCGCCGTGCTTCTCGTGGTTGCAGCGACCCCCGGCGAGCTTCGTGGCGCAGCGGGTGCGTCGACTCTCGCGTGTGGAGTAGGCCCAGTCGAGGCCGCCGCACGCACGGCGGCGGCGCTGGCCGACTTGCGGCCAACTGCAGCGCTCCACGTGGGGCTGGCCGGGGCGCGCGATTTACGGGCATCATCGGCTTCGCGGTCGGTAGCGAGGCACTGTACTGCGATGCCGACGATCCGTACTGGATCGTGCTGCGTCTCTCCCCGGCCGAGCAGCTCGTGCGTGCCGCCCGCCGCGCCCTGCCCGACTCGCGCTTCGAGCCGATCGGCATGACCGCGCGCGCCGGCAGCTCGACCGGCTGCGGATCGAGGCGATGGAGGGCTACGCGGTGCTGCGTGCGGCCGCGCTGGCCGGTGTGCCGGCCGTCGAGGTGCGCGTGATCGCGAATGCCGTCGGCGAGCCCGACCGCGCCAAGTGGAGCCGACCGACGGGTCGGACGCGCTGGCCGCCGCCTGCCCGGCTGATCCAGGAGCTGTCGCGTGCCTGACCTGCCGCCGCCGATGCCGCCCGGCGAGCGCACCGTCGGTCAGCTGGTCGCCGAGACGATCCGCGCCTACGGGCATCGGTTCTGGGGCGCGTTGCCGCTCGGCATCCCGGTCGCGGTCGCCGACCAGTTCAGCGTCAGGGAGGCGCCGAGGGTGCAGATGCTCGTCTACTGGGCCGCGACGCCGCTCTTCGTCTGGGCATTCGTCTGGGCCTGTAAGCAGATCCACGGCCGGCAGCCGACGAAGGCCGCGGTCGTCGCAGCGGTGCTGATCTATCTGCCATTCCCGGCTCTCCGTGCGGTCTACATCCTCCCCGGGATCGCCTGGTTCGCGTTCATCGGCCTGGCGGTGCCCGCAGCGATGGTCGAGGGCCTCGATCTACGCGCGGCGCTCGTGCGGGGCCGGCAGCTGGGCATCGCCGACTACGCGCATGCGCTCGGCTCGCTCGCGGCGCTCGTGATCGTGGTCGGCGTCGCGGCCGACACCTTGAGTGCGCTCCTGCACACGCAGGGCGACAACGGCCAGCGCGCCGCCCGTCTTCCTGGCTCGAGATCGTGCTCAGCCCGATGCTCTTCCTGGGCGGAGCGATGCTGTATCTCGACCAGGCGGCCAGAGAGGCTCTGCTGACCCCACCGAAGGAGACGTCGCGATGCCAATCTTCATCCTCCTGTCGACGCTGACGCAGCAGGGAGTCCAGACCCTCAAGTCGAATCCTGAGCGCCTGCGCGAGGTGAACAAGGACGTCGAGGAGCTGGGTTGCAAGGTGCTGCACCAGTGGGCGACGCTCGGGGGAGTTCGACTTCGTCAACGTCGTCGAGGCGCCCGACATCGCCGCGCTCCAAGGCGTCGGTGGCGCTCGTCGGCACGGGGCTCGACGAAGATCGCGACGCTGCCGGCACTCGAGATCGACGACTTCCTCCGCACACTCGAATAACCCCCCTTCGGCCCAAGGTGTGAGCCGCGTGCCGTGCCAACAGGGTCGGTCACGTGCGAGATCCGACGGCATCGACGAGTACGCGCGGCTGCTCGTCGAGCGTTCGGTCGGCGGTGCAGCCCGGCTGGCAGGTGGCGATCCGCGGCGACGCCGCTCGCGCGGCCGCTGATCGAGGCGGTCGCCGAGCAGATCGCGCGCCGCGGCGCCTATCCGATCGCTGCAGCTCGCGTTCGAGCAGATCGGCGGCCCGTTCGCGCGCGAGGCGCCGCTCGACGTGCTGCGCGCGCCGGCGCCGCTGCAGCAGCGGATCTGGGAGGAGGTCGACGCGTTCATCTCGATCTGGGCGCCGGAGAACATCGCGCGAGGGCGCGGACCTGTCCGAGGAGCGCGCGGCGGCGCTCGCAGCAGATCGATCGGCGCCGATGCGCGAGCGGACGATGGCGATGGCGGTCCCGTGGGTGATCGCCGAGTACCCGGTCGCCGGCGCTCGCCGCAGGACGCGGGGATGACGCTGGCCGAGTACGAGCAGTTCATCTTCGACGCGGTGCTGCTCGACTGGGACGCCGAGGCGGAGCGGATGCGCGGCGATCGCCGACGTCTTCGACGCGGCCGACGAGGTGCGGCATCGTCGGCGCCGGCACCGACCTGACGCTGTCGCTCGCGGGCCGGACGGGCGCGGTCGACGACGGCCACGTGAACATGCCGGGCGGCGAGGTCTTCTACTCGCCGGTCGAGGACTCGGCGAACGGCGTCGATCGAGTTCTCGCGAGTTCCCGGCCGTCTACTACGGCCACGAGGTCGAGCGGCGTGCGGCTCGTCTTCGAGGACGGGCGCGATCGTCGACGCGTCAGCGCCGCGCGGGCGAGGAGTTCCTGCTGCGGACGCTCGACACCGACGAGGGCGCCCGCGCGCCTCGGCGAGCTCGGCATCGGCTGCAACCCGGGCATCCAGCGCTTCATGAAGAACGTCGCGCTTCGACGAGAAGATCGACGGCACGGTCCACCTCGCGCTCGGCAACTCCTACACGTTCACGGGCGGCGACGAACGAGAGCGCGATCCACTGGGACATCGTCAAGGACCTGCGCAGCGGCGGGCGGCTCTACGCCGACGGCCGGCTCGTGCAGGAGGGTGGGCGCTGGCTCTAGCGCCG